>NZ_LFKY01000041.1:0-568643 GCF_028128965.1 Bradyrhizobium sp. CCBAU 25338
CGGGACAATCTTGCCCGCCGTCAGGCAGAAACTCCACTTACCGCCCTGTCCAGATTTCCGGAGCCAGCTCTAACCCTTGGTCGGAGCAGCGTGCGCACGGCGGCGACCAACATGTGAGTTGGCTAAAGAACGCTGGGCCAGGTGCCTACGCTACTCTGTCGCGCAAACGGGGCGGGCGCACTTGGGCTGTCGAGGCCCCGGCTCGTCGGTGTGTCCGCCACCGCGCGATGCACTCGCTCTGCATCATCTGCCGAATCTAGTGCTGGTCGTCTAAAGAGCCGCTTTGCTCGCTTGGCCGCAGAATGGAGCGCATAAGTGAAGATTAGAGGGCCTTCGCCGACTTGACGCGTTCGTACCTTCTCGCTCCGGTGTAGCACTTTTCGCACACAGCCGTAGCATCTTGAACAAACGTGTGAGGGCCTGAACGAAGCCTCCCTGACGGCTAGAATGGCTCGTCCTCCAATTCTCCTCGCTCCAGAAATGCCAGCCAGTGCGTCCAAAGGGCTGGTACGACACTTGCTTAAGGATGAAGCGAAGTCCCGCCCTCATATGCACATGGGAGGCGCCCCGCCAGATCGGCTCCTTAAGAAGTTGGGTGTTATATGTCTGGTGTCGCCGGTGCATTTCTCTGCTCTCCAAACGAACCATCGCCGCGTGTTGTTGATCAGCTGAAGAAAATGATTCCGACACTTGCACTCCGTGGGCAAGCAGGCGTCCTAGTCGCTGCTTTCATGAAAAAGCGTGGGATCCGATATGGAAGGGCATTTCAATCGGCCGATAGTTCAGTACGCATTGACCGCATCGAACAGGAGTCGCGCTTTCGGCCTCATGTTGCGATCGCGCAGATCCGTAGCAGATCCTGTGGACGTGGGGGTGACGACGATGTGCAGTCAATTCCCGCCGCTGCAGGCACTAGCCGCCATTTTGCAATTTCTCTGGATGGCGCCTTGGTCAACGCTCATGAACTCAGAAGCGAACTAATCGCTCAAGGCCAACTGATAGACACCAACACTGACGCCGAGCTCTTGCTGAGGTGGATTGAACGATCTTGCAAACGAGAATATTGGCGTCACGGCTTGCCCGCAAACTACGAAGCCATCTTTCGCGAGCTGGATGATCGTATAGACGGCGCCATTAGCGCGCTTTTGCTAGATAAGAACGGAGATCTTGTTGCATACCGCAATCGAAGCGGTTTGCGCCCATTGGAGACTATGTCGACGAACAATGGATTGTTGCTCTTTGCTTCTGAAAATTGTGCCTTCGCTGGCTCGGAAGGTAAGACCCAGCAGCTCTTGCCGGGGAGCATACGGCGCGTGGACGCCAAGACAGGCGGCAGCGTTGACCATGCCCTGAACAGCCGACGATATAAAGCCAAACTCTGCGCCTACGAAACTCTATATTTGGGAAGTCCGAACACCTCGGTCGAGGGCCATTCACATCTCCAAACCCGTTACAACATCGGGCTCGCCTTGGGGAGAATTGTTGCCGAGCGAGTTCAAACAGAGGCACTCTTGATGCCGCCAATCGTGTCCTCCATGCCAAATACTGGAGGGCCGTACGCCGATGGTCTGTTTGACTCTCTCGCCGAACAGGGCGTGCGTGCCGAGCGTGGCGACGTAGTGGCAACGCAATTTCTTGAGCGAACACTGCTGGGCAGACCCAGGGGCCGCCAATCTCGCATTGCTCAAAAGTATCGAGTGTCGGAAGCTGGCGTCGCTGGACGAGCCATCGTCGTTGTTGACGAGGCACTCATTCGAGGCGATACCAGCCAAGCCGTCACAACCATGCTTCTTGCCGCTGGAGCCAAAGCCGTACATTGGGCGATTGGTTCGCCGCCTATAGTTGCCCCAAATTACTACGGCATGGGTATTGACACGCCAGATGAGCTCGCATTCTGGCAGGCATTGAAGCGACTTCCGCCTGAACTGCGCGCCCAGTGCCTTCGCTTCCACAGGATGGACTTGCCAGCCCTCAGAACCATTGAAACCAACATTGCGAGAGCGATCCAAGCAGCGACGGTAACTTATCTGCCCTTCCGCGCCCTAGTATCCATATTGGCTGACAGGCTAGACAGCATCGATTTGTCACCCTTCACATTCGAGATGCCAACTCCCGCTGGACGGCAGCGCGCGGACAGAAGCTTGGACGCGTTGCTGGCCGCTCTTTCCGTCAATCCCCGTCTGAGGTCAGGATCATGAAACCCGCTCTCGTATTCGACTGGAACGGAACACTGCTGGATGACACGTACGCGCTGCTCGATACGACCAACGCAATTTTGAACCGCTTTGGTCGTCCGCGCATCAATATAGACACCTTACGAGAGCATTGTGATGTTCCCCTCTCTCGTCTCTTTCATAGCCTTGGAATGTCGCAGGAGGAGATTGAGGCAATAGAGCGTGACGAGGGCGCACTGTTTCATGACACGTACGAGCCTCTTGCCGATAAAGCCGATTTACGTGAGGGCGCTCGCAGAGTGTTCGAGTTGGCGCGCCGAGAATCCGCTCCACTCATCATCGTCAGCAACCACATAGTCGCGCCTCTACAGTCCCAGCTGAGGAGACTTGGCGTGGATGACTACATCACCGATGTGATCGCCTTTGAAAGCCGCGCCACCCAATACAAATCGATGAGCAAAGGAGAGCGGCTTCGCCTTTATATGCACAAGTACAGCCTGAATCCGTCGTCAACCTTCATCATAGGCGATATGCCCGTCGAGACTGATATTGCGCGTAATCTCGGGCTGACAAGCATATCCATTACCGGAGGTTTTGTTTCGGCGTCGCGCCTGCAAGCCGCGCATCCAGATTACACGATCAACAACCATCACGAGCTGTTGCCTATCCTACAAAAGCATGGCTTCTTTTCGGAATGCTAAATCATGAGCAAGCGATCATCAGCCAACGCGGCTCCCAAAGCGATCAAGCAGAGCGTAGGGCTTATCGGAGCGGGGCGCATGGGAACAGGTATAGGCATTAGCCTGTTGCGTCGCCAAAGCGAGCTCCACATCAAAGTCAACAAGAACCGATTCGGTGCTGATCGCCTGACAGGTGGAGGGGCCCGCGAGCATACATCGATCGCTGAATTGGCGCAGCACGTAAGTGTCGTGGTGTTATCCCTACCGTCCAGCCGCGAAGTCGAGACGGTGTGCCTCGATCACGATGGACTGTTTGTTCACATGTGCCGAGGAGGTCTGATAATTGATTGCACGACCTCGTATCCTACCTCGACCATTGCATTGGCGAGAAAGGCGCGAAGCCGGGGTATAAACTTTGTTGATGCTCCGGTAACACGGAGCCCCGAGCAAGCAGAGCTGGGCCTTCTCAACGCGATGGTTGGGTCGGATGCAACACTCTTTCCCGTCGCCGAACGCGTTCTTGCTGCGTTTTGCGAGACCGTTCTGCATGTTGGAGATGTCGGAGACGGCCACAAGCTCAAGCTTGTTTACAACAGCATGACGATGGGCATAGCTGCCGTCGCCGCTGAGGTCTGTCAGTTCGCGGATAGTCTAGAGATAGATCTTGTGACGCTACGCTCTTTGGTCGGTCGCGGCTCGACTAACAGTGGAATATTCCAAGCTTTCGCCGCCTTTTTGTTAGGCGAAAAACCAGATGCACTCGCCATCTCGATTGCAAATGCTGCAAAGGATATCGAGTGTGCTGTGCGCCTAGCGCGCGAGAGAGCCGTTTCCGTGTCGGTCCTGGATGCTGCCGCGCAGGAATTCAACCTCGCGGTTGTCGCAGGCAAAGGTGAACTGACCCTGCCACATTTGGCGATCGTAAACGGCTTGGTATAAGTCAACGGGGCCATCTTTCCGCGTGCCTTGGTGTCCGTGTTTCGGCGCGTGCCGCCGCGTGTTCGATGAGTATGACATTAGGCCTCAGCACAAGCGAATCCGGCGGCGGTGTCAGGAGGTGCAGCGCACCGGACTGAGCCAGGGCGCTCGCGATTGCAGGCGGTGGTTTAGCGATCATGAAGCGCGTGCTCGAACCCGTAACGCGTTTGGCGAGTAATCCAAACCGGTGCTGGTGGGGCGGCACGCGGACGGGAAGCAACGAATAGCTCACATCGCTCACGGGTGCTTCCTTGCCTCCTTGTTCGGCTCGACTTAGAGCTGCCCGCGCTTGAAGACCTCCGGCAGCACATTCCAGGCAAGGCGGATTCGAACGCGTTACGCTTGCAACAGAAACGCCGGTATTGGTGGTTGCTCGCCGGCTATCATTGGCGCGAATATTTGAGCGCTCCTGCACACGTAACTGTTGTCCACGACGGGCTGATTTTCTGGGCAAAGTATCTCGTTCTGCTCCCGCCTGAATGGAGAAGAAGGTGTCAGTCCAGCAAAGAAAAGGATCGCTGCCGGATTTCTCCAACAGCGGCTCAAGTCTTGGGAGACGGCAGACTTACCGGCCTGCCAGCGGAGAAGGGGCGGAGCGCTCGAGGCGATCCGGCGACACTGTCGAACGAAGTCGCTCTCCGCCGGTTTGGCGTCTGGTATTCCGGTTTTAGCTCGCCTGGCTCACAAATTTGGTGTGAAGATAGCCCTCGATTGCCTCGAGGCCACCTTCCGAACCGAACCCCGACTCCTTCGTTCCTCCGAAAGGCACTTCGGGAAGCCCAAGCCCATGATGATTGATCGACACCATGCCGCATTGAAGATCGGCCCCGATCGCGGCCATCGTAGCGGCGCATCGCGTGGAGGCGTAGGCGGCGAGCCCGTAAGGCAGTCGATTGGCCTCCGTGACAACCTCGTCATAGGTTTTAAACCGCGCGATCGGGGCGACGGGGCCGAACGGCTCTTCATTCATGATGCGCGCTTGGAGTGGAACATCGGTCAGGACCGTCGGCTCGAAGAAGTATCCCGCATTGCCGATACGCTTGCCGCCGATGCGCAACTGTGCGCCGCGACCAAGAGCGTCCGCGACAAGGTTTTCCATTGCGTCGACCCGCCGCCAGTTGGCGAGCGGTCCCATCCGGCTATCCCTTTCGAGGCCATTGCCAACCTTGATCGCGCTGGCCTCGGCAACAAACCTGTCGACGAACTCTTCATAGATACTCTCATGCACCAGAAAACGCGTCGGCGAGACGCAGACCTGGCCGGCGTTACGGAACTTGTTCGCCGAGAGGATTTTGGCGGCTTTCCCGACATCGGCATCCGCGAAAACAATGGCAGGCGCGTGCCCGCCAAGCTCCATGGTAGCGCGCTTCATATGGGCGCCGGCAAGGGCTGCGGATGCTTTCCGACCACGGTCGAGCCGGTGAAGGATACTTTGCGGATGATGGGATGGCGGATAAGATAGTCTGACACTTCGGACGGAACGCCGAAAACGAGATTGACGACGCCGGCCGGCAAGCCCGCATCCGCGAAGCTACGAACCAGCTCCATGCAGCTCGCCGGCGTCTCTTCAGGTCCCTTGACGATGATGGAGCAGCCGGCTGCAAGGCTTGCGGAGATCTTCCGCACGGCCTGATTGATCGGAAAATTCCACGGCGTAAATGCCGCAACCGGCCCGACCGGCTCCTTGGTCACCAGCTGGGCAACATTGCCAAAGCGCGCCGGTACGATCCGCCCATAAGCTCGGCGCCCCTCCTCGGCGAGCCAGTCGATGATATCGGCGGCGAGGAGCGTTTCAGCGCTCGACTCGCTCAGCGGTTTACCCTGTTCGAGCGTCATGATCGACGCGATGTCGGCTGCGCGCGAGCGTATGAGATCGGCGGCCTTGCGCATCATCCTGTACCGGTCGAAGGCCGATACCTTTCTCCAGATCTCGAAGCCCTCCGCGGCGGCCGCGAGGGCGCGATCAAGATCGACGCGGGACGCATAAGGAGTCTCGCCAATGGGCTGTCCGGTCGCGGGATTGAGGATCTCTTCAGAGCGATCCGCCCGCCCTTCCGTCCATTCCCCGGCAATGAACATCTTGATCTGGGGGTACACAGGTTGTGTCTGCAGCGCTTGTTCCCGATTCTTCATGCCTCAATGTCCCCAGTGAAGAGCCAGCGGGTTGAGCTCATGCGCAAGCTCCATCAATCCAGCTCTCGTCGCCGGATGGAGCTGCTCGAGCGGATGGCGCACGGCCTCGCATTTGATCACACCACCTTCAGCCATCACGCTCTTGGCTGCGCGCAGGCCGCACTGGCGGTTCTCGAAATTGATGAGGGGCAGCACCCTTGCATACGCAAGAGCGGCTTCCTGCCTACGTGCCGCTTTGTGATGATCGAGCACGGGGCGAAGCAGATCGGGCAGCAGCGCGCTCGACATCGTTCCGGTCGCACCGGCATCGAGGTCTGCCATCATGGTGATGGCTTCTTCCCCGTCAAATGGACCGATGATGGCCTCACCGCCGAGCTCGATCAGGCTGCGCAGCTTGGCAGCCGCAAACGGGACCTCGATCTTGAAATATCTGGCGAGCGGCACCTCGCAAGCAAGCCGGACGAGAAAAGGGACCGTCAATGTAACGCCGGAGAGCGGCGCGTCCTGGACCATGATTGGAATCCCGGCCGCGTCCGCGACGCGGCCGAAATGCGCGATCATGGCGCTTTCATCCGCCTTGAGGCTTGCGCCATGATAAGGCGGCATCAGCATGAGGAGGCTTGCGCCACGTTCGGCCGCATAGCGGGCGCGTTGCGCCGCGATCTGCGTACTGAAATGGCTGCAGGTCACCATGACGGGCTTGCGGCCCGCGACATGCGAGAGGCAAAGATCGACCAGAATATCGCGCTCCTGATCCGACAGCAGGAACTGCTCGGAATAATTGGCCAGAATGCAGATCCCGTCGACGCCTTGATCGATCATGCAATCCAGCACGCGCCGCTGCCCTTCCAGATCGAGATCTCCGGATTTCGTAAAGGGCGTCGGAGCGACCGGGAACAGGCCGCGATAGACGGGAGTTTTCGCATTTCTCATGCAGAGGATTCCAAACAGAAGGCAGTCAGTTGCTTTCGAGCTCGATCAGTCGATCGGAAACATTGAAGGAGTGCAGCAGATAGTGCCGAACCTACTGAACAAATTGAGCGGCGTGGCGTCCGAGCAAGACTGCTCGAAGATGCTGCCGATCGCGACCGGACGTTTCGCTCATCGCTCCTAGATCCGCCCAGATGGGAGCAGCCCCGTCAGGATGGCAAGACATTCAAACAGGAAATAGCTTCCGAAGATCAGCTCGACATTCTCCGCCGCATCGATATCGCGCACGATCGCCTTTCGGGTGAAGCAGCCGCCGGTGAGGATTCCGGGCGGGCGCCGGTCTTCGGGAACAGTCGGTGTCAGGTATTTCAACAGCTGCGTTACTGTGCGCTCTGCAAACACTCGATACTTGGCGCCCTCCTCAGGACCAAGTGCGGATGCGAGCCGCAACGCCGAGGCAGCGGCGATAGCAGTGGCCGCAGTATCCCTGCTGGTGTTGGGGATCGCCGGGTCGTCGAAATCCCAGTAGGCAATGAGGTCGGCAGGGACATGGTCGATCCACCAGCCAAGAACCCGCACCGCGTAATCGCGCCATAACGGCTCTTTCGGGCGAACCATGGCCGCGTGAGCGGTGTAGAGCATCGCCCATCCCTGCGCCCGGCCCCAGGTGCTGATATCGCTATATCCCTTGTGCGTGTGTGTTCTGAGAACCTTTCCGGTGTGCGGGTCGAGCGTGGAGGACTGGATGACCGAATTATCCGGCCGCACGTGGATCTCCAGGACGCGCCGCATATGCGCATTGGCAACCTCCTCCATCCGGGCATCGGCAAGCTCGTCTGCGGCCCAATAGAGCAGGCCCATCGCCTGGAGCGAGTCGATGCTGCTCTCGGAGGCTCCGACTGCGCTTGCCTCCTCGGCATCCCCGCCCAACGGTATCAGTCCGAGGCGTGGATCAAACATGTCCCGGAGCGACCTTGCTGCTGTCATAGCCGCCGCGCGCGCGGTTTCATCCGCAAAAAGAATGCTGCCGAGGGCGCCGGCATGATAGAAGCCGAAACCCTTGAAGGCCGTAAGCCGCTCGGCACGTGGCAACATCCGACTTAGCGCGGCATGCGCATCCTCGATTGAGAACCGCCTCGGGTCAGCGAGATGCGCAAGCCAGAGCTCACCGACGAACGCTCCGCCAGTCCAATCACCGTCGGGCGTGAACGTCCAGGTTCCGTCCACGGTGCTCGCCCAGTGTGGTAGGCCAGAGCGTGCAGCGTCCCGGGTCTGTGCAATGCGCGTGAGCATGCGCTCCCGCGCGGAAAGATATTCGCTTCTCGACATCATTCTTGGTCCTACAGAGTTCTCTTTACGTCATAGGCGCGGTGGGGAGGCAGGTTGGGGGTCAGTCGCCGATGTAGACGCGGCCACGCCTCCTGGCGATCTGGTAGACCACGACGCTGAGCAGCGCGATCAACGATCCATAGACAGGAAACATCCAGGCGATCTGCTCACGTTGCAACCACACGAGCAGATAGGGTGACGTCCCGCCGAACAGCGACACGCCCAACGCGTAGCCGAGCGCCACCCCCGTGGTCCGCACGGCACGCGGCATCAGCGTCGTGGCGATAAAGTTGTAGAGGGCCATGTTGAAGCCCACGATGGCGCCGCCGAACACCGTGACAAAGAAGAACGTGGAGATGCTCTTCTCCGAATAGACCAGCGTCAGAAAGAAGCACGGAATGAGTAGCAGCCGCAGCAGCGTGAAAGCGCGCGAGGGCCGGACCTTGTCGGCGAACGCGCCAACCAAGGGTGCGGCAAACATCCAGATCAGGAGCATCAGCGTCATGATGCCGTAGACTGACGTGCTATCCTCCTTGAACACGGTGTTGGCCATGTTGGGCAGACCGGTGTTCCAGGCGTAGTTCGCGATCTGCACCGACCCGATTACCAGAATGACGGCGAGCAGGGAGAGCCGGACGCTCCAAAGCGTCTTCCAGACACCGCCTGTCGTATCCTGAATGCGCGACAGCTCATCTTGCCGGTGCATCGCGCGATTGATCAAGGTTTCTGGAAGGGTGCTGCGAAGATAAATGATCAAGAGGCCAAGCGCGCCGCCGACGGCGAATGGCAGACGCCAGGCCCATTCGCGCATCACCTCGGGGGCGACCGACGCGCTCACCAGAAAGGCCACCATGCTGGATCCGAAGATGCCGAGCTGGATGAACGTACCACTGATCAGGCCCAGATAACGCCCTTCCCGGCCGCGCGGCGCCAGCTCGATGGCGATGGCGTTAGCGACGCCGGCTTCAGCTCCGGTCGCCAGTCCTTGAACAAGACGAAGGAGAAGCAGCGCAACCGCCGCGGCGACCCCGATATCCCTGTAAGTCGGCAGAAGCGCGATCAAGAGCGAGCACAGCGCCATCGCCGTCACCGAGATCATCATCACCCGTTTGTGGCTGATGCGATCGGCGACCGGACCGAGCAGGGCCGCGCCCAGCGGCCGCGCGAAGAAGCCTGCTCCATAGACGGCGAGCGCGGCGAGCAACGAGGTGGTGGGATCATTCGATGGGAAGAAATGAGGCGACAAGAACGCCGCCATCACGCCATAGACGTTCCAATCGTACCATTCGAGCGCAACCCCTCCCCCGAGGCCTGCCGTCATTGTCCTGGTGGCAATCTGCCCCTCAGGCGCATCGGACACGGGACTGACGTGAACGAACGTGTTCACCTCTCCGCCGAGCGGCATCGCCGCTTGCGCTGACGTCGAAGAGTAAACATTGCTGGAAGCGTCGCCGAAAAAGCGCGCGCGAGTAGGTTTATGTCCCATTCCCGTGGTCCCTCCTGGTGTAAAAGCGTGCTTCTTTCGGGAAGCTTATTTTTGTTTGATAATGCTACTCTGCAGCGCCGACGGCGCCCGTCTCGTAGAGATCCTTCAATTGCCGGGCGTCATAGCCGAGCTCTTTCAGGATCTCTTCCGTTTGCGCACCAAGCTTTTGCGGCGGCAAACGCACGTCCGGCAGCTCCCCGTCGTAGCGCACGGGATGGCTGACGAGCGTGATGGGAGTCCCCGTTGCACCAGCGACGACCTGGAAGTTTTTGTTGTGCGCGATTTGCGGATCGACAACGACCTCGGCATAGTCGTTGACCGCGGCGTGCCAAATTCCGTGCGCTTCGAATAGGACGATGCATTCCGTGGTTGAGCGCTTGGCGACGTTGGCGGCAATCAGAGCCGAGGCTTCATCCCGCCGGCGATACGCCTCCTGGTCAGGAATTCGCTGATCGGCAGGCAGGCCGAGCGCGTCCGAGAGCGCCTCCAGCGATCCCAGAGAGATCGCAATGTGTCCATCGCGCGTCGCATAGATGCCGTAAGGTGCTCCGTAGTACCAGCCGGCTACGGGGCCTGGCTGACGGACGTCGTCAGGCCTTTTGCCGTTCAGGTAGCAGGTAAAAGATTCCATCTGCAGGTCGAGCGCTGCCGACAGCAGGCTGACATCGACGCGGCAGCCCTGCCCCGTGCGCGCTTTTCTCACCAGGGCAGCCAGAATTCCCGCCGCAAACAAGGCAGCGCCGTGATGATCGATGGCGGAAACGCCGACAGCCCGCGGCCCCTGCTCGCGGCTTCCGGTGATCATCGCAAGTCCTGACAGCGCCTGGATCAAGAGATCTTGGCCGGGGCGATTGACGTAGGGCCCGTCAGGACCGTAGCCGGAGGCGGCAGCGTAGATGATCTGAGGATTGATCTTCTTTGCATTCTCATAGCCAAGGCCAAGCTTGTCGAGCACGCCCGGGCGAAAGTTTTCTGTGATCACATCCGATTGCGCGATCAGTTGCCTGGCAATGGCCACGGCTTCGGGTTTCTTCAGATCGAGCGTGAGGCTGCGCTTGTTGCGGTTTCCGGTGAGAAGCAACATCGACTGGCCGTCGACCCGCTTGTCCGCTCCGCCCCATTTCCTCTGAAAGGCCCCGCCGGGAGGTTCTACGGCGATCACGTCAGCGCCGAGGTCCGCCAGAAACTGCACCCCGACCGGCCCCATCAGGAAGTGATTGAAGCTCAGGACACGAATGCCCTTCAAGAGATCGACCATACGTTCGTGCCTTCGGCTTTCGTGAAGATGACGGTATTTTCTTACTTCATTTCTGAAATCGATTTCAGAATTATTCCCTCCTTCGAACGGAGTCAAGCGGATCAACAGATTTTTCGAATGCCGCCCGACCAGCTCACCTGCCGTCCGCGCTGGGAGGACCACAGATAGCGCGGGATCGTCCACACACAGGACTTGAGCATGTGGCACTCGGGGTGGTTAAAGTTTTGAGCGGGAGACCCTCTCCTGCTCGCGATTGACCAGAGCAGATGGACAAGAAACCTGTCATCGACCCCAAAGGCCGCCAGCAACCGCGCGTGAAGATCGAGGACGTCGCCCGGAAGGCAAATGTCTCACCGGCGACCGTCTCGCGCGTCCTCAATCATCCCGATATCGTGCGGCCGGAGCTTCGCGACAGGGTCATGCGGCATATCAATGACCTCTCCTATACGCGCGATAGCGCGGCCAGGGCCTTGAAATCGGGACGCATGCGGACTGTCGGCGTCATCGTCCCGACGCTGGCGCTCGGCATCTTTGCGGAAGGGGTGGAGGCGCTGCAGAACCGCCTCAGCGAAAGCGGTTACACGCTGTTCATTGCGAATTCGCAGTATGACCAGCGGCGGGAATTCCAGGAACTGCAGAGCCTTGTCGAACGCGGCATCGATGGAATCGTACTTGTTGGCGGCTCCCATGGACGTGAACTGAGGAGCCTGATCGAACAGGCCGGCGTACCCGTCATCACGACCTATGTTTCCAAGGCAGGTGGCGGTATCCCCGCGATAGGGATCGATAACGAAAGCGCCACCCGGGAGATGACCCAGTATCTCCTAAGGCTTGGACATGTCCGATTCGGCGCGATCGCCAATGTTGTTGCAACCTCCAACGACAGATCCCGCGCCAGGCTCGAGGGAATTCAGCGCGCACTCTCCGACGCGGGCCTGCCGCTCAAGCCGACCCAGATCATCAAGGCGGATTATTCGCTTGCCCAGGGCCGCAGCGCCCTTCGTCAACTCCTGACCGACCACCCTGATACGACAGCGGTGATCTGCACCACCGACACGCTTGCCATCGGTGCCATGGCAGAGGCTCGAAAAATGGGGCTGATCGTTCCGACTGCGCTATCCATCACAGGATTCGACGATGTGGAGCTCGCGGCGCAAATGGACCCCCCGCTCACAACCGTCAGTGTTCCGGCAGCTGAAATCGGCCGAGGGGCCGCCGATTACCTAATCAATGCCATCGCCGGAAGTCCGGTTCCCAAAAGCGTCCTGTTGCCTTACCGCCTTGTCATGCGCTCATCGAGCGCGCCGCCACGCTCTGGCGAAGGGCCCGCCCGCCGGCGGCGCAGCCGAGATGTATGATTGCGCCCACCACTTGAAAACGATTTCAGTTAAGGAGGTAGTTTGACCTCCCCAAGGCCCCAGGAGCCGGTCGAAACGCAGTGCTGCCCGCCCATTCATTGTCGCGCGAAAAGTAGATCGGCGACTATGCCACGACACCTCCCAAGAGCCGACGGCACAGAGGTTTTCAATGCTCGCGTTCAGCGTGAACGGAGTGAACGGGCGCATGGTGGTGGCTGGCGCCGAGCTCGTGCAGCTTGTGATGCAGGCGATGATGCGCAAGTTCCAGGGTGGCTCGCAGCCGCGCGTGTCGCGCCTCATTGGACTTCGGGGCAAGCGTATCCATATAGGCGATCGACCCCTCGATTTGCGCAAGGACCGCCACGGCGTCCGCAGTGGCAAAGATGGGCATCTCGCCAACTGTGACGTAGACAGCACTGGTGTGCGCCGCGATGTCAGCCTCGCGTCCAGCGACACTGCCCCGCACGCGTAGCGCGATCCAACAGGACTCGGTGATGTGCAGCGAGAGCTGACCTTTGCACGACAAGCTGGCACATCGGACTTCCTCGACCACCGTGCCGTTACGGATCAGCTCCAGCCGTGTCGGTGCGACGCTGACCGATTCGATGCGCCAGTCGATGCCAAGCGTGCCGCCTGAACGGGAAAGCGGGATCGTGCTCCCGGGACGCTGGCCTTCGACGATCATCTCAACCAGAGGCCCGACGGTGATGAACGTATCCCCGCGACGCACGGCCTCCATCCAATTGCGATAGGTGAAGTCGCGCTCGCCCAGCCGCACATAGGTCCGCGAACCGCCGAGGAGTGCGGCCGCGTCCATCTTGTCGGAGCCGGCTACCAGCGGCAGATGGTATCCGATGTTGAGATAGCGGTACCAGTCGGCCAGGCCAAACGCGCTGATCTGCGCGGTCCGCGGGTTGAACGACATCATTTCGATGGCGTCGACAAGGCCGAGCACAATGTCGGCCGCCCGCTCGGCTTGCGGGTTCGGCGCGTGCGGCATCACGACCAGTCCCCCTTGGTGACGGCAGCGCTCCGCCCAGTCGGCCATGGTCGCTTCAAGGACATCGCCGATCGCAGCTTCGTTGGACCCGCCGCAAGAGAGCGGATTGATCATCTCGCCTTCGTAGCCGAGCAGCGATATGTGCCCCAGAACCTGCATTCGGTTCTCCGTGCCGACCCGAACCAGAAACTCTCCGTCCCCACCGAAATCCTTTGCCCCGATCGTCGTGCGGCCGTCGAAATCAGCGACGTTGGTGAATAGCTCGCCCCATTGTGCCGCGAGCAGGTTGACGACGTTGACACCCTCAGCCTTGCCCTCGAGCAGAGCTGTCTGCGGACTCAGGAAATGGACGTGCGTATCGGAGCTGACCCATCCCTGTTCGCGCCAGCGCAGGACACGATCGAGCTCAAAAGTGAGATTGTCGGTGGACGCAGTGATTTCGACGATGGTGCGTAGCGGAATCACCTCAAAGCCCCTGCAGATCTCGACGAACACGGGCCCGAGCGGCAGGTCCGCCTCGCAGCTGCCGTCCACATAGGCGTACTGGTTCAGCCCGTTGGCAAACTCGCCGGCGAAGTCTTCGAACTTGCCGGTGTTGACCTTGCGGTGATGCCCCTTGGGCGGCAGATACTCCCCGTGCGCACCGTGCAGATGCAGGCGCGCGGCAACACGCATGCCACTGCCCTTCTCTACGATGCGGATCCTGACCGGCCTTGTGGCCGGTTCGATTGTGGTCACATTGAGCGGCGCGCCTCCTGCATCGCCGGCAGCTTCCAGCGAGCGAAGCTCGAAGACGTGCAAGCGGCCATCGTCAGAGCGCAGATAGAGCCTTGCGTCCGGATGTGCGGAGTACTCGACGATGACTTCGTTCCCGGAGCGCACGGGCTGCACATCAACTTTGGCGCCAAGCCAATCCGCTCTGGAGTACTCGAGCACTGCGCGGGCCGAGATGACCGTGCCGAGGTCCATGCCGATCTGCTCGCCCCGATCGTCGACATCGAGCTCGCCAAGCTTGTTCAGATGGACCCCGGGCGGCAGCCGCACCTTGAGCTTGCGGCGGCCCTGAAGGCGCAGCGGATGCTGGGTGAGGATTGTCGTGGTCGCCGCAAAGACGAGCGAGAGTTCCTGTCCCGCGCGCAAACTTAACGCGGAAAGCTCCTTGTCTGGATAGGGGTTCGGGAGCGCGTAAAGCCACAGGTTCTCGCCTTGCCGGTCCATGCGTCCGGATTCGGTGCGGGCCTCGCCCAGGAAGAAGCTCGCACCCGGCACTCTGCCGAGTACGAAGTCCTCGCCGGTGCTTGCGTGCACGATCGGTGCGCGTAGCGGCAGGGCAGCGAACGCACTCGCACTCCAGGAGATGTGGTTCTGCTGGATCGCGAACCTGCGCAGCACCGGCACGTCGGTCTCGCTGCCGTCGGCGTAGCAGAGCGTGTATGTCGCGACCAGATCGCCGAGTGGATTGCCTTCCACAGGCAGCGTGGCCGGGCCGATCTCTCCGAAACCCATGGGGCTTGCGCTGGGTCGGTCTGCCGCCACTTGCACGAACAACACATAGCTCGCCATTGTCGGTGGCAGCGCGATGGCAACAGGAGGTGCCCCGGGGCGCAGCTCCAGCACATCCGGCCCTGTATCGCTGCCGAAGAGAAAGGGCATGCCGCGATGGATCTTCGGACCGCGAAGGGAATCGATCCAGCCAGTGTCGCCCGGGCGGCTGGCAAAACCTTCACCGGCATTTGCACGCCTGGCGTTGAAATATGGCTTCAAGTCCACGGGCGTGAAGTGCGGCGATGAAGGCGTTTTCATTCATTGGACTCCAGTTCAGGAATTCGCCGGTCCGCAAGTGAGGTTTGCCGCGATCATTGCCTTGTCTCGAATAAGAAACACTTGCGTCTGCCTTGGCGCAGCGGAATGCAGCAGGCAAAGCGCCTTCAATCACCGATGTAGACGCGGCCGCGCTTCTTGGCGACCCGGTAGACGACGACGCTGAGCAGCGCGACGAACGAGCCGTACACGGGAAACATCCAGGCAATTTGCTCGCGTTGCAGCCAGACCATCAGATAGGGTGACGTTCCGCCAAACAGCGAAACACCGAGTGCATAGCCAAGAGCTACTCCCGTTGTCCGTACCGCACGCGGCATCAGCGTGGTGGCGATGAAGTTGTAGAGGGCCATGTTGAAGCCCACGATGGCGCCCCCGAATACCGTGACAAAGAAAAACGTGGAGATGCTCTTTTCGGAGTAGAGCAGCGTCAGGAAGAAGCACGGGATGAGCAGCAGCCGCAGCAGCGTGAAAGCACGCGAGGGCCGTACCTTGTCCGCGAAGGCGCCGACAAAAGGTGCGGACAGCATCCAGGTCAGGACCATCAATGTCATGATCCCGTACACAGAGGTGCTGTTCTCCTTGAACACAGTGTTGGCCATGTTGGGCAGCCCGGCATTCCAGGCATAATTGGCAATCTGCATCGACCCGATCACCAGGATGACAGTCAGCAGGGATAGCCGCACGCTCCACAGCGTCTTCCACACCCCGCCCGTCGTCTCCCGAATGCGCGAAGCCTCATCCTGCCTATGCATGGCCCGATGGATCAAGGTTTCCGGCACCGCGGTGCGCAGATAGATGATCAACAGGCCCAGCACGCCACCGACCGCGAAGGGTATGCGCCAAGCCCACTCGCGCATCACATCGGGAGCCACCGAGGCGCTCACCAGGAAGGCAACCAGACTGGATCCGAGGTTTCCCAGCTGGATGAACGTGCCGCCGATTAGACCAAGAAAACGTCCCTCCTTCCCGGGCGGCGCCAGTTCAATCGCGATGGCGTTGGCGACACCAGCTTCAGCGCCCGTTGCAAGCCCCTGAATCAGTCGCATGATGAGCAGCGCCACGGCCGCCGTGACGCCAATGTCCTTGTAGGTCGGCAATAAGGATATCAATAGCGAGCAAACCGCCATGGCCGTGACCGAGATCAGCATGACGCGTTTGTGGCTGATGCGATCGGCGACCGGCCCCAGCAGCGCCGCGCCCAGGGGCCGAGCGAAGAAACCCGCCCCGTACACCGCCAGTCCCGCGAGCAGCGAAGTCGTCGGATCATCAGAAGGAAAGAAGTGAGGCGAGAGAAACGCCGCCATCGCGCCATAGATGTTCCAGTCGTACCACTCCAGAGCTACGCCTCCTCCGAGGCCGGCGGTCATCCGTCTATTCGCGACTGGACTGTCAAGCTGGATGGATGCAGCGCTGGGCTGAGCAACAATGTTCATGGGTCCTCGGGCTCTATTGATGACGTGAATGGTATTGCGGGTCGGGCGAGAACGAGCAGCCGCTCGTCGGCTCAACTGCGCCCGCCGCGGCGGGGTCTACGAGAGCGGCGGCATCGAGCAGGCCGGCCGGCGAAAGCGCAGGCGCAAAAGGTGGCCGGCATGCTGGCGATAAGCCTGCCTCGCCTCACTTATTTGCGGGCCTCGCCTCACGAGCGGCCATCGCACGGCCTCGGTCGCGCAGGACGCCTCCATTGCTGCTTGCGACTTGCGCGGCGGCTCGCATGAAGCGCGCGCCAGATTCCATGCCATCCTCATGGCCAGCCTTCCTCTGTTGCTCAAAGCGCGCTTCTGAAGAAGCCGATATTCTTGTTGGACAGCGCGGCGTCACAAGAGCGCGTCGCAGCGTCAATGAGATCCCTCTGATGCAGCCCACTCACGCCGGCCGCACGCTTCCGGTTTCCCGCAGTATCGGGTATCTATTCCGTCGATCCATGAAATCGATTTCATAAAAGATAAGCATTTGGAACCACGAGTCAAGCCATTTTCTAAGGGGCAGGTCAGCCACACTGCTGGCGAAGCCGCGTCGAGCCAGCGCCCCAAGAGCCAAACTAGCTAAAATGAAGCCCCGAAAAGCTCCGTTGCTAAGAAATCGATTTCAGT
This sequence comes from Bradyrhizobium sp. CCBAU 25338, assembly GCF_028128965.1. NCBI lineage: Bacteria > Pseudomonadati > Pseudomonadota > Alphaproteobacteria > Hyphomicrobiales > Nitrobacteraceae > Bradyrhizobium > Bradyrhizobium sp. CCBAU 25338. The sequence goes on from NZ_LFKY01000041.1 coordinate 17,241, forward strand.
CTAAGGCGTGACGTCATATTCCTTCCGGAGAATCGCTCCATGACCGAGACGCCCGATCTCATCCTGTCGACATCTGTCGCGCCCCACGTGCGCCTATTGACGCTGAATAGGACATCGAAACGAAACGCCTTGAGCAACCAGCTGATCGGGGAGCTTGGCGCCACCTTGCGCCGTGCCGCAACCGATGAGGATGTCCGCTGTGTCGTGCTTTGTGGCAGCGATGCGTTCTTCTCTGCCGGAGCCGACATCAAGGAGATGCGAGAACGCGGCTTTGAGGCAATCGACAATTCCGCGCGACGTTCTGCCTGGCGGGACATAGCCAATTTCCCCAAGCCCCTCATTGCCGCGGTCGAGGGCATTTGCTTCGGCGGCGGCCACGAATTGGCGCTGCTCGCGGATATCGTGATAGCAGGCGAAGGGGCGGTCTTTGCGCAGCCTGAGATCAACATCGGGATATTGCCGGGTGACGGCGCAACGCAAAGGCTAACTCGTGTGGCTGGCAAATCTCTGGCCATGCTGATGATCCTGAGCGGCCAGTCCATTACGGCCCGCATGGCGATGCAGGCAGGCCTTGTCGCGGAAGTTGTCGAAAGCGGCCGGGCACAGACGCGAGCGCTCGAAATAGCCGATCTGATTGCGCAAAAGCCTCCCCGTTCGGCTGAACTTGCCAAAGCGGCCGTTCTCGCAGCGTTTCAGACCACGCTGGACGTCGGGCTCGAGTTCGAGCGGCAAGCGATACGTCACGCTTTCAGGACAGCTGACCAGCAGGAGGGAATGAACGCCTTCTTTGAGAAGAGGCCGCCGAACTATCGCGGGACATAGCCACCACGATTTGCCCGCAGGCGGCGCCGGCGATGCTCGCCCGCGCAACATGCGGCATTCAACACTCCTTCGGCTCGACCGGGCCGGCGCTACGGGCGACGATCTCGTATTGGCCGGCCTTTGCCACACCAATGTACATGTTCATCCTGCAGTGGCGCTTGCCCGGCACCATCTCCGCCGGCCCGCCAGGCCCTTGCGAAATCCTTGCGTGGTCAAGCGCGGCGGCGACGGCCTCGCGGTCAATTGTACCGGCTTCCCTCACTGCGGCTTCCCACAGCTTCAGTCCTCGATAAGTGCCGGTCGCGGCGCTGCCTGCTGAGAACCGGAACTTGCCTGGAAACTGCTTTTCGTAGGCCGACTGGATTTTGGCGCTCACCGGGTCCTCCACGGTGAGCGCCTTGTAATAGTCGAGGCTGCTGGCGAGGCCTTCGATCTCGTGAGCCTGGTTCATTTCGAGCGTGTTCTCATCATAGTAGACGCAGCCCAGCTGTCCCCCATTCCTGGAAAAGCCCGCTTCATAAAGCTGTTTGAAGAACGAGCCGACGCCCGGGGGGATAACGCTGTTGAATACGACGTCTACCTTGTTGGACGTGATGCGGCTCACGGTGGATGAAAAATCGATCTGGTCGAGCGGGTAGTACTCCTCGAACACCACCTCGCCGCCGCTGCTCTCGATCACCTTGCGCGCATAGGCATTGATTGTTTGCGGCCAGACGTAGTTGGAGCCAGGCAGCGCAAAGCGTCTGCCACCGTTCTTGATCAACCACGGAATGAACCGGTCGCAATTCTGCGCCGGTACCGGCCCGGTGCAAAACAGATAGGGCGTGCACTCCCTGCCTTCGTAGGCCTGCGGATAGATGTAGAGCGTCCTGCCACGAGAGATGATGATGTCCTTGATGGCGTTGCGCATCGAGCTCGCAATGCCGCCAAGCACCAGGTCGACCTTGTCTCGCTGAACCAGCTTGCGGACATTGCCGACAGCAACCGACTCGTTGGACGCAGTGTCCTCGATCAGGAGCTCGATCGGGCGTCCCAGGAGACCACCGTTCTCGTTGATCTCGCTCGCGACCATGCGAGCGACATTGGCGTCGGTATTCCCGGCAAAGCCGAGTGCCCCCGTAAGGTCGGTGGCAATGCCAATCCTGATCGGGCCTTCGGCGGCGTTGGCCCAGTCAGGACGGATCACCCAGCTGCCCGGGCCGGCCGCAACGGCCGCAGACGCAAAGGCGAAATTGCCGAGAAAGCGGCGGCGGCTGAGTTGCCGGTGATCATTCAACATCGAACTGACCTCCCCTTGGCTCATGGCCTTAAATCACGCGCCCTGCTCTTTCCCTCGGGGAGCGCGGTAGGCGGAAAGCTATCCGTCCCTTTTGGTTTCAAGCAGCCTCTTACGCTCGCGTTTGGGTAAAATCGCGTAACAAAGGGCAGCGTTCAGGACAGTCTGAAAAACTCCCTCGCGTTCTCGCCAAGGATTCTGACCGCCAGGCGCTCTGCGTCTCGGGATCGAAAGTAACCCTTCGCGACCTTTTCGTTCAGAACCTCGCCGATGAGCCGGCGTGCGCCCTGTACCGCGGCAAACGTCTCCTCGACGTGAAGACAATCTCCTCCGATCATCATTCGCGATTCATCCGGCAAGACTTCAATGGCCTCGTGCAGGGCGAGCTTGAAATGTGACGGGCTCAACAGAAAGGACCAGCACAAATCAAGCCAGACATTACGGTACACAAAGGCCATTCCCAATAAGTCCCGGCTCCAGGGATAGGCCAAATGCATCAGCAGAAAGCGCGTCCGAGGATGACGCTCAATCAACCCGATCATGCGTAGCGGGTGGGAGCCGCTGATGATTGCCGTTCCAAGGTGCGTTTGGACTGGCAGGTCGGCCTCGCCTGCGAGCTGACAAAACAGGTCGACGACAAAGTCGCAGAAAGCCTTGCGCGCCGCACGGGATGGAGACCTTTGTCCCCAGGCCTGCCGAGCCAGGTCCTCGTTCGGTTCGTCAAAGCTTAGGTCCCGGTCATAGGCGAGCGCGTTTTTGAGCGCAACGTGATTGCGCAGGGCGGAGCCGGCTACCAGCTCGCGGATTGCATTGCAATAATCGTCAAAGGTTTTCACCTCCATGCCAAGGCGCCGCAGCAACGTATGGCCGCAATTTCCATTGTGATCGCGGGATTCCGGGTGCCAGCCGAGGGCGAATGCGTTGATCCGGAGGACCGCATCGTAGTTTTGTCCAAGACCCGGGCGCGGATCCATCAACGGATCGAGAAAAGGGTCCGTTACGATCCGCCCGATGGCGGCGCGCCCAATGACTTCACTTGGCCATGTCGCCTCCTTGTGGCGTAAGCGCACGGAAGCGTCTACCGCCTCCCAGTTGTCGCGCGTGATTCCGGTCTCGGCGACGCCGTAAAGCTCGGCAACACCGCCGGCGAGGTTGCGAACGAATGCGTTCGATCCGCTCTTCTCCAGGAACGCCGCAAGGGCTTCCCAGGTGGTCGGCTCGGTAGCGGTAGATAACATGTCGCCCGTCGCCTTGGGCTCGGATGGCAGGACGTTGCTTGTCCAAGCCGCATAGCTCTGTTGAAACAGTTTCAACAGATTTACGTCCCGGCTATGTGCGACCTCGGGTATGTGATGTTCATGGACATCGACGACTTGGCACGCATTCACAAAATCGCTCATGGTTTTGGACATCGTTCCTCTCTGTTCGGCCATCGCAAGGAACTTCAAGGCGCCATCTTTCGGGCTGTGATGGCAGCCGGGGACGCCTCTACGGCGCCAGATACGTCAGGAGCCGCGGGTCGTCGCGTAATTGCTGCGAGGGGCCCGACAGCGCGACACGGCCGCGATCGAGCACATAGGCGTGCTCCGCGACACGCATTGCAAGATCGAGATGTTGCTCAACGATGATGATGGCGATCTCTCTGGCCAGCTCCATCAAGCGCTCGGTGATCTCCTCGATGACGCCGATCCAGACACCCTCGGTCGGCTCATCCAATAGGAGAAGCTTAGGGTTGCCGAGCATCGCGCGGGCGATTGCGAGCATCTTGCGCTCGCCACCGGACAGCGTTCCGGCCGGCTGATCCAGGCGCTGGCCGAGTTTTGGAAACATCCTCATGACCCGGTCCACTGCCGATCCATCGCGGTGCAAAAGCGATCCGACGGCGAGATTGTCGCGCACGGACAGGCGCGCGAACACCGAATGCTCTTGCGGCACATATCCAATACCGGCCCGCACCCGCTCTTCGGTGCGGCGGCGATCGATGTCCCGGCCGCCGAACTGCACGCCGCCCTTCCATGCCGGCAGTTCGCCCACGATCGCCTTCATGAGCGTGCTCTTTCCGGCGCCGTTGCGGCCAAGGACGGCCACACCGCCGCGCGGCGGGACGGCCATATTGACGCCGAACAAGACCTGGCTGCGTCCATAGCCGGCGTCGAGATGCTTGATATTGAGGAATTCAGGCACGGCGCAAATAGATCTCCTGGACACTTCTGTTGGCCTGGATCTCGGCAACCGTCCCTGACGCCAGCACCTTGCCCTGATCGAGCACAGTCAGGCGGTCGCAGATGTCGCGGATGAAATCTAGGTCGTGCTCCACGATCAGGAGCGAGCAATGCTGTTTGATCGGCTGCAGCAACTCGCCCGTGACGCGGCGCTCCTCGAGGCTCATGCCACCGGTCGGCTCGTCCAACAGCAGAAGGCGCGGCCGGCAAGCGAGCGCCATCGCGATCTCCAGCCATTGCTGCTGCCCATGAGACAGGGTCGCCGCAGCATCAAAGGCGCGATCGGCGAGCCGGAACTGGAGGAGCATCGCCATGACCTCCTCGTGCAGTCGTCCCCGACTACGCGAGAACGCCAGATCCAGCAGTGAGGACCGGGCCTGCAGCGCGAGCAGGATGTTGTCGTAAAGCGTGAGGGCAGGTAGCACGGCGGTGATCTGGAATTTCAGGCTCATGCCCGCTCGCGCACGCTCTGGCGGCGTCAACGAGGTGACGTCAGTATTGATGAACGTCACCTTGCCCTGCGTCGGCACCAGCGCACCTGCAAGACACTTCATCAGCGTGCTCTTGCCCGAGCCGTTCGGCCCGATCAGGCCATGAAACTCTCTTTCGCCGACCGTGAGCGCCGCTCCGTCTAGCGCGGTGAGCTTGCCGAAGACCTTGGAGATGCCCACGGCTTCAAGGAGCGGCATTGCGCTTTTCCTTCAGGCTCGGGCCGAAATGACCTACACGTTCCCGCTCGCCCAGCACCAGGCTGATCAAGCCGAGTGGCCGGAACAAAATGACGAGCAACAGCAGAACGCCGAGTATGATCGGCCAAATATCGCGATAGTTGTCGGAGAGCCAGAAGCTGAGGCCCTCGACAATCGCGGTGCCGATGACCGCGCCGATCAATGTCCCGGAGCCGCCGAACAGGACGTAGAGTACGACCTGGGTCGACATGACCACGCCCAGCATGTTGGTCCAGACAAACCCCTCGTGAAACGCATAGAGGCTGCCGGCAGTCCCTGCGATCGCGCCGCTGATTGCGAATATGATCGCCTTCAAATGTTGCACTTTGTACCCGAAGAAGGCGATGCGCTGTTCGTTCTCTCGCAATCCCGCCAGCGCCAGACCGAACTGCGACCTCAACAAAAAGCGCGACAGAAGGTAGATCAGAACCAGAATGGCGAGCACCAGGTAGTAAAACCCTGGTCCCTCGCTCAGTTGGTATGAGCCGATTGTCATCGGTTGGATCGAAGGGATACCGTTCTGGCCGCCAAGGTAATGAGAGCCTCTCGCAAGCCGGTCAGCTGTGTAAGCTCCGGTCATCGTACCAAGCGAAACGAAGACCACACTGGAGGGGTGACGGCCAAGCAGCAGGAAACCAGCCAGCAACAATGCCGCCACAAAACCGATCAGGGTTCCAGCCGGGAGGACGGCAAAAATCGATCCGACTCCGAAGTCGCGTGAAAGCAGCGCCACTCCGTAGCCGGCCATGCCGAAGAACAACGACTGACCCAAGCTCAAAATCCCGGCATAGCCCCACACCAGGTCGAACGACAACGCAAAGAGGCACAGGATGAGCACTCGCGTCGCATAGACAGTGATGTAATCCCGCAGGACGAGCGGTGCGATCGAAGCTGCAATGAGCAATGCCACTTCGAGAATCGGAAGCACCTTCATTCGCCCGGCGAAGGCAGATGCCATGCCGGGCGAACGAGCAGCTTCAATCACGTGTGGCGGGGGCTGTATGCCGGTGCCGGTCGATGACATCAGCACTCCTTCGGATCGACCAGGCCGGCGCTACGCGCGACAATCTCGTACTGGCCGCCCTTCGCCACTCCAATGTACATGTTCATCCTGCAGTGGCGCTTGCCGGGCGCCATTTCGGCGGGCCCGCCCGGCCCTTCCGCAATCTTGGCGTGGTCGAGCGCGGCGGCTACCGCGTCACGGTCAATTGTACCGGCCTCCTTCACTGCAGCCTCCCACAGCTTCAATCCTCGATAGGTGCCGGTCGCAGCGCTGCCTGCAGAGAATCGGAACTTGGCAGGGAACTGCTTGTCGTAAGCCGACTGAATCCTGGCGCTCACCGGATCCTCCGCCGCGAGCACCTTGTAGTAGTCGAGGCTGCTCGCAAGCCCTTCAATCTCCTGGGCCTGGTTCATTTCCAGGAAATTTTCGTCGTAATAGACGCACCCCAGCCGCCCGCCGTTTTTGGAGAAGCCGGCTTGATAAAGCTGTTTGAAGAACGGGCTCACGCCCGGCGGCACAATGGCGTTGAACACCACGTCGACTTTGTTGGATATGATGCGGCTGACCGTCGACGAAAAGTCGATCTGATCGAGCGGGTAGTATTCTTCGAAGACGACTTCGCCACCGCTGCTCTCGATCACCTTGCGCGCATAGGCGTTGATCGTTTGCGGCCAGACATAATTGGAGCCAGGCAGCGCAAAGCGCTTGCCACCATTCTTGATCAACCAGGGAATGAACTGGTCGCAATTCTGTGCCGGTACCGGGCCGGTGCAGAACAGATAGGGTGTGCATTCTTTACCTTCGTAACCCTCGGGATAAATATAGAGCGTCTTGCCGCGAGAGATAATGACGTCCTTGATCGCATTGCGCATCGAGCTCGAAATACCGCCGATCACCAGATCGACCTTGTCTCGCTGGATCAGCTTGCGCACATTTCCTACGGCGACGGATTCGTCGGAGGCAGTATCCTCAATCAGGAGTTCGATCGGGCGTCCCAACAGGCCGCCGGAGTCATTGATCTCCTTGACCAGCATGCGAGCGACATTGGCGTCGGTGTTGCCGGCAAAGCCGAGTGACCCCGTAAGGTCGGTCGCAATGCCGAGCCTGATCGGACCTTCCGCAGCATTTGCCCAATCCGGACGGATCACCCAGCTGCCCGGACCCGCCGCGATGGCGGCGGAGGCGAAGCCGAGATTGCCGAGAAAGCGGCGGCGGCTCAGTTGACGGCTGGCGTTGATCATCGATTGACCCCTCTTCCCGAAACAAGGCCTTGCGGCCGGAACTTGATGAAAATGATGGCGAGCACGAACACCAGAACGTCGGCGATGACCGGTGACATCAGCCAAGGCAGCCAAGCGCTGAACGTACCGATGACGCTGGCGCCAGCGACCGGGCCCGCGAAGGACCCGACGCCACCGACCATCACGGCAACGAAACCCTGGATAAGAAAGCGGATGCCGAGATCGGCAAATAGTGAAAAGACCGGCACGATCAGCGCGCCGGCGAGACCCGCGAGCGCCGCACCAAAGGCAAAGGTGACGCTGTAGATCATGCCCGTGGAGATGCCTGAGGCACGCGCCAGCTGTGGATTCTCCAGCGAGGCGCGGACTCGCAGGCCGAACGAGGTGTAGGCGAGCAGTGCATGGCTCGCGGCCATGACCAGCAAAGTGATGATGACGATGACGCCGCGCCAGGAGGCGAAATGCAGACTACCGATCGTAATAGAGCCACTGATTGGCTCCGGGACCGAGAGATAAAGCCCCCCGGTCAGGCCGCGCACGGCTTCGCGAATGATCAGCCCGAGCGCATAGGTGCCGAGCATGGCGACAATTGGAGCGGCATAGAATCGTCGTACGACCAGTTTTTCCAGGACGAAGCCAAGCGTGCCGACCGCGACGGGCGCGGCAAGCATGCCGAGCGGGACCGGTAAACCGACGCTGTGCACGAGATAAGTGACGTACGCGCCGAGCAGGACGAACTCGCCTTGCGCGAAGTTGAAGATGCCCATCATGCTGGCAATGATCCCGAGCCCGAGCACGACCAGCACAACGATGGCACCAAAGCTCAAAATCTCGAAGGCCGCGATAAGTAGCGTATCCATGTTGCTGCGTCACATTCCTTGGGCTTGGGAGCAAATCATCTTCACGCCGAGCGCTCGAAGGTGTGAGCTGCACGTTGGAATGCGAAGGGCTGCTGACACGAGAGCGCTCCTGGAAGGTCATCCCGACAAGGGGAGTTGCAGGCAATGGTGAGCCTCTTGGGCGGCCCGCCTGTCGGCGCTTCATTCACGACATGCGGCACGAGATTGCCTAGATCAACGCAGGAAGATTTGAGTAATGTTGGGTAATGTTGGCCAGGCGACCGACATTGCGGGACACGTTAAAGAGGCCCCGGCGGGTCGCCGGCCGTTCTCGCCAGCCCAATTTCGATGCAGCCAAAAGCGACAGAGAGCTATCCGCATGCCCTCACCGCAGGCGCTCGCAAACGCGCGTCGTTAGCGCTTGCCGAACTATCGGAGGAAACCAGACGAGCTGACGCACCACTTCACGATGGCCGCAGGCAGTGAGTTCGGCACCGAGAAGGTATCAAGTCATTGTGGCCGAACACCTTGCTTGCCGACCAGCGGAAATGTGAATTCAATTCCCGCACCCGCAAACGTGGTCAACAGAGTCTGTAGCAGATCGTCGGATCCGGGAAGCGTGTCATTGTACTCTTCGAGCTGCCTGATGACGGCGCATGAAAACCCGCTTCGCTTGGCCACCTGCTTCACCGACCAGTTCAGCATCCCCCGTGCGGCTCGCAATTGCCTCCCCGTGAGCTTCGATGCGCCTTTCCGCTCCCTTGCGAGTTATCCTAATGCGCGTCGGTAAGCTCCATCTGCCTGCCGCAACCGGGCCTCCACCTCGTATGGCTGTCCCGTTGCTAAGGAGACTTGCCACTCCCTCAAAACGGGTTCGCATTCCTTGTCATGGAGAAGGTCCGCCCACTTTCCCGGATTGCCGTATTCCACGCAGGGGTCTGGATCGGAAAACGCGCTGATGTGACCATCACAACTGGCCGTCCCATACCAGCCCCCGAACGAGCCGCGCCAGAGCTCTCGAGCGCTCCGTTGCAATGTTGAGAGCCTCGGACAAGTTTTGCTTTTCCGTGACATCGGCAGCAAGGCCAAGCATCCATTGCGGCTTGCGGTCGGGTCCGGCAACGGCTCGGCTCGGGCGCAAATCCTGCGCAAGGTGCCGTTGTGCCGGATGATCCGAAATTCACCCTCGAGTGTCGCATGGGCGATTGATCGCTGTCCGAACCTGCGGACGCGGCCGCCGTCCTCGGGATGAATTCTCCTGTCGATCTCGGCAGGGGACGGCTCTGTTTGACGCGGGTCCAGTCCGAACACTTCGTAGAATCCGGGAGACCATTGCATCTGCCCACTTTCATTGCTCCGCCACAGGCCGATCGACAGCTTTTCTTCGATAAAGGGAAGTATATCGGCCAGGCTGATGCTGCCGGCGCTCAAGCAATGTGGGCTCGTGATCAGGCGAGCTGCAATCAGTTGCGGACACTTTCGGGTCTTGTCCATCGAGGAAGGGCTGCCGGTCTGGGCACATTGTAGTTGCCGTACCCAAGTGGTATGCAGGCCCGGGGTAGGCCATGAAGGCTGCCCGGCATGCCGCCGCAGATGCATGGGCCCTCGTCAGCGGCTTGCCCAGAATGGAAACCCCTCGCGTCATCTGATGGTGCTGCAGGCGTACATTGATGGCAGTGGTACCGGCGATAAGCGGTCGCTTGTTTTGGCCGGCTATATTGCCGATGCTGACACGTGGGCCAGCTTTTCAGATGAATGGAAAGCGCAACTGGACCATGCCCAAATGGCGCGGTTCAAAATGTTCGAGATGAAAGAGCGGCTAGAAATAGCTGCGTACTTTTACCGACTGATTGAAAAGCACAACATGCAAGCAGCCATCTCAATTGCGGTTGATACGGCCGCCCTCAAGAAGGCCGTTCGCGAATTGGTTACAGAAACCGTGCTCGGGCGAGAAAACCTTGAAAATCCATATTACATCGCATCGCGCGGCCTCATTGAGATTTTGGCCATACATCAGCAGAAATTCATGCAGTGGAACGATCCAGTAGATTTCATCTTCGATGACGAGTCGGAAAAGGTTCATATCTTGGAGATGTGGGACTGGATGAAGGTATTGATGAATCCAGCGGCGCAAGGCCGTATCGGCAGCACGCCAATCTTCAGACCAGATGAAAGATTTATGCCGCTCCAAGCCGCTGACCTGTACGCATGGTGGATCAGGAAATGGCACAATGAAGGGAATCGAGAGGCTATCCAGAGCTATCAGTTTCCCTGGGGATGTAAGAGAGACATACCTCAAATCCATATAGACCTGAAGGAAAGCGGCATCCGCAGGACTCTTGCTGATGCAGTAAAAAAGATGCCTTTCACCAAATCCGTGATGAGTGCTTTCTCCGGACCGCAAGATGCGGCGCGGTGGCTAAGTCGTCGTCCGTGAACAAGCCTCTAAGCGATTGAGCGGGAGTCTGTTTTTCGGATGCGGAGGCATTTGAGATTGCAGGGATTGGGAGCTTGAGAAGCCCAAACCCTGCAATTTCGTTTTATGGATTTCCCTTCGCTGCGGACCATGATTCTATGTTGCATCGGAGGGGGACGATGCGGCCGAAGAAGCATAAGACGACGGGATCGAACGATCTGTTCCGGGCACGGCTGGACCAGATCATCAACATGAAGCACGAGCTGGTTCTGCTCGCTGGCAAGGTCGATTGGGACTGGATCGACGGCGATATCGCGCCGCTCTACAGCGAGAACGGCCGGCCCGGGATCGAGACCCGCTTCGTGATCGGGCTGCTGTTGCTCAAGCACATTTACGGGTTGTCCGATGAGGGGGTCTGCGAACGCTGGGTCCATGACCCGTATTTTCAGTTCTTCACCGGCGAAGAGTTCTTCCAGCACGTCTTCCCGCACGAGCGCTCGGACCTGAGCCACTGGCGCAGGCGGCTCGGCGACAAGCTGGAGCTTTTGCTGGCCGAGAGCCTGCGGGTGGCACACGAGGCCGGCGCGTTACGTGGCCAAGACCTCCAGCGGGTCACGGTCGACACCACGGTGCAGCCGAAGGCCATCACCTTTCCGACCGACGCCAAGCTGCTGCATGCGGCCATCAATGGCCTCAACCGCCTGGCGAGAAGACACGGCGTCAGGCTGCGGCAATCCTATTCTCGCGTGGCCAAGGCCGCCGCGATGATGGCGGGCCGCTACGCCCATGCCAAACAGTTCAGGCGGCATCAGCGGCAGTTGCGTATCTTGCGCAGCCGACTGGGCCGGATCATCCGCGACATCCGCCGCAAGATCGGGGGCCAGCCTGTACTGGAGGAGGCGTTCGCCCTCCCGCTGAGCCGAGCCACCCAGATCCGCTCGCAGCAGCAGCGCCAGCGCGGCTGGAAGCTGTATTCCTTCCATGCTCCGGAGGTCGAGTGCATCGGCAAGGGCAAGGCCAGCGCACCTTACGAGTTCGGCGTGAAGGCCTCCATCGTCACCAACAACCGCCGGGCTCCCGGTGGCCTGTTCGTGCTGCACGCCAGGGCGATGCCCGATAACCCGTACGATGGTCACACCTTGCGGGACGTCCTTGACCGCACCGAGACGCTCACCGGCTGTTCGATCGAGCGGGCCTATGTCGACAAGGGATACCGCGGCCACGACGCACAAAATCCCCGTCGCGTCTTCATCTCTGGCCAGAAGCGCGGTGTCTTCGGTGTCATCAAGCGCGAGCTGCGCCGCCGCTCCGCCATCGAGCCCATCATCGGACACCTGAAGACCGAAGGTCACCTCGGACGCTGCTACCTCAAGGGCCGCGCAGGAGATGCCGCCAACGTCATCCTCTCGGCCGTGGGCCACAACTTCCGCCGCATCCTTGCCTGGCTCAGAGAACTCTTGTGCCTCTTCCTGTTCCAGCTATGGCGCATGCTCGCCTGTCCAGCCCCGCTCAATTCGGCTTCTTAACGGACGACTAAGTCGGCGACGTGAAGGGGTCAGGATGACTTTGCCCGACCCGACCTCGCGGCTGTTAACGAAGTGATTTTTCCTAGGGCCCGCTCAAACTTTTCGCCACTCTCGTCAACGCCAAGCTCACGAGCGGTTTGCATGAATCGCTCGGATTGTTCTTTGTCGGTCAGTTTCGTTTTTGGCTCTGCCTTTTTCCCTTTTGGGGGAGCGGCGGCTTTTGCCGTAGGGCGCCTCTTGGCTAGTTAGTTGTCTTATAGGTGAGGCGCTTTCCAGCGGCACCCTTCAACGCACTTCTGCACGGTCGAGATCGTTCACGCCAAGAGCAACGCGATTGCTGCAGCGGAAATCAAACTCGTTCAAATATCGGTGCAAATGCTTCTCGGCGCAATGCTGATAGGTACCCTTCATGCCGCGCGGCAGCGGGATTGACTGCTTCCCGCCTGTCCTTCTTAGCGCGAAGCAGACCGTCTCCCCGGCATCCCGCGCGAGCTTGCCCTTCATCGAGCCGGCCAATCCGGATCTTCGGGCCTTGCAGATCCTGCAGCACACCGATCGGCCGATTGAATTCCAGCTCCAACGCACGGATCGAGGCGAGCACACGGGCGTGATCGTCATGGGTCCCGTGGCTGAAGTTCAGCCTGAAAGTATCAGCCCCCGAAAGATAAAGCGCACGAAGCTTTTCAGGCGACGCGGTCGCTGGACCAACGGTTACAACGATCTTAGCGTGGCGTGAGCGGCGCATCGTGCCCCTCCAGGTCAGAAGATAAGCCCGGTATCAAGCGGGATACGGCCGCCCATAAGGTATTCAAAGCGAGCTGGCCGACGTTGCGCACTTTCGCTCTCTCCGCCGTCCGTCGTTGCTGGACCAAGAGGTGAAAACACCGCACTTACGCTCCGGATGCTGCCGCGGTCTGTCCTTGATGAGTGGATTGTACGATGCTGTTCACCGCGCGGTAGGCGAACACGATGGCCGGTCCGATCGTAATGCCTGCCCCAGGATAGATCCCACGCATCGGTGAGGTCATGTCGTTGCCGCAGGCATAAAGACCTGCGATCGGCACGCCGTTTCCATTCAGGACCCTTCCGCCAGGATCCGTTGACAGGCCGGTCGCCGTTCCGAGGGTTGCCGGGACAATCGGAAGCGCGATGAATGGCCCGTTTTTGATAGCCCCAAGGTTTGGGTTCTTCTTTCCGACCGACGGATCTCCCAGGGTTCGGTTGAAAGCCGATTCACCGCGTTTGAAGAGCGGATCGCTTCCTTCAGCTGCGTGGGCATTATGTTCTTCAACGGTCTTTTGCAGCTCTTTCGGGTCGAGCCCCAATTCCGCCGCAAGCTCCGCAATCGTCCGGCCAATTTCGATGTAGCCCATGCGGGCATATTTTTTGATGCTCAAAGTCCAGGGCCAGGGGAGCAGGTGTCCCATGCCTCTGAGGCGGACGAATTCCTTGTCGCAGATGAAATAGAACCGCTTGTCCGCCGGATAGCCGTTGTTGAACATGGCAAGGCAGATGTCGTGGTAGGAATTGGATTCATTGACGAAGCGCTTGGCGTTTGGCCCTACGGCGATGACACCTGGACGGCCACGATCGAGCCAGCCGTACGGGACCACTTGCGAGGAGCGGCCGTTCCTGAGGATCGACACGGGCGTCCAGAATCCACTCGATGCAACGTCATTATCGATCGCAGCTCCGAGCTTGCCTGCGAGCGCAATGCCGTCTCCAGTGACATCGCTGTGGGCCAGCGTATCATTGTGCTGGTGGGCTCGGCTGAGCTGGGCTCTCAACTGACCGTTCCGCGCAAAGCCACCAGTTGCCAGGATCACCCCGTGAAAGGCGCGGATGCGGAGATCGGCGCCATCACGCTTGACGATTGCGCCAGTGACTCTCCCGCCCTCTTTCGTCAGATCAACCGCTGGGCAGCTTGGCCGGATTTCAACGCCATATCTGCGCAGGCTGACCAGTAACCGCGCGATCAGCGCATTGCCCCCGCTGAGTTCAGTGCCTCTCCTGTAGCGCAGCCGATCGCTTGCGTAGCGGCCGACGCGGCGCAGGACGTGCTTGAGCGCGGCAGCCGACTGGAAGGGATTGAGGAAGCTTCTGACCTCGCTGGATGAAATCATCATCCCGCCGAGCACGACCCGGATCGGATCACCTATCAGGTCGAAATCCTTGCCGAGAAGCCGTCCGTCATAAGGTGCGGGGCTCACCGCCCGGCCCTTGTCAACCCCGCCGATCTGGCTCGAATGATAATCGGGGGCGGAGGCCAGTGTGAATTTGACTTCACTCCCATTCTCCAGGCCGGCGAGCGCTGTCGGGCCGTCTTCAAGATAGGCGTCTACGAACTCAGCGCGATAATAGTTGCCAAGTTCGTGTTGCAGATAGGTCTTCGCTTTCGCGATCGAATCATCAATTTTTGCCGCTCGAGCCTGCATTGAGCATGGAACCCAGATCATGCCGTTCGACAGGGCAGTGGTGCCACCGAGCCGGGCAGACTTCTCGCACACGGTCACGCGAAGACCGGCCTTTGCCGCATAGAGCGCCGCCGACAGTCCGGCCGCGCCGCTGCCGATCACGAGCACGTCCGTCTCCCAATCATGCGTTTGGGAGAAGGAAGCGGTATTGGGCTTCAATTTAGTGATCTGGTTATTCATTCGTGCCTCGGTGCAGACTCTGCAGTGAATGCTGTCGCTTTCGCGGGAGCGGAACGGCTTTGAATTCTTCGGCTGCAGCCTTCACCGCCCGCTCGATCGGGATCCGTTCGATGGAGGAGGCGCCAACAAAGCCGACGCATCCGGTCGATCGGTAGACTTCCGAGGTATCCTGGGGCTCAGCGATTGCCCCGCCATGGCAGAGAAGGATGACATCCGGGCGAACGGCCTGAGCCGCAGCATTGATCTCGTTGATGCGTCTGATGGCCTCTTCAATCGACTGTCCCTCCTCATGACCAACGAGCCCGCCGCGCGTTGCGCCGACATGTGGGACGACGCAGTCGGCTCCTGCGGTTGCCATCGCTTTGGCATCGTGCGCGCTTGCGACATAGGCGAGCGAGAAGATGCTCTTCCTGCGGGCCGCTGCGATCATCTCGACCTCACGTTCAAAGCCGAGCCCGACGCGGCCTCGACGATCGCGCCATTTCGCACCCATCGTTGAAATGGTCGGGTAATTGATCACGCCGGAGAAGCCGGCAGCCCAGAACTTGTCCAAGAGATCATCGAGATCGAGCCGGAGGGGATCCCAGGCCTCGATACCGCCGATAACAGGAACGGAGGAGACGACGTTGCGGATCTCCGCCGCGAGCCCGAGCGTGCGCGCATTGGAATCACCGATCCGGCTCGTCGGCAGCCCCATCAACCGCGACAGCCCGGTGCTGTAGACCACGAGCATGTCGGCGCCGCCGAGAGCTGCGCATTTTGCGACGAGGCCGCAACTGCTTGCCGCGGCAAGCACTGCCTTCCCCGCCGCAACTTGAGCTGTGATCTTTGCAAGTATTTCGGGCCGATCAAACATCCGCACGGGATGAACCTCCTTGTGTCAATTGTTCGACGATCCACGATGCGGCCGCCTCCGCAAATTCCGGATCATTGATGTGACAATCCAGCTCGCGAGCGATGATCGAGCGCGGCAGATGCCGCCTGACCGCGTCGAACCAGGCTCTATCGGCTTCAGGATTTCGAAAGATGCCGCCGTCCCGGTCATAGTCAGACACCCCCTTGGCCGGCCACAAAACGAGAGCGGGCGCCTTTGCTTGCGAAAGGCGCGCGCCTGTGAGCCTTCCTATGCGCTCGTTCTCCGAGACGGTCGTGCGCATGAGCGTCGTGAAGGGGGTATGCGCATAGAATTGGCGCCCTTTGAACTCGGCAGGCACGCTCGAGGGCGGGCCAAAATTCACCATATCGACGGCCCCCGGCGCGATGAGCTGCGGAATCATGCGGTGAGAAGCTGCTTTGAGCCGATCCGGACCTGCACTGGCGGTGCCGCCGACGAGCTCGTCAGCAAGCTCGGTTGTGGTCAGATCGAGCACCGCATCGAACTCACCGGCGGACACGAGTTGCTCCATCTTGCGTCCACCCGCGCCATTGGCCGGAAAGACGATCGCGTCGATGCCTGCCTCTGCCAGCCGCGCGACACAGCGATTTGCCGCCGGCGTCGTGACCCCAAAGGCCGTGATCGCAACAATCTTTCTCTTCTGCCGACCTTGAGCCGGTACATAACGCATCGCCGCAATGGCCCGCCCGGCATTGTCCAGAACGCGTTCGGTGAACGCGTTGATTCCGAAGAGATCGACCAGGGTCGGATAGAGGATGACGTCGTTTTGGAGGGCCAGTTCGGCCAGGAGGGCTGGCCTTGCGCTGCTCACCAGCAGCTTCGGGAATCCATACGGCAACTCCGAAACAACTTCACCGAAGACTGCACTGCCTTTGCCGCCCGCTACTCCGACGATGGCGTCGATCGCACCTAATCGCAGGAGCTCCTTCACCTCTTCACGCGCACTTGCAGCTATTTCCCGTAAGAGCTCGGCGGGTGCGACCACCCCTGCATCGCTGCAGTCCGACGCGCTTCTGCCTCTCCTGTTTGATGTGCCTACATCAATCGTAAGAGTCTTGCGGCCGCACTGTTCGATGACGCGCGCAAGATAAGCGGTTTCGCGGCCCTTTGTGTCCAGGGTTGCGACGATCGCGACCTTGCCGGCAGGATCGGACGGGTGACCATCCCGGACTGACCTCTGGTCGTCCGCGCAATGGTGAGACACGATCTTCCTCCTGGACGTTTCTGGACACCTGGAGGTCTAGATCGGAGTAAAATGGCACATAAGCCCGGATACGAGCGCGATTGGGTAAAGTTGGGTAGGTGCAAAGCGGCCGTAGCAGCAGCAGCCGCTTCCCGAGAGGCTCAAGGTCCGATTAACAGCAGATTGCACGTCCAGAAGTTTGCAGGTGGCGTTGAATAGCCGTACAGCGCTGAGAGCGCTGACCAAGGCGACGTCCTTGGCGAGCCAAGAGCGCTCCGGCGCCTGCCGCATCCTTGAGAAGGATCACAGGCAATGGGGCGGGCAGAAGGCTTCCCCTGTGCTTCGATGAAGGTGCCCCGATGAGGTACAGCGGTTTCGAAGCGAGGTGATTGAGGGCCGTGTGACGATGGAAGCCGCCTCCCATTTGGATGGACTGAGGCGAGCGTCAGCTGGCGACGCTTTGATGGTTTGGGCTCCCCCGCATGGCGGCGCGCTCCGAGACAAAAAGATGCCGCTGCCGGAGTTTTCCAGCAGCGGCGCTGAGTCAGGGAGGAAAGCAGACGACCGGTCTGCTAGCGGATTCGTCAGGCGCAGCGATAGCTCGCCCGCAATTTTTAGCCCAGACGCTTCACGGGCCCTTTTTCAGAACGAGCCGAGCTCGGGCCAGCATCGGCAAATCGTATCCGGCAGGCGAGGACAGACGCGGAGAGGCCACTCAAGCATACCGCAAGCATGAACAGTGATGACGGCCCTTAGCATCCATCGCTTCCAGCCGAGCCCGGCTCCCTCGCCGAGGGAAGACATGACATTGCTCCTCCAAGATCGACAGTGGTGGTCTAGACCTCGATGGAGCGGCGTGTAAGATCGGCGAAACGTTCAAATGGGTAGAATTGGGTAGAACCGTGAGAGCCAATGTCTTAGGTCGCCTTGTCGCAAGTCTCTCCTCGTCTCGCGGTGATCAGATGACGATCTATGCTCCGTCACTGCGGACCCTTCCGCAGAATGCCATGTTCGTCATGGCTACACTTCCCGTCATCGACTGGAACGACTGTCTCCTGCGAGACTTGCAAACGAGCCCCAAAGCGCCCCCTTCCTGCTACGCGGCGATCGTCATGATCGATCCGTTTGCCTGCTGGGAAGACCTGGTAGATCTGTTACAGGATGCAAAGATGACCGGAGTGACAAACTTTCCGCCTGCCTCCATGATTGAACGGACACCGGCAGGAGTGCCGATCGATCGCGGTCAGGAGCTCGAGCTTCGGAGAATGGAGTGGTTTGCAAATCGCGGGTTCAAAGTCCTGTTTGTCGCGGCAAACGAGTCGGAGATGAGAGCAGCAGAACAACGCTTGGGTTCGCAGCTGGGTGGGTTCGTCTATCTGCGTCCCGATGCGCTTGCGCTGCCGATTGGAGCGGACATAACGCTCGTAAGCCTTGGCTCTCAAGGAGCGTCCGTACCGAAATTCGCGCTGGAGCATGCAGCCACATCCAAACAGCCGCTTCGACGAGCATGAAGCGTTATTCGAGGATCCGCAGCTTCTTGATTTTGTTATAGAGGGTTTTTCGCGAAAGCCCGAGAGAGCGGGCAGTCTTGCCGCGGTGAAGCCTGTTTCTCTTCAAGCCCTCAATAATCCAGTCTCGCTCCGAAAGAGAAACGGGCGGCCTTGCATGTGAGGCTGTGTCCAAAAGCGGCCTTAGCACCTCACCGGTGATGTGACTTGCTGGAAGGGTTACGAGCTGGTTCACGACCTGCCGCAGCTCGCGCAAATTGCCCGGCCAGTCGTGCCCGGCGAGCGCGAGAAATGCAGAGTTTTCGATTGTGAGCGTCTGGGCGCTGGAATCCCCCTTTGCTTCGACCGTGAAGTGTTGAATGAGTTGCGGCAAATCTTCAAGCCTGTCGGGCAGCGAAGGTAATTGGACATCGAGGCCGGTAAAAAGGGCGAGAAGCCGCGCGCACAGAACCGTTTCAAGGCCAGCGCCGCGCTCGACCGTGGCGGTCGCAATGATCCGGGCATTGGAACGCATCACAGTTACCCCGTTCAGAGGGGTAAATCCGCCTGTCTCGAGGTAATCGGCAAGCCGCTCCTGTCCATCGCGCGAAAGTTGGTCGACATGCAGTAGCACGACGGCACCGTCACTCGACGCCTCCAGGAGTGACAATTGGCGTCTGCCGCTCTCAAGACGCTCGGCGCCGAACAACGGGCCAAGTATATTCATCGCCGGACCGAGGCGGCAATGGAACAACGCCGTTTTGGCGTGCCTGCGGTCGCTAAACGCATGAACCAGGGTTGCTATTCTCCGCTTGCCGGAGCCAGCCTCCCCCCAGATGAGGACTGGCCTGGGGGTCGCCGCAACGCGTTTGGTGATCTCAAGGATACGCTTCATTGCCGAGGACTGCGCGATCACGCCGTGCCTGAAACCACTTAACTGCAGCTGTCGTTCGAGCAGATCCACCTTCTCGCGCAACAGGTGGATGGTCTTGAAGCCTGATGTTACCTCGAGGACCGACATCTCGAGAGGCACGCGGTCCAGCGAGGAGCCTCCGATGAACCCCTGGATTCCGGTCTCGCGGCAGATGTCGAGGAGCTCGTCCGGCTTGGTGATGGGGCCGCCCCCAAGCAGGCAGATGGTGCTCTTGTTGACCGATTGAGCAACGCGCGCAACGGCATTCGTACGCGCTGCAAGTTCAGACAGGCTGATCGACGGATCGGCTCCGCTTTCAACCGCGCGGTTGAGATTGAAGTTGATGCAAATGGCCTCGGCGCCCGCCTCGACCATGCGACGCGCTTCGGATTGACTGCGCGAATAGGCAATCGTCATCAAGCCGCGTTTTGCAGCTTTCACGAGGAGCTCGATTTCCCGGGAGTAACCAAGACCACACTTCTCGAGCAATGACCTGCGCTCATGGTCGATGTGTATGACCGATGGGAAGTTGGTCACACCGGCAAATCCCCATTTGATGATCCGATCGAGCCAACGATCAAGATCGAGCTCAGGGTCGAAGGTACAGGCGCCGAAGAAGACTGGCAGTTTGGTACTTGGGAGGATTTCGGTCCGTCCGAAGTTTGCTACGAATTCATTACTGTTGCGGATTGGAAGGATCGAGGCAGGCGAGGCCCCACCCATGGCACGAAAACGGCCCGCATTGAGCGCGAGCACGAAGTCGGCCCCCGCCCGCTCGGCGGCCCTGGCGGTCATGCCCGAGCCGATCCCCGCACCAAGGACAAACGAACGGGAATTGCGGAAGAACTGCCTGATACCGGCTCCCTTCACCTCAGCCGTCCGCGTGTCCATTCTGAGCCGCGCATCATCGTACGGCTCTACGTCAAGACTACCTCCAACTCGCCGGTGCGTGCAACCGCCGTACCGCCCTTCCATTGCTCATGAACAAGTGGCAATCGGCTGGAGCGGCGGTGAGGGTGAGCCGGCTAGCGCCTTTGGGCCAACCGGATTGTGGTGCCCTGGCTACTACGGTTTCGTTTCCTGCATTACCGTAGATATACGTGACGCTGCCGAGATGCTCAACGAAATCGACTCCGAGTTCAATCGCGATCTCCTGCTGCCCAGGCGCGGACGAGGAGAAGTCATCCGGACGAATTCCAAGGGTGACCGGCTTGCCAACCAGCATCTGGTCCGGATGAACCGGAACGGAGATCGTCGGACCGGCGTCCAACCGGACGTCCACGCCATGTTCGCGGGCAGCCGCGACCATACCGCCCAGGAAGTTCATCTTCGGCGAGCCTATGAATCCCGCCACAAAGTGCGAAGCGGGGTTGTGATACAGATCGTGCGGGCTGCCGACCTGTTCGATGTTGCCGTCCTTGAGCACGACGATCTTGTCAGCCATGGTCATGGCCTCGACCTGGTCATGCGTCACATAGATCATGGTATTTCCGAGCTGCTTGTGGAGCTTGGCGATCTGAACCCGCATCTGCACGCGTAGTTCGGTGTCCAGGTTCGAGAGCGGCTCATCGAACAGGAACACTTTTGGCTCGCGCATGATGGCGCGCCCGATTGCGACGCGCTGGCGTTGGCCGCCTGAGAGTTGTCGAGGCTTGCGATCCAATAAATGGTCGATCTGCAATAGCGAGCCAGTTTTGGCTATCTTGGTGGCGATCTTGGCTTTCGAGGCTTTGGCCATGCGCAGAGGAAAGGCCAGATTTTCTCTGACCGTCATATGCGGATAGAGAGCGTAGCTTTGAAAGACCATGCCGAGGTTGCGATCGGCCGCATCGATGTCGTTGACGAGCTCATTGTCGATGAGGAGCCGCCCACCGCTGATGGGCTCGAGCCCGCCAATCATGCGCAAAAGCGTTGACTTGCCTGACCCGGATGGACCGACGAAGACGACAAATTCGCCGTGATCAATCGCAAGGTCGATATTGCGCAGGATCTCGATCGTCCCATAGGCCTTCCTGAGGCCTTCCAGGCGAACATCGGCCATTATGCCCTCCTCTGTTGCGGGCGACCCGAGCGCGCGGCACTTACCTCAACGTCGCGCAAGGTCGTTACGGTGAAATCGGGGGCCATTAGGGACGGGTCATGACGCATCGGCACACCAGTTGTAACCAGCACCGTAGCAAGCCCCGCTACTTTTCCGGCTTGAATATCCGTTGGAATCTGGTCTCCAATCATAATCGTCAAAGCGCGGTTCGTACCGAGGCGTGAGAGCGCTGTCTCGATCATCGGCACTTGCGGCTTTCCGACGATCGAAGGCTGCACTTGCGTCGCGGCAGCCACAGCCGCAATCGCAGCTCCTGCCCCAGGCTCGAACCCGCTGGCCGTGGGCAAGAGAAGATCAGGATTGGTTCCGATGAAGACAGCGCCGTTGAGGATCGCCTCAACGGCAATTCGCATCTTCTCGTGAGTAATATCCCTGTCAAGCCCCATCACGACAACTTCGGGGTTTCGCTCAGTGACCTCCAGCCCGACATCGCGCATGGCCGTGACAAGCGACGGAGCTCCGATGACATAGACGCGCGTCAATTGCGGATAATTCGTTCGAATAAGTTCTGCAGCCGTGATAGCGCTTGTCACGACCTGTGACGGCGAGATCACAAGCCCGAATCCTGTCAGCTTGCGGACGACGTCCTCCGGGGTATGCGTGGAATTGTTCGTCACAAAACAGAACGGCACGCCGACTTTCTGCCATCGCGTGAACGCTTCTATCGCATCCGCGATTGCGGTGCTGCCGCGATAGACGACGCCATCCAGGTCGGAGATGATCCCTTCTATTGGCGGCCAGCCGATGTCGCAGCCATTGCTAACCATTCATCAGCATCCCGCCATTCACATGGACAATCTGCCCGGTCATATAGGAGGCTGCGGGGCTAGCCAGGAAAACCGCGAGGCCTGCGATATCCTCCGGCAATCCGACCCGGCCCAGTGGAATCCGGCCACTATGACGCGCTTCGGTCTCCTCTCGCGGACGCCCATGCATGGGCGTATCGATAATCCCGGGTGCAATTGCGTTGACGTTGATCTTGAGCGGAGCACATTCATAAGCGAGCAGCTTTGTCACATCGTGAACGATGGCTTTTGACAAGCAATAGTCGGCACCGCCAGCCTGGTAGTTGAAAACCGCGCCTTGAGATGACAACGAGGACCCGACATTGACGATGCGGCCGCCCTTGGCCTTCATGAAGCGCTCGATCGCTAGCTTGGCACAGCGAAGCACCGCGACGGAATTGATCTGGATGGTTTTTTCAATTCGATCGGCATTGCCGGTCAGAAGCGGCTGAGCCGATTTTATTCCGGCGTTGTTGATCAGGACATCGAGCCTGCCGAAGCGCCTGGCGATCTCATCAAGCACCCTGCCGACATCGTCTTCTCGTGACACATCCATGCTCATCGGCAGGATGCCGTTGCCGTACGGCAGGTGCGTCAGAATGCTACGGAGGTTTTCCACATTTGCGTCGGTTGCCAGGACGTTCGCACCGGCTTGACGGAAAGCATTTGCAATGGCTGAGCCAATGCCTCCACCCGCACCGGTCACGAGCACGGTCCTGTCTGCAACTGAGAACTGTTCGGTCATTCCAACTCCAGGATAGTTTGAGACTTGAGAAACTCGTCGACGGCTTCGCTGCTTGGCATTGCGCTTTGCGCGCCGCGTCGCGTTACACACAGCGCCGCTACGGCAAGGGCCTTCCTGACCGCTTGGCGGATCGGTAGGCGCTGAGCAAGGGAGGCTGCGAAGGCTCCATTGAAGGCATCGCCCGCCGCAGTCGTATCAACGACCTTCACAGGAAATGCCCGGAGGGCAAAAGACGCGCTGGCATCGGCGTAGTAGGCCCCCTGCGCACCAAGCGTAATCAGGGCTGCTCTCGGGCCGAGATCGAGGAGCTTTCCGGCCGCATGAGCGGCGCTGTCGAAGTCGTGCACCTCGACGCCGGTGAGCTCGAAAGCCTCGGCCTGGTTTGGAGTGACGAAATCGACACTTCTCCACGCCTCCGACGACAGGCCGGCCCTCACGGGGGCCGGATTGAAAATGAGCTCGAATCCCTTGACGCTCTTCATTGCAAAGAGGTGATTGAGTGCGCCGACCGGCATGCCCATCTCGGCAACTACAATTGCGTCCCGTTCAATGAATTCGGCGGCCTTTTCGACCATGCTTGGTGTGACATTTGCATTGGCTCCGGGGTCTATGACGATCATGTTGGAGCCGTCGTCACCGACCAGGACGAGAGCTGAACCCGATATCTCCCCTGGGCACACCGCAACTGCATCGAGACAGACACCTGCCTCACGCAGCGCTTGCAGCAACGATCGGCCGGCATCGTCATCGCCAAGTCGGGTGTAGAAGCTCGGCCGAACGCCCAATCGAGCGGCGGCGACCGCCTGATTGGCGCCCTTGCCTCCCGCATTCCGCTTCAAGCCTCCCATCAGGCTTTCACCGGGCGTTGGAAGCCGCTCGACGGTGAAGCAGAGGTCGAGATTGGTCGTTCCAAAGAACATCAATCGTCTCGGGCTCATTTCACGGCCCCGAAGGTAAGACCACGTTCGAGATGACGCTGGCCAAGGATGATCAGGACGACCGGCACAATCATGGTCACCACCAGACCCGCAGCCATGACTGGATAGAACTGAACGCCCGGATTGAGCAGCTTGAGGAGAGCGACGGTGACGGGCGCTTTCGTCGAACTGAGGATCAGGCCGAGAGCGAAGTTGTGCCACGCAAGCAGGAAAATGAGCAATGAAGCGCCTATCAAGCCGGGCTTTAGAAGCGGAAGGACGATGTGCCAGACCACGCGGAATGGTTTTGCACCATCCATGGCGGCGGCCTCCTCAATGTCCTTTGGGATGTCCTCGATATACGAACGGCTGAGCCAAATGATCATCGGCAGCGTGACGACCTGATAGACCCAGATCATACCGAAATAGGTGTCATAAAGGCCGACTGTTTGGAACACACTGAACAGCGGTATGACCACAAGTAGCGCCGGCGCGAAGCGGAAGCCCAGAATGAAGAATGCGATGTCCTCTTTCATAGGGATATCACGCCTCGCCAGGACGTAGCCTGCAGGCACCCCGGCGATCAGCGATACGAGCACCGCACCAAGCGAGATCACAACGCTATTGGTGACCGGCGCCAGGAAATCAACCTTGATGGTGCCGTAGCTGGTTGCCCCGGCCTGGGCTGCATCAAACAAAACGCGGAAGTTTTCGAAAGTCGGCGTGAAGATGAAGCGCGGTGGCCAGGTCATGACCTCGGCCTGCTGCTTCAGCGACATGATCACGATCCAGACCAGCGGAAATGTCAGGATCAGCGTACAGGCAACAACCAGCAGATTGAGGAATAAGCTTGCCGGCGTTGAGCGATTTAAACGCATCTCAAGCCTCCTCTAACTGACACGCTGCCGGACCAAGCGCCACAATTTTACCATGGCCAAGGTCCCGAGAAGTACGATCAACCAGTTGACGACCATGAGCGCGGCACCACGCCCGAAGGCAAGATTTTGAAAGGCTGTGATGTAGGCGCGGACCGAGAGCACGGCGGTACTGTCACCCGGGCCTCCTTGCGTTGTCCCGAAGATGATATCGAACTGATTGAGCGATTCGATCAGCCGAAATACAGCGGCGATCAGGATGTATGGCGCGATGAGCGGAAGCTCGATATGGAGGAAGGTTGCCCAACCCTTCGCACCATTGACCCGCGCGGCTTCTCTGACCTCATGGTCGATGCCCTGCAAGCCGGCGAAGATGATCAGCGCGAAAAATGGCGTGTAAGTCCATATGTCGATGAGAACCAGCGACAACATCGCTGTGCTGGCGTCCGAAATCCATGCCAACCGGCCGATCCCAATAAGCGAGAGCAAGTAGTTCAGGATCCCATTCTGCGGATCCATCATTGTGGTCCACATCAAGGCGACGCTCATTGGCGGCAGAACCAAGGGAAGGAGAATGACGGGTCGCATCAGCCGGGCAAGGAACACCCCACTTGCGAACAATTTGGCAAGCGCAAGCCCGGACAACGCTTCCGCGAGCACGGCGGAGCAGGCATACGCCATTGTCGCCCGCACGCTGTTCCAGAAATCCTGGGACTTGATCGCCACTTCATAGTTGGTGAATCCAATGAAGCGAACCAGGGGACGACCAAACTTGAGATCGGTCAGCGATTGAAAGATCCCATAGAAAAACAGAAAAAGAAATCCAAGCAGGATAATGATCGCGGGCGCAATCGCAGCAAGGCTCCACCAGTCAAGCCCATGCTTTTCGGCGTTTTGCACCTGCTCGTCTTTGGACGATGCCAGTTGGCCTGCCGATGATTGTAACGTCACGGTTGCGTCGGTGCCTCGAAGGTCCATCGCTCACTTCTCAAAAGCTACTCGGGCGTGATGGGGGCGGCAAACCCTTATGCCGCCCCCGATCGCCTTACATGGAAGAGCGGATCTCGGAGGCGAGGCCGGTCAACGTCGCCTTCACGTCCGCGCCATTGACCATTTTCTGCATGGCGACTGCCCAGGCGTTCATGGCCTCGGCAAACCCTACGCGCGGCGTAAAGGCGAGCGCCGCCCTGTCCTGCACGCTTTTGAAGGTATCCACGAAGTTCGTGAATTCCGGTTTAGCCGCATAGTCGAGCCAAACCTTGTCGCTCCAGGTCGAAGCGCGCGGAGAGTTGACGAGCTTCCCGGCGACGGCTCCGTTCAGCTCGACCTGCTTTGACGTCGCCCACTGAATGAACAGCCAGGCCGCTCCCTTTTTCTGGGAGGCAGCATTCATGGCCAGGGACCAGATCCAGATGTTCGATTCGAAATTCTTGCCGTTCGGAGCGCGCAGCGGGGGAGCGAATGCGATCTTGCCCGAAGCGGGCTTGCCGGCAACATCGTTCCAGAATCCGAACATGTTGGAATCGATCGCCATCGCGGTCCGGCCCGAATTGATGCCATCGACCACCTGGTACCAGTTGTCGTTGGCAAAGGACGGAGCAGCGCACTTCTTGATCATCTGCACATAGTCCTTGTGGAAGGCGAGCGACTCGGGCGAATCGAGACCGGTTTCCAACTTGCCGTCCTTGACGACGAAGTCGTGCACACCATAGGACTTGGCAATCGAGATGGCGGCCGTGTGGATACTGCTCCAAAAGCGCACTCCCCGCACGCCCAGGGGTGTGATCGCGGGATCCGCAGATTTCAGCTTTTCGCATGCCGCGGACATCTCCGGCGGAGTTGTGGGGACCTTGATACCGTGTTTATCCAGAATGTCCTTGCGGTAGAACAATTGGATGTTTTCGAAACCGTGCGGGATGGCCCACACCTGACCCCGGCCGGCCTCGATCTGCCCGCCGTTGATCTCCCATGTCAGCGCGTCACGTAGTGCGGGGAAAAAGTCCTTATAATCATAGCTTGCCGAGGTGAGCTTGGGATCGTTCAAATAACGATCGAGCGGCTCGAGCAGTTGACCGGGGGCGAGATCCCAAGCCGGCTGAATCCCCATGCCGACGATGTCCCACGAGGGTGACTTTGTGCTCAGCTGGATGGTCAGCTTATTCCAGTAGGCGTCGTCCGGATAAAGCTCAGGCGTCACCTTGATGCCTGTCAACTTCTCGAAGTCAGGCAGCTGTGCTGCGACCGCGTCAGCATAGGGATGGATGTCATATGCCCACACGATCGAAGCGCCCTCGAACTGGCGCCAGTTGATATCGTCCCCTTTGGCCTGGCCGAAAGATGCGGCCGCCCCAGCCAAGAGAGCTGAGCAAATCAGAGCGGTTTTGAACAAATGAGCCGAATGGCCGCGCAAAGCGGCTTGCGTCCTTGGCATTAATCCCTCCTCCGGGCTCTTTGGCCCGCCAACTCGCGTCCCCCTCCTCTTCCAGGGTCGCGAGTATCGGGAACGCTAACCGTCATTTTCGGCCCATATACGCCCATTCAGATCGAAGTTGGGTAACATTGGGTAAGTCAAGAAGACAACGTCGCACGAGCCGCTTCACGAAGCGGTGGGAGATGATCAAGTGCAGGCGCATGGTCAGGCGCCGCGAAACCAGTCCCGCAACGACTGGTCGATAGCCAAAGACTGGATCACAGAGAACATCACACTTCCGAGCGAAGTGACCAAGAACGGCCGCACGCACGTGATGCCGCTAACGGTTGCCGCAAAGCACTACGCATATGCGATGTGGCGTGAGGACTTTGCACCATACCTAGATCCGGACGAGATGATTTGGGGCTTGCACCGGAGCGCTTTTGATATTCTTTTTGAGCGCTCAGCAAAGCTCGCTCGAACGCAGGAGCGGCGTCTAAACGTATACTTCGAGATGGCCATCCCGGACGGCCATTGAAGTTTTAGATGAAGGCATTCTGCCTCGGCTTGCCGGGCGCGATGTAGTGCCAGGCGACGCGGCTCCGACCGGCCTATGTCACGATGGCGTTGCTGGTAAATTCAGTGCCGTTGTCGCTGACCACCATTTTTGGCTCGCCGCGCTCGATGATCGTAAGCGCTTAGCCGCAACCCTATTGATGCTGGCTTGAGGTTTTGCGGAAGGGCCATGGCATGAGGTCGTCGATTTCGCTTTGGGGATGGTCGGCAATGATCGCCGTGAGCGTTTTGGCGATGTAGGCGACCGGGTTGATGTCGTTGAGCTTACAGGTCGCCACGATGGGTGCGAGCAAGGCCCAGTTTTCGGCTCCGACCTCATGACTGGCGAAGAGCGCGTTTATTTTTGGTCAAGCAGATTGGCGGGATCGCCTTTTCAACCGGATTGGTGTCGAGCTCGAGACGCTCGTCATCGAGGAAGCGCGTCAGCCAGGGCCAATCTGACGAAGCGCCGGCGCAAATGGCTCCAGCAATGTACGAGCACCACGGCCCTTGCGGTCGGACAACTTCGATCAGCCGATCATAACCGTCATAGGCATCGCGTTGCAGGAAGTGTCCGTTGAAGCGTCCAGGAACTGCTCAGCGAAGGCATCCGGGCATATCGGAACGGCACGATCGGCGGATTTGGGCCACTATGGCTGCGGTCGTCGGAGACGATCGCCCAGAAGCAGCCCTTCTTCGTTTGACCACGCCCGCGATCGAGCACCGGCGCCGTGGTTTCAATCCATGAACAAGCGATCCGCCGCTGCCAGATGGCGGCGCATGTGGTCGGCAACGGGCTGGAAATGGAAGCAGCGCGGCCTGACCAATTGCCCGCGTCACTCAGATGGCGCCAGAGTCGCGCCCGATCATGATCCCGGCGGGCTCGCGATGACCATCGGGAAATCCTTCTCGTTGCGCCACGTGCGTGGGTTGGAAAAGTAGCGGCCAGGCGCGTACCGTGCACTCGCGCACTAGTCAGCTTCTCGAAAGCCAACCGTCCTAGAATTCGAAGCCGATCTTTAAGGGCCAACCGAAGAGGCTTTGTTCTCATAGGAGCAAGGGAGAGCATAATGGATTCCAATCGGATAAACGGTGCCGGCTTGCCAGAGTCCCCAACGGGGTACGCCCACTCACAGGAGCATCATGAGCTTTTCAGGCAAGCTGTAAAAGACGTCGGGCGGCCGGTCGCCGCTGTACCGGCAAAGCCCCCGATTTGGAGTTCGAGCGCTCCGTACGGGAACTTTGCACGCGATGGCTACTCCTGGAACAACGACGTGTGGGGCAGTGGTGCCGGGCCTCAGACCATTTCGGTGTATGGAGCGAACCGGTGGAGCGTGTGGTCGAACCAGCCTCGAACTGGTGGCATCAAGAGCTATCCGCATGAGGCCGTCCATATCGGGAAGCCGCTCAGTGCAATCAACACCTTGAGCTCGACCTTCAATCAGGACGTTCCTAAAAGCGGCGCTTGGGACACCGCCTATGATATTTGGGACAGCTCAAACCAGCACGAGATCATGATCTGGACAAACTACACTGGAAACTCGGACGGTAGCGGCAACGTTAAGCCGATTTCTTATCATTATCGGCAGGATCCCTCCGGGGCCGCGATCCCGGTCTACACTAACGTCGAGGTGGGAGGGACGACCTGGAACGTGTTTGAAGGGAACAATGGTCACAACGTCATCTCGCTCGTGCCCACTTCGAAGAGCAATAGCGGGACAGTGGACATCAAAGGCATCCTAGAGTGGATCAAGTCGAAAGGCTACTTCGGCGACATAAACGTCGGTAGCGTCCAATACGGCGTCGAGATCACCTCGTCCCCAGGCGGAATGGACTTCAAGTTCAATAACTGGACCGTGACCTCAAAGTGAAGATCCAGTTCTGTTCGCCTCGGCCGTTCTCGAGGCCACCGGCAGCAAGCGCGTGAGGCCTTGCCGAGGGTGATCGGCTCGCTCTCTCCAGAATCAGATGACAGACGATATCCAGGTACGGCGCATCGACGCCGACGAAGTCGATAGGCGTTTGGAGGGTCTCGCTGACATCCTCATCGACTGCGTCGCCCACGGCGACTCAGTCAGCTTGTATCTCGACGACGTGCGCTGGTGTACTGGCGTAGCATTGCGGACGCGGTCATTTGCAATGAAAGCGTGTTGCTAGCTGCGGAAGATAGCACAGGTCAGATTGTTGGCACAGTCCAGATGGTACCTGCCGCCTTTGCGAACCAGATGCATAGCGCTCAAGTCGTCAAACTCCTGGTTGGAAGAAGTGCACGCCGTCGCGGTATCGGGCGCTGGCTGCTCTCGGCTGTCAGCGAGTTAGCACAAAAAGAGGGAAAGATGTTGTTGACGCTCATCACGACCACAGGTTCTGCTGCCGAGCGTCTTTACGCCAGCGATGGATGGCAGCGGTGATCTCCGTTGAGAAATCTGCGTCTTGCCCCCAACCCACTCCTCCAAGATAGGATGCCGCAATCGTCCCATTCATCTGCGCTGGCGTGACCACTCATCAGGACGTAGCTTTGATAGTCACCGTTGATTGTCAATACCAGACGATGGTCTTTGCCCCGTGATGAGATAAGTCCATTCGCGTAGATCTTAATAAAACCGTCTGATGCGATCGCGGTCGCCGGAAGGATGATCCATCTGGCGGTGAAGTTTTACCAGGAAGACCTGAAGCGCCGGTGGAGGTCGTCATCGGTCATGCTTATCTGATCGCGACCACCGGCCGGCGTATTGCCCAGTTGCAACGTTCCTGCATGGACGTCGCTCGGATCTTATTCCCCGCCGGTTGCGCTCAACGATAGCTATAATCAATTCTTCAGTGGCGATCAGAGCCAGCTCCATTTTTTCCTTAACAATAGTCGACGTATCTCGACCGATACTGTCGAGGTGGTTCAGGGCCATCGCTTTGAAACTATGGGCTAGGCGCTCCTCGGCATCGTCGCGTGCATAGTCTACAATAGTATCCAGGTGGGCGACGATTTCAGCCCGTTGCTCGGTCGGTTTTGGTCCGTCAAGCAACGTTATCGCTCGAATAAAGGACTGCTCAATAGGGATCATATCAGGTTTCCTTTGGACCGTGGTTGGAAGCAGCGATTCCAGTTCGCACCGTTGGTGAAGATTCAGCGGAAAGGCGGGGCGCTCCGAAAAACGGGCAGCGCAGACGTGTTTCGGCGCTCGCCCCGAAAGCACTGTCCCTACCACCAGCCGTCGCCCTCGGAGTTAGGAAGGCTGGCCACCTCGGCCCCCGAGAGACTGAACTCCCAAAGGGTGCTGCCAATTATCGCGGAGAAGGACTGCAAGGCACCTACCAGGATTGGTCGGCGCCGATCTCATGTGGTCCGCGATTAGCCGGCTGGTGTGGTATGGGGTCGTGGCCATGTGTCCACTCGATTCTAAATTGGTAGTTTTCCCCTTGAACGAGAACCTAAGCGTCGTGACCTGCCTTTCCGTTCGCGTGGGCGGCATCGACCGCGGCGCGGATTGCCTCCTTCTGAGTAGCGTATGGGTCGGCTATCGTCGCTCGCATTCATTTTGGCCGCGCCGTGGAATCGTATGTGGTGGCTGACTCACGCAATCTTTGCTGACGCTCTGCAGGCCGGTCGCCGACAGACGGCAGCCTCGCGAGCTGAGGAAGAAGGCCTGGTCCTTCGGTTTGGGAAACACAGTATCACCTTCGACCAGCTCAACCGCCAGACGGGACACCGCATCAAGTACGTGAAGGTCGACGCCGACACCGGCGACGAGGTGCCGAACGAAGAATCGTCAGGGGCTACGAGCTCGAGAAGGGTCAGTACATCTAGGTCTCGAAAGAGGAGCTCGAGGAGATCGCGCTCGAATCGACACGTACCATCCGACGCGCAACTATTACGGTGACGATCCGCTGGGATACGTCATCAGCCTGACAACTTGAAGCGTCGACACCGACAACGATCCGAGATCGAAGATGTTGATCTCTCTCGGAGAGATTTAATCGCGTTAGGTCTTCTCGAACCTCGAGCGGGCCCACGTCCCGTTCGGCAGCCCAATTTTCAACCCTCTGGTCTACGTCATCCTCCGCATGAGCTGAATCTGCCACGTCATAGACTGTGAGCACTCCGTCCCGGTGCGCCCCGGCCTCGTTTTCGCCGAGAGCCAGCGCGCGATGTGTGCGGCGCGGGCAGCCGAACAGTTCAGGCAGCGACAGGGGACGGCCGCGCAGACCAAGGCGGCGGTGGCACGGTCGGACGGCGAGGAGGAAATCAGACGCCTCCACGCGGATACGTCCCTGTCATATGATGATCGTGCCGAAATGGTCGAGCAGCTTCGGGCAGGCGCAACGATCACCGCCTTTCCAACTCCTATGGTCGCCACCTGGCGATAGCTTCTTCGTCAGCTTACCGACAGGTAAGTGCTTCAGAGGTTACAACGTATCGTATGGACTAAGTCTACTCAGTCCTGGCAAGGGAGTATGGAATGGATCCTTTCGAGGCAGGACAGATTCTGCGCGGCGATGGGATCTCTTCGAACGAACAAAAGGGCAGGAGCGGAGATCCTCCCTGATTCGCTCCAGTATCTCGAGCTCAGCGACAATCAATTGACGAGTCTGCCGGAGGGCTTCCCGCTATGCTCCATACTTTCGCCGTTAGGGGCAACCAGCTAACCAGCTTACCTGAAGCGCGCCCGCCCGGGCTCGTGCTCCTCCTCGCTAACCATAACCAGCTAACCAGCCTACCCGAGAACCTACTGACGCATTTGAGCGCTGGTGCCGAGTCAGATGTGTCTGGAAATCCGCTGCCGGAGCAGGTGCTGACGAACCTGCATACAGGGTCGATTTTGTGACCACCGCGGTGTACCACCGATTCGGCCCGCAACGCGCGGCGAGCATCAGAACAGCGAGACAGGCCATGGCAAAACCGTTCCCGTCGAAGACCCATATCGGCAACCATATGCTGCATCCGGAAACCCTGATGCTGACCTATGGCTATGATCCGCAATTGTCGGAAGGCGCCATCAAGCCGCCGGTGTTCCTGACCTCGACCTTCGTGTTCAAGACCGCCGAAGACGGCCAGGATTTCTTCGATTACGTCGCCGGCCGGCGCGAGCCGCCAGAAGGCATGGGGGCGGGCCTCGTCTATTCGCGCTTCAACCACCCCAACAGCGAGATCGTCGAGGACAGGCTTGCGGTCTATGAGCGCACCGAGAGCTGCGCGCTGTTCTCCTCGGGCATGGCGGCCATTGCGACCACGATCCTCGCCTTCGTCCGCCCCGGCGACGTCATCCTGCACTCGCAGCCGCTCTATGGCGGCACCGAAACCCTGCTGACGAACACGCTGGCGCGCCTGTCGATCGGCGCGGTCGGCTTTGCCGACGGCATCGATGAAGCCTCCGTCAGGCAAGCCTCGGAGGAGGCGACGGGCAAGGGGCGGGTTTCGATGATCCTGATCGAGACCCCGGCCAACCCGACCAACGGCCTCGTCGACATCGCGATGATCCGCCGCATCGCCGATTCCGTCGGCAAGGCCCAGGGACACACGCCGATCATCGCCTGCGATAACACGCTGCTCGGCCCGGTGTTTCAGCGGCCGATCGAGCACGGCGCGGACCTGTCGCTGTATTCGCTGACGAAGTATGTCGGCGGCCATTCCGACCTGATCGCGGGCGCCGCGCTCGGTTCGAAGGCGATCATGAAGGGCATCAAGGCGCTGCGCGGCGCCATCGGCACCCAGCTCGATCCGCATTCGTGCTGGATGATCAACCGCTCGCTCGAGACGCTGAGCCTGCGCATGGAAAAGGCCGATGCGAATGCGCGCCTGGTGGCGAGCTATCTGCGCGACCATCCAAAAGTCGCCAAGGTGCACTATCTCGGTCATCACGAGCAGGACTCCGCCCAGGGCCGCGTGTTCGCGCGGCAATGCCTGGGGGCGGGATCGACCTTCTCGTTCGACATCGTCGGCGGCAAGGAAGCGGCGGTGAAATTCCTCAATGCGCTGCAGATCCTCAAGCTGGCGGTGAGCCTTGGCGGCACCGAGTCGCTCGCGAGCCTGCCCGCGACGATGACCCATTCCGGCGTTCCCGCCGACATCCGCCAAAAGATCGGCGTGCTCGATTCCACCATCCGGCTGTCGATCGGCATCGAGAACCCGTCGGATCTGATCGCGGACCTCGCCCAGGCGCTGAATGCGGCTTGAGCGGGGGGATCAAAGCGGATTGGACGCGCGGCATGCCGACATGATCGCCGCGGCAGCCTCGTTACTCTGCGCGCCCGAGAGCTGCCGCACGAGGCAGATGTAATAGCCCTTGCTGGATGCGTTCAGCAGGGAATCGCCGGCAGGCCGTCAATCTCACTCGGCTTCGAGCCATTTGGAGACGGCGCGACCCGTGGGCCAACGAACGAAACCAACTCCCAATTGCCGCCTGATCCCGTGCCCGACCGCGATCACCGTGCTTCTGCTTTGCATCTAGTTGGAGGAGTTCAGCCTCGGCTCAGTTATGGTCCTCCGCTTCCTTGCAATCACGATGGTTTCGGCCGGCGTCGCCGCCCCCCTCAGCCTTCGCCGGATTGAGCGCCATTGGAGCGTCTTCAGCCGCTTCGCGCACCGTGCGCCAACGTTCTCCGCCGCCAGATCGTGCTTGTCGGCCTCTACAGGGGTTGGTCGGGTTGGCACTAACTGATGATCTGACCGGCACCCGCGTCCGTCCTACGCAAGGCGGTTGCTGGAACCTATCGGAGATCGCCTTCGCGGCAGCGTGCAGTTGCAGGTCGAGATCAGGCGCGGCTACTACATTGGCTTACCGAGGAAATGGTTTAAGCGAACGGAAGCCGTATGACGCTGAAGCGGGCCTCGGCAACCGGCAGTTATGCACGAACATCGGCGCAATCAGCGCAACAGCAATGATACGCTCAAACGGCACCGGCAGGATCACCATTCCTGCACGAAGCCGACGACTACGAACAGCGCAATAGCATCGAGCGCTGCTTCTTCGCTGAACACTCTTTCGACGCTTGGCACCCGTTATACAGGCGAATAGGACAGGCGAACCGTCAATTTTAGCCGGCTTCTTCATCGATCTCGCGGCCGCATTGGTCTGCGGTTGCACGCGTTTCCCCGTAGCCGTCCGGATTGTCAAGTGTCTAACAGGGTGTTCTACTGTAAGAACACCGGCTGAGGGATTTCATACTTAAACTGTCTTTTCACTAAATTCCGGTGGCGAGGCCGCGGGACTGCATCGTCTCGCGGCCCCATTGATTTCCGCTGTTGACGTCCGGGCGAGTTCCTCCACCGAATTCCGACTCTTTACTCCCAGAAGGGATGAGCGCTTCGATCGCCCGTTGGCATTATCGGGCCGTCGGCAATTTCTCGCTGGACAGCATTCCGGAAAATGTTGTCGTGGAGTGCACACGGCTGGTGCCAACCTGATCGACAGCAGCGACAGCGATCGTACGAAAACGCGCCCCGCATCGAAGCGAGCGGCAAGACCCGTGACTTGTTGCAGGCGCCCTGTTGCTGCGCGTCCAGCGCATCTGCAACCGCATGTCTACGCTCCTGCCCAATCTCTTGGCAGACGATGAAAGTCCGGCTGAGGCTCTACGTAAGATGCGCGACGATGGAATGCGGGGCGTTGCCAGGACGGGATACCGGCGTGACGCAAGTGAGCGCGCGGATGTTCTCCGCGAGCTTGGCGAAGTCTTCCCCGAACATGAGTCGGCAGGCTGTCCGCCCGTTCTATTCCACGACTACGACACAGACATGGAAGGACCGCAGGTACGTATTAATGCACGTCATTCCGGCTGAAAACGTCACCGTCGGCTACGGCCGTCGCCCTTTTATGATTATCTGTACGCGAGCGGGACCCAGTCCGGGCGTCGGCGGCCACAAAGCCGGCGAGAGGTGGACTTGCATTGCGCGAAGGTCATCCCGTGTACTTGGTGCGCTTCCAGCGTGACACAGAGCAGGACCAGCATCTCTCGTGTGTTACCCACGCGAAAGCGGCCATCGTTCGGAAAGTCATGCGCCGGCATCCGCATGCCCTCTCCCGGCCGTCATCGGCAATCGCCAAAGTGGCTGCGCGGCCCTCCTACTCGCCCGGACAAATCTCGGCTGGCCTGAGGATCCGCTAGCGATGTGAAGGTTGAGTTCACATCATAGAGTAGAACAATCAGGAGGATTGCAGCAATGCACGAAGTCAAAGGCATTCCGTTTGATGCGCCGCTTTACCACGGGGGCGACGAGCAGGGTAGCGCGTTTCTTAACTGCCAAGCCGTAAATGTCATGTTCAGCATCACAAGGGACGCGACTCGTCTACTGCCGGAGGAGCTAGTACCTGCAGCAAACCCGGCGATCGGTATTGTGGGCGTAGCGTGCTATGGCTTAAGCACAGTCGGAGCGTACTTAGAGCACTACTCAGGACTCCAAGTTCGCAATCCTGGCGGGCAGACCGGCTACTACATTCCATGCATCTACGTGACAACGAATGATGCAGCGCTCGCTTCGGGACGGGAGGTCCTTGGTGCTCCAAACAAGCTGGCGCACATCAGACTGACATGGGAAGCTGGTCCGATTCAGGGCACGCTCGAACGTCGGGCTGGCAAGCGTCTGCTAACCATCACTGCTCAACCAAATCAACGCATGAGCTCGGGTGCGCGGCAGATGTAGCCTACGCGGACGAACTTCTATTCGGTTCGCCATCTGCCACTAACAGAGTCCGGAAAGGGAGCCGTAACGCAACTCGTGAAATGGTGCACGGACCGAAGGTTCCGACGAGACGAGCGGGGCGCCGAAGTACTTTTTACTGGCCCGGTTTCCCTAACTTACGACTGCCCCCTCACTCATCGATCCCGTGCACAATTTGGCGGTCGGGGATACCCTGCTCGGCACGTACGAGGAGTATGAGTCTAGACTCCAGGCCATCGATGTCTTGTCGGGAGATCAATTCAGGCAAACAGAATGAGGAGTGAGTTTGCCCCAACTTTATCCAGTTAGAAGTCCCTGGTGACCTTGCCCTAAGCTTTACCTAGGTCTCTGCCGGGGTGCCCTCGTATTTTCTTGTGAAGTGGCAGCAGGCGGTACCAGTAATCGTTCTGGGCCGTCCGACGTTAGATGAGACGATATTGACTCATGGCTGATGATGGCGCGACCATGCTTCAGCACCAGGCGGCCGGCGATCTGCTCCGGCGAATGTCCCGTCGCAAGGCTTTTGCCCACGCATTTGCGCAGGTCTGACCGGCGCGCCAGCTTGAAGCGACAACCCCATCGCCTCCGTCGCTCGGCCGAAGCTTGTGAGCTCCGTTGCGGCTAGTCTAGACCCACCTGCGCCGGTGTGGTGATCGGCCATCGCATCTTGTGGACTTCGGTCTGGCAGTGAATCCCCTTAAAGGACGGAATTTGCATCGTCCGAATAGGCAGACGGGCTTCCGCTGGCGCGGATGCATGCATGGGAGAGCCACGGCCCGATCTAGCTGCCTTGCACAGCGCCTTGTCGTGCGCTCAGCCTCGCGCTGAGCCGACGGGGAGTGGCTGGCCTTGAGACTTTAAGCCGCCTGGAAGCGCAATTGTGGAACGGCCGCAACCAGCTTCCTCGTATAGGGTTGCCGAGGCCGTAAAAATACGTCGTCTGCTGCGCCGGCTTCGACGGCCACGCCGTGATTCATGACAAGAACACGGTCGCTCAGGTGGTGCACGACGCCGAGATCATGCGAGATGAATAGATAGCTGACGCGCAAGTGAGACTTGAGATCGCCAAGCAGATCGAGAATTTGCGCCTGGATGGATACATCAAGTGCCGCGACCGGCTCGTCACACACGATGATCTTGGGGCGCGGAGCAATCGCGCGGGCGATCGCAACCCGTTGGCGTTGACCTCCCGACAGCTCGAGTGGGCGCCTGTTCCTGAAGCTTGATGAAAGCCCCACAAGATCGAGCAACTCACTGACCTCGGATCGTCGACTGGCTCTGTCGAGGGGATCTCCGCGGCGCCTTGCCAAGGCATCATCAATGACGCGCTCGATGCTCCAGCGCGGATCGAATGAACTTAGTGGGTCCTGGTAGATGACCGAGATATCCGATCGCCGCTGGCGGCGCTCTTTCTCAGTCGCTGCAGTCCACAGCGCACCTTCGAGCGTCACCTCTCCCAGGTCCGGCCTTTCGAGCGCGAGCGCCATGCGTGCCACGGTCGTCTTCCCGGACCCTGACTCGCCGACGATACCAAGCGTCTCTCCATGGCCGAGGCGAAACGAGACATCATTGACAACGGTACGCAGCTTGCCGTCCGGTCCACGAAAGCGCTTGACGAGCCCTTCCGCTTCAAGCAGCGGCCTACTACGCTGTGCGATATCCGATTGGGCCAGCGCTTTGGTCACGTCGCGCTCAGCCGAGATGAAGCGCGGCGCCTTATAGGACGAAAGACGGCTGCCGCGTGACTGGACGGATGGGATCGCCTTAAGAAGGCTTCTGGTATAATCGTGTCTTGGATTGCCAAAAATCTGTTCTGATGAGCCATGCTCGACGATTTCACCGTGTCGCATCACGATGACTTCGTCGGCCATCTGCGATACCACGGCAAGATTGTGGCTGATGAGGATCACGGCCTTCCCGCGTTCGCGGGTTTCGCTGAGCAGATCCAAGATTTGCGCCTGGATCGTAACGTCCAGCGCCGTCGTGGGCTCATCTGCGATCAAGAGAGCTGGATCGAGAGCGATCGCCGTCGCAATCAAGGCTCGTTGTCGTTGTCCGCCTGACAGCTCATGTGGAAGCTGCCGCGCCTTGACCGCCGGCTCGGGCACGCCGACGAGCTTCAGAAGCTCAAGCACCCGTTCTGTCAACTCTGCGCCTGTCCTGATTGCGCGGTGAACAGTCAGCGCTTCACCGATCTCCTTGCCAACCGGTCTTAGCGGATCGAGCGACACCAGTGCGTCCTGTAACACGAAGCCGATACCCTTGCCGCGCAGGGCTCTCCATTCCGTGTCACCCAGGTGATCGATACTCTTCCCTTGAAAAGTCAGGCGGTCAGCTTGGACATGAGAACGCGCGCCGGTAAGACCAACCAACGTCCGGGCCGTAACGCTCTTGCCTGATCCTGATTCACCAACGATCGCGACGCACCGGCCTTTCTCAACCGTGAAAGAGACACTCTTTACCACATCTCGCCGCGAATGCGCCGGCCCGAAGGAAACGTTGAGGTTTTGTACCCCGAGCAACGGGACGCTAGCCGCGGGCGGTGTGGCATTTTGCCGGAAGGAGGCTGCGGGATAGGTCACGTTCATGGAAGCTCAATCCTTCCTTCCAGGCGTTGCTGCACGTACTGGCCGACAACAGTAACTGAGAGTGCTAAGGCAGCGATGGCAATACCGGGCATGACCTCGAGCCACCACGCATAGATCACGTAGTTACGCCCGGCATTGAGCAGCGCGCCCCATTCCGATGACGGGGGCGCAACTCCCAAGCCTAGAAAGGAAAGGCCGGATGCCCAAATGATGG
The DNA here is from genome assembly GCF_028128965.1 of Bradyrhizobium sp. CCBAU 25338. Lineage (NCBI taxonomy): Bacteria > Pseudomonadati > Pseudomonadota > Alphaproteobacteria > Hyphomicrobiales > Nitrobacteraceae > Bradyrhizobium > Bradyrhizobium sp. CCBAU 25338. Next base: position 56,289 of record NZ_LFKY01000041.1, read on the forward strand.
CTTGCCCGACACCGAGCGTGAACATTGTCGCAAGTGGGCTGATTGCGTTGGGGAGAATATGCTTGAACAGGATGCGTCTCGGCGAGTGTCCTAGCGCCCTTGCCGCCTCAACATAACTGGTCGCTTTAACGCTCAGAACCTGCACCCTCACCATCCGCGCATATCCGGGCGATGTTCCAAGGCCGACGGCGATAACCAGCGTCGGGACCGAGGTGCCCAACAACGAAACGAAGAGAAGCGCAAGAAACAGAGTGGGGAGAGCGAACAAGGCGTCGAACAGCCGGCTGAGCACATTGTCGATCCAGCCGCCAGACAGGCCCGCCGTCACGCCGAGTATAAGCGCGAGGGCAAGGCTGAGCGCAGTCGCACCCAGCCCAATCGAGAGAGAATGACCTGTCCCTGCCACGATGCGGGAATAGAGATCCCGTCCGGACTGGTCCGTCCCCAGCCAATGCGTCAAGGAAGGGGCCTTCAGAGGTGACGTCAGGCTCAGCATTAAAGGATCATGCGTCTGAAGCAGTTTCGGCTCAATCGCCGCGATGAGGAAGAACGCCATAAAAAAAGCCGCGACATAGACCCGAACTGGAAATCTACGGGCGCCCGTCAGCACTCTTGCAGTTATGAACGCCTTAGCATGTCCGGCGGAGCTAGTGGCGAAACTCATGCCTCTTTCATCCGGGGATCGATGAGCTGCACCGTGAGATCCACGAACAAGCTGGTAGCGACAAACAGCGCAGCCGAAACCAGAATCACCCCTGACACGACCGGGACATCGCGTGTGGAGGTTGCTGCGACGAGAACGCCGCCCAGCCCCTGACGGCCAAAGACCGCTTCGATCAATACCGCGCCGGACAGCAGCTTGCCTATAATCCAGCCGGAAAGGGTGATCCCGGGCAAGGCAGCATGGCGCAGAGCGTGACGTAGACGGATACCGAGATCCCCTGTGCCGCGCATTCTCGATGAGGTGATGAAAGGTTGATCAAGAACCCGCGTGAATTCACTCAAAACCGCTTGACCAAGGAAGCCATAGATTTCCAAGGCCAGGGCGATCGTCGGCAGAACGAGGCCCATGAGGGTGTTGCCGCCTACGACAGGAAACAAGCGAAGCTGGATCGCGAAAACGACCAACAGGATTGTCGCCAGCCAATAAGGCGGAAGGGTTGCCAAGAAGACCTGAAGCCCGCCCAGCGCCTTGGACCATATGTTGTCACGCCCAGCGAAAAGAACCGTGGTTGTGATGGTGATGATCCAGGCCGTCAACACGGCGGCAAAGGCGAGCGCAATCGTCGGTCCGATCTGGCGCCCAATCAGGTCCGTGACAGGTTGATATTGAACGTAAGACTGCCCAAGGTCTCCGTGCATCACGTCCCTTATATACCTTCCATATTGCACGATGACGGGTTGATCGAAGCCATATTTGGCGTTGATGGCGAGCAGTTGGTCCCGAGGAATCTCTCCCACGTTTCCGCTATTTGCATTGAAGATGATCTGGGCGCGTTCCCCGGGCATCAGAAACTGCACAAAGAAGGTGAATGTCGCCGCGGCCCAGACCACGATCACGCCGGACAAGAGCCGGCGCGCCAGCCAAAGGCTTTGATGGCCTATCATCTTCGCCGCATTCATTTCTTATCGGTGAAATATGCGTCCGAGAAAACGGGCTCGCCCACCGACCCGCTGTCGAGCCAGATGTCCTTCACATTATCGGCTAAAGCGAGGGTGACATCCAAAACCGTGTAACTCAGGGACGGCGCGTTCTCGACGATCCGGCGCTCCGCCTGCTGATAAACCGCGGTGCGTTGCTCCTTGTCAGCGGTCTGTTCGGCCTTCTGGATGATGTCCCACAGGGGCAGATCCTGATAGCGGGAGGGATTGAAAGGATTGCGGACACCATTCAGGTCGGGCTTGTACGAGATGCGATAGATCTCGGCGCCGGGCGCAACCCAATATAGGGGCACGATCTCATAGTCATTTGGACCAAGATTCTTTCCGGCCCAGAAATCAGCCTGGTTGGTGGGCTGGAGGCGCACGTCGAAGCCTGCAGCCTTCGCTTGCTGCTGGATGATCTGCAGGACCTGATCGCCATCGGGAGGCGAAAAGGCGTTGGTGTAGGTGATGCGTATGATCAGCGCTTTGCCGTTCTTGCTGCGAATGCCGTTTGCATCGCGCACCGTCCACCCGGCCTCATCGAGCAGCTTGTTCGCCTTCTCAACGTCATAAGAATAGGATTTTGAGAGCTCGCCGACATATTCAGGCGAGCTTTGGCTCAAAGCGAAATTGCCCTCATAGGGCAGCGAGCCAAGGAACGCCGCTTGCACGGCAGCACGCCGGTCGGAGGCATAAGCAAAAGCCTGCCGGACACGCACGTCGTCGAACGGCGGTCTCTCGGAGAACAACGCAAGCCGAAGCGGCGTTCCGCCCGTGAGGTGACGCACGATCTTGAAGCGGGAATTGGCGTCTTGCCAGTTGACGGCCGGGATATGATAGACAACGTCGGATTCGCGGGACAGAAGCGAGCCGTAGCGTATCGTGGGGTCAGCGAGAAAACGCCACTCGATTCCTTCGACATAGGCTGGGCCTTGATGCTTGGCAGTGGCCGGGGCCGAATTGTAGTTTGGGTTTCGACGGAATATGACGTTCTTGCCGCGGTTCCATTTCTCCACGATGAACGGTCCCGAACCGACAGGGCTTTCGCAGTTCACGGCCTTGCCACGCTTCAGCCCCGTCGGCGATAGGATACCTTGCGAGGACTGCGCAAAGACATTCAGCAGCGGCTCGAATGGCGTCTTCAAGGTGATCTTGAGCGTCAGCGGGCCAGCCGCCGCCGCGGACTCGAAGACGCCCTTGAGATAAGGGCCGGCTGTGGGGTTCTCCAGCTCCGGATTGTCGCTCAGCCATCCATTGATGTTATCGACGACCGCCTGGGCGTCCAGAGGCGTCCCGTCCGTGAATTTGACGTCGGGCTTGATCTGGAAAATGTAGGTTTTGCGGTCATCCGAAACGCTCCAGGCGGTCGCAAGCCAAGGCAGGATTCTTCCGTCTTCAGCCCTGGCGACCAGATTGTCGCTGAATTGACGCTGCAGGTACCATTGCTGCACCCAGCCACCATAGAGGCACGGCGGCTCCTGGAAGTGACCGTACCGGATGATCCCGCCCGATTGCGGCTTGCCAGCAGAAGCATCTTCCGCCTTCACGGCATCCGCTATGGTAAGGCCAGACATCGCGATGGCGATGATTGCGGCGTGAGACTTCAGACGACGATTCATACTTTTGAGAAGAAACGCCGAACGAACGGCAGCCGGCTTAGACATGATAAGCTCCGAATATGAAGGGAGAAGAACTCAGGCGGCGGAGACCTGTTCGGCGCGCTCGCCCGGCAGAGGAATGCCAAGATGCTCGCGCAGCGTTTCGCCGCTATAGTCCGAACGGAACAAGCCGCGCCGCTGCAGAACGGGAACAACATGGTCGACGAACGCAGGCGTGCCGTCGGACAGAACATCCGGTATGACGTTGAACCCGTCCACTGCGCCAGCCCGGAACCACTCTTCGAAGGAAGCGGCAATCTGCTCCGGCGATCCAACCAGCACCCGGTGACCGTAAGCAGGCGCCTCGACGATGATCTCGCGGACCGTTTTGCCGGAGCGCACGAGCGCTTCCACAGTGCGATACTGGCCGATGGAAAAAGCCGCGTCCGCATGTCGCGGCAGTAAGTTGGGGTCGATTGGTTCGTCGATCTTCAGCCTTTCGGCAGGAATACCGAAACGACCGGACAGCACATCAAGGGCAACGTCAAAGTTGATAAGCTCGTCAAGCCCTGCCTTGCGCTTGATTGCTTCCTCTTCCGTTCCGGCAATGAAAGTGACGATGCCCGGCAGCACAAGGGGCGCCCGTCGTCCATGTTGAGAAGCAAACGACCTGAGGCGATCGGCCTCGCGCAAGGCGATTTCCAGATTGCCTGTCGACGAGAACACGGCGTCGGCGCTTCGGGCAGCGAACTGAAGCCCCTGATCCGATCCGCCTGCCTGGAAGATAACCGGCTGTCCCTGTCTTGAGCCCGGATGTGTCAGTGGCCCGCTGATGTCGAAGAACTCGCCGGCATGTCTTACCCTCTGCAGCCGGCTCGGATCACCGAAACGCCCCGAGGCCTGGTCCAGAATAAGAGCGCCTTCTCCCCAGCTCTGCCAAAGGGTTCGCACGGCCTCCACGAATTCTTCAGCGCGGCGATAACGGTCATCACGTGATTGCTCCTGGCCGCCGAAGCTCCTGGCCGTATAGACATTGGATGTCGTAACTGCATTCCAGGCCGCACGGCCGCCACTGACAACGTCAAGCGACTGAAATCGGCGCGCGAGGTTATAGGGCTCGTTGTAGGTGGTGGATGCCGAGCCGATTAACCCGACAAATTTTGTTTCTCGTGCGATGCTGGCAAGCGTAATCGTCGGCTCGATGCCATTGAGCGGCGGGCTTTTGTCGATTGCTGGATTGAGCGCTGGCGTATCGGCGAGGAAAACCGCGTCGAGCTTTCCACGCTCGGCGAGCTTTGCGGCTCGTACGTAATGTTCAACGTCGTAGAATGCCCCAGGAGGATTTCCGGGCCACCGCCACGCCGCTGCATGTCCCCCAGCGCCGTGCAGGTTCAAACCAAGGTGAAGCTCACGTTCAAGCGCTGACGTCATCACGCGGCACATGTGATTCGAGTGGAGGTGCACCGGAAGCTCAAAAACGTCATCCCGCTCCTCTCAATTTTCGGTAGCCATGAACCCGTCATGGCACTTCAACATTGTTGAGTAGCCGACCAGCGTCAACCATGCAGACGAAATAAGAATGCCTGTTTCAATTCGTGCCGCCCGATAATTGATTTTTGTTGGGAATGCATCACCGCACGGAACGATAAACTCCGCGACTGAGAAGCCCCATCTATCCGGTTTGCAATCGCATCGGCGGTCTTTGGGCTCCTCCCATGAATGTTCTCCCTCAGCACGGTGCGTGAAGACGCGACGCGAGAGGACCCTTGCATCCTATTTTGCACGCGAAATTAGCCGAATTCGCTACGATTAGGAGGGCACGCTTTTCATGTTCGTTCTTGTCTGCTTCCATGTTGTATCGAAATCGTTCAACGGAGAAAAAAGTGACGCGGCGTTGCGGACTTATGCAGCTGCGCTCGCCAAATAGCGCACAGACCATGGAGCCGCCCTATTCTTCAATTGAAGTCGCAAAAGCGATGGGCATTTCGCTGGACACTTTCTATCGCACGCGTCAGATCCGACACGAGCGCGACGGCTTGCCAGCGCCGATCAGCGCGCGGGGGCCGCTCAAATGGGAGCGCACGGGCTTCGACGCCTGGCTGACCCGACATCACCCCATGCGTCCAAAGACGATCGCCAATGACACATTCGTGCCACCACCAGCAGCAACCGATGCAGAACATCGCGAGCGGCTGAGAACGGCCTATGGCAATCATCGCGCTTGACATCGTAGATCGCCCCAGAGTCCAATAGGTGCTTTCTTACTTCGGCACCAAGGTTTGCTATGGCGGATCCGAAATTTCCGTACGTGAAGTGGCGTGACGGTCGCCCGCGTTCATCGCATGGCGCTTACGCCAGAGCACTTGGCTTCCTCGATTCCGACTTGCGCCATCCGCCCCACGATGAAAAAGGCCATCCGGTCGGTGCATGGTTCAATCTCCAGGAGGCCTCTGACTTTTCAGATAGACGAAGATCGGAAATCGATGCGGCGCGGCGCGCCGGCAAACTGCCCAAAAAGATAACTGTAAGGAAGCGTACCACAATTGGAGATCTTCTAGACGACTGGAGCAAATCGGCTGAGTTCAAGGCATTGTCGGCCGCCTCGCAATCATCCTACCGGAAGTGCATCTCCGCCATCCTGTATCGACCGCAGACGCGCGAGGCTGCTGCACGGATGCGTGCGGAGATCCGAGCCGCCCGACTGCTCGGCCTGGCGGAGCCCGCGCGAGAGCTCGAGGCGATCGCGACCGCGACGCCATCTTCGATTGGCAAGCCGGAGTTCCGCGCGTTCTATAACTATGCGAAATCAGTGCGCGGGCATCACATGGCGCTGTCGATGATCGCGACGCTGTCTGCCGCGTTCACTTGGGGTCAGGAAAGCATCCTGTGGCGCCTCGGACCAAACCCGCGAGAGGGCATGGAGTTCGATCATCCGGACGGCCGGATCGTGCTGGTAGCGATGCGAGAATTTTCGGCATGGGTGGCTGCAGCCGATGCAATCGAACGGCCTTCGATTGGTGACAGCTTCTATCTTGCCCTGTTCACCGGGCAGCGCCAGACCGATCGTCTGATCATGCGTGACGAGGGTGACGTCGAGGGACGGCACGCGTTCCGGCAAAGCAAGACTGGCGAACTCGTCGACATCAAGGAGGCGCCACAACTTAGCGCAAGGCTAAGCGCTTCGCGCGCCAGGATAAAGGCGCTCAAGCTGCGGCTTCAGCTTGAGACAGTACCGCTCGAACTTGTCATCAACGAGGACAATGGCGAGCCATATGACGAGAGCACCTATCGCCATTGGGTATCAACCGCGCGGGCCGTCGCCGTCTTCGGCTTTCTCGCAAGTCATACCGCGCGTCAGGCGGTCGTCCGCGCTGAGCGGCTGACCTCCGAACTGATCAATACCGTCGACACACTGTTCGCGCCTTTCTCACTCGATTCAGAAAACAAAGCGAAACGGGCCCGCGCGGTCGATCAGCGCGCGGGTGCATTGGCGCGATGGCTGGATGCGCAGGCAACGCGCGACAGCAATGGGGAGACGGCGGCGTGGCGCCTGAAGCCCTGCCCGTCGCTAATGTTTGTCAATGTGGCCGGCGAACTCGACCAGAAACACGACCAGGACCTGCGCGATACTTGTGTGATGCTGCTTGATCGCGCCGGCTGCGACCTGCTGACCATCTGCGACATTACCGGGCACTCGTATCGAAGCGCGCAAACCATCGTGAAGCATTACCGCGCCCGAAATGCCGATCGCGCCGACGCCGGCATCGACCGGCTCGAATTGCAGGTACGCAAGGAAGGGATGAAGGGCTGACTGCGGGACCGGCCGAACCTCGTTCGGCGACAGCCCGTGTGCTCTGTTTATGTCGGTGATACCCTCGCCGGTTGCAACCGTCTCCTACAAAGTGCCACAAAGAACATTCAGAGAACGATACAGACTCGTCGCACGGCGTGCGACGTGCGACCACAAAAAGCGTCGCACGGCCACATTTTGTTCTATCCGCAAAAATGAAAAAAGCCCTTGTGGGCCAATCTCTTGAGAGTGGTGGGCGCACCAGGGCTCGAACCTGGGACCCGCTGATTAAGAGTCAGCTGCTCTACCAACTGAGCTATGCGCCCGAAAGGCGGCTAATGCCTTGCGAGGCCGGTCGTTTAGCAAAGCGATCCGGGGATGGCAAGCGATTGGGCGCAAGTTTTCCAAGGCTTCGTCCACAGGCCCAGAAATGCGAAAAGCCGCTGGATTCCAGCGGCTTCGCCACGGTTAATGGCCGGAAACCCGATCCGCTCAGAGCCGGCCCTCGCGGTCCCGGTCCGGGCCGCCGTCACGGTCGAAGCGGTCATGGTGGAAGTGGTCCATGCCCCGGTCCATCATGCGGTCCATGCGGTCCATGAAATGGCGGTGCCGCGGCCCATCCTCGCCGCCGCCGAACGGGCCGCGGTGGCGGGTCAGCACGGCGAGGCGCCGTTTCTGGCCCTCGTCCAGGGTCTTGTAGAGCGGATCGGCGGCATCGGCGATCTTCTTCAGGGCGGCGGAGCTGGCGCCCATGTCCTCGGCGCGCTGGCGCAGGCGGGCGATCGGATCCTCGGCCTTGTCGGCATCACCGGGACCGGCATTCATCCGCGCATTGGCGCGATCGATGCGCAGCTTGGCGAACTCCCGCACGGCGGCCTCGACCGGCGGCCACAGCTTCTCCTGATCGGCGTTGAGCTTCAGCCCGGCATGGACGGCGGCGATCCGCGCGTCGACGAAGGCGGCGCGGTCCTCGGGGTTCATGCGCATGTGGCGGACGTGCTCCATCCACGGGCGATGATATTGGGCATAGACCGCGCCCGAGCCGGCGATGCTGAGCACGGCGATGGCTGCGATGGTGAATTTCCTCATACGAACCTCCTCTTGAAGGATGCTCCGAGGATGAGCGCGGCGCGGCTGACGCGCAACTTACAACTTGGACAGGGAGCGCGTTGTTACGAAGATGTAACGGCCGATTTTACCTCCAGCCGCGATCGGAAATCATTCGCAACAAAAAGGCTTCCGTGCGGACCGCACGGAAGCCTTCGTTCATCATTCATCGTCCGTCAGGATCAGTTCGTCGTGCTCTTCGCTTCCTTCTGGAACTCGTCGATCAGCGACTGGCCGACGCGGCTTGCGGCGTCCTTGTAGACCGGCTCCATCGCCTTGCGCATCGCCTCGTCCTGCTCCGGCGTGAGCTTGATGATCTCGCTCTTGCCGCTCTTCTTGATCTCGGCGAGCGCGTCGTCGTTCTCCTTCTGCGACTGCGTGTTGCTGAAGGCGGTCGCCTCCTTCATCGCCTTGGAAAGCTGGTCGCGGATGTCAGCCGGCAGATCGTCCCAGAACTTCTTGTTCACGATCACGACGTAGCCGATGTAGCCGTGGTTGGTCTCGGTGATGTACTTCTGCACCTCGTGCATCTTCTGGGTATAGATGTTCGACCAGGTGTTCTCCTGACCGTCGACCACGCCGGTCTGCAGTGCCTGGTAGACTTCCGAGAACGCCATGACCTGCGGCAGCGAGCTGAGCGCCTTGAACTGGGCCTGCAGCACGCGCGAGGACTGGATGCGGAACTTGACGCCCTGATAGTCGGCAGGCGTGATCAGCTTCTTGTTGGCGCTCATCTGCTTGAAGCCGTTGTCCCAATAGGCAAGGCCGGTGATGCCCTTGGCATCCAGCAGCTTGAGCAGCTTTGCGCCGAGCGGGCCTTCCGTCACCTTCCGCAGCGTCTTCAGGTCAGGCAGGATATAGGGCAGATCGAATACCTCGAACTCGCGAATGCCCAGCGGCCCGAACTTGGAGTTGGACGGTGCCAGCATCTGCACGCTGCCGAGCTGGAGCGCCTCGAGCTCTTCCTTGTCCTTGTAGAGCGTCGAGTTCGGGTAGACCTCGACCTTGACCTTGCCGCCGGTGTATTTCTCGGCGAGCTCCTTGAATTTCTCCGCCCCCTTGCCCTTCGGCGTGTCGGTGGCGACGACGTGGCTGAACTTGATGATGATTGGCGATTGGGCCAGTGCCGGCCCGGTCAGGCCAAGTGCCAGTACCGCCATGGACGCGGCGATCGCGAAGGTGCGCATAATCTCTCCCTGGTGTTATTGGGCCGCCCGACATGCCGAGCGGCCTATCCTCATGCCGGCTGCATTCATACAGACCGGCATCGCCAGAGGCTATTGGCCGTTAGCAGGGCAGCCATCTCCTCGGCGGTATTCCGGAGCGGTCCGAGACCGAATCCGGAATTTCGAAATTCCGGGGCTGGTCCTTCGGACCATCCCGGAACGACAGCTTCGCTCGTCAGCTCGCCGCCGCCGTCGTCACCGTGTCGCGCTGGCGCTTCATGACGATCTTGTTGAGCGCGCCGAGATAGGCCTTGGCCGAGGCCACCAGCGTATCCGGATCCGCCGCGCGTGCCGTCATCGAACGGCCGTCATGCGACAGCCGCACCGAGACTTCGGCCTGCGCATCGGTACCTTCGGTGACGGCGTGGACCTGATACAACTCCAGCTTGGCCTCGTGCGGCACCAGGCGCTTGATGCAGTTGAACACCGCGTCGACGGGACCGTTGCCCTCGGCCTCCTCGATCTTGATCTGGCCGTCGACGTCCAGCTTCATGGTCGCGCGCTGCGGGCCATGGGTGCCGGCGATCACGGTCAGCGAGGTCAGCTTGATGCGGTCGTGGGACGCCGCCATCTCCTCGTCGACCAGCGCCTCGATGTCCTCGTCGTAGATGTCCTTCTTGCGGTCGGCCAGCGCCTTCATCCGCGTGAACGCATCTTCCAGCTGGTTGGGGCCGAGCTTGTAGCCCATCTCCTCCAGCTTGTGCACGAAGGCATGACGGCCGGAGTGCTTGCCGAGCACCAGCGAGGACTGCTTCAGGCCGACCATCTCCGGCCGCATGATCTCGTAGGTGGAAGCGTCCTTCAGCACGCCGTCCTGGTGGATGCCGCTCTCGTGCGCGAAGGCATTCCGGCCGACGATCGCCTTGTTGTACTGCACCGGGAATGAGGTCGCCGCCGACACCAGCTTCGAGGCGCGGGTCAGCTGCGTGGTGTCGATCCTGTTCCAGTAGGGGAATTTGTCGTTGCGGACGTTGATCGCCATCACGATCTCTTCGAGCGCCGCGTTACCGGCCCGCTCGCCGATGCCATTGATGGTGCACTCGACCTGGCGCGCGCCGCCGACGATGCCGGCCAGCGAGTTCGCGACTGCCATGCCGAGGTCGTTGTGGCAGTGCACCGAGAACACGGCCTTGTCCGAGTTCGGCACGCGCTCGATCAGCGTTCTCATGAAGTGGGTGTATTCCTCCGGCACCGTGTAGCCGACGGTGTCGGGGATGTTCACCGTGGTGGCGCCGGCCTTGATGACGGCCTCGACGATGCGACACAAAAAGTCCATCTCGCTGCGGGTGCCGTCTTCCGCCGACCATTCGACGTCGTCGATCTGGTTGCGGGCGCGCGCGACCATGGCGACCGAGGTCTCGATCACCTGCTCGGGGGTCTTGTTCAGCTTCACCCGCATATGCAGCGGCGAGGTCGCGATCACGGTGTGGACGCGGCCGCGCTTGGCGAATTTCACCGCCTCGGCGCAGCGGTCGATGTCGGCCGGATGCGCGCGGGACAGTCCGGCGATGACTGCGTTCTTGGAGCGGCGGGCGATCTCGCTGACGGCCTGGAAGTCGCCTTCGGAGGTGATCGGGAAGCCGGCCTCTATGACGTCGACGCCCATATCATCCAGCAGCTCGGCAACCTCGAGCTTCTCCTCGAAGGTCATGGTGGCACCAGGGCACTGCTCGCCGTCGCGCAGCGTGGTGTCGAAAATGATGACGCGGTCCTTGTCGGACTTGTTCTGGATGGCCATTACGAAATTTCCTTTTGAGCGTTTGCGCCGTTCAGACCGATTTGTCCCTTGGCGCTTGAGGTGTCCGGTGATCTCGACCAACCCCTGAGCGCCCAGGCGCGTGGCGCCCAGCCGGCCCTCAGGGGCAAGTAAGAAGGAGGCCGCCAATAAGGAGGGTGGGCAGCAACGCGGCCGAGGTCGTGGCGGCGGCCAGAGCCACCTCCCCCGAAATCCCCTCGATTTGGCCGCGAATCGACATTGCCAGACCCTTTTGAGCCACAAATCCTCGGCCAAAACCGTTGACGGTTCGTTGCCGGAAGGCTCAGTACGGCCCGTTTCTAGACGAAAAACGGCTGCAACTGCAACGCCAAAAGATGGTCAGCATATTTGACCTAGCAGGCCCACATAGCCCGAGGCGGCTATCCCACGCCGGTGCGGCGGGCTCGGGCCCGGCTCTCCCAGCGGCCCAGCATCTGGCCGAGCTCACCGGTCGGCACGGGTGCAGCGGTGCCGGCCTTCGCAAGCTCGTTGGTATTGGCCGGCGCGTTCGCATGGAGCCAATCCGGTTCGCTGTATTCGCGCCAGCGGCGTGCCTCCGCACGCCTTTTGCGGGAGACGTAGTCGCGCGCGAAATAGCCGGCCGCAAATGCGATCGCGAGGATGAAGACCAGGACGACAATTTGCACAATGAGCTCCGGCTTTATCCCGTCAAACTCTCATCCAAAACGCACTCGAAGGTGACGAAATTGCGACCCGCCATCGCGCCGTGGTTTCGATTCCACCTCTCGCAACCGACACCGGACCGGACTAACCTCCGCCCGGCTCGGCCGGATCAACTGGCCAGTGAACATGATCGGGAGGACGCGATGACACGCCAGGAGGCTCGTGACCACGAGCAGCGTGACCAGGACGCTGCGCTTTCACGACGAACACTTGTCCGGGGACTTACGCTCGGCGCCGCTGCGACCGTGATGGGAGCCGGCTCCGCGCTGGCCCAGACCGGGCCCGCCGCACCGCCGACCACCATCACGACCCCGCCGCGCGATTTCGGGCCCCACGGTGCGCCGACGACCTATTTCTGGGACCCCGACATCATCGCGGTCGATCCGTCCTTCAACGATCTCGCGCAGCCCAACACCGCGATCAAGCGTCTGTACACCGGACTGCTATGGGCCGAAGGCCCGGCGTGGAGCGCGCAGGGCCGGTATCTTCTGTGGAGCGACATTCCCAACAACCGGCAGATGCGCTGGAGCGAGGACGACGGCCGCGTCAGCGTGTTCCGCTCGCCCTCCAACAATTCCAACGGCAACTCCTTCGACTTCCAGGGACGCCAGCTCTCCTGCGAGCACCTGACGCGCCGGGTGACGCGCTACGAGCATGACGGCACCGCCACGGTGCTGGCGGACTCCTATCAGGGTAAGAAGCTGAACTCGCCGAACGACATCGCGGCGCATCCCGATGGCAGCTACTGGTTCACCGATCCGCCCTATGGCGGCCAGCTCTATGAGGGCGAGCCCGACGTCGCGGGCGGCCCGAGCAATGCGGGCGGCAAGCTCAATCCGCGGATCGGCCAGCCGGCCGGCTTCGTGCCGGGCAAGCGCGAGCTGCCGACCAATTGCTATCGCATCGACCCTTCCGGCCGCATCGATCTCGTCGTCACCGAGGACCAGGTGCCCGACCCGAACGGGCTCTGCTTCTCGCCCGACTACAAGAAGCTCTACATCGCCTCGACCGGCAAGGGACCTGGAGACACCGGCCCCGGCGGCAAGGGCGAGATCTTCGTGTTCGACGTCGGCAGCGACAACAAACTCTCCAATCTCAAGAAGTTCAGCGATTGCATGATCGACGGCGTGAAGTGCGGACCGGATGGCCTGCGCTGCGACGTCAATGGCAACCTCTGGGCCTCCAGCAATGCCGGCCGCGCCGTCGGCTACAGCGGCGTGACCGTGTGGTCGCCGGAGGGCAAGCTGCTCGGCCGCATCCGCCTGCCTGAAGTCTGCGGCAACGTCTGCTTCGGCGGCCCGAAACGAAATCGTCTTTTCATGGCCGCCAGCCAATCGCTCTACGCAGTGTACACGGCGACGCAAGGCGCTGGCCCGGGCTGAGCGGAACCGTGCACGAGCGAGCGCGCCGGCGTGAAGCGCCGGCGCGTGAATTTGCGTTCTGTGACAGCACGACGACACGCTGATCGCAGTTCCCCAAACCTCGGGCAAATCTCCGCCATTAATTCAACGAAGATAGGTCGCGCAGCAGACCGTGGCGTGCGGGGGAAGCGTGATGCTCTCTCCGAGCGCGACCGAACATCAGGTGGGAGTTGCGCGATGCGCCGCATGCCAAACGACACGATCATCGTCAGCGTCGGAGACCTGCAAGTTGTGACCGCTTTTGGAGATCCGGGCCTGCCGACCGACGCCCACGGCGGGAACGATATAATGATAGCCACGGTCCGTGCGGGCCACGGTGTCTTGACCTTGCTCGGTGACGAAGCAGACCTCCAGGGGCGTTCGCGCGGAGGAAACGACCTCCTCGTCGCGGACATCGAGGGCTACGGCACCTATGCGTATATCGACGGCGATGCGCAGACGATGTCCGGTCACTCCCGTGGCGGCAATGACACGATCTACGTCGATGCCTCGTACACGACATATTCGAGTGTCTCTGTGCTGGGAGACGCCGGAAACACGATGTCGGGCGATGCAAGGGGAGGCAATGACGATATCACCGCAGTGATGGGGAACAGAGCGTTTGGCTCTTTCGGGGGCGACACCGGTTACATCATGAGCGACAATGCCCATGGCGGCAACGATATCCTCCACGTGACCCAGGCCGGCATCTATGGCGGAGCGACGATGTCGAGGGATGCGCTCTACGCCATGAGCGGCAACACACGTGGCGGCAACGACATCCTCATTTACACCGTCGGCGCCGAAGCCCGTTCGGGAGGGGCCTCTCTCGAGGGGGATACGTATTATATGAGCGACAACGCCCGTGGAGGCGACGACATCCTGATCGCGGCCGTCGATGGCAATCCCGACTCGACGTCCATCGCACTCACCGGGGATGCCTCGAACATGTCGGGCAATACGCAAGGCGGAAACGATATCCTTCTCGGCGGCGAGCGCGGCGATTGGCTGTATGGCGATGCACGCATCTATGCCCCAACCGCGCCCGGCTCTATCACGGGCGGCCGCGATCTCCTCAGCGGCGGTGGCGGCAATGATCAGCTCTGGGGCGGACCAAACAACGATCTGTTCGTATTCGGGACAGGCTCGGGCCAGGACGTGATCAACGATTTCGATCAGGGCAACAAGGCCGTCGGCAGCATGGTGCGGGAGCATGATGTGATCGACGTCCACGCCTACGGCTTTGCGGGCTGGGCCGATCTGAAGAGCCTGATCAGCGACGACGGGCGCCGGCAATGCGGTGATCCAGCTGACGGCCAACGACACGATCACGCTGGACGGCATCCATGCCGCCGATCTCAATGCCAGGACTTCATCGTCTGAGGCGCGGCTCGCCGTAGGGCAATCGCATATGGGAGATTCGCCTGTGGCCATCCTTCGAGACACCCGCCGTTGGCGGGCCCTCAGGATGAGGACCGAACGGGTTGCGCTACTTTCAACGGGCGCCGATGCTGTTTAGCCTCATCCTGAGGAGACCGCGAAGCGGTCGTCTCGAAGGACGAGGCGTGCACTCAGCTCGCACAAAGCGGCAATGCGATAGCTCTGCGGGTTGGCTGGTTGCCCAGGGCGCTTGCAAGGCCCGTCGCGATCACCGCGGCGGGCCTTCGCTTTGTACAGAACGGAAGCGGCCGCTGGCATCGAAGGACCCATCCTGCGATCTTGTCGTTACCCGTGCGGGGGAGTGGAGGCAAGATGGACGATCGAGCAAAGCTAACCGGGAGCCTGACGCAGGACGACGGCTTCGTCCGGGTCCGGGGCGCGCGGGAGCACAACCTCAGGAACGTCGACGTCAGGATCCCCCGCAACGCCCTCGTCGTGTTCACGGGCGTCTCGGGCTCCGGGAAATCTTCGCTGGCCTTTGGAACGATTTACGCCGAGGCGCAGCGGCGCTATCTGGAATCGGTGTCGCCTTACGCCCGGCGCCTCTTCCACCAGATGCAGATCCCCGAGGTCGACGACATCGAGGGCCTGCCGCCCGCGGTGGCACTGCAGCAGCAGCGTGGGGCGCCGACGACGCGGTCGTCGGTCGGCAGCGTCACCACCATCTCGAACCTGCTCAGGATGCTCTATTCCCGCGCCGGCGACTACCCGCGGGGGCTGCCGATGCTCTATGCGGAGTCGTTCTCGCCCAACACGCCCGAGGGCGCCTGCCCGACCTGCCACGGCATCGGCCGGATGCTCGACGTCACCGAGAAATCCATGGTGCCCGACGACACCAGGACGATCCGCGAGCGCGCCGTCGCGGCCTGGCCGAGCGCCTGGCAGGGACAGAACCTCCGGGACATCCTGACGACGCTCGGCTACGACGTCGACAAGCCCTGGCGCGAGCTGCCGAAAAAGGACCGCGACTGGATCCTGTTCACCGAGGAGCAGCCGACCGTCCCGGTTTATGCCGGCTACGACGCCGCCGAGGTCAAGCGCGCCCTGCGCCGCAAGGAGGAGCCGAGCTACCAGGGCACGTTCACCGGCGCCAAGCGCTACGTGATGCAGACCTACGCCAAGTCCGAGAGCGCGATGATGAAGCGCCGCGTCGCGCAATTCATGATCATCCGGGACTGCCCGACCTGCCACGGCACGCGACTCAAGCCCGAGGCGCTCAGGGTCAAATTTGCCGGCCTCGACATCGCCGAGATGTCGCATCTGCCGCTCAAGCAGTTGCACGAGCTGATCAAGCCGTTCGCAAAAGCCTCGACGGACAGGTCGGAGAAAGCCGTCGTCGCCCGGCGCATCTGCGAGGATCTGTCGGCACGTCTGGCCGTGCTGCTCGACCTCGGCCTCGGCTATCTCGCCTGCGAGCGCAGCACCCCGACACTGTCGCCGGGCGAGTTGCAGCGCTTGCGTCTTGCGACGCAGGTCCGCTCGAACCTGTTCGGCGTCGTCTACGTGCTCGACGAGCCGTCCGCAGGTTTGCATCCCGCCGACACCGAGGCACTGCTGCGCGCGCTGGACCGGCTGAAGCACGCGGGTAACTCGATCTTCGTGGTCGAGCACGAGATCGAGGTGATCAGGCATGCCGACTGGCTGGTGGATGTCGGCCCCGATGCCGGCGAGGGCGGCGGGCTCATTCTCTACAGCGGGCCGCCCGAAGGGCTCGGTGACATCGAGCAATCGCGAACCGCGCATTACCTCGCGCATCCGCGAAAGAAACTGCCGGCGGTCCGCCGCGAGCCGAAGGGACATCTGAAGCTCAAGGGCGTGACCCGCAACAATCTGCGCGGCCTCGACGTCGACATTCCGCTCGGTGTCATCGCCAGCATCACCGGCGTGTCCGGCTCCGGCAAGTCGAGCCTGATCAGCCAATTTCTCGTCGAGGCCGTGGCCGAACATCTCGGCCATACGCTTGCCACTGATGCCGATGACGACAGCCTCGCCCCGACGGTCGAGACGTCAGGCGGCAGAATCGTTGCCGGCCTCGACCGGATCAACCGCCTCGTCGTGGTGGATCAGAAGCCGATCGGCCGCACGCCGCGATCCAATCTTGCGACCTATACCGGTCTGTTCGACCATGTCCGGAAACTGTTCGCCGCAACCCCGCAGGCAAAGTCCCGACGCTACGATGCCGGCCGCTTCTCGTTCAACGTCGCCAAGGGCCGCTGCGCGACCTGCGAGGGCGAAGGATTCGTTTGCGTCGAGCTGTTGTTCCTGCCCAGCGTCTACGCGCCCTGCCCGACCTGCAAGGGCGCGCGCTACAACGACAAGACGCTCGAGGTGAAGATCGACGGTAAATCCATCGCGGACGTGCTGGCGATGCGCGTCGACGAGGCCTTCGCGTTCTTCGAGGGCGATGCTGCGCTCAGCCGTTCGCTGTCCGTCGTTCGCGAGGTCGGCCTCGGCTATATCCGCCTTGGCCAGTCCGCGACTGAACTGTCCGGCGGCGAGGCGCAGCGCATCAAGCTCGCGACCGAGCTGATGCGCCCGCAACGCGGCCACACGCTCTATGTGCTGGACGAGCCAACCACCGGCCTTCACCCGCGCGATGTGGAGCGGCTGATCGCCCAGCTCGATCGGATCGTCGATGCCGGCAACAGCGTGATCGTGGTCGAACACGACATGGACGTCGTGGCGCACAGCGACTGGATCATCGATCTCGGCCCCGGCGCCGGCGACGAGGGCGGCCGGATCGTCGCCTCGGGGACACCGGATCAGGTCGCCACAGCCGGCGGGAAAACGGCGCCTTATCTGGCGCGGCGCTTGGCGCAGTAGCGCACGATCGCGCCGGGCCTGACCGTTATTTCGCAATTGCGTTCTACGGCGCACCCGACTTTCGCGATGTTGACTTTCCGCTGTCCCCCTCACCATACTTCGCAAAAAAATAACAACCAATCATAAGACGGTTTTGAGGGAGGATAGGATGCCGACTTCACGCAGGCAGCTGCTGAAGGGTACGGCGGCTGCCGCCGCCGCACTCAGCCTCGATTGGACCAGAGCCCAGGCGCAGGCCGAGACTTTACGCATCGGCCTGATCTACGACCTCACCGGCCCCTTCGCCGCCGGCGGCTCGGTCGCCTCGTCGATCGGCGCGCAGATCGCGATCGATCTCGTCAACGAGAAGGGCGGTATCGGCGGCAAGACCAAGATTGCTCCGGTCGCTGCGGATTCCCAGAGCAAGCCCGACGTTGCAATCAACGAGGCCGAACGGCTGATCAGCCAGGAGAAGATCGACATCCTCAACGGCGTCTATGCGAGCTCGCATGCGGTGCCGCTCGCGGCCAAGGTCGAGCAGCAGAAGAAGATCCTCTGGATCACGACCGCGGTCTCGACCGCCGTGTTCAAGGACAAGAACCTGCAATACGTGTTTCGCGCGCAGATCCATTCGGATCAATACGGGCAGGCCTTTGCAAGCTTCATCAACGAGCATGCGAAAGCCAAGCTCGGCATGGACCCGAAGGAGGTCAAGGTCGCGTTGATCCACGAGGACGGGCCCTATGGCGTCGGTGTCGCCACGGCCGACGAAGCCTATGCCAGGCAGGCCGGCATCCCGGTGGTGCTGCGCGAGGGTTATTCGGCATCGGCGCCGGACCTGTCGGTGCTCGTCACCAAGATCAAGCGCGCCAAGGCCGACGTGATCTCGCATGCCGGCTACAACCCTGACATCACCCTGTTCCTGCGCCAGGCACGCGAGAGCGGCCTGCGCTTCAAGATGCTGTTCGGGGCTGGCGCCGGCTACAGCCAGCTCGACAAGCTGCGCGCCACCTTCGGGGCCGACATCGACAATTTCTGCAACATCGACCCGGTGCCGGCGCAACTGCTCGATCCCGCCAAGCTCGCGCCGGGCATGGGTGATCTGATCAACGCCATGGTCACGCGCTACAAGGCCAAGACCGGTGCGACCGACGTGCCGCCACACTGCTCGATGGGCTTCAACCAGACCTGGGTACTGCTCAACAACGTGCTGCCGGTCGCCAAGGAGAAGTACGGCAGCTTCGAGCCCGAGGCCATCCGCAAGGCGGCGCTCGACGTCGACATCCCCGCAGGCGGCACCATCCAGGGCTATGGCGTGAAATTCTTCCCTCCGGGCACGCCGCTCTCCGGCCAGAACGAACGCTCGACACCGGTGGTGATGCAGAACGCGGGCGAGCACATCTCGGTGGTGTGGCCGACCAACATCAGGACACAGGACCCGGTGTTCCCGCTGCCGAAGGGCTCGACCTACGGGGCGTGAGGCGGTGTGCGCGGCACGGTCGGTGCCACCCTCCCCTGGAGGGGGAGGGTAAGAAGCAGCCCCCCTACAGCACCACCCTTCGTCCCTCCTCCGCCGCCCAATAGCCGGCATAGTTCACCTTGATCGTCTCATACGCGAGCGCGAGGTCCGACAGCGGCTGTCGTCCGGTCGCAACGCATTCCATGAAGTCCTGGATCTCCTGCAAGTACCCGCGCGTCCATTCCTCCTCGAGACAGACATATTGCCAGCCGGTTTTGCGGTCGACCTTCTCGGTGATGTAGACGCCGGCGAGCTTCTCCTCGCTGGTCTGGTAGCTCATCAGATGGGTGTTCGGGGTGATGTTGGCGAACAGCGAGCCGCCGCTCGTATAGGTCTCGATCAGATTGCGCACGCCGCCCATGATCATGTCGCCGGAGAACACGGTGGCCTTGGTGCCGTCGGAGAAGGTCGCCGTCAGCGTTCCCCAGTCCTCGACGTCGACGGGATTGGCCTTGATGAAGCTGCGCTCTTCGGGCTTGAGGCCGGCGGTGACGTTGCCGACGTCGCCGGTGACGCTGGCGACGCGGATGGTCTCGCCGCGGGCCTTCGCTTCCACCTGCTTGAGATACAGCACGGCCGAGAGCGGATGGCAGCCCATCCGGATCAGCGAGCCGCCGCCGGTCATCGCCCATTGCGCGGCATGCGCGGCGTGCGAGCCGGAATGGCTTTCCTCGCCCTTCATGAACAGGATCTTGTCTTTCGTCGCCCTGATGATCTCCGCGGTCTTGGTCACCACCGGCGCGTAGATCCAGTCCTCGGCGTACATGAAGAGCTTCCCTGTCCGCTCGATCGCGGCGCGTGTCGCATCCATCTCTTCCAGCACGCGCTCATACATCAGCGCCTTCGGCACGTGCTTGCCGATGGGCTGCTCGTCGCCCTCGCGGCCGAAATAGCCGGCGAAGGGCTTTTCGCAGATCACATGCTTTCCGGCCTGCATCGCGCCGACGATCATCCCGGCATGGAGATTGGGCGGGGTGCAGATGTCGATGACGTCGAGATCGGCGTCCGCGATCAGATCGGCGAAGCTGCGATAGACGCGCGGGATGTTGTGTCGATCGGCAAATTCAATGACGTGGCCGCCACGCGCCGCAACCGCCGCGACCTCGACGTCCACGCCATAGACGCGCCGGAACGCATGCATGTGCAGCTCCGATACGAAGCCGCAGCCGACGACTCCCACCCTGATCCTGGCCATGGTGCCCCCTTGCTTTGGGGCGGCACTATAGCGCGCTCAGAAGCCTATTCCACCAAGACGCGCACCACGCCCGCGCTCATCATGCCGAGCGCGCGGGCGGCCGGCACCGAGAGGTCGACGATACGCCCGCGGATGAAGGGACCGCGATCGTTGACGCGGCATTGGATCGTGCGTCCGCTATAGGACACCTTGAGCACGCTGCCGAACGGGCGCGTGCGATGGGCGCAGGCCAACTCGCCGTCTTTGCCGGCTTTCGCGTATCTGTAGTACGAAGCAAGCCCGCTTTCAGCGTGGGCAACAGAAAAGGAAAAAAGCAAAAAGCTGGCCAGAGATACCAGTAGCGTCGTCTGCGCTTGCACGGCACCCTCCCGGGTTGCCCTGCCCGGCCTGCAAACGTCCCTTGTTCCGCAAAGTTCCAGGAACATTGCCGTGGCGATGCCCGGCAATGCCATCGCACTTCGTTACTCCCGGTGGAACACCAGCGTGCGGACTTCGATGCTTTCGCGGGGCGCCGCATCGGCCGGCGTGGTCGGATCGACGAACGCAGTGTGCGGTCCGAAACGGGTGCGGCCGTCGGGTGCGGAATCGTAGCACTTCAGCAGCAGCGCCTCGTCCGGCGTCATCTCCGGGAAATAGAACCAGCGGTGGTTCGGATTGTATCTCACCGAATAGATCTCTCCGCGTCGGTTGGGATAGATCAGGTCGGAGGCGACGAGATCGCCGGGATCGACCGTCGTGCCATCGGCCATTGCGAGCGGGGAATCGCGCAAGGGGCCGCGGATCGGACGCCAGAGATTGATCACCTGCACGCGTCCTTTCAGCAGCTCCTCGGCCTCGTCAGGCAGATGCTCACGTACACGGTTGGCGCCGGAGATTGCGGTCTGGTCGACATGGACGCGCGTGGCCGGCTGGCGCGGGCCGCCGTCGCGAATATCCGGCGCACCTTCGACACGCTTGCGCACGGTGTGATCGAAGATGAAGACGCGATCCGCCTTCAAAGTGGCGCGCAGGAATGCCTCGACCGCGGGATAATAGACCGCCCTCACCTCCTCGTCGTTGTAGAAATCCTTCACCCGGGTCGGGTGACGCACCAGCGCAAAGCCCTCACGATCGAGCGAGAAATCTTGCGCGATCAGCCGTGCGTCGAAAATCGGCACCTGATGCGGTTCCGGCAGCGACGTGCTCTTGGGCTCGCCCGGCGGCGGGTCGAAGGCGTAGGTGCGCGGCTTGCCTGATGTCGGTGCGAGATAGTTGAGTTCGGCAGTGACGAAGGGAAGCGATTCGATTCTTGTTTCTTGCAGGCCCATGGCCGGTCTCCCGATGTGGTCGTTTGATTGATTTTGGCGGTGGGCCGGGCGGCGCAAGGGAGGTGCCGCGAATAGCGATGAGGATGTTGTCGCGAGCGAGGAATGCAGAATGAATCAGTCGAGGATGGCGGTCGCTTTGACGATGCTCTTCTCTCTTAACGAATGCTTGAGAGACTCGCGAGCTCTCGCGACCGCCGCCGTCATCCCGGGCGCCCGAAGGACGAGCCCGGAATCCCTCGAGCCGCGATGCTTGTAGACAATGGGTTCCGAGTTCGTGACTTGGTCGCGCCCCGGAACGACACCGGAGCAGCGTTCGACCCTGCGCCGGGTCCGGACACGAGAGGTTCCTACAGCCCCGCCTTCGAGATCGCGTCCGCGAAGGAACGATCGACGATCTCGGCTGCATCGAGCTTCTGCTTGATCAGACCCCAGCGGAAATAGAGGTCGATCGTGCTCTGCTCGTCCGCAACCACGCCATCGTCGATCGGAGCGATCCGGATCTTGGCGCGCGACAGCCAGTTCTGCGGCACGGCGGCCGGGATGTTCATCAGCCTGCCCCAGGTCGCCGCATAGCTATCGACGTTGCTCAGCGACCACGCCCGCGCTGCGGTGAGACGTCGGACGAAGTCGGTCAACTCCGCGCGCTTGTCGCGGATCGCGTCTGGCCGCGCCACCTGGAAACTCAGGCCCGGCGTCAGGCCCTCCGAGGTGATGATGCGTCGCGACTTGAACAGCACCTCCTCCTGGCTGACATAGGGCTCCCAGGTCGACCACGCATCAACGGAGCCTTGCGTGTAGGCAATCTTGGCGTCCGAGGGCGCCAGGAATGCGATCTGCACGTCATTCGCACTCCAGCCGTTCTTCTCCAGCGCGGCGAGGATCAGCTGATGGCCAATCGAGCCGCGGCCGGTGGCGATCTTCTTGCCGCGCAGATCGGCGAAGCTCTTGATCGGCGAACTCTCCGGTACGAGGATCGCGAGACCCTCGCGCGTCTGGCGGATCGCGGCGATCGCCTTGACCGGCGCGCCGGAGGCGGCGGCGAAGGTGAACGGCGCGTCACCGACGAGCCCGGTCTCGATCGCACCGGCGCTGAGCGCTTCGAGCAGTGGAGCTGCCGCCGGAAACTCCTTCCACTCGATCTTGTAGGGGACGTCCTTGAGCACGCCGGCCGCTTCCATCACGGCCTGTGCATTGCCCTTCTGATCTCCGACGCGGAGCGTGGTTTGTGCCGCCGTCAGCCCGAACGAGCCGAGTAGCAGCGCGCCTGCCAGCACGAGACGGATCATTCCGCAGC
Source organism: Bradyrhizobium sp. CCBAU 25338 (assembly GCF_028128965.1). Classification (NCBI taxonomy): domain Bacteria; kingdom Pseudomonadati; phylum Pseudomonadota; class Alphaproteobacteria; order Hyphomicrobiales; family Nitrobacteraceae; genus Bradyrhizobium; species Bradyrhizobium sp. CCBAU 25338. Next base: position 79,051 of record NZ_LFKY01000041.1, read on the forward strand.
CTCACCGCGAACGGCCTGACGCTTCGCGATCAGCTCGCGCGTCCGCGGGATCAGCTCACGACCATACTCGATGGCGTCGATCAGCGGGTCGAAGCCGCGGATCAGGAAATGGCTGATGCCGAGATCGTAATAGTCGCCGAAGACTTCGGCGACCTGCTCGGGGGTACCGACCAGGGCCGTCGTGTTGCTGTTGGCGCCGGTGAGTTTTGCGACCTCCGTCCAGAGCCGCTTGTCGATGCGGCTGCCCTGGTCGGCGAGCGCGAGCAGGCGCCGGGCACCGGCGGTGGCATGGCCGTCCGCGGGCTTGCGATAGCCGGTCTTGTCCTGGAGTGCGGTGGCGCGCGCCAGAATCTCCTCGGCCTTCTCCCAGGCCAGCTTTTCAGTCGGGGCGATGATCGGCCGCACCGAGAGACTGAAGCGCGGCGTTGGCCGCCCATGCCGAACCGCCGCGTTGTGGACGCGGGAGGTGATGTCGCGTACCTGCGCATAGGATTCGCCCCACAGCGCAAAGGTATCGGCATGCTTGCCGGCGACGTCGGTCGCCGCATCCGAAGCGCCGCCGAAATAGATCCGGATGCCCTCCGGACGATAGGGCTTCACCTGCGAGAAGGCGTTCTCAACCTGATAGTACTTGCCCTTGTAGCTGAACGACTTGTCGCTGGACCACTCCAGCTTGAGGACATCGAGAAACTCCGAGGTGCGGGCATAGCGCTCGTCCTTGTCGTCGAGCGTGTTGCCGTCCTGCCGAAGCTCGGTAGCGTTGCCGCCGGTGATGACATGGAGCGCGACCCTGCCGCGGGAGAACTGATCGAGCACGGCGAACTGCCGCGCCAGCAGCGTCGGCGCGGTGAAGCCGGGCCGCTGCGCGATCAGCACGTTGAGGCGGCTGGTCGTGCTGAGCACGTGCTGGGCTACCTGGAGCGAGTCGGGCGTCGTCGAATGAAACGCCAGCAGCGCACGATCGAAGCCGGCGTTCTCGTGCGCCTTCGCCACCGTCTCGATGTGGGTCGGGTTGAGGACCGGTCCTTCGCGGACGATGGTCTCGGACGAATTGTTGTTGCTGATGAAGCCGATGAACTCAATCGACATGATCGTCTCCCTGTTGATGTCCTAGAGGCCGAGTGCGGCGCGGCCGAGGCCGACGCGCGTGGAATCGTCCTGTGGCGTGTGCACGCGACCGCACAGGACGTCGCGATAGTGCCGCTCCAGCGGATTGGTACGGCTGAGACCGTGATTGCCGGTGAGCGATAACGCGTCCTCGACCGCGGCGACGGCATTGTTGGTCACCGTCAGCTTGACGGCATTGGACTCGCCGGCGGAAAGCTTGACGCCCTCGTCGACATCGCGGGCGAACGTGTCGATCAGCCGCGCATTGACCGCGAGCCGCGCCTCGATTGCGCCGAGAATCTCCTGCGCGCGCGGCAGTGTTGCGAGCGGTGCGCCGAGGCTGGCGGGCACGCGCTGTTTCAGGAATGTGATCAGCCAGTCGCGTGCGGCGCGGGCGACGCCGTCATAGATCGCGGCGACGAAGACGGCGTGGACCGCCGCCTGTGCAATGTCGGGCGCGCGCCAATCCGCCGGCTTGCGCACGTCGATCTCGGCATCGCGCGGAATCACGACGTCCTCGAAAATCACGTCGTGGCTGCCGCTGGCGCGAAGGCCGTGGTGGTCCCAGGTCTCGACGATGCGCGTGCCCGGCAAGCCTGCCGGCACCAGGAACTGACCGACGCGCGGCTCGGCTTCGTCGGTCCGCGCCCAGACCAGGTACCATTTCAGGATCGGCGATCCCGTCGAATAGATCTTGTGGCCGGTCAGGCTCCAGCCGGTCTCGGTCCGACGCACAATCGTCGCTGGCAGGCCGCCGCGCGCCGGTGAACCGAGCTCCGGCTCGACGCGCAGCGCGTTAATCAGCGCGAGGCCTTCCACGCTCTCGCGCGCAAGCTTGCGCGACAGCCGCGCCGGCCAGGTCGGGCTGCGTGCCATGACGAGATGATTGATGTAATGCATCGACAGCACCAGCGCGGTCGACGGATCGGCCCTACCGATGATGCCGATGACGCGCGCGGCGTAACGCGCGCCCGCACCTGCCCCGCCATGAACGGCTGGCACCGTCAGCGACAACAGGCCTGCCTCGGAGAGCTCGCCAAAATTCCGGAACGGAAAGGTCCCGGTGCGGTCGTGCTCGGCGGCGCGCGCGGCAAAGCGTGCCGCAAGCGTCTCGGCACGGGCGACGTAGTCGGGCTGGCTATGGACCGTGCGGTCCTCGGCTACGAACGTCACCATGTGGCATCCAACCCCAGCAAACCAAGGATCTGGCGACGCAGATCGGCCAGATACGGATCGCCGCGATGGCGCGGATATGGGCGGTCGACGCGGATGTCGGCCTTCACGCGCGCGGGACGATCGCTGAAGACGATGACCCGGTTGGCAAGCACTAGCGCCTCCTCGGCGTCGTGCGTCACCAGCAGGGTGGTAAAGCCCTTGCGTTGCCAGAGCGAGACGAGCTCGGCCTGCATGGTGATGCGGGTGAGCGAGTCGAGCTTTCCCAGCGGCTCGTCGAGGATCAGGATCTTGGGATCATTGACCAGCGCCCGCGCGAGCGCGACGCGCTGCGCCATGCCGCCGGAGAGCTGGTGCGGGTAGGCCTTGCGGAAGGAGGACAGCCCGACGAGATCGAGCGCGGCATCGACGCGGTGACGCTGACTCTTGAGGACGCCCTGCGCCTCGAGCCCCAGGGCGACGTTGTCCCAGACCGACCGCCAGGGAAACAGGGTCGGGTCCTGGAACACGACCACGCGCGAGGGATGCGGACTTCTGATCCGGTCTTCGTCCTCCCGCAGCCTCCCCGCCTTGGGCTTGTCGAGGCCAGCGACCAGCCGCAGCAAGGTCGACTTGCCGCAGCCGGAGGGGCCGAGCAGGGCGACGAACTCGCCGGGCTCGACCGAGATGCTGACGTCGCTCAACACCGGCAGCTCGGTCCCGTCGATGTCGAAGGCATGGCTGACCTGCTCGATGTCGAGCGCGGCGCCGGCGGCCGGATGCGTGGCAATTTCGGCCAGAGCTGCGGCTACCATTTCACGGTCCCCTTCTGCCAGATCAGCAAGCGGTCGCGGATCGAAAACAGCAGTGTGATCGCGCCGGAGCAGAGCAGCGACATCACGATCAACGCCGCATACATGTTGGCGTAGGCCGCCCAGCCCTGCGCCCACTGCAGGTACCAGCCGAGCCCGGCCTTGACGCCGATCATCTCGGCGACGACGAGCACGGCGAAGGACGAGCCGAGCCCCATGAACAAGCCGACGAAGACGTGCGGCAATGCGGCGGGGATCGCGACCTTCAGCACCAGGAAGGACGGCTTCGCGCCCAGCGTGCGCGCGACATCGTAATAGGCGTTACTGACGCTCGCGACGCCCGACCAGGTCAGCACGGTGACAGGAAAGCCCGTCGCCAGCGCAATGAGGAAGGTCGATGCGCTCCAGCTCGAGGGGAAGGTGAAAAAGGCGATCGGCAGCCAGGCGGTCGCCGGCAGCGGACCGATGAAGCGCAGGACCGGGTGCACCCAATAGCCGACTGCGCGCGACCAGCCGATCGAGACGCCGGTCAGGAAGCCGACCGTCGCGCCGATCAGATAGCCGCCGAGTTGAAGTTTCACGGACGCAAAGACGCTGTCGAGCAGCTTTGGCAAGTCGTCAGTGTAGACCTCGATGATCGCCTGCGGCGGCGGAAAGAACGGCAGCGGCAGCCAGGCGAACTTTGCGGTCGCGACCTCCCAAACCGTCAGGAATGCACCGAGCGCGACGAGCCATGGCGCCCGCTTGTGCAACGCTCGTCCCGCCGCGCCGAGATAGTCGGCGCCGACGGTCCCGAACAGCGCGATGGCAGCAATGACGAAGGCCACGATGCCGAGCGAATGCGTGCGCGACCAGTCGCCGACGTCCGCCCACCACAGGCAGGAGAGGCCGAAGGCGATCCAGACGACGCTGGCGAGAAAGCCGACGCCGGACTGCCGGACCCAATTTGCGAGCAACGGCGCGCGCGAAAGCCGCGGCGCGCCGGAGGCAAGCCCGTCAGACAGCGAATACGTCGACATAGATGCGCTCCGCGAATTTGGCCGTGTCGGTGCTCTGCTTGAAGACCTGCACGCTCTTGAGATCGTCGGCATAGGCCTTGAGCTCGCGCTTCAAGATCTCGCCGACGGGATGATGATGGTGGGTGTGGTAGCGCACCATGCCCTCGATATCGGCGAGCGTGGCCGCCTTCGGCGCGTAGGGCTGGAACGACTTCGCCGCGACGGACGAATTTTGCGAAGTGAACATTGCCGCATCGAGCAGCGCCTGCGTGATGGCGCGGGCGACCTGCGGCTCCTCGCGCACCAGGCTGCCGCGCAGGCCGAGGATGCAGCAGCTTTTCTCGCGGTATTCGCCGTCGAGATTGGACGCGACCTCCTTGTACTGAGTGTCCTTGAGCCAGAGATAGGCGAGCGGATCTGACGAGAGGAAGGCCTGCACCTCGCCCTTCTCCACGGCGACGTTGAGCAGATTGCCGGGATAGGCACGCCAGTCCACGTCCTTCACCGGATCGATGCCGAGCTTCGCCAGTTGGATCGAGAAGAAATTCTTGTCGGGACCTGCGAGATCACCGACGGCAACGATCTTGCCCTTGAGGTCGGCGAGCTTGGCGACGCCGGAATCGGTGCGCGACAGCACGCGCATACAGCCGCCATGGGTGCCCGCGGCGATCTTGACGTCAAAGCCCTGTTCCAGCGGCTTCAGCCAGCGCAGCGCCATGCCGAGGCCGGCATCGCTCTTTCCTGTCGCGATCGCCTCGAGCAGCTGGTCGGTCGATCCGGAATAGTTGACGAGTTCGACGTCGAGATTGTGCTTCTGGAAGAAGCCGTGCTCGATGGCGACTGGCACCGGCGCGAGACAGACGGCGCCGGCGTTCCACGACAGCTTCAGCTTGCGCGGCGCGCCGGTGAGCGCGGGCGCATCCGATGCCGTCCGGCACAGCGGAAATTCCGAGAAGTCGACGCCCGACGCGATCCCGCGCGGCACGAAGGCCTGCGCTCCCAGTGCGCCCAGCGGCGCGGCGAAGGCCGCAGCAAGCCCCGCCTGCAGCAGATAACGGCGGTCGAGGCTTGCTCCGCTGCGCTTGTCGTCATTCTTCATCGGCCCCTGGCTCCTGCGCTGGCACGACTCCGCCGTCTGCGCAACGGCTCGCGTTGCGCATGTTCCGGGCGGAGCTGCGTTGAGAGAAGATTTTCCCGTCGGCGTTTTGCGCGCCGCGTTGATGCGATGTTCAAATCATGCGGCGCGTTTGCCGCATCGTCAATGAAATGGATTTTCGAATGTTGCGCGAAGGAAAGTCATTCTCTCCATCGGTGGATGCGGGAGCGATGAAACGATTTCGCCCGCGGAGTGCGGCGCGACTATCACGCTCCTGCTCCATTCTTGCGCATTGTCGGCCATTTACGCCACACGTTCTCAAAAGCGACGCTTCTCTGAAACGTCATTGCCTGGAGCACCCGCAATACGGTTGGCCATTTCATTGACGGCGCATCGCGCGCTCATAGACTTGATGGTCTCGCAGCATCGCTGGCTCACGCGTCGTGAGCCAACTAGCAAGACAGGCCATATGAGCATCAACTCCCACGACCATTCCATCACCCGCCGGCTCGCAGTATCGCTGTTCGCCGTTGCGATCACATTGTCGACGGCTGCCACGGCCATCGCCGCGGACGCGGTCGTGCTGCGCGTCGGCGACCAGAAGGGCGGCAACCGCTCGCTGCTCGAGATATCCGGCTACGCGAAGGACCTGCCCTACAAGATCGAGTGGTCTGAGTTCCCTGCAGCCGCGCCGATCCTCGAGGCGCTCAACGCCGGCGCGCTCGACGTCGGATACACCGGCGACCTCTCCTTCCTCTCGGTCTACGCCGCCGGCGCGCCGATCAAGGCGATCGGGGGCACGCGCTCGGACGCGAAGACGCAGGCCATCCTGGTGCGCCAGGATTCGTCGATCCGGTCGGCCGCCGACCTCAAGGGCAAGCGCCTCGCCGGCACACGCGGCGGCTGGGGTCAGTTCCTGATCGACGCGACGCTGGAGAAGGCGCAGATCAAGCTCGAGGATGCGACCTTCGCGCCGCTCGGCCCCGTCGACGCCAAGGTCGCGCTGGTCGCAGGCTCGATCGACGCCTGGGCGGTGTGGGAGCCCTACGTCTCGTTCGCGACACTGAAGGACAAGGCCCGCGTGATCGCCGACGGCGAGGGCCTGACGCCGACCATCACCTTCATCGTCGCCTCCGACCACGCCATCGCCACCAAGCGCGCGGCGGTGCAGGATCTCGTGCAGCGTTTGAACAAGGCTCGTTTATGGTCGCTCGATCACCTCGGCGAATACGCCAGGAACACGGCCGAGCTGACCAGGCTGCCGGAGGACGTACTGCTGTCGGCCTACACCGCGCAGCGCACCAGCCCGATCGTGATCGACGATAACGTGGTGAAGGAGGTCCAGGAGGCCTCCGACCGCTCGACGCGATACGGCATCCTGCCGAAGAAGCTCGACGTTAGCCAAGCCGTCGACCGCAGCTTCACGGCGGCGGCCGCGGGATCGAACTAGGTGGAGGCGGCGGGATGCGCGGGCTTCGCCTCAAGCCCGGCCCATTGCATCTCGCCGCGATCGTGCTCATGCATCTAGCATGCATGAGCTTGATCGTGTGGCTCTCGTTCTAGCCGCGGTGCTCACCAATATCTGCGGTAATAGTGGCGGTGATAAACCCGGTACGGCCGGTAATAGCCATAGCCGTAATACGGACGATAGGGCCGATAGTATCGCGGATAGGCATAGACTGGTCTGTAGCCATAGCCGTAATACGCGGGAGCATAACCATAGCCATAGCCCGGATATCCATAGCCGCCGTAATAGGGGCCGCCATAATAGCCGTAGCCGTAAGGCGCGCCGCTGGCGATGGCGCCGCCGATGATCGCGCCGGCTGCGAGACCACCAAGAGCAAATCCCCATCCGCCGCCGCGCCAATGCACCTGCGCGACGTTGTCGCCGGCCGCGGCCTTCATCGTCGCGACGTTGGTCGGCATCGGGCCCGCCGCGGCCTGCCCGATTTGGCCTGCCATGACCACGCCGGCCAGCGAGCAGGCAATTGCCGTCTTCCAGATCCTCATCGTCTTACTCCCTGTCTGACCTTTCGCTCGGAAAAGGATCGCAGCGTCATGATCGGGCATCCTTGCGCCAAGTCAAAGCCTGGAATTTGCGTGCACCGCACAAGACGCATGCCTCCGTTCTGATCAACCGGTGCCCGGCGAAGCTCGGCGACCTCGCCTCGTGTGACACCGGCGCGACGGCGCCTGAGGCCCGAACACCCGCAAAGCATTAAGCTTCCCGTGCTTTCGCAACCAACAACCACCTTCACGATTTACTATTCGTGCCATTACTATCGGTTCCAATGTGCGCGGCCGGGAGGCTTCTCGCGAGCGCCAGAGTTGTGGGAGGATGACATGAGTGCCGCGAGACCCGAGCCGCTTGCCCGTCAGGCGCTGGCGTTCGTCCTGGCTGGCGGGCGCGGCAGCCGGCTCCAGGAGCTGACCGACCGGCGCGCCAAGCCCGCGGTTTATTTCGGCGGCAAGTCCCGCATCATCGATTTCGCGCTGTCGAACGCGGTGAACTCGGGCATCCGCCGCATCGCGGTCGCGACCCAATACAAGGCGCACAGCCTGATCCGGCATCTCCAGATGGGCTGGAACTTCTTCCGCCCCGAACGCAACGAGAGTTTTGACATCCTTCCCGCCAGCCAGCGCGTCTCCGAGACCATGTGGTATGTCGGCACGGCGGACGCGGTGTACCAGAACATCGACATCATCGAAACTCACGCCTGCCGCTTCATCGTGGTGCTGGCCGGCGACCACATCTATAAGATGGACTACGAGCTGATGCTGCGTCAGCACGTCGAGAGTGGTGCCGACGTCACCGTCGGCTGCCTCGAAATGCCGCGGACGGAATCCTCCGGCTTCGGCATCATGCATATCGACGAGAACGGCTGGATCCAGGCGTTCCTGGAGAAGCCGAAAGATCCGCCGCCGATGCCGGGCAAGCCGGACGTCTCGCTCGCCAGCATGGGCATCTACGTATTCGACGCGAAATTCCTGTTCGACCAGCTCAAGCGCGACGCCGAGGATCCGAACTCGAACCACGATTTCGGCAAGGACATCATTCCCTACATCGTCAAGAACGGCCGCGCGATGGCGCACCAGTACTCGACCTCCTGCGTCCGCTCCGGCAACGACCCCCGCGCCTATTGGCGCGACGTCGGCACGGTGGATGCCTATTGGGCGGCCAATATCGACCTCACCGACGTCGTGCCCGAGCTCGACCTGTTCGATCGCGCCTGGCCGATCTGGTCTTATGCCGAGATCACGCCGCCCGCGAAATTCGTCCACGACGAGGAGAGCCGGCGCGGTCAGGCGGTGAGTTCGCTGGTCTCCGGCGGCTGCATCATCTCCGGCGCCTCGCTGCGGCGCTCGCTGCTGTTCACCGGCGTGCGCATCAACTCCTATGCCAATGTCGAGAACGCCGTGATCATGCCCTATGTGAATGTCGGTCGCGGTGCCCATTTGAGGAACGTCGTGATCGACCGCGGCGTCGAGATTCCGGAAGGCCTCGTCGTCGGCGAGGATCCCGAGCTCGACGGAAAGCGCTTCCGCACCACCGAGCAGGGCATCTCGCTGATCACCCAGCCGATGATCGACAGGCTCAATACATGACGCCTGTTCGCGTCCTCGCGGTCGCCTCTGAAGTCTATCCCCTCGTCAAGACCGGTGGCCTTGCGGATGTCGCCGGCGCGCTGCCGGCTGCGCTGAAGGCGCATGGCGTCGAGATGCGCACCTTGATGCCGGGCTATCCCGACGTGATGCGCCTGGTGTCGGGCGCGGAGGAACTCCGGAGCTGGCCGGATTATTTCGGCGGCCCCGGCCGGCTGCTGGCGGGCTCGCATGACGGGCTCGACCTGTTCGTGCTCGACGTGCCGCATCTCTATGCCCGGCCTGGCAACCCCTATGTCACCGCTGAGGGCATCGACTGGCCCGACAATGGTATGCGCTTCGCAGCGCTGTCGCGCATCGCCGCCGATATCGGCCACGGCCTCGTTCCGGCGTTCGTACCCGACATCGTGCACGCCCATGACTGGCAGGCCGGGCTGGCGCCGGCCTATCTGCACTACGACGATCGTCCGCGGCCCGGCACCGTGATGACCATCCACAACATGGCCTATCAGGGCAAGTTCGCTCCTGAGCTGATCGGATCAATCGGCCTGCCCTGGCACTCCTTCAACGCCAACGAAGTGGAATATTTCGGCGGCATCAGCTTCTTGAAGGCGGGCCTGCGGTTCGCTGATCGCATCACCACGGTGTCGCCGACCTACGCGAAGGAAATCCAGAGCGACGAAGGCGGCATGGGGCTCGGCGGCCTGCTTCGTGAACGGTCCAGCGTGCTGAGCGGCATTCTCAACGGCATCGACATATCGGTGTGGAATCCGCAGGAAGATCCGCACATCGCCTGCCGCTTCGGCGCTGAGGATCTCTCGTCACGGGCCGCGAACAAGGCGGTGCTGCAGCAGCAGTTCAACCTCGATTTCTCCGACGAGGCGCCGCTGCTCGGCGTCATCAGCCGGCTGTCCTGGCAGAAGGGGCTCGATCTCCTGCTCGAGGCCATTCCGACCATTTTGCGCCAGGGCATGCAGCTCGCACTGCTCGGCAGCGGCGACCGCGATCTGCAGGATCGCTATCAGGCTGCGGCCCGCGCCAACCCCGGCCGGATCGGCGTCGTGATCGGTTATGACGAGATCCTGGCGCATCTGATCCAGGCCGGTTCGGACGCTCTCATCGTTCCTTCGCGGTTCGAGCCGTGCGGCCTGACCCAGCTCTGCGCGCTGCGCTATGGCGCCGTGCCGATCGTCTCCCGCGTCGGCGGCCTCGAGGACACCATCGTCGACATCGGCGAGGCCGACGCGTCCGGCCGCGATGCCACGGGATTCAAGTTCGGCCCGGTGACGGCGGATGCCCTCGCCGGCACGCTGCGCAAGGCCAACACCGTCTTCCACGACAAGCCGACCTGGCGCCGGCTGCAACGAAGCGGGCTTGCGACCGACGTCTCCTGGCGCAACCGCGCCGGCGACTATGCCGCGCTCTATCGCCGCCTTCTGGCGGCGCGCGCGTGAGGCATGGCCGAATCCATGCTATAGAGCCGGGCATGGACCCCTTCGCGATCAAGCTGCTCGGCTTTGCCGCCGCCACCTGCACCACCGTCGCCTACGCGCCGCAGTTCATCAAGGTCTGGAAGACCCGCTCGGCGCGCGACATCTCGCTCGGCATGTTCCTGGTCATGGTGCTGGGCCTGGCGCTCTGGCTCGTTTACGGCCTGCTCTCCGGCGATGCCCCCCTGGTTGCCGCCAACGCCGTCACCATGCTGCTCGCCGGCGGCATCCTGTTCATGAAGCTGAAATACGGGTGAGGCCATCTTCGCATCTGCCCGCAAGCGGGGCGAGGGAAATGGCAGTCACCCAAACACATACGACGCCATGGCCACGTTCGCGACCTCGTCGACGAAGACGCGGCGCCCGACGTCGCTGCCGGCAGCACCAGCCGCCACCATCAGCGGCAGCAGATGATCTTCGCGCGGATGCGCGAGGCGCGCGCTCGGTGCATTCTCCCAGTCGACCAGCATCGCGTTGCGGCGCGCCGCATCCGGGTTGCTGATCGCCTCGTTCAGATAGGCCTCGAAGTCGTACGAGACCGGCTTGGACTCCGGCCGGTTGAAGCCGCGCATGTTGTGATAGGTGAGCCCGCTGCCGATGATCAGGATGCCGGCGTCGCGCAGCGGAGCGATCGCCTGTCCCACCTTGATGTGCTCGGCCGCATCGTAGCTCGACTTCAGCGACAGCAGCACGATCGGCATGTCGGCGTTCGGATACATCAGCCCGAGCGGCACGAAGGTGCCGTGGTCGAACCCCTGGTTGGGATCCTCCCGGCAATCGAGACCGGCGCGTGCGAGCAGCGCCTTCACCTCCGCGGCGAGCTCGGGCTTGCCGGGCGCCGGATATTTCAGGTGATAGGTATGCTCGGGGAAACCGTAGTAGTCGTAGACCATCGGAGGATGCGGCGAGGTCGACACGGTGAAGGCATCGGCCTCCCAATGTCCGGTGATGACGAGCACGGCCTTCGGTCTCGCGGGGAGAAGCTGCGGCAGACGGCCGAACGCCTCGGCGGTCTTGGCATATTGCACGCGCCTGTCCTCCATGAAGGGCCAGGGGCCGCCGCCATGCGACAGGAAGAGAGTCGGAAATCGCGTCATGGAGTCGTCTCGTTGACAACGGGCGCGTGCGAACTGTCCGCACGATCGGCGGTGAGCATAGGCAAAGCAGCATGGTTAGCAAGTCGTTAACGATTTGCCGCTCAGAATCCCCGGTGTGGCCGAAGGAGTCGGCCTGAAGACAAGTGAGACGTGGTGAGATGAGGAAGTTTGCGCTGGGGGACGTCGTCAACAGTGACAAGGGCCGCCGCGGTGTCGTCCGCGCCGCCTTCAAGTCGAGGGAAGGCCAGCAGTTCTACGCCGTCGAGAAGGACGGCGCGATGGACTATCTGGAGGAAGACCGGCTGACGCCGGCACCCCGCGTCGAACTCGCGGCGTAACTCCAACTCATTTGCTGTCCTCACCGGCCAGCCGATCGAGACGCTCCGCCAACGGATCGTCTTCGCTCGCGATGCGGTCGTTCGTGATCAGCAGCAGGCGATCGCCGCCCGCCGCGTCCCAGCGCGGCAGGTCGGGACCGTTGGGATCGCCGCTTCTCGCGAAATTAATCCAGTAGGCGCGCATGCGGCTCGCGACCGCGCGATCACGTCGCGACAAGATGCCCGCGCCGGGCACGCCTTCCGCACCGAAGATGAACTGTAACTCCCGCCCGTGGCCAGCTTCCGGATTCGCGCGCCGGGCCTCCGGCACATAGGCGAAGCGATAGCGAAACGTCGGCGCACCACTTGCGACGTGCAGGCGAGTCAGCAATCGTGCCGGCTCCGAGAAGACCTTGTCGGTGTAGAACCTTGCCGCGAGATCCGAGGGTCTGGCGAGGTCCGGATAGAGCTTGCGCAGTTCGTCGCTTGGAATGCCGGACGACGCAAGCTCCTTCTTGATGTCGGTCTCATTGTCCAAGCCCGTCTCGTCGTCGTTCGAGCCGATGATCAGGGGAATGCGGCCTTGACGTCCGGCCGCGAAGCCTGGGGCGAGATCCTCGGTCACCAGACGTCCATCCATCATCGGCGCGAAGCTGCGCGGCGACTTCTCCAGCAATTGCTGCTCGGCGGCCAGCACGCGCTGCGGCTCGGCTGCGCGCAAATCCGCCTCCCGTCCAAGCGCGGCCGCGAACTGCCGGCCCACCGCCTCCGCCTCTTGCACTGAGCGCAGGCGCGCACGAGCGGGCACCGATTGCAGAATGGCTTTCTGGAAGAGGTCGCGCGATTGCGCAGAGAGCATCAGGAGCGCGATCGACGTCGCGCCTGCATCGCTGCCAAGCAAGGTGACGTTGCTCGGATCGCCGCCGAAGGCCGCGATGTTGTCGTGCACCCAATGCAGCGCGGCGATCTGGTCCATCAGGCCGTAATTTCCGCCGCTGTCGGAAAGCGCGGGATGAACGAGCCAGCCGAGCGCGCCGAGGCGATAATTCGCGGTGACCACGATGAGGCCCGCCTGCGCCAGCCTGGCGCCATCGAACAGCAGATCGTTCGCCGTGCCCGAGACGAAGCCGCCGCCATGGATGAACACCATCACCGGCAATGGGCCGTCGACGCCGAAGGGACGGAACACGTTCAGCGTCAGGCAATCCTCGCTCGCATTCTGCAGCGACGGTTGAAGGCACGGCGCACCATAGTCGTAGGCCGTGCGCATCTCTGAGCTTTCGGTCGTCGGCTGCGGCGCGCGCCAGCGCAACGCGCCGACCGGCGGCGCCGCGTAAGCCAGCCCCTTGAACGACGCCACCTCGCCTTCCACGGCGCCGAGCATCTGTCCTTCACGCGTCAACGCGAATGGAAACTGTCCGACCGGCTGGGCCACGGCCGATCGTGCGCACCACAGGACTGCGCAAGCCGCAACGAGGGCAAGCAAAGACCGCATCTTCGAATATCTCGATGAAGGATCCCGCGCAGGTTATGTCCAGGGCCGTCAGCGAGGCAAGCCTCGCGCCCTCGCCTAGCTGCCTTTGCCCATCAACTCCGCCAGCGCGCGGCGCGCGACGATGCCGAGCTCGCCGAGCGTGGAGTGGCCGGCCTGCGCCGCCTCGATCAGGCGCTCGGCGATGAACCTGCGGCTGTCATGATCGCCGCCATGCGGCAATTGGCGGCATGTCTCCTCGAGGACGACGTCCATGTTCGCTTTGGTCCGCTCACTCAACTCTGTCATGACGCCCGGCCGGTACGCGTGGCTTGTAAGCGCAAGCATACACAGAAGGATGCGCTCTGATTACCCCGGGCTATCACGGCCATTGTGCATCGCGGTGCGTGTGATGCCGGCAACATTCGCGCGGACACGCTGCCGCCGAAAACGACCACCGGAGATTGAACTTGCTCTAATGACAAGCTGAACCTGCGGCGATAGCCTGCCGGCAAAACAAAACATACGGGAGGAATGCCATGACTGACGCAATGGTTGCCACACGTGCCTCCGATGAGCGCGGAACCGCTCAGCAGGTCGATGTCGCCGTGGTCGGCGCCGGATTTGCCGGCCTCTATCTCTTGCATCGCCTGCGCAAGGCCGGCTTCTCCACGGTCGCCCTCGATGAGGCCGGCGATGTCGGCGGCACTTGGTACTGGAACCGTTATCCGGGGGCGCGCTGCGACATCCAGACCATCGACTACAGCTACACCTTCGATCCGGAGCTCGAGACCGCCTGGACCTGGTCGGAGAAATACGCGACCCAGCCCGAGATCCTGCGCTATCTCGGCTTCGTCGCCGATCGCTGTGGTCTCAGGCGCGACATTCGTTTCAAGACCAAGGTCACCGAAGCCAGATGGGACGATGCGTCCGAGCGCTGGCAGCTCACGACCGACAATGGCGCACCGGTCTCCTGCCGCCACTACATCATGGCCACCGGCTGCCTCTCCGCGCCGAAGCCGCCGGAGATCGACGGCGTCAGGGACTTCAAGGGCGAGGTCTATTTCACCGGCCGCTGGCCGCATGACGGCGTCAATCTTGCGGGAAAACGCGTCGCCGTGATCGGCACGGGCTCGTCGGCGGTCCAGTCCATCCCGCTGATCGCCGAGCAGGCCGCACATCTGACCGTGTTCCAGCGCACGCCGAATTTCGCGCTGCCCGCGCATAACGGCCCGGCGCCGTCGGACCGCATGAGCCTGCTGCAGGGCGATCGCGCCGCCTATCGCGAGCAGGCGCGCCAGTCGATGGCCGGTGTGCCCTATCCTCAGCAGACGGTCGTGAGCTGGCAGCTCACCGACGCCGAGCGCCGCGCGCGGTTCGAGGAAGCCTGGGGCAAGGGCGATCTCGTCTATATCCTCACGCAGCTCTGGGCCGACCAGGCGGTCGACGTCGAAGGCAACAAGCTGATCTGCGATCTCATCCGCGAGAAGATCGCAGCCGCCGTGAAGGACCCGCAAACCGCGGCGGCGCTGATGCCGGACGATCATCCCTTCGGGGCGAAGCGCCCCTGTCTCGACACCAACTACTACGCCACCTACAACCGGCCGAACGTCACGCTGGTCAATCTGCGCCAGGAGCCGATCAAGGCGATCACCGCAGGCGGCATCACGACGGCCAAGCGCAGCATCGACCTCGACGTCATCGTGTTCGCGACTGGTTTCGACGCGATGACCGGCGCGATCCGCGCCGTGCACCCGATCACCGGGCGCGGCGGCAAGTCGCTCTCCGACGTCTGGGCGAAGGGACCGGAGACTTATCTCGGCCTCACAGTCGCGGGCTTCCCGAACTTCTTCATGATCACCGGCCCCGGCAGCCCGTCGGTGCTGTCGAACATGGCGGTGTCGATCGAGCAGCATGTCGACTGGGTCGTGGATCGCCTTGCTGCGCTGCGCGAGGCCGGCTTCACCACGATCGAGCCGACCGAGACGGCGCAGGCCGGCTGGGGCCGGCACATGGCAGACTGTTCGACGCTGACGCTGCACCGGCTCGCCAACACCTGGTACACGGGCGCCAACGTGCCCGGCAAGGTCCAGGGACTGATGCCCTATACCGGCGGCGTCGGCCCGTATCGCAGCATCTGCGACGAGGTGGTCAGCCGCGGCATGCTCGGCTTCAGGCTCACCGGCCCCAACGTTGCTGCGCAGTGCAATGACGGCGAGGTGGTACGCCTGCAGCCGGACGTGCGGCTGGTGCTGAACCTGCTCGCATCGCTCAACCTGCCGCCGATCGAGTCGATGGGCGCGATCGGGGCGCGCGCCTTCGTCAACGAGTTCAACAAGAGCCGCCCGGCAGGACGGCCGATCGGCGAGATCGTCGACGGCACCCTGCCCGGCGCCGACGGTCCGCTGCCCTATCGCGTCTACAAGCCGGCAACGCCCGGGCCGCATCCGGTCGTGGTCTATTTCCACGGCGGCGGCTGGGTGCTCGGCGACGAGCAGTCGGACGAGCCGTTCTGCCGCGACATGGTGCGGCGAACCAGCATGATGTTCGTCAGCGTCGGCTATCGCCATGCACCGGAGCATCGCTTCCCGACCGCGGCGGAAGACGGCTATGCGGCGACGCGCTGGATCGCCGAGCACGCCGCCGAGCTCGGCGGCAAACCGGGCCCGGTGCTGGTCGCGGGCTGGAGCGCCGGCGGCAACATCGCGGCCGTCACCTGCCAGCTCGCGCGCGATCGTGGCGGGCCCGAAATCGCGGGCCAGCTCCTGATATGCCCGGTCACGGACTGCACCTTCGATCGCCCGTCCTACAACGACAATGCGACCGGCTATTTCCTGACGCTTTCGCTGATGTACTGGTTCTGGGACCTCTACTGCTCGCCGGCCGACCGCACCGATCCGCGCGTCTCGCCGCTGCGCGGCAAGGTCGCCGGCCTGCCGCCGGCCTTCGTTGTCACCTGCGAGTTCGATCCGTTGCGCGACGAGGGCGTCGCCTATGCCGAGGCAATGGCCGCAGCCGGCGTCCCGGTCGAGCAGCTTCAGGCCCGCGGCCATTTCCACTCGTCCTTCACCATGGTCGACGTGGTGATCACGGGGGTGCCGGGCCGGGTGCAGATGGCCCAAGCCTTGCGCCGCTTCGCCGGGCTCCCACCGGAGGTCGGGCGCGGCGACGAGCACGTCAACGGTCAGGCCAGCCTGGGAAACAGAATCGCGGCGGCCGCGAGCTGATTACGACGGCGGGAACCTTTTCCCGGCTGCCGCGTTCAGCGCTGTGACATTGAGATGCAGCGATAGGTGTGGGCCCCCGGCACGCAAGTCCGCGTGCCGGGGTGCTTCTTGCGTGAGGCGGGTGCGATGGGGGGTGCGATTGCGGGTTCAAAGGTCGATTTTGGTGCGCATGCGGTGCTGCATAAATGGCCGTCGCTTGCAAACCAGCGCCGGCCGGACCGGGAGTCATACCAGATCAGCGAAGGCACCCTCGACGCGTGCATCTCGGCCTTCATGGAGAAGCCGGCGACGACTCGGCATCTCTATGAGATCCGGACGGTGCCGCAGCCGCCACTCGTGACGGAGATCCTCTCGCCCGAGCACGTCACCGAGCTGTCGCGGTTGAGAGAATTTCTCTGACGGCAGTTTGCAAGCACGCGCAGGAACCTTCGTCCGGTCTTTCCCGTTGTCAGCGATCGGAAGCCAAGGCGTGAGCGCCGCAGATGCTTGAAGCTGGCCTACCCTCACATGTCGTGCCCTATGGCGCAGACCAGACTGTGTTCGTGGTGATCGATCGCCTCGACCGGGCGACCGAAATTCGCATTGAGCGGAGCGATCTCGAAACCACGATCGACGAGCTCGTCGCCGGCTGCTTCAACGATCCCGTCAAGGTGATTTCGTTCAACACGCTCGAGCATTGGATGAAGGACATCTCCGCCGATGTCGCCGGCGAGATAAAGGCGCGCTGCGACATCGATGGCGTGACGCTGCCCGACTATCTCAGCGACTTCGTCGAGAGCCACCGCTAAAGCCCGTTGCGCCGAATGCGGGCGATAAAGAAGCGCCGGTTCGCCGCGCTCTTCGAGGGCGCACCTCAGTGTCATGTCCTTTTCATGCATCGCCGGGACGACACCGGAAAGAAAGAAGCCGCGCCGAACGACGTGGCGCGATGCGCTCAAAGCATGGTTTGCGGGGAACGAGTGGCGCGATGCTTGCCGGCGATGACCTCGATCTCGCGGCGGCGCTCGCCGGCGAAAGTCAGGAGCTTTTCGATCGTCAGCGTATCCGTGATCCGTTTGGCGAGCCGCTCGGCGCGCGCAGCCTGATCTTCAAGATACTGGATCGTGTTCAAGCGCTGCCTCCCCATATGCCCCGAATTGTGCGGGCAGCCATGGTGCTCGAGAAGCAGCTAACAGCCGGTTAAGCGCGTTGCATTGGTCTTGCCGAGTCGTGCCCTATTGCACGACCTCCAGCCTGACATTGGTGATGCCCTTGTCGACCATGCCGAGCGCCTCGGCCGCAGAAGGGGTGATGTCGACCACGCGCCCGCGAACATAGGGTCCGCGATCGTTGACCCTGACGGTGACGAAGCGGCCGGAGGAGGTATCGGTGACCCGCAGCTTGGTGCCGAACGGCAGGGTCGGATGCGCCGCGGTCAACTCGTTCTTGTCGAACTTCTCGCCGCTCGCGGTTTCCGTATCCGAATAGAAGCTGGCGACGCCGTGCGAGGGGGTCTGCTTGGCGTCACGGTCCGGGGCACGCTCCCGCCTGACCGGGCGTGGATGCAGCGCCGCCACCCTGTGCGGCCGCTCCACCGCGGCATGCCGGCCGGTAGCGGCGAGATCGGCCTTCTGGCGGCCGACCGGCGCTTGCGCGCAGGCCGCGAGCGATGCCGCGGCGACGACCGCGAGCAGCAACCGGCACGAGGTTGCGAAGGAAATCCGGGCAGTTTCGGCACGTGCAATGCGAGACATGGTACGCCCTCCGAACGGCCGGATTTTCGGTCGGCAATGAGGGCAGAACCTTGTCGGAACAAAAGCGGCTCTGGGGCCGCGGCCGTTTCGCGTCCGGCTGTGACGATTCCACCACAGTGCGTGTTCTGAATCGGCATAGACGGCCCCAGATGAGCGTGGCGGGCTTTGCTTGAATCCTTGCCCGGACCGGCCTCGGTTCACCTCTCCCGCAAGCGGGAGAGGGGGCTCACTACCGTCGTCGCAGCGATCAATCTTCATTTCATCGCGCTTTGGCCAGCGCAGGGGTGACGAAAATCGGGCGCTACGCCAGAAGCCTGGCGAGCGCCCGACTGGATTGCGTTCCGGCGCCGACCAACTGTCGGCCTGGTGCCTCAGTATTTCGGCTCGTACATCTGCGATTGGACCAAAGCCTTCACGTCATTCGGCGCAGGTCCGTCCGCGAGTCCGCGTTGATAGGCGACGTCGGCGACGGCCGCAGCGATCCGAACCGAGACCTCGCGGATGCGCGGCAGCGCCGGATAGAGACTGCCTTGCGCAAGGTCCTCCTTGCCGACGCAATCGGCAAGCGTATGGGCCGCCGCCATGAACATCTCGTCGGTGACCAGGCGCGAGCCGCTGGCAATGACGCCGAGGCCGACGCCGGGGAAGATGTAGGAATTGTTGCCCTGGCGCGGCACGAAGCTGCGGCCGTTGAGCTTCACCGGGTCGTACGGGCTGCCGCAGGCGAACAGCGCGCGGCCCTCGGTGTAGCGATAGGCATCCTCCGCCGAGCACTCGGCCTTCGACGTCGGGTTGGACAATGCGAACACGATCGGCCGCTCGTTGAGCTCGGCCATTGTCCTGAGCACGTCGGGTGTGAAGGCGCCGCCAACCGCGGCAACGCCGATGATCGCCGTCGGCTTCAGCGTCTTGATCGCGGTGAGGAAGTCGGCGATCGGCTCTTGGTCGGTATGCGCATAGCGGAGCTTGTGGCCGGAGAGGCCCTCGCGGCCGCTGACGACGAGACCGCGGGAATCCACCAGCCAGTTGCGGCGGAGCGCCTCGGCCTCGGTGGCACCCTCGGCGATCATGGCGGACACCACGAGATCGGCGATGCCGGTTGCGGCTTCGCCCGCGCCGAGGAACAGGATGCGCTGATCCCTGAGCTTGCCGCCGGAAATGCGCAAGCCTGAGAACAGGCCCGCGAGCGCCACCGCCGCGGTGCCCTGGATATCGTCGTTGAAGACGCAGGCCTCATCCCGGTACTTGTGCAGCAGCTTGAAGGCGGAGTGATTGGCGAAATCCTCGAACTGGATCAGCACGCCCGGGAAAGTCTTTCGCGCAGCCTGCATGAACTCGTCAACGAAGCTGTCATAGGCTTCGCCGGTCAGCCGCCGCTCGCGCAGGCCGATATAATAGGGATCGTTCAACAGCTCCTCATTGTTCGTGCCGACGTCGAGCACGATGGGCAGGCAGAGCTCGGGATGCACGCCGGCGCAGGCCGAGTAGAGCGAGAGCTTGCCGACCGGAATACCCATGCCGTTGGCACCGAGATCGCCGAGACCGAGGATGCGCTCGCCGTCGGTGACGACGATCAGCTTGGCCGGATAGGGCCAGTTCTTCAGAAGCTCCGCGATCTGGCCGCGATCGCGCGAGGAGATGAACATGCCGCGCGGCCGCTGGAAGATCAGGCCGTATTTCTGGCACGCAAGCCCGACCGTCGGCGTATAGATGATCGGCTGAATCTCGTCGATATTGTCGACGACGACGCGGAAGAACAACGCCTCGTTGCGGTCATGCAGCGCGTTCAACGCGACATATTTTTCGAGGTCGGTCGGAAGCGCGCGCAGGTTGGTGAGAACTCGCTCGGCCTGGGTCTGCATCGTCAGCACGCAAGGCGGCAAGAGGCCGCGCAGGCCGAGCGTCTCGCGCTCCGCTTCCGTGAAGGCAGTCCCCTTGTTGAGCAAGGGATCGCGCAACAGCGTCATGCCTTGCTGCGGATTGGACGATGTCGGTTGGGTAACGACCCGGGCAGGTCTATTCACGAATTCCCCCAAGGAGCTTGTAGTTGAATCGCCGACATTGTCGGCCAGCGCTCCATCCAGATCAAGGACGGAGAGGACTCGGCCATGGACTGTGATCTCGCACCGCAGCGAGCTTTTGGCGAACGCCTGGCAGTTGCGCGTGAAAAAAGGGTTAACGGCGCTACTCCGGCTTGATGTCGGCCGTCTCAACGAGAGGCTACCATTTCACCGTCTCGGCCTCATGAAAAGCGGCCATGTTCGCGCGCCTGGATGCAGACTGAACACCGCCGCATCAATAGAGGCAAGCCGGAAATCTTGGGGACTGCTTATCCGGTCGCCCGCCGCGGCGTCAGACTGGCGGCGCCATCCGCCGGTGGCCCGATATGCATCAAGATGGTCTGGGTGGCGGATGCGACCTCGATACCGTTCTGCTGGAAGCGCAGCTTCATGCGCCGGTTGAATTCGCGCTGGACCGGCCAGCGCCCGGCCTCGGTGCAGCGGATCTGGCCGACGATCGACACCATCGCGCCATCGACCTTGTCAATGCCCCACAGTTCGAGGTCGCCGCGGATCAGTGCGCGGAATTCCGGTTCGCGGCGCATCTCGTCGACGATGTCCTTGAGGATCTGGCCGGCGCGGTCGGTATCTTCCTTGTAGGCGACGTTGACGCTGACGGAGGCGTTGCCGGCGCCGCGGCTGGCATTGGTGATGGTCGTGACCGCGCTGAACGGTACGATGTGCACGGCACCGTCACCGGCGCGCAGGCGGATGGTGCGGATCGATACATTCTCGACCACGCCCGAGAGCCCCGAGACGCTGACATTGTCACCGACCTGGACCGTGTTCTCCAGCAGCAGGAACAGGCCGGTGATGAGATCCTGCACCAGCTTTTGCGAACCGAAGCCGATCGCGATGCCGACGATGCCGGCGCCCGCGAGCAGCGGCGCGACATTGACGCCGATCTCGCTCAGCGCCGTGAGGCCGACGACGGTTGCGATCAGACAGAGCAGCGCCGTGCGCAGCATCGGCTGGAAGGTGCGCAGACGCGCGGCGCGGGCATAATGGCCGTCCCGGGACAGTGTATTGATCTGACGGTCCAGCAGCGCGTTGCTGGCTTCCCATATCGCAGCTGCGATGAACACGGCAAGGCCGATCGTCACCACGGCGGAGATCAGCCTGCTGCCGATCTGGCCGCCATAGAACCAGACGATGGCGTCGACGCCCCAGACTTCGAGCACGGCGACGAAGCCGATGAAGGCGATCACGCTGGACACGATCCTGCGCAGCAGCGGCAGATAGCGGTTGGCGCGGACCTCGAGGCCCGGAAAGCGCTGGAGGATCTCCGGCTTGATGCGGAAGCCGCGGTCGATCAGGCTCAGCGTCACCATGATGACGACGCGCGTGACCAGCGCCACCACGGCGGTGCCGACGAAATATTGCAGCAACAACGAATACCCGTTGCGGATGTTGAGCGCCCAAACCGCCCACAACGCGAGATCGAGCGCGATGGCAGGATAGTGCCAGCCCCCGGCGATACGGTTGCGCAAACGGGCCGCAATCCCCTGCCGCTCGGCCGGCGCACGGATGGCCTCGGCGACCTGGCGGCGGCATTGCAGGATGATGACGACGATGAAGAGGTGCACGACCAGCATCACCATGCGCAGCAGTGCGGCGTAGCCGGCGCGATGCAGGCCGAGCAGCAGCGCCACATTGGCAAAGGCGATGCCGGAGACGCCGACGCCGACGATGCGGCGCGCCCAGATCTCGATATAGGCGGCGGTCTCGGCGCGCACCGGGAACAGGCCGAACGGCCCCACCAGTGCCCGGACCATGCAGATGAGCCCGCGCGAGAACGCATAGGCGTTGACGACTGCGAGGATCACGAGGCGGACGGTGGTGGGCTCGCCGATCTCGGTCCCGAGCAGCGCCGTAGCAACGCCCACGAAGACGATCACGGGAAGCAGTTCGAGCACGATGCGACCCAGCACGAAAGGCAGCCGCAGCAACAGTTGCCAGATCCGCGCGAGGCTGTGACGGCGCTTGTGCAGTTCCGGCTGCGGGGTGACATCTGTGACCGATGACGGCGGATCGGCGATCGGCAGGGCTTGCATTGGCAGGCGTGCTGTTTGCGGCACGCGTGCTTCCAGGAACGCGGCCGGACGCCGGATCAGGCGGAAGATCACCCATTCCGCGCAGAAGGCAGCACCGAACACCAGCGCCAGCTTCCAGGCAATCTCGATCAGGAGATTGTAGGCCGCGGGATCGTTCGCGGTCCGCATGATCCAGTAATAGAACGCCGGGAAGTGCGTGAGCGTCCGCGCCATGCTGGCGATCTCACCCGAGATCTCGCCGATCTCCTCCGACACCGTGAGCAGGAGCTGCGCACCGAGGCCGTCGGCCGAGAGCGGGATCGGCGATTTCGGCTCGGGCGCGGGTTGCTGCGGACCGGACGCGTTGGCGATCGCGCGGAGCGTGTCGATCATCTGCGCGCGCTTCTTGTCGTCCTGAAGGGTTTCCAGCGCGCGCTTCGCCTCGTCGGGCGACAGTGCGGCAGCGCTGTTTGCCGGCGGCGGAGACGGCTCGGCGCGGGCGCCGGAGGAAGGCGGAATCGTGAGGAAGAGAGCGGCGAGGAGCGCCGCGGCCAGCTTATGCGACACGAAGATTCCCTGGAAATATGAATGCGCCAGCGGCGTCGGGACCGTCACCGACGAAGCACATGCATCATGTCGGATTGCCGCTATTCGCCCCGGCCCTGTGTCGGAAGTTGGCCTTTGAGGCGACATTCTCTTGGCATTTGCCGCAATGCAAGATCAGGAGCCGCGGCGTCAGCGAAACGCCTTCAGGCCCGTGCGCGCAAAGACCTCTCCCGTCATCGCGAAACGCCGGCGACGAGGAGGAAGGCGGAAAGCAGAATGTCATAGATGCTCGTCGCGGCGGCCTCGTCACGGCCGTCAGACGCGATCGATGTGACGCAAAATACAGCGCCGGGAAGGTAGGGGCTTTGCCTCACTGATGCAGCCCGCTAAACCTGGTCCCGGCGTGCCGTTCGCGGTTTCTGCCGCTATGCGATAGTCCGAACGAGCTCCATCGCAATCAACGCGGCTGGATTTGCGGAGGTGGCGTCATAGACCTCCCCTTGCTCATGAGGTGGACATTGCGCGTCGCTTGTTTGCGACCATTGGGATGGTCCTCCTGCGACACAAAACTGTCAAGCGGGATCAAAGGCCTTGAAATCACATTTGAAGGCGCGTTCCAGGCGTTCCCACGACCGATTGGCCCCGTGAAAGCGGCGGAATAAATCCCTGACGACAGCGTTTGTATCGAAGAGAATATCCGCCTCTGTCACCCTCGTTCATTTCCGGAAAGCCAGAGATGAAAGCATCATTTTGCATCGCGGTTGTCGCCGCCCTCGTCACCGGATCAGCATTCGCGCAGAACCCGCCGCAGACGTCCACCAGGAAGGTCGACGGCACCGAAAACGTCTACATCTTCCGCTATGGCGGCCATCAGGCGATGTTCGTGGTGACGCCGCAAGGCGTGATCGCGACCGATCCGATCTCCTATTTGCGTCCCGCCAAGCCCTATATCGACGCGATCGAGGCAGTCACAGACAAGCCGATAAAATACGTCATCTACAGCCACCATCACTACGATCACATCGCCGGAGGCCAGCCCTTCAAGGATCTCGGCGCGACTTTCATCGCGCACCGGCGAACCAAGGAGCGCCTGCTCGAGCTGAAGAAGCAGAAATCGCTGCTCGCGGACGTCGTGATGCCGGATCAGGTGGTGGATGACAGGAAGAGCATCACGCTCGGCGGCACCACGCTGGAGCTGAACTATGTCGGCCGCAACCATTCCGACAATTCGCTGGTGATGCGGCTGCCGAAGGAAAAGCTCGTCTTCGTGGTCGATTTCGCCCCGATCGAGCAGGTCCAGTTCCGCAACATCCCCGACAACGCCTCGCCGCTGGAATATATCGCCTCGCTGAAGAAGCTGGCGTCGCTCGACTGGGAGCGGATGATCCCCGGCCATCCCTATGCCGGCGGTCGCCTCGGCACCAGGAAGGACGTCGAGGACGACATCGCCTACATGGAGGATCTCTCCGCCGAGGTGAAGAAGGCCGCGGACGCCGGCAAGTGCTTCGACGTCGCGATGAAGGAGGTGAAGCTGCCGAAATACGAGAAGTGGTCGAACTACGAGTCAGCGCTTCCCGCCAATGTCGAGCGCTTCTGCTACTGGTGGGCTCGCGGGTATTGAGGGGAGTCTACAGCGGGCCGTGAGGGTTCAGGATAGGCCAAAGGCGCGAGAGCGCCGTGCCCGCCATCCTTTTCGCATGAACAATAGTGGCAATAGTGGCCACGCTTCGCCCACCGTACCGGTCCGCGGCGATCATGACATCATGCCCCTGTTTTGCCCGACGAGTCAAACGGCTTCGCCAAATCCGCAAGGCACAGGCTGCCTCGCCAAGTCATTGATTCCGCTGGCACGGGCTACTGTGCATGGGGTTGTTTTCGGACTTTCTTGTCGATGCAGGCGGGGCGGCCTAGAGAAACATGTCCGCCAGGTCGACCGTCGAGGATTTTCCGATCTGGTCGAAGTGTCGTGCCAGCCAGCTTCGTGCCGCCTCGCGGCCCTCGTCGCGCAGGCGGCACAACAGGCTCCACTCGGGGTGGAACTGCGTGGCGGTGCCGAGCTGCGACATCAACTGGTCGTTGCCGATCCAGTGCATGTACATGCGACTATGCCTGTCGCTGTCGAGCTCGCCGTCGTCGATCAGCCGCGTGGCGAAGGCGATCGCGCGCATCTCGCGCATCAGGGACGAATTGAAGCTGATCTCGTTGATGCGGTGGAGCACGTCGGCTGCGCTGGTCGGCAGCTCGTCGCGCCGGATCGCCGTGACCTGCACGATGATGACGTCGTGACTGCCCTTGCGGTAGATCAGCGGATAGATCGCGGGATTGCCGAGATAGCCACCATCCCAATAATGCTCGCCGTCGATCTCGACGGCCTGGAAATAGGGCGGCAGGCAGGCTGAGGCGAGCACGGTCTCCGCCGTGAGCAGCGGGCTCTGGAACACCTTGATCTTGCCGGTGCGCACGTTGGTGGCGTTGAGAAACAGCTGCGGCGCCTCGGGCGAGGAATTGAGCAGGTCGAAATCGACCACGCGCTGCAGCAACGCGCGGAGCGGATTGAAATGAAAGGGATTGAGCAGGCCCGGCGGCAGCGTGTGCGTCAGCGTATGGATGACGGCGTGGACCGGATGATATTCCGGCGGCAGCCTCAGCGCCTGGATCCACTGGTTCAGCGGCGACATCAAATCGTACGCCATGTCCATGCGCGACACTTCGTACCAGAAAGCGTGCAGGCTCTCCCGCGCGGCCTCAGCACCTCCGTGCGCCATGCCGGAGGCCATCGCGACCGCATTCATGGCGCCCGCACTGGTCGCGCTGATCGCCTCGATCGCGAGCCTGCCGTCCTCGAGCACCTGGTCGAGCACGCCCCAGACGAAGGCGCCGTGCGCGCCGCCGCCCTGGAGCGCGAAATTGACGGTCTTGCGGTCCGAGGTACGGTTGGCTGTCACTTGGCTTTCTTCCTGCCTCCTGTCTCCTCTTTCTCCAGCGCCTGGCGCACCTGTTCGAACTCTTGCAGCGAGGCTTTGTCGGCGCGGGGAAAGCGCAGGTCGAGCTTTTCGAGCGTCGCGTTGATCACGGAGCCGATCACGACACGGGCGAACCATTTGTGGTCGGCGGGCACGACGTACCAGGGCGCGTGGGGCGTCGCCGTGTGGCGAACGATGTCCTGATAGACCGCCTGGTAGCGAGGCCACAGCGCGCGCTCCCTGACGTCGTCCATCGAGAACTTCCACTGCTTGGCCGGATCCTCCAGCCGCTCGAGAAAGCGCTTGCGTTGCTCCTCCCTGGAGACGTTGAGGAAGAATTTCAGCACAACGGTGCCGTTGCGGCAGAGATAGCGCTCGAAGGCAGAGATGTCCTCGAACCGCTCCCTCCAGATGTGCTTGGTCACGAGCTTCTGCGGCAGCTTCTCCTTGGCGAGAATCTCCGGGTGCACGCGCGTCACCAGGCATTCCTCGTAGTGGGAGCGGTTGAAGATGCCGATACGTCCGCGCTCGGGCAGCGCGATCATATGGCGCCAGAGGAAGTCATGATCGAGCTCCTTGCTGCTCGGTGCCTTGAAGGCATGAACCTCGCAGCCCTGCGGATTGATGCCCTCGAAGATCGCCTTGATCGCAGAATCCTTGCCGCCGGCGTCCATCGCCTGGAACACGATCAGGAGCGACCAGCGGTCCTGCGCGTAGAGCTTCTCCTGAAACTCGATCATCCGCTTCTTGTTGGAGTCGAGGATCGCCTGCGCCTTCTCCTTGTCGAGATCGTCCCTCTCGTCGGTCTTGTGGTCCTTGAGGTGAAACTTGCCCGAACCATCGTGGCGGAATGGCGTGATGTAGCGGTCAAGTTCCTGGGCGAGCGATTTGGACGGCTTCTTGCTCATGAGCGCGGGGCACCTTGCGTTGCGGCTTCAATCGGTCGAGCAAGCTACCAAGGATGCCCTTGGGAAGGAATATGATGAAAAGGACGAGCAGCACGCCGTAGACGAGGTTGTCCCAGCCGACCGCCCTCGTGCCGAAGCCGATGCGCAGGGTCTCGGCCAGCAGAATTGTGATGATGGCGCCGACGGTCGGGCCGAGCGAGACGAACAGGCCCCCGACGATGGCAGCGAACACCATCTGGAGCGACACCGCGATGCCGCTGACCGTGTCAGGCGTGATGAACATCTGGTACTGGCAGTAGATCGCGCCGGCGAGCGCCGTCATCAGCGCGCTGAGCAGCGTGATCTTCAGCTTCTCCGCAGTGACATCGACGCCGGCGGCGGCAGCGGCGTCCTCGTCCTCCGAGATCGCCTCCAGCGCATAGCGGGCCATGCTGCGATCGACCCAGTGCCAGACCACGATGCCGAAAAGCCAGATCCCGAGCGCGATCAGGTACCAGGTCGTCTTGTCGTCGAATTGCAGCGCCAGCAGCTTGTTGCCCGAGGTCCGGTTCGGCGTGTAGCCCAGCGAGCCGCCGGTGTAGTCGCGCGTCGCGGTGATGACCTGGAGCACGATGCCGGAGAGCGCCAGCGTCACCAGCACGAAATAGTGGCCGGTGATGCGGAAGCGGAAGCAGGGATAGCCGACGATCAGCGCCAGCGCCCCCGCCGCGACCATGCTGATGGGAATGCCAATCCACGGCGACAGGCCGAGATGATTCCAGAGCAGCGCCGTGACATAGGCACCGATCCCCATGAAGCCGCCATGGCCGAGCGAGACCAGGCCGAACCGGCCCATCATCGACCAGGAGGTGTAGGCGAACGACCAGATCAGGATCAGCACCAGAATGTGCAGATGATAGGGATCGCGATAGACGAAGGGCAGCGCGACCAGCGCCGCCAGGCCTATTCCCCAGGCTGCAAGCCGCCCCTGCCCCATCATCGGCGCCTCGCAAGCAGGCCCGCGGGCCGGATGAACATCATGACGATGAAGAAGGCGAAGGCGAGCACATAGCCCCATTCGAGATCGGAGAACAGGCCGCCGAGCGAGATGATCTCCGCGAAGACGAAGGCGGCGATGAAGCCGCCGATGAAATTGCCGAGGCCCCCGAGCACGCAGATCAGGAAGGTGATCGGCCCGAAGGAGAGGCCGACGAAGGGATGCACGTCGTATTGCAGCACCAGGAGGCAGGCGGCGAGGCCGGCCAGCGCGCCGCCCAGCGCCGACGTGATCAGATAGATCCGTCTGGTATCGACGCCCATCAATGCCATGATCTGCCGATCCTGCGAGATGGCGCGGATCGCAGTGCCAGTGAAGGTTCGCGTCATGAACAGATAGACGGCGACCATGCCGACCAGCGCCGCCACGAACGATAGCAGCCGTGCGTAGCTGAAATTCATCTCGCCGAAGGCAAGCACCGGCAGGCGGATGCCGAGATTGCGGAAGTCGATGCCGAAGGCGACGGTGGCAAAGCTCTGCAGCACGAACAGCACGCCGCCGGTCGCGAGCAGCTGGTTGATCGGCGGCGCGGTCAGCAGCGGCGCGATCACGAGGTAGTGCAGCGCCGCGCCAAGTGCCGCGACCAGCAGGATGGTCAGCGGCGCGGCGACGAAATAGCTGACCCCGTAGTACTGCACCATGAAGTACATGCCGTACATGCCGATCATCACGAGCTCGGCATAGCAGATCCACGTGACGTCGATGACGCCGAAGATCAGATTGAGGCCGAGCGCGAGCAGCGCCAGCACGCCGCCGAGCAGGATGCCGTTGATCACGGCCTCCAGCAGGTAGATGTCGAAAATGTCCAGGAACGCCTGCATGCCCTTCACACCCCGAGATACGCTTCCTTGACCGTGTCGCTCGCCAGCATCTCGGCCGAGGTGCCGGAGGCGCGGATCGTGCCCGCCTCGATCAGATAGGCCCGGTCGACCACTTTCAGCACCTGTTGCACGTTCTGCTCGACGATCAGCACGGTCAGGCCGCTGGCGCGGATCCGTTTCACCAGCTCGAACACCTGCTGCACCACGACCGGCGCAAGCCCCGCCGAGGGCTCGTCGAGCAGCAGCAGCTTTGGATTTGACATCAGCGCGCGGCCGATCGCGCACATCTGCTGCTCGCCGCCGGACATGGTGCCCGCCATCTGGTGACGGCGCTCCTTCAGGCGCGGAAACAGCTCGAACACGACCTCGAGGCGTTCGGCATAGTGCCCGCGCGCCTCCTTCATGAAGGCGCCCATCTTGAGATTGTCATCGACTGTGAGCTGCGGAAACAGCCGGCGGTTCTCCGGCACATGCGCGATGCCGAGGCTGACGATCTTGTGCGCCGGCGTCGCCACGAGGTCGACGCCTTCCATTCTGATCGAGCCGCGCGAGGGCCTGATCAGGCCGGAGATGACGCGCATCAAGGTGGTCTTGCCGGCGCCGTTCGGACCGATGACGCCGACGGCCTCACCGGCCTTCACATCGAGGCCGACGTCGAACAGGGCCTGGAAGGTGCCGTAGCCGGCATTGACGCCGCGAAGCTCCAGCATCGGCTACCCTCCCGCGCGGCGGCGCGCTTCGGCGGCCGCGGCCTGCGTGGTCTCGGCATCGGTGCCGAGATAGACCTCGATCACCCGCGGATCGCCGGCGACCGCACTCGGCAGGCCCTCCGATATCTTCTCGCCGTGATCGAGCACCATGACGCGATCGACGACCCGCATCAACACGCCCATGATGTGCTCGACCCAGATGATAGTGATGCCGAGCTCGTCGCGGATGTTGCGCAGCATGTCCGCGGCCTGATCCATTTCGGCCTCGTCGAGACCGCCGAGGCTCTCGTCGGCGAGCAGCAGCTTTGGCGCGGTGGCGAGCGCCTTGGCGAGTTCGAGCTTCTTCAGGCCGGCAGCCCCGAGGCCATCGACGCTGGCATGGCGATCGGTGGGCAGGCCGACCATGGCGAGCGAGCGCTCGGCCGCCTCTTCCGCCCTGGCGCGGCTGTGGCGGCCCTGGCCGTAGAAACCGGCGAGCGCGACGTTCTCGAAAATGGTCAGGCGGCGGAAGGGACGCGGAATCTGGAAGGTGCGGCCGATGCCGCTGTTGATGATCCGGTGCGGCGCGAGGCCCGCGATCTCGTGGCCGGCGAAAAGTATCGAACCTGATGTCGGCGCCAGCGTGCCGGAGAGCATGTTGAAGATCGTGCTCTTGCCCGAACCGTTGGGGCCGATCAGGCCGAGGATCTCGCCGTCGTCGACCTTGAACGACACGTTGTTCACGGCGGTGAAGCCGCCAAATCGCTTCACCAGCCCGTTCACTTCCAGCACCGTCGTTCTCCGCCGCTACTGGTTGCTGTAGGTGGTGCCTTTCGGCAGCGGCAGCACGGCCTCGCGCTGCGCCTGACTCTTGGGCCACACCACGTAGGACTTGTCGTCAACGTACTGGATTACGACAGGGAACGAGCGCTCGTTCTGGCCGGCCATTGGCGAGCCCTCGCCATGGAATTTGACGCCGAAGCCAAGCATGGTGCCGCCTTCGGGTATGTCGGTATCGAGTGCTGCCTTGCGCAGGGCGTCGGGATCTATGCCGCCATACTTCTTGATCGCTCGCGGCAGCACGTCGGTCAGGAACAGGTAGGTGTTGGACGCAGCCATGCCGACATGAGCCGAACGGATGGCGACGCCCGGCTTGCGCTTGTCGAACTCCTCGCCAACCGCCTTAATGATCGGCGGCAGCTTCGGATCCATGCTCTTCTGGTTGGCGAGCCAGATCGAGATCGGATCGGTATTGAAGACGTAGTTTACATCAGCGCCCAAGCCTTCCTTCAGCTTCTCATAGACCCCGTAGCCGGCGCCATGTCCCACCAGTGCACCGAACTTCAGCCCCTGTTCGCGGGCTTGCCGGAGCAACAGGGTGATGTCGGGATTGTAGCCCGTGTGGAAAACCACATCCGGCTTTGCCCGCTTCAGCTTGGTTACGAGTGCGGACAAATCCGGAGCCGTGGCCGAATATCCCTCCCTCAGCACGATGTTGAAGCCAGCCTTCTTGGCACCGGCCTCATTGCCCTTGGCCACGTCGACGCCGTAGGCGCCGTCCTCATGGATGATCGCGACCCGCAGGTCCTTGGGATCCTTGCCTAGCTTTTCCTTTGTGTTCTGCGCGATGAAATCCATCGTCATCATACCGAACTGATCGCCGGATGCCTGCGGCCGAAACACGTATTTGTAGTTCTTGTTCTCCAGCACCGCGGACGAAATGCAGGTCGTGATCCACATGAACTTCTTCAGCTGCTCGACGCGCGCTGCCACCGGCACGCACTGCGCCGAGGAAAAGAAGCCGAGCAGCATGTCGACCTTTTCCTGCTCGATCAAACGGATCGCTTCATTGATGGCGACATCCGGCTTGCTTTGAGCATCGGCATAGATCGCCTCGATCTTGTAGCCCTCGACGTCCTTCGCGCTGTACTGATCCAGCATGATCCTTGCGCCGGTATATTGCAGCTCCGAACCGCCGCCGGCTAGCGGGCCGGTCAGATCATAGATGACACCGATCTTGAGCTTCTTCTCCTGGGCCTCGGCGGACACCGCCAAGCCTGTCGCTGATATCGCGACCAACAGCCCACGTACCAAACGGGTAGCCATGCGCAGGCGCATCAAAACCTCCCTGGACGATTGTGCATCGCATTCTTGTTGCTTTTGCTTTTTGCCCATCACATGGGTTGAGCGCGACGATGTCAAGCCTCGCGCATCAGCGCGACGCGAACTGGCGCTCGACGAAGGCCGTGACAAATCGCGGCATGGACGGCCTGAGATCACCCATGTCGCGCACGAGATGAATGGCCGACAATTCAGGCTCGTCGTCACCTGCGAGATTGGCTTCGATCCGGGCGCGGGCCTCGTCGCCCGGCATGTCCAGGTTGAGGATCTGAATCATCGCAATCGCACGGCCGGAGACGACGCAGTGCCAGTCCGCCTCCGCCGCGTAGTCGTCGGCGGTCAGCCCGGTCTCTTCCGCGATCTCGCGGACGACGCTGCCGGGAACGTCGAGGGCGCCACCTCTGACGTCGCCGAGGTCGGGCGTGCCCGACGGGAAATAGATGCGGCCCGCATTGGCGGTGTGCTGTCCCATCTCGCCCATCACGAAGGCGCCGTCGGAGGTGCGCAGTGCGCCCATGCCGAAACCGTTGAACACGGCCGTATCGGGAAAGCCCCAGTCGCGCCAGGCGAGGAAGCTGGCGAAATCGGTCTCGAAATAGGTCGCGGCAAAACGGTCGCCGGTGAACACGGGATCGCGCCCGAGCAAGACGCGGCCGTTCCAGATCTTCGGCCGCTCGCGCTGCTTCTGGGCGAAATGCGCCGCGATCTCGGCGCGCCGTTCCTCCGCGAACGGCCACACGATCGGCCGCACCGCGAGATCGAGCGTCGTGACGCGATGAATGACAGGTGACGTCATGGCCGGGCGATTACCACGCGTTCGCGTCGGCTATTTGGCACTCCCCGTGGTCTTCTTGGCCTGGTCGACGAATTTGTTGGTGAAGGTCTTGCTGACGTCGATCTTGGCGTTGGCCACCTCGGGCGAGCCGACGGTGAACACCGCGAGCACTGCGTCGGCGCCTTTCGGATCCATCTTGCCGGTCTCCGAGTACATGGGGATCGTGTTCTTCAGTGCGGCGAGATAGAGGTCCTTGTTCTTGCCGACCGTCTCTTCCGGCATCTTCGCCATGATCTCCTCGGGCGAATGCGCATGGATCCAGGCCAGCGTGGCGAGGATCGCATTGGTGAGCGCCTGCGTCTCCTTCTCATGGCCGTTGATCCAGGCCGCGGTCGAGTACAGCGCGCCGCCCGGATATTCGCCGCCGAACGTCTCGAGCGTGTCCTTCTGGGTGCGGGTGTCCGAGAGGATGCGCAGATCCTTGTGGGTGCCCTGAAGCACGGTCACCGAAGGATCGAGCATCACGGCCGCGTCGATCTGGCCCTGCTGCATGGCGGCGACCGCGGTGGCACCGAGGCCGACTCCGATCACGGCCGTGCCGGCGGGATCGAGCCCGTTCTTCTTGAGCATGTATTTGAGGAAGAAGTCGGTGGAAGATCCGGGTGCGCTGACACCGACCTTCTTGCCGGCGAGATCCTTGACCGATTTGATGTCGTTGGTGCGCGAGGGTGCGACCACCAGCACGAGACCGGGGTAACGGTCATAGACCACGAAGGACTGGAGCTCCTGCTTTTTGGCCGCGAGATTGACGCAATGGTCGAAATAACCGGAGACCACGTCGGCGCTCCCGCCGAGCACGGCTTTCAGCGCATCCGAACCGCCCTTGAGGTCCACCAGCTCGACATTGAGGCCAGCCTTCTCGTATTCGCCGAGCTGCTTGGCCAGCACCGTGGGCAGGTAGCACAGGCAGGAGCCGCCGCCGATCGCGATGGTCACCTTGCTTTGCGCCGCGGCAAGCGAGGTGGTGAGCGTCAGCGCGAGCAGCGCGCCGGCGAGCCTGGCAATCGTGTTCTTCATTGGTTTCCTCCGTTCGGCCGGCGGCACCATAGAGCAGCGGGATGGGCTTGAGAAGCACTGCCTGGGTGGGCTGGCCATCGGCCTTTCGGCGCAATAGCGTGCCCAAACAAGAGCAATTCCCGATGGGGAGGATCAAGACGCCGCCGCAGGCGCCTGACGACGTCACGCTGCCGGATTGAGCCCTCGCGATTGGGCTCGCGCCGATGCGCGGGCCCGCTTCGTGAATTTCGCCGCTAGATCGAGCGCGCCTGCTTCCGGATCTCGTTCGCGATCGGTTTGAGAGTGTCTGTCGGAAGCTGGCCGACGAGGGTATAGCCAAGGCCGCCGTCTATCCAGGCGAAACCCGCGATGTCGCCGGACGACTGCGGCATCATCGGCGCATCCTGATTGCGGCTGCTCATCGGACGCGTCAGCACCACGAGGCGATCGCCGCGATCGTCGTCGTACATGAACATCGCGGCCGGACCGTGCGAGGTAGCGACCAGGCGCCCGCCCATCAGCCGATAGCCCGAGACGGAGAGGTCCGGTACCTTGACCGGCTGCTTCAGCCGGCTGGAGATCCATTGCGTGAGCTCTGCGCTGTCGGACGCCCGTATCTCGACCGGGCGCACGCGATCCGGTGCGTAGACGCCATAGGTATAGGCTGCTTCCTGGGCCAACGCGGATAGTCCGTTCGAGCTATCCTGCAGTACGCTGCGCATGGTCCATCCGCCGAGGCCTCCGATACCTAGAAGCAACATCGCAGCGATTGCCCGCCACGCCCGCAGGGGACGGCGCTTCCGGCTCTCGATGATGTGCGACAGGTTCAATTCCGCGGGCAATGGCTCGTCGGCGATTGAAGCGAGCGCACCACGCAACTGCTCGCGCTGGTTGGCGAAGCCCGCAACGCGGTTGGCGACATCCGGATGCTCGTCCAGATAGGATGCGACCTCGGCGCGACGCTCGGGCTCGAGCGCTTGGTCCACGTAGGCGTGGAGATCATCTTCCGTGATCGGCCGGTGGTTCATTTCAAGCTCCGCAATGCGACGACGTTCCTCGGCCCCACCGCATCCATCTCCTGCTGCAACCGCTCCCGTGCGCGCGACAGGCGCGACATCACGGTGCCCACCGGAACGCCGAGAACTTTCGCAGCATCCGCGTAGGAGAGATCCTCGACTGCGACCAGCAGCAAGACCGCCCGTTGCTCTTCCGGCAGTCGCGCAAGCTTGCTCAGGACGTCCCGGTAGATCAGTCTTTGTTCCTGCGCTGCCGCGCTGACAAGCTCCTGCTGACCCGCATCGTCGATCGGCATATGCCTTCCCCGCGCTGTGGCCTGGCGGAATTGCGTGATCGCCAAATTGTGAAGGATGGTGAAGAGCCAGGCGCGGACGCTGCCATCGCGCCGCTGATGCCAGCGGCTGACGGCGCGCTCCAGGCAGTCTTGGACCAGATCGTCAGCCGCCGCGCGATCGCGCATGAGCGCACGCGCATAGCGGCGGAGCGCGGGGATCAGCGGCTCGACCTGAACCAGCATATCCTTCATGACGCGCTCCGCCTCATCTCGGTTGATGCCCGCCGAACGTCATCGCGCCTCGATTTGAATGGCGTCGCCCGGCTTGGTCGCATCGCCGGACGCAATCACCAGATATCGCCTGGCAGCCGCGGCAGACTGGTCGACGATCTGCCGGATCGGACCCACCGCGTTGACGATGGCCGATCCGGCTGGATTGGTCATGAACGCCGCCAATGGCTGCAGCGGGCCGCTTCCATCGCCATGGTCCGCCAGCGCTAGCACATATTTCTGCCTGGGCTGAAGTCCCGTCACCGAAGCCTGCAGGACCTGTATCAAGCCTTGATCGAACAACGACACGCTGGTCGGCGCCTTGCCGCCCCCTGCGTCGCCCTTCGACACTAGCGCGAGATGAGCAACCTGGCCGGCAACGCCGAGAGCCTGCAGGTTTTGGCGGTCATCCGGGTCAGGCGCGGCGTTCGGGACATAGGCGATCGCTTGCGGCGCCTGGCCGATCGGAACGTTGGCGATTACCTTGTTGGTTGCCGTATCGATAGCCGCAAGCGCGTCGGCATTCTCCAGCCCGACATAGATGCGAGTCCCGTCGCCGGACGGCCACACACCGTGCGGAAGACTACCGACCGGGATCGTCGCGACCTGCGAGAAGTCGTCGGTGCGGAACACCTTCACTTCGTTCAGGCCACCGACAGTGACATAGGCAAACGTGCCCTTGGCCGTATGCGCGAAGTTGACGTGATTTGTGATCGGGCCGGTTTCGATGGTCTTGATCGCATTGAACGGCGGCCTCGCGTTGAACACCTGGGTCCGGCCCACGTCTTTCAGCGTGAACCACACTTGGTTCCCATCCGGCGTCGCCGCGATGTTCGGGCAGAATGGGCTCTCCTGCTTCACCCTCGCTATGATCTTGTGCTCGGCAACAGCGACCACGTCGGTCTCGGGATTGAAGGACGAGCAGATGTAGCCATACTTGCCGTCGGGTGAGAAAATCTGCATGCCGGGCCCGTTCGGGGTCGTGATGCGGGTTTTCTCCTTGAAGCTGGTCGGGTCGATGACGGAGATGTAGTTTTCGCCGCGGACGGTGACCCACACCTCCTTGCCGTCCGGCGTGTAGAACGCCTCGTGTGGCGACCTCCCGACGTAGGTCACGTGCTTGACCGCGTTGGTCGCGGTATCGATGAAACTCACGGAGTTCGAACCGATCGAGACCACGGCGAGCGTCTTGTGATCCGGCGAGAAGCCCATGCCGTGCACGAGGACCTGGCCCTTGTAGAGCGGGCTAAAATTGCCGGGTTGCGGGTCGCCCAGTCGGATCACACCAAGCAGCTTGTTGTCGACGGGGTCGGTGACCGAAACCGTATTCGAGAATTGTTCTGCGGCGTAAACGCGGTCGTGGTGGCTGATCGGAATGTCGGGGGCGGACAGCGCGCCCGGTGCCTGCCCCGCCCATGCAGCGGATCCGCCAGCAAGCATCGTGGCGGCCAGGAAAATGCTTCTCACAACCCTGCATTTCGATGTGTTCATGTATGTAGCTCCTACTTCTTCATTCCGGCGGGCATATCCATCTGCATGCCCGAATGATGATGAGCGTTGGCCACCGGAGCGGATGCCGGTTGCGTCGGAGCAGGTGCGGTGTCCGTGGCCGGCTCGCCTATGGCGAGCTTCATGGCCGCGA
This sequence comes from Bradyrhizobium sp. CCBAU 25338, assembly GCF_028128965.1. Lineage (NCBI taxonomy): Bacteria > Pseudomonadati > Pseudomonadota > Alphaproteobacteria > Hyphomicrobiales > Nitrobacteraceae > Bradyrhizobium > Bradyrhizobium sp. CCBAU 25338. The sequence goes on from NZ_LFKY01000041.1 coordinate 115,365, forward strand.
TCTCCTGCATCTGGTCGACAATGATTTCCTGGGCGATGCGCCGCAGCTGCTCGTTCTTGCCATAGCGCAATTCGATGACTGCCATGTCGATCGCGCCCTGATGATGCGGATTCATCATTGCGACGAAGTCGCGATCGACGTCGCCGGTCGGCTTGACCGCCATGTCGTTCATCATCTTGGTCATGGCGGCTTCATTTTCTTCCAGAAAGGCCCGTTCCTCCGTGCTCAGCGCAGCCGGCGGGCTGGCCGGATGGGACTCATGCGCGAACGCGAGCGGAGGCACCGCGAACGCGACGAGAATGCGCGCGGCGAGGAACGCCGCGCCGAATCCGGACCTGGGCCATCGACATCTGGCTGAGAGCGCCGCTACGGCGCAGCGAAACTGTGACGGGTACATCAAGAACTCCCATGCGGGTGGTCGCATGGGGGTTTGACGCGCGGCCGCGCGTTCTATTCCGGCCTGCCGATCACATAAATGTCAGCGCGCAACGAGGCAGCTTAACCACGCCCATCCGACGCGGTCGGCCGCCACACCAGGAGACGCCGCTCCACCAGCGTGACGCCGAAGTCGATCAGGATGACGAAGGCCGAGAGCACGAACATGCCTGCGAACACACCGGCAACGTCGAACACGCCCTCGGCCTGCTGGATCAGATAGCCGAGCCCCGCCGCCGATCCCAGATACTCGCCGACGACAGCGCCGACCACGGCGAAGCCGACGGAAGTGTGCAGCGAGGAGAACATCCATGACAGCGCCGACGGCCAATAGACGTGCTGCATCAACTGCCGCTCGCTCATGCCGAGCATGCGGCCGTTGTCGAGCACGGTGCGGCTGACCTCTTTCACGCCCTGATAGACGTTGAAGAACACGATGAAGAACACCAGCGTGACGCCGAGCGCGACCTTGGACCAGATGCCGAGCCCGAGCCACAGCGCGAAGATCGGCGCCAGCACGACGCGCGGCAGTGCATTGACCATCTTCACGTAGGGATCGAACACCGCAGCGACCAGCGGCTGGCGCGCGAACCAGAAGCCGACCAGCACGCCGCCGAGCGATCCGATCACGAAGGCGAGGATCGATTCCGCCAATGTGATGCCGAGATGCTTCCAGATCACGCCGGACGAGAACCATTTCACGATCTGGCTGAACACGTCGACCGGATTGGAGAAGAAGAACGGCGGCAACAGGATCTTGCCGAAGACCGGCACGGTGGCGAGCAATTGCCACAGTGCGAGGCAAACGATGGCGACCAGGATCTGCAACGCCAGCAGCGTCACGCGCGACATCAGACCGCCTCCGCCGCTTGCGTGGATTGCGCGTAGCCCTTCATCACCTCGTCCTTGAGCACGCTCCAGATCTCGCGATGCAGTGAGTGAAACTCCTTGTCGAGCCGCACCTCGAAGATGTCGCGCGGGCGCGGCAGGCTCACGCGCCAGTCGCCGATGATGCGCGAGGACGGCCCGGCCGACATGATCACGACACGATCGGCGAGCGCGATCGCCTCTTCCAGATCATGGGTCACGAACAGCACAGCCTTGCGGTCGGCGTTCCACAAATCGAGCAGCAGGTTGCCCATGACCTGGCGGGTCTGCGCATCGAGTGGCCCGAACGGCTCATCCATGAGCAGGATTTTTGGATCGCGGATCAGCACCTGCGCCAGCGCCACACGCTTGCGCTGGCCGCCGGAGAGCATGTGCGGATAGCGGCCCGCAAAGGCGCCGAGGCCGACTGACGTCAGCCATTTTTGCGCCCGCGGCAGCGCTTCGGCGCGCGGCGTGCCCTTGATCTCGAGTCCGATCGCAACATTGTCGAGCGCGGTCTTCCACGGGAACAGCGCGTCGGCCTGGAACAGGTAGCCGGCGTCCCGGTTCAGCCCCGCCAGCGGCCGGTCGAAAATCCGGACGCTGCCGGCCGCGGGCTTCAGCAGCCCGGCCGCGACGTTGAGCAGCGTCGATTTCCCACAGCCGGTCGGGCCGACGATGGCGACGAACTCGCCCTGGGCGACCCTGAGATGAGCCTTCTCGACTGCCGTATAGACCCGCCCGTCCCCGAGGCGGAACGCGACCTTGGCATCTTCCAGCGCCACCGCCGTGGGCGTCGTCATGTGCTTCCTCCGAATTCAGGCCGATGCCTTAGCCGCTCGCGCGGCCAAGTTCAATCAAGGCGCCAAGCGTGCTACGCATGGGACCCGTCACCCCGCCCACCCCTCAGAGGCAACCGAGCCGAGCGCACGTCTGATGCCGTCCAGTCCCATGATTGGCTATGCACACGCCACAAAGAGCTTCGGCTCCCTCAAGGCTCTGAACGATGTATCGCTCGAGATCGCCGAGGGCGAGTTTGTGGCGATCGTCGGCGGCTCGGGCTCGGGCAAGACCACGCTGCTGCGGCTCGCCAACCGGCTGATCGAGGCCGACGGCGGTACCATCACCGTCGAGGGCGAGGACGTGAGAAATGTCGATCCGGTCGCGCTGCGGCGGCGGATCGGCTACGTGTTCCAGAGCGGCGGGCTGTTCCCTCATTTGAGCGTCGCTGACAATATCGGGATCACACCGAAACTGCTGGGTGTGTCGGCGGCGGATATCGCGGCGCGTGTGGACGAGCTGCTCGAGCTGGTGCAGCTCGACCGTGCGGCGCATCGCGACCGTCTGCCGGAAGCGCTCTCCGGCGGCCAGCGCCAGCGCGTCGGCGTCGCGCGGGCGCTTGCGGCAAGGCCTCGCATCGTGCTGATGGACGAGCCCTTCGGCGCGCTCGATCCCCTCACCCGCGATGCGCTCGGCGACGACTATCGCTCGCTGCATCGCAAGCTCGGGCTGACCACCGTGATGATCACCCATGACATGACGGAGGCGATTCTGCTCGCCGACCGCATCGCAGTGATGCGCGGCGGACGACTGCTCGCGCAGGGCACGCCCAATGAGCTCGCCAAGAGCGGCGACGACTACGTGCTCGAGCTGCTGCGCACGCCGCGGCGCCAGGCCGAGCGGCTGAAAGCGCTGTTGCCGCAGAGCGGTGCGGCATGAGCCTCCTCGCCGATCCACGCTGGGGCGAGGCGCTGGCGCATCTGCCCGACTATCTCGGCAACCATGTGCAGGTCAGCCTTGCCGCACTGGCGCTCGGTCTCGCCGTCAGCCTGCCGCTGGCCATCCTCACGCGCAATCGCCCGGCGCCGCGCGGCATGCTGCTCGCGTTCGCCAGCATCGTGCAGACCGTGCCCGGACTGGCGCTGCTTGCACTGTTCTATCCGCTGCTGCTCGCGGCGGCCTCGGTCGCGCTGGCCTGGTTCGGCGTTTCCTTCTCCGCGTTCGGCTTCCTGCCGGCGATGCTGGCGCTGGCGCTCTATTCGATGCTGCCGGTGCTGCGCAACGGCATCACCGGGCTCAACGGCATCGATCCCGCGCTGATCGAGGCCGCCAAGGGCGTCGGCATGACCGGGCGCCAGTCGCTGCTCATGGTCGAGCTGCCGCTGGCGCTGCCGGTGATGATGGCGGGCATCCGCACCGCCGCAGTCTGGGTGATCGGCACCGCGACGCTGTCGACCCCGATCGGGCAGACCAGCCTCGGCAACTACATCTTTGCCGGGCTCCAGACCCAGAACTGGGTGTTCGTGCTGTTCGGCTGCCTGGCCTCGGCCCTGCTCGCGCTCGCCGTCGATCAACTGCTTGGCCTGATCGAGAACGGTCTGCGCCGTCGCAGCCGTCTGCGCGCAGCGCTCGGCTGCGTCGGGATCGCAGCTCTCCTTGCCGCAACATTGGTGCCGACAATGGGCCGCTCCTCGCAGGGCTACGTCGTCGGCGCCAAGACATTTGCTGAACAATATGTGCTGTCCGCGCTGCTCAGGGACCGTCTCCAGGCCGCCGGCCTGTCCGCGACGGCGCGCTCGAGCCTCGGTTCGAGCGTGATCTTCGAGGCGCTAAAGGCCGGCGACATCGATCTCTATGTCGACTATTCCGGCACGCTTTGGGCCAACCAGCTGCATCGCGGCGATATCAAGCCGCGCACCGAGCTGCTCGCGGAACTCAAAACAGCGCTCGCCAGGGACAACATCACCCTGCTCGGCGACCTCGGCTTCGAGAACGCCTATGCGCTGGTGATGCCGAGGAAGCGCGCCGAGGCGCTCGGCATCCGCACCATCACCGATCTCGCCGCACACGCATCGACGATGTCGATTGCCGGCGACTACGAATTCTTCTCGCGGCCCGAATGGGCAGCCCTGCAAAAGGCCTACGGCCTTTCGTTCCGCGCCCAACGCCAGATGCAGCCGGATTTCATGTATGCGGCCGCCGCCAGCGGCGAGGTCGACGTGATCGCCGGCTACACCAGTGACGGCCTGATCGCGAAGTACGATCTCGTCGCGCTCGACGATATCAGGCACGCCATCCCGCCCTATGACGCCATCCTGCTGCTCGCGCCGAAACGCGCCGGTGACGAGCGATTGCAGGCGGCGCTGAGGCCGCTGCTCGGCAAGATCGACAACGCCACCATGCGCGAAGCCAATTTGCGCGCCAGCGGCAACGACGCGAATTCGTCGCCGGATGCGGTGGCGAAGTGGCTGTGGGGGAAGATCAGGCGGCAATGAGGACGGCTACAGTCCCCTGATCATCCCCGCGTCGATCAGCAGCCGGTTCAGTCGCCGCGCCTCGGCGCCGTCCTTGCAGCCGTAGAAGATGCCCTTGCAGCGGAGCATGATCTCCTTCTGCTCGGCGAAGGACGGGTCGAGCGGGATGCCGGCGGCTTCCTGGATCACCAGCGGCAGATAGGGGCCGTCGATCGTGTCCATCACGGCCGCGCTCTTCACCGGCTCGAAATTGACGGCGTCGATCGCATAATAGGTCGCGTAGAGACGCGGATCGTAATTGTCGAGCTTCTTGCCGAGAGCGCCCTCGTCGAGCCCAGGCTCGAGGATCTGCGGTGCGAATTCCGGCTGGTGATCGCCGTAGCGCACGATCAGGAAGGGCTCGCCCGGAAATTTCTTCTTCAGCCCGGCGACGAAGGCCTTGTACTGCTCGGCGCTCATGGCCTGCCGGCGCAGATATTCGTCGATCGTCGGCGCATTGCCCGGCGCGCGCCAGGTCGGCAGCAGGTCGGGGCGGAAGCGCGTCTCCCAGGGGAAATGATTGGCGCCGAGATAGATGAAGGTGAACAGCGGCTTGTTCGGCGGCTGCAGGCCCATCAGCTGGAGCGCCTTGTCGTAGAAGAAGCTGTCGGGTTCGACATCCTTCGCGCCGAGGTCCTTCGAATCGAGAAAGCGCTCGATGCCGGTCGTCATCTGGAAGCTGCGCGCGCCCATGAAGCCGCCATTGGCGGGATAGAGCGACAGCGTCTCGTAGCCGCAGCGGCGCAGCGCCAGCGGCAGGCCGCGCTCAACCCGGCTCGAGGCAATGCGCGTCACGAAATAGGCGAAGCGTCCGAACGAGCGAGAGGAAAGCCCCGCGAGCACGTTGTATTCAGTGAACCAGCTCGGTCCGCCATTGCTCTCGGCCAGGAACGTGCGCTGCTTGCCGTCCCAGGACGTGAAGTGGCTGCCATAGCCCTGCGGCACCTTGATGCCCTGCGCCGCGCGGATGTCGAAGCTCGATTCATCATGGATCATGATGATGTTGGGACGGCGGCCGGCGGGATGGCAGGCATCGACCAGCGGCATGTTGAGCCGTTCACTGGTCGAAGCGGCCGCCTCCATGAGGCCGTACTGCGCGAAATCCGACACCGCGCTGACGCCCGAGCGGAAGAATTTCGAGAGATAGCCGTCGTCGTAATAGCTGCGCCAGGCTTCATCCGGATGGTAGAGCGAATACCCGACAAGCCCGGCGAGGCAGGCGAGCTTGCAGGCCAGCGCTGGCAGGCGGCGGACGCGGAAAGGGTCGAGCCACCACAGCGAATACATCAACGGCAGCGTGACCAGGCCGGCCAGAATCACCGACCAGCGCAAGTTCGGGAAGATCGTGAACAGGAACGCGACGGTGTCGCGGTCGATCATCATCAGGTCGATGAAGTTGACCGTCATCTGCACGACCTCGTGCTTGAGCTGCGACAGCAGCACCAGCACGACGACCATGGTCAGCGACAATGCGCCCGAGAGCGCCGGCCGCCGCAGCAGCGTGATCCAGAAGAAATTAAGGAGGCCCCAGGCGAGCGCAAAGGACAGGCGCGAGCCGAAATCGGTCTCGGTCTCGTACATCAGGGCGAGCGCAGCGAGATGCGGCGCTGCAACCGCGAGCAGGCGCCAGATGCCGAGCGCGGCGACGCTCGCCAGCACGGCAGTCGTGGCAGAAGGACCTGGATTGGGCGCGGACGCCATCGACAATACGCTGAACTTCAAGTCCGGCCCGATGACACGTCTGACCGACGGGTCAGGGCGTCCGGCGCAGCCGGAAGCCTGCACCGTGTCATAAAACTGTAACGGAATGGTCAAGGACAGGCAACGCGCGGGGCGGCCCGACCTTCGCTTAATGTTAGCGAGCGGCGAAGCTGCTACGGCTTTGCAACGCCCGCGATGAACAGGTCGAGCACCCCTTCCGCCACCCGCTCGACTTCATTCTCCTCCACGCGCCAACGTGGAAGGTGGCCGTCGAGATTCATCCGAGCAAAACCGTAGACCAGGGCGCGGCCGGCGATCTGGATGCGCTTGAGGTCGGCCGACCGCAGAAGGCCCTGCTCTGCGGCGTCAGTCAGCCTCCGCCCGGTCAGCGCGACCGGCTCGGCGTTGTCGCGCGCCAGCTCCGGAGAGCGCGGCCTCACGGATGAGACTTCGACTCCCTCCGCCGCAAGTTGCAGCGCAGCATCGATCAACACGCGGCAGCCACCCGGGCCGCGTGGCTCGAGCGTCCGCTTCGGCAGCACGGCCCCGATCAGGTGGCGCATCGGCTCCGGCGTGATCTGATGGCGCACCTTGGGATCTGCCGCGGTCAGCGCCTTGAGCGCGATTTCGGCGATGCGCTCGGCCGGTGAGCAACGGCCTGGCTCTCAGTGGACGCGAGATGAGAATGCGGATGAAGAGCCGAATCCTTGGCCCTGAAGACGCAGAGGTTTTGATGTTCGGAACGCCACGAGAAAGTGCGAGAAACGACGCGATGCCAAGAATGTGGTTTAAAGGTCAGTTCTTCGCGTTCAGGCTGCGCGTCAACTCGCGAAGAGTTTGAATGAAGCAGCAATGCTTCGCGCGGGATGGAAAGAGCGAGATCGCTGTTTGCGATCTCACTCGACCATAGCCGCTAAGATTTAAGATTTGGTTTGGCGAGCGAAGCTCGTGGTCACTCGTGTCCCGGACAAGGCGCAACGCGCAAGCGCCGCAGAGCCGGGACCCAGAGACGCAACAATGGATCCCGGATCAGCAGCGCACCACTGCGTGATGCGCTGCGTCCGGGGAACGACGACTTAGTTCTTGCTCTTGTCGACCAGCGCGCCCTTCTTGATCCAGGGCATCATGTCGCGGAGCTTGGCGCCGACTTCCTCGATCGGGTGCTGGGCGAGCTTGGCGCGGGTCGCCTTGAACGAGGTCTGGTTGACCTTGTTCTCGAGCATCCAGTCGCGAGCGAACTTGCCGCCCTGGATGTCGGCCAGAACCTTACGCATCTCCTTCTTGGTCTCGTCGGTGATGATGCGCGGGCCGGTGACGTACTCGCCATATTCGGCGGTGTTGGAGATCGAGTAGTTCATGTTGGCGATGCCGCCTTCGTAGATCAGGTCGACGATCAGCTTCACTTCGTGCAGGCATTCGAAATAGGCCATCTCCGGGGCATAGCCGGCTTCGACCAGGGTCTCGTAGCCGCCCTTGATCAACTCGACCAGGCCGCCGCAGAGCACGACCTGCTCGCCGAACAGGTCGGTCTCGCACTCTTCCTTGAAGGTGGTCTCGATGATGCCGGCGCGGCCGCCGCCGATGGCGGAAGCATAGGACAGGCCGAGGTCATGGGCGTTGCCCGAGACGTCCTTGGCGATCGCGATCAGGCAGGGCACGCCGCCGCCGCGCTGATATTCCGAGCGGACGGTGTGGCCGGGGCCCTTCGGCGCGATCATCAGCACGTCGAGGTCGGCGCGCGGATCGAGCAGGTTGAAATGGACGTTGAGGCCGTGCGCGAACACGAGGGCGGCGCCCTTCTTCATGTTGTCGTGCAGGTGCTCGCGGTAGATGTCGCCCTGGAGCTCGTCCGGCGTCAGCATCATGACGAGGTCGGCCCATTTGGCGGCTTCGGCGACTTCCATCACCTTGAAGCCGGCGTTCTCCGCCTTCTTGGCCGAGGCCGAACCCTTGCGCAGCGCAATGGCGACTTCCTTGACGCCGGAATCCTTCAGGTTGAGCGCATGGGCGTGGCCCTGGCTGCCATAGCCGACGATGGCGACCTTCTTGCCCTTGATCAGGTTCAGGTCGGCGTCGCGATCGTAGTAAACACGCATGGTCGTTTCCTCGTTCAGGGCCAAAAATCGGCCAATGGTCAGTGTCCGAAGGGTGAAATTTGCGGATTTCGGGGGCTGTCTAGAGCATTTTCAGCCCTGAGGGAAACCCGTTTCTGCATGGAAATCCGCGACATCATGCATCCATGAAAACGGGGTAGAGGGAAGCGAGCAGCAGGACCGCCATGAGGATGTTGAAGGCGCGGACCAGCCGCTCGGAGGTCAGGACCGGCCGTAGCGCGGTGCCGAACAGGGCCCAGACCACGGTCGAGACCGTGCCGACGACGAGGCTGATCACGGTCTGGATGGCGATGTTGAGCGGGAATTGGGCGATCGCGGTATAGGCGGTGATGGTGCCGATCACGATCACCCAGCCCTTGGCGTTGATCCACTGGAACATCGCCGCGCCCCAGAAGGTCATCGGGCCGCGGGCCTTCTCCTCGCCCGGCTTCGCCGGGCCGGACATGGCGATCACGGCGGCCAGGTAAATCAGGTAGGCGGCGCCGGCATATTTCAGGATGGTCTGGAGGATCGGATAGGCCAGGAACACGGTGCCGAGCCCGAGGCCGACGGCTGCGATCATGAAGGCGAAGCCGATGACGATGCCGACGATATGCGGGATCGTGCGCCGGAAGCCGTAGGTCAGGCCGGAGGACAACAGCATGATGTTGTTCGGCCCCGGGGTGAAGTACATCACCACCATGAAGGCGAGGAAGGCGTAGAACAGCGAGTAGGTCACATTCACCTCACGCGGTCTTCGGCAGGACTTGCGGGCGCTTCGCCAGCACCATCACAGCGATGCCGCCGATCACGGTCAGCATGCCGGCGAGGCGCAACGGTCCGAACCGCTCGCCGAACACGATGCTGGAGGCGGCCGAGCCGACGAACGGCACCAGCAGCGCGAACGGCACCACTTGCGCGGCGGGATAGTCGCGCAGCAGGCGGCCCCACAGCCAATAGGCGATGCTGGTGGAGATGCCGCCGAGCATCAGCATGCAGAGCGCCGACGTCAGCGATAGGTGGGTCAGCGACGTCCAGGTCGGCGCCGGCCCATTGGCGATCAGCGCCAGCGCGAACAGCGGCACCGCCGCGGCGAGACATAGCCAGGCGAACAGGTCGAACATCGGCACGCCGCGGGCGCTGCGCAGCAGGAGATTGCCGACGGCAAAGCTGAGCGGCGAGATCATCAGCACCGCGAAGGCCGCGACGCTGAAATCATAGCCAACGGTGCCGCAGATCATCAGCAGGCCCGCTGCGGCAACGACGATGCCCAGCGTCTGCAGCGGCGTCGGCCGCTCGCCGAACGCCAGCGCGGCAAAGCCGATGGTGAACAGCGCCTGACTCTGCACGACCACGCTGGTCAAGCCGACCGGCACGCCATGGGCGATGCCGTAGGCCTGCGACAGGAACTGGCCGAGGAACAGCGTGAAGCTGATCGCCAGCAGCAGCGACCAGGCGACCTTCGGCTTGCGAACGAACAGGCACGGCACCGCGGCAATGGTGAAGCGTAGCGCCGTCATCAACTCCGGCGACAGCTCGTCGAGCGCGATCCGGCTTGCCACGAAGGCAAGTCCCCAGATGGTCGCCACCGTGGCGGCGATGAGGATGTCGGCGGGCTTCATTCCACCCCCCTTAACCTCTCCCGCTTGCGGGAGAGGTCGGCGCGAAGCGCCGGGTGAGGGCTTTCTCCTCTGGAGCGTTCTCGCTTGTGGAGACACCCTCTCCCCAGCCCTCCCCCGCAAGCGGGGGAGGGAGCGCAGCTATGTTGTAGTGACAGCCTGCTCTCACAGCTCTAGCCTTGCTCGCCGGCTTTCGGTTTGCGCAGCAGATACGTGCCGTGCATGGGTGCATGGTAGTCGGCCGAGACCAGCATGAAGCCGACGTCGGCCAGCATCCGCTCCATCACCCAGCCGAAGGTGGAATATTCGTCGCGCATATGCGTCACCACGCTCTCCCGCGCGAAATCGTGGTTCTTGATCTGGAAGTCGGCCCATTGCTCGACGTCACGCTCGACCGCGTCGGGCATCGCGGTGTAGACGATGTCGCGCAGGTAGAAGCTCGCACCCGGCTTCAGCGCGCGATAGATCCGCGACATCGCCACCGCCTTCCAGAAATCCGGCAGATGGTGCAGCGTGAACTCGCTGACGATCAGGTCATAGGAGGCCGGCCGGTAGGCGAAACTGAGCAGGCCCGCCGACTGGGTGCGCACCGGGGCCTTGCGGTCGCGGGCGTAGATCTCGGCGAGCGCCAGCATCGCCGGCGAGATGTCGATGGCGTCGACCTCTGCGCCCATCAGCGCAGCTTCGGTGGCGAGCACGCCGTTGCCGCAGCCGATATCGGCGATACGCCAGCCGCGCTGCACACCGAGCATTTTCAGCGCGGCGCGCGCCCGCAGATCGGCATCGTCATGGCTGTCGTAGATCGATGCCACAGCGGGCTCGATCCCCATCCGGTTCCGCTCGTTGTAGTACCAGTCGCGCGCCAACATGGCTCACATCCCCTCAGGTCCGCGACCGATCGCGGCGACGCCGGTACGCGACACCTCAACAAGGCCGAGCGGGCGCATCAGGTCGATAAATTGATTGATCTTGTCCGTATTGCCTGTGATCTCGAACACAAAGCTCTCGGTGGTGGCGTCGATCACGCGGGCGCGGAACGCATCCGCCAACCTGAGCGCCTCGACCCGGTGCTCGCCCTGCCCGCGCACCTTCACCATGGCCAGCTCGCGCTCGATCGAACGCTTCGTCAGGGTCATGTCGACGACGCGGTAGACCGGGATCATGCGATCGAGCTGGTGCTTGATCTGCTCGATCACCATCGGCGTACCCGTGGTGACGATGGTGATGCGCGACAGATGCTTCTGGGCCTCGGTCTCCGAGACCGTAAGGCTCTCGATGTTGTAGCCGCGACCGGAGAACAGGCCGATGACGCGCGCGAGCACGCCCGGCTCGTTCTGCACGAGCACCGCAAGCGTGTGCGTCTCGTTGGGATCGTGGCGATCCTCGATGAAATAGGCGGATGCGGGCTGGTTCATTGTCGTCCCCTTCGAAAGTCTCTCGTCATGCCCGCGAAGGCGGGAATCCAGTCATCACCGGCGCCTGAGCGTTCCGCACCTGCCACAGCGGACTGGAGCGCCCGGTCGGACCGGGCGATGACATCGGAGTTTGCGGACATCGCGCTCACACCAGCGCCTTGCCGCCGGCGAATGCCTTCGCGGTGGCTTCATCGTTCGCCTGTTCCGGCAACAGCATCTCGTTGTGCGCCTTGCCGGAGGGAATCATCGGGAAGCAGTTCTCCAGCGCGGCGACGCGGCAGTCGAACAGCACTGGGCGCTTGACCGAGATCATCTCCTTGATGGCGCCCTCGAGATCGGCGGGCTTGTGCACCTGGAGGCCGACGGCGCCATAGGCTTCCGCGAGCTTGACGAAATCCGGCAGCGCTTCCGAGTAGGAATGCGACAGGCGGTTGCCGTGCAGCAGCTGCTGCCACTGCCGCACCATGCCCATGTACTGGTTGTTCAGGATGAAGATCTTGATCGGCAGCTCGTACTGCACTGCCGTCGACATCTCCTGCATCGTCATCTGCACCGAGGCATCGCCCGCGATGTCGATGACGAGACTGTCGGGATGGGCAACCTGCACGCCGACCGCCGCCGGCAGGCCATAGCCCATGGTGCCGAGTCCGCCCGACGTCATCCAGCGATGCGGCTCCTCAAAGCCGTAGAACTGCGCCGCCCACATCTGGTGCTGGCCGACCTCGGTCGTGATGTAGGTGTCCTTGCCGCGCGTCGCCTCGAACAGGCTCTGGATCGCGTGCTGCGGCAGGATGACGTCGTTGCTCTTCTTGTAATAGAGCGAGTTGCGGGCACGCCACTGCGCGATCTGCTGCCACCAGCTCTTGATGTCGGGCTTCTTCGCCTCCGCCTTAAACACCTGGAGGATGTCGCCGAGGATGTTGCCGCAATCGCCGATGATCGGCACGTCGACGCGAATGTTCTTGTTGATCGAGGACGGATCGATGTCGATGTGGATCTTCTTCGAGCCGGGCGAGAACGCATCGACGCGGCCGGTGATGCGGTCGTCGAAGCGCGCGCCGACGCACAGCATGACGTCGCAATCATGCATGGTCATGTTGGCCTCGTAGGTGCCGTGCATGCCGAGCATGCCGAGCCAGTTCTTGCCCGAGGCCGGGTACGCCCCCAAACCCATCAGGGTGGAGGTGATCGGGAAGCCGGTGACCTCGACCAACTCGCGCAAGAGCTTGGTCGCCTCGGGGCCGGAATTGATGACGCCGCCGCCGCTGTAGATCACGGGGCGCTTGGCATTGGCCAGCAGCGCCACGGCCTTGCGGATCTGCGTCGCATCGCCCTTCACACGCGGCGCATAGGAGCGGTGCACGTCGGACTTGCGGGGCGGGTGATAGGTGCCGGTCGCGAACTGCACGTCCTTGGGCACGTCGACCAGCACCGGGCCGGGACGGCCGGAGGTCGCGACATAGAAGGCTTCGTGCAGCACCTTGGCGAGATCGTTGACGTCGCGCACCAGCCAATTGTGCTTGGTGCAGGGGCGCGTGATGCCGACGGTGTCGCATTCCTGGAACGCGTCGTTGCCGATCAGATGCGTCGGCACCTGGCCGGAGATGCAAACCAGCGGGATCGAGTCCATCAGCGCGTCGGTGAGTGGCGTGACCATGTTGGTGGCGCCGGGACCGGAGGTGACCAGCGCAACGCCCGGCTTGCCGGTCGAACGCGCATAGCCCTCGGCGGCATGGCCCGCGCCCTGCTCGTGGCGGACCAGGATGTGCTGGACCTCGCTCTGCTGGAAGATCTCGTCATAGATCGGAAGCACCGCGCCGCCGGGATAGCCGAAAATGTCGGTCACGCCGTGATCGATGAGCGCACGGACGATCATCGCGGCGCCGGTCATCTGGTTCGGATCGTGGCTCTTGTCGCTCATTGGCTTGCTCCGGATGCGCTGTTGTCAGTGGCTTCGTTCGTGTCGGGTTCGGGAAATAAAAAAGGCCCCGAAGAGGGCCCATGCACACCGCCTGTCTTGTGGATGGCAGCTAGCCATCCCCGGCGGTGTGCCTGGGTACGACGGCGATAAGGAGTTTGGTAATAATGTTACGCATGGCAGGGCTCGGCTTCCCAAAGGTTGCGCGAAACATAGCGGCCAAAGCCCGGATGTCAAGGCAATGCGGCCATTCCCACGCGATTTTGGCAGTGTAGCGGTGTTCCCGCAGCTCGGCGAGAGGTAAATTCGGGGAACCCGGCACAAAAGCGCGTCAGTCGGAAGCCTTGCCCGCCTTCACGACCGCCGCGAGCCAACCCCTCGCCTCCTCCGGCCTGACCCATTCGAATTCCGGCAATTGGTGCCGGAACCAGGTGAATTGCCGCTTGGCGTAATGGCGGGTGTCGGCGCGGCCGATGCTGGCGGCCTCCTCCAGGCTGAGCTCGCCGCGCAGATGCCGGATCAAGGCCGGCACGCCATGGGCTTTCATCGCCGGCAGCAGCGGATTGAGGTGTCTGGCGGCGAGCCGTTCGACTTCCCTCAACGCGCCGGCTCCCAACATGGCGCCGAAGCGGGCATCGATGCGGGCATAGAGCTCGTCGCGCTCGGGCGCGAGAAACACCGCGCGAAAACTGTCCTTCGGCAGCAGCGGTGGCTGTCCCTCCCGGTGCCAGTCGAGCAGCGAACGCCCGGTCGCCTCGATGACCTCGAGCGCGCGCGCAATCCGCGTGCGGTCGCGCAGGTTCAATCGCTCGGCGGCAGCTGGGTCGCGGCGCGCAAGTTCCGCGTGCAGCGCCTCGACGCCATTCCGTTCCAACCGCGCACGCACATCGTCGCGCACCTCGGCAGGGATCGGCGGCACCACGGAGAGGCCGGCCGTCAGAGCCTTGAAATAGAGCCCGGTGCCGCCGATGAAGATCGGCAGACGGCCTTGAGCCCTTGCTTCATCGAGCGCCTTCGCCGCGTCGCTGACCCAGGCACCAGCCGAGAAATTCACGGCCGCATCGACATGGCCATAGAGGCGATGCGGCACGAGCGCCTCGTCCGCCGCCGTCGGCCGTGCCGTGATGATGCGGAGGTCGCGGTAGACCTGCATGGAATCGGCATTGATGACGACGCCGCCAGTGGCGAGGGCAAGCTCGAGCGCCAGCGCCGACTTGCCGCTGGCGGTCGGGCCTGCGATAAGCACGGCCTTGCTTGAATGCCCCTCGCTCACGAAAACCTCAATGTCCCTCGTTGCCACGCTGATCTGCAACCCTGACAATCCCGCACTCGACTCGACCATCGTCGACGGCGCCCGCGCCGTGCTGCCACAGGCGGCGCCCGCGCACTGGCTGTTCGACGGCGTCGCGGTCGACATCCCCTTTGGCACCGACAGTAACCTCGAAGGCGACCGTCACGCCATCGAGCAGCGGTTGCGCGAGCTCCGCGGCGACCAGCCCATCGACATCGTCGTGCAGCCAGCCGGCGCCCGGCGCAAGAAGCTTTTTCTCGCCGACATGGATTCCACCATGATCGGCCAGGAATGCATCGACGAGCTCGCCGATTTCGTCGGCGTCAAGGCGCATGTCGCCGCCATCACCGAGCGCGCGATGCGTGGCGAGATCGAGTTCGAGCCGGCGCTGCGCGAGCGCGTCGCGCTGCTCAAGGACCTGCCCGCAAGCGTGGTCGACGAGGTGCTGGCCAAGCGCATCACGCTGACGCCGGGCGGCAGAACACTGGTCGCGACCATGCGCGCGAACGGCGCCTACACCTGCCTCGTCTCCGGCGGATTCACGCTGTTCACGACCGCGGTCGCCACCAAGATCGGCTTCCAGGAGAACCGAGCCAACGAGCTCGTCGTGCGCGACGGCAAGTTCACCGGCGAGGTGAAGGAGCCGATCCTCGGCCGCGCGGCAAAGCTAGCGACGCTGGTGGACTTGATGGAGTCGTTCGATCTCGACGACATCGACTCGGTCGTGGTTGGCGACGGCGCCAATGATCTCGCGATGATTCAGGCGGCCGGGCTCGGCGTGGCGTATCACGCCAAGCCCGCGGTGGCGGCTGCCGCGGCAGCGCGGATCGATCACGGCGATCTCACCGCGCTGCTGTATGCGCAGGGCTATCGGCGCGACGAGTTCGTCGACGTGTAGCCTCTTGCCGCACACTCAGCGGCCGTAGGGTGGGCAAAGGCGCCCTTGCGCCGTGCCCACCATTTCACGCCGTGATGGTGGAGAGAAGGATGGTGGCACGCTTCGCTTTGCCCACCTTACGGCACCGTGCGTTTCCTACTGCACGCTCAGGGCCACGAAGCGCAGCTCGCCGTCGCCGTTGGAGACCAGCAGCAGCACCGATTTCTTGCCGTCCTTCTTGAGCTGATCGACCCGCTTCTGGATGTCGGCACCGCTGGAAACGGCTTCCTGCGCCACCTCGACGATGACGTCGCCGGCGGACAGGCGCTTCTCGGCTGCGTCGGAATTGGTGTCGACATTTGTGACGACCACGCCCTTGACGCTGTCCTTGATCTTGTAGCGCGTGCGCAGATCCTTGTTCAGCGTTGCGAGATCGAGGCCAAGCGCCTTCTGCGTCACCGGCTTCTCCGGCGCCGGCTCGTCGGTCTTCACCGCGGCCTGCACCTTGTCGGGATCCTGGAGGCGACCCAGCGTGACCTTCTTGGTCTCTTCCTGCCCCTTGCGGATGATGACGACGTCGACCTCCTTGCCGACCGCCGTGTCGGCGACGACGCGGGAGAGGTCCTTCGGATCCTTGACGTCCTTGCCGTCGAACTTGACGACGACGTCGCCGGGCTCGATGCCGGCGGGCTTGGCCGGACCCTTGTCGTCGACGCCGGCGACCAGCGCACCGCGCGCCGGCTTGATGTTGAGGCTCTCGGCGATTTCGTCAGTGACGCTCTGGATCCGCACCCCAAGCCAGCCGCGGCGCAGCTCGCCGAACTGGCGGAGCTGATCGACGACGCCCACCACCGTCTTCGACGGCACGGCGAAGCCGATGCCGATGGAGCCGCCGGATGGAGAGATGATCAGCGTGTTGACGCCGATGACGTCGCCGTCGAGGTTGAACAGCGGACCGCCGGAATTGCCGCGATTGATGGAGGCGTCGGTCTGGATGTAGCTGTCGTACGGTCCTGATGAGATGTCGCGGTTCTTGGCCGAGACGATGCCGGCGGTCACCGTGCCCCCCAGGCTGAAGGGATTGCCGATCGCGACCACCCAGTCGCCCAGGCGCAGCTTGTCGGAGTCGCCGAACTTGACCGCGACCAACGGCTTCGGCGGCTTGATCTTGAGCACGGCGAGATCGGTCTTCTTGTCGACGCCGACCAGCTCGGCCTTGATCTTGGTGCCGTCGTTGAGGATGACGTGGATCTCGTCGGCGTCCGCAATGACGTGGTTGTTGGTGACGACGACGCCTGATGCGTCGATGATGAAGCCGGAGCCGAGCGAGTTGGTCTTGCGCGGCGGGTTGTCGCCGCCCTTGCTGCCGCCTCCGGGACCCCGGCGGTTCTTGAAGAAGTCGTCGAAAAACTCTTCGAACGGCGAGCCGGGCGGCAGTTGCGGCATAGTGTTGCTGCCGCCGCCGCCCTTGGCCTCGACCGTCTGGGAAGTCGAGATGTTGACGACCGCGTCGATCACCTTCTCGGCGACATCGGCGATGCCATCCGGTCCGCGCGCATAGGCCGGCGTGCCGAACGCGCTGAAAGCACCGACGGCGAGCGCGGCCAGCCCAATTCGCACACCAAGTCGCACGCGACGGCGCGAGCGGGACGGGGCAGTGGTGGCAGCGGTCATTGTGATCTCCAGACAAAGGGATTCGGCGCCAGACTGCGCTCGAACGGGGGCACGGCGCAAGCGCGGAGCTTAACGGGCCTCAAGACCCCGACAATACGACGAAAACCGGTCTGACGCCTTCACTTTGGCGTTGGCCTGATGCCCTAAATCGGGCGCCGGATTACCCAGATCAGGACCAGACCGGCCACGGCCGAACCGATCCCAACCGCCCGCAGGACGTTGTCCGGCGTAGCGATAGCGCTCTTCATGGCCTTGCGCATCCAGTTGGGACTGGCCGCGAACATCAAGCCTTCCAGCACGAACAGGATGCCTAGGCCGATGAGGAAGTCGGCGAACGCAATGGACCTCATCGGAATGGAACCTCCCCGCTATACTGTTCTTGTCTGGACAAAGGGCGGCCAGACCGGCCGCCCTTGTCTAGCTTACGGCTTCGCCGGCGTCTCGGTCGCCATCTTGCCGGACGGGTTGCTGAAGTACCGGAAGAAATCCGAATCCGGTCGCAGCAGGAAGCGGGTGTCGTTCGAACGGAGCCCGTTCTCATAGGCCGTCATCGACCGGTAGAAGGCGAAGAAGTCGGGGTCCTGGCCGTAGGCCTCGGCGAACAGGCGGTTGCGCTCGGCGTCGCCAATGCCGCGCGTTTGATCGGCTTGCGACCTTGCCTCTGCCTCGATCACGGTGGCCTCGCGGTCGGCCTTGGACTTGATCTCCTGCGCCTTCTGACCGCCCTGTGCACGGAACTCGGCGGCCTCGCGTTCGCGCTCGGTCTTCATGCGCTGGTAGACCGCCTGGCTGTTCTGATCCGGCAGGTCGGCGCGGCGGATCCGGACGTCGACGACCTCGATGCCGTAGCCGTCGGCCTCGCGATCGAGCTGGTCGCGGATGCGCTGCATCAGCTTCTCGCGGTCGTCGCGCACCACGTTGATGAAGGTGACCTCGCCGAGCACGCGGCGGAGCGCCGCGTTCAGGAGCGTGGTGAGCTGGACGTTGGCAGCCTGGATCGAGCCGATGCTCTGATAGAAGCGCAACGCGTCCTTGATGCGGTAGCGCGCGAAGGCGTCGACCACGAGCCGCTTCTGGTCGGACGCGATCGCTTCCTGCGACGGATTCTCCAGGTCGAGGATCCGCTTGTCGATGTTGATCACCGAATTCCACGGCGCCTTGAAATGCAGGCCGGGCGCGGTGACGACGTCGACGGGCCGGCCGAACTGGAGCACGATCGTCTGCTCGGTCTGCTGCACCGTGAACAGCGACATGTAAGCTACGATCAGGACCAGAAGCAGCCCGAGCAGCGTGACGAAACCTGTGACCGGAGACCTCATCGGCTGCCTCCGCTCGACTGCGGACCGGTGGTAGGCGGCCGCTTGGTCGTCAGTTCGGGAAGCGGCAGATAGGGCACGACGCCCTGCCCCGACGCGCTGCCGCCGTCATAAATGAGCTTGTCCGCGCCACCGAGCACGCGTTCCATGGTCTCCAGATAGATCCGTTCACGCGTCACGTCGGGCGCCTTCTTGTACTCGTCGTAAACCTTCAGGAAGCGCGCGCTCTGGCCCTTGGCCTCGGCGACCGCCTGCTCCTTGTAGCCTTCGGCAGCCTGCAGGATCTGCGCGGCACGGCCGCGCGCCTGCGGCACCACCTGATTGGCGTAAGTCTGCGCTTCGTTTTGCAGCTGCTCGAGATTGGCGCGCGCCGCCTGTACGTCGCGGAAGGCGTCGATCACCTGCGCCGGCGGATCCACCTTCTGCATCTGCACCTGGCTGATCTGGATACCCGCGCCGTAGCTATCCAGGGTCTTCTGGATCAGTTCGTGCACGTTCTGCTCGGTGACGTTCCGCGCGCCGGTCAGGATCGGCTGGATCTGCGAGCGGCCGATCACCTCGCGCATCGCGCTCTCGGCGACCGCCTTCACGGTGCCTTCGGGATTCTGGATGTTGAAGAGGAAGTCGCCGACGCCGTCCGGCTTGATGCGCCAGAGCACGGTAAAGTCGACGTCGACGATGTTCTCGTCGCCGGTCAGCATCAGGCTCTCTTCAGGCACGTCGCGAATGGAGCGGCCGCGCCGCGCCGGATCGTCGATCAGCGTCATGCCGATGGAGGTGGTGTTGACGCGCAGCGCCTTCGGCAGCAGCACGGTCTCGATCGGATAAGGCAGATGATAGTTCAGGCCCGGCTGCACGGTGCGGACATGCTTGCCGAAGCGCAGCACGACGCCGAGCTCTTCGGACTGCACGCGGAAGAAGCCCGACAGCAGCCAGAATGCAACGATCAGCAGGATGATCAGCGTGATGCCGATGCCGGAGAAATAGCCGCCCGGCATGATCTGCTGGAGGCGGTCCTGGCCGCGCCGCAGAAGGTCTTCCAGATCCGGCGGCCTCGGCCCGACCGGTTGCGGGCCTGAGCCCCATGGTCCCTTTGGACCCGAGCCCCACGGGCCACCGCCCTGATTCTTCCACGGCATTCGATGATCTCCTCGGCAGGGTGGAATTGCCCCCGCCCGCTTTGTCCGGTCCGGCTTTATAGGGGACAGGCAGGTCCCTTACAACGCAACCCGGGCCGTCTTCCGAGCTATGCTCAGGCACGAAAAAGTCAATGTAAACATTGGCGAATGCGGTTAATGGCCGCCCGCCGACGATATGTCACATAGGAGAAATCGGCGCTGTCGTCGGGTCCGGCAGGATGACGGATGCGCGTGGTCTCCTCCCACCCGGCCTTGTCGATGTCGAAACGCGTGTCGCCTTCGGGCCGCGCATGCACTTCGGTGATTTCGAGGCGATCGGCGCGATCGAGCCATTGCCGGTAGATCTCGGCGCCGCCGATCACCGCGATCTCAGTGACCGAACGCCGCAGGGCATCGCCGCGCGCGACCGCCTCCGCCTCCGCAGCCGATGTCGTGACGACGGCGCCCGCGGCACGATACGCCGCATCGCGCGTGATCACGATGTTGGTGCGGCCCGGCAGCGGCCGGCGCAGGGATTCGAAGGTCTTGCGGCCCATGATCACCGGTTTGCCGATCGTGAGTGCCTTGAAGCGGGCCATGTCGGATTTCAATCGCCACGGAATGGCGTTGCCGGCGCCGATGACGCCATTCTCCGCAATCGCGACGACGAAGACGATCTCCATCAGGGCGCACTCCCGGCAAGCCGCCTCAGCGCAGGCCCGGTGACGCGGCACAGCGTCCAGTCGTCCATCATGACTGCGCCCAGCGACTTGTAGAACGCGATCGACGGCGCGTTCCAGTCGAGCACCGCCCATTGCAGGCGCGACCAGCCGTTCTCGACGCATTCCCTGGCGAGATGGACCAGCAGCGCCTTGCCGAGGCCCCTGCCCCGATGCGACGGCCGCACGTAGAGATCTTCGAGATAGATGCCGTGGCGGCCGCTGAAGGTGGAGAAATTCGCAAACCACACCGCGAAGCCGACCGGCTCACCGTTCCACTCGGCGATCGCGCAATAGAGTTGCGGCCTTTCACCGAACAGCGCGTCGGCGATGTCAGCCTCGGTCGCCTCCACCTCGTGCGAGAGCTTTTCGTATTCGGCAAGCTCGCGGATGAAGGACAGAACGAGGCCGGCTTCTCCGGCCTGCGCACGACGGATGGCCAACGACATCTGCACTAGACCGCGACTTCCGCCTTGATGTGCGGATGCGGATCGTAGCCGACGAGCTCGAAATCCTCGAAGCGGAAGGAGAAGATGTCCTTTACATCAGGGTTGATACGCATCACCGGCAGCGCGCGCGGCGCGCGGGTGAGTTGGAGCTTGGCCTGCTCCAGATGGTTGGAATAAAGATGGGTGTCGCCGAGCGAGTGCACGAAGTCGCCGGGCTTCAGCCCGGTGACCTGCGCCACCATCATGGTGAGCAGCGCATAGGAGGCGATGTTGAAGGGCACGCCGAGGAAGACGTCGGCCGAGCGCTGATAGAGCTGGCACGACAGTTTGCCGTTCGCGACATAGAACTGGAACAGCAGGTGGCAGGGCGGCAGCGCCATCTTCTCGACGTCGGCCGGATTCCAGGCGGTGACGATCAGCCGGCGGGAATCGGGAGTGCGCTTGATCATGTCGACGACATTGGCGATCTGGTCGATGCTGCGCCCGTCGGCCGTGGGCCAGGAGCGCCATTGATGGCCGTACACTGGGCCGAGATCACCATTGGCGTCCGCCCATTCGTCCCAGATGGTGACACCGTTGTCGCGCAGATATTTGATGTTGGTGTCGCCCTTCAGGAACCACAACAGCTCGTGCACGATCGCCTTCAGCGGCAGCCGTTTGGTGGTCAGCATCGGAAAGCCGGCGGACAGATTGAAACGCATCTGGTGGCCGAACACGGAAAGCGTGCCGGTACCGGTCCGGTCGGTCTTCTCGGCGCCGTCTGAAAGAATCCGCTCGAGCAGGTCCTGATACTGGTGCATGTGCCAAAAACCTTAGGAAGACGGCAGCCTCGGGGGAGGCGGCGAAGTTAACGGCCACCCCCATGCTGCAACAGCTGCGATTCGCTGTCCGCGGTGATTATACCCGGAAAAATGAGTGTCCCCGGCACAAACGACAAGGGCGGAACCTGCGTTCCGCCCTTCTGCCTATCAGCTTGATCGGATTGCCTAAGTTGCCGGCTTGAGCACCGGGGTCCACTTCGCGATCTCGTTCTTGACGAGGGCGGCCAGCGATTCCGGCGTCCGTTCGGCGGGGCCGGGGATGACGCTGCCGAGCTCGAGCAGGCGCTTGCGCACGGTCTCGTCATCGAGCGCCTTGACGGCCGCAGCGTTCAGGCTCGCTACGATCGCGGGCGACGTTCCCTTGGGGGCGAACATCGCGTTCCAGGCCTGGGCCTGGAACTTCGGCAGGCCCGCTTCGGCCGTCGTCGGCACGTTGGGCAACGACGGATTGCGCTCCGGCGTTGCGATTGCATAGGCCTTGATGGTGCCGGCGTTGATCTGCGGCACGGCGTTGACGATCTGGTCGCACATGTAATCGACCTGGCCCGCCACCAGTGCGTTCATCGCAGGTCCCGTACCGTTGAAGGGCACACCGACCGGCTTGATGTCGAGGATCGAGTGCAGCAATTCGCAGGAGACATGCGAGACCGAGCCTACGCCGGCATGCGCGGCGTTCACCTTCTCGGCATTCGCCTTCACATAGGTGACGAACTCCTTCAGGTCCTTCGGCGGAAAGTCCTTGCGCGCGAGGATCAGGATCGGCGTGCCTGCGAGCAGCGCGATCGGCTCGAAGTCCTTCTCGGGATGGTAGGCGAGCTTTGGATAGAGCGGCACAGATGCGGCATGCGTGCCCATATGACCGGTGATCAGCGTATAGCCGTCATTGGCCGCGCGCGCGGCGCGCGTGGTCGCGGTGGTGCCGCCGGCACCGACGACGTTCTCGATGATGATGCTTTGTCCCAGTGTCTGCGCCATGTGCGAGGTGACGATGCGCGCGACGACGTCGGTCGGCCCGCCGGCCGCGAACGGCACGATCATGGTGATGCTGCGCGTCGGGTAGGTCTGCGCCTCGGCCGCCGCGATGAAGGTGCCCAGCGAAGCAAGCGCTGCGGCACATGCGCCCGTGAGCGCGCGAAGAAAGGTCATGTGGATCCCCTTGGACACAAACACACTGCCGGCCCAAAGGCCGCTATTTTCATTTCACGAAGCCGTCACACGAGTCGATTCGACTTCCGAATGCGGCGCGCCGACGCAGGACGCGGCGCGCCGTTGGGCGGCGACCTCAGTTCTCGGACTCGGTGAACACCTCGTCGCGCTTGGCGCGCAACGCCGGTAGCACCGTAAGGACAAGAAGGCCCGCCGCAACCGCCAGCAGCACCGCCGACAACGGACGCGTCAGGAACACGCTCCAGTCGCCGCGCGAGATCAGCAGCGCGCGGCGCAGGTTCTCTTCCATCAGCGGTCCCAGCACCATGCCGAGCAGCAACGGCGCCGGCTCGAAATCGTGCTTGATCAGCCAGTAGCCGACGAGACCGAAGATACCGGCCAGGATGACGTCGACCGGTGCGTTGTTCACCGAATAGATGCCGATCGCGCAGAAGATCACGATCGAGGGGAACATCAGCCGGTACGGCACGCGCAAGAGGCGCACCCAGATTCCGACCAGCGGCAGGTTGATGATGATCAGCATCAGATTGCCGATCCACATCGAGGCGATCATGCCCCAGACGAGATCCGGCTGCTTCTGCATCACCTGCGGACCCGGCACGATGCCGTGAATGGTCATCGCGCCCACCATCAGCGCCATCACCGCGTTCGGCGGGATGCCGAGCGTCAGCAGCGGGATGAAGGAGGTCTGCGCCGCGGCGTTGTTGGCGCTCTCCGGCCCCGCCACGCCCTCGATCGCGCCGCGACCGAACCGCGACGGGTCCTTGGCCAGCTTCTTCTCGAGCGTATAGGCCGCAAACGATGCGATGACCGCACCGCCGCCGGGCAGGATGCCGAGGATCGAGCCGAGCACGGTGCCGCGCAGGATCGGCGGCGTCGAGTCGATCAGGTCCTTCCTGGTCGGCATCAGGCCGGTGATCTTCTGCTGCACGAGGTCGCGGTTCATCCCGGCGCCATGGTCGAGGTTGCGGATGATCTCGGCAAAGCCGAACACGCCCATCGCGACCGTCGCAAAGCCGAGACCGTCGGCGAGTTCGGGAATGTTGAAGGCCATGCGCGAGGCGCCGGTCTCGATGTCCGAGCCGACCATCGACAGCAGCAGGCCGAACACGATCATCGCGATCGCCTTCAGCACCGAGCCCTTGGCCAACACCACCGCGAAGATCAGGCCGAGCACCATCAGAGAGAAGTATTCGGCCGGGCCGAACGCAAGCGCGAGTTTCGTGAGCGGCGCGCCGAGGATGGCAATCAAGACCGTCGCGACGCAGCCGGCGAAGAACGAGCCGATCGCGGCGATTGCCAGCGCCGGGCCGGCGCGGCCCTGCTTGGCCATCTGGTGGCCGTCGATGGCGGTGACGACCGATGTCGCCTCACCGGGTATGTTGACGAGGATCGACGTGGTCGAGCCGCCATATTGCGCACCGTAATAGATGCCGGCGAGCATGATCAGCGCGCCGACCGGCGGCAGTCCGAAGGTGATCGGCAGCAACATCGCGACGGTCGCGATGGTGCCGATGCCCGGGAGAACGCCGACCAGCGTGCCGACGAGGGCGCCGATCAGGCACATCAGGAGATTGATCGGAGAGAAGGCGACGGCGAAGCCGTGAGCGAGGTTGGCAAAGATATCCATCACGCCCTCACTGGATCAGGAAACGCGGAAACATCGGCATCGGCAGCCCGAGCACGTATGGAAACAGGATGGCGCAACCGAGCGTCAGGCAGGCGCCGACGATCGCCGCTTCGAGCCACCGCGTCTCGTGCGAGCCCGTCGCCGCGATCATGAAACTCGCGAAGGCCGTGACCACGACGCCGAGCGGCCGAATCGCCAGCGCGAAGAAGAGGATCGCGGCCACCACGAACAGCGGTCCGCGCCAGGAGTAATGGGCCATCGCAGGCCCATCGGTCAGAAGGCCGGTCAGGGCGATGCCGGCGGACAAGGCGACCAGCAGTCCGCCGAACATGCGCGGCGCGGTCCCTGCGCCAAAGGAGAAGCCCCGCATGCCCTGCAAATCACTCGACGCCCACAGGGCGAGCAGGGCGACCGCCATCAGGACGACGCCACCGACATAGTCCTGCGCCGAGCGGATCGTCATGAACAGCGTGAGGATCGCCACCGCGAACAGCGGATAGGAATAGATCAGCGCCAGCAGCACCTCGGACGACATCTTCTTGGTGCCGCCGCCGAACGATCCGAATATGGCACCGGGTGCGCCGGCGAGCAGCGCCGTCGCGTGGCTGGTGACGACCGTCGCCGGGCCGCGGCCGGTCCCCCAGCCGAAGAGTGTTCCGGTCGACCAGATCAATTCGAAAATCTGCGGCGCAATCGCCAGCAGACAAAAGCCGAGCGCCACCTTTGTGTTTCGGATGGCTGTCGCTGAGTGGCCCATCGTGTCGGCCATGCCTGTCTCCTCCGCGACCCGTAAGTCACGAGCACTGTTGTTCTAAATCGGCTGGAACTGGATCCCCCGCCCGGATCACTGCCTAGCGATTTTCATTACACAATGCCAGCAAAACCCAACACGCCCCCGGCGAGCAGGAGCCACAGTGGATTGACGCGCGAGACGGATGCCATCACCGCAACCATTGCGGTCAGAAGCAGTGCAGCAATGCTGCGATCGGTGGACTGGGCCAGGATCAGGGCACTCGCCGCCATCAAGCCAATCGAGAGCGGAACCAATGCAGCCTGGATCAGGCCGGGCCAGCGCGATTGGCTGGGGCGATTCAGGAGCCGGCTGACATAATAGGCAAGCAGCGCCGTCGGCAGGCACATCGCCAGCGTCGCCGCCAGCGCGCCGGGGATGCCGGCCACGGCATAGCCGATTAACGTCACGATAAGCACGTTCGGACCTGGCGAGAGCTGCGCGATCGCATAGGCGTCCGCGAACTGCTTGTCCGTCATCCAGTGATGCACCTCGACCGCGATACGGTGCATCTCGGGCACCGCTGCCGCAGCCCCACCGACGGCGAATAGCGACATCAGACCGAAGGTGGAGATCAGCGACCAGATCGGGCTGTGGCCGGTCATGCTGCTACTTTCCGCCGCAGGAAATAAGTGAGGCCGATACTGATGGGGATCGCGACCAGCAGCACCGCCTGGAGCGGCAGGCGAAGCACGCCGATGGCGAGGAACACGCCGAGCATCAGGATCACCGCGAAGGGATCCGCCCGCTTGAGCAGCGGCGTCATCATGCGGAAGACCACGGCGATCAAGAGGCCGACCGCCGCGCAGGAGATGCCGGCAAGGATACGGCGCAGCACCTCGATATCGCCGAATCGGGCGTAAGCGATCGCAAGCACCGTCATGATCAGCGTCGGCGGCAGCAACAGCCCGGCGAAGGCGGCAATGCCGCCGGCGATGCCGCGCAGCCGCGATCCGAACACCATCGACAGATTGACGATGTTGGGCCCGGGCAGGAAGTGGCAGAGCGCAAAGGTCTCGTTGAACTCGTCCGCGGTCATCCAGCGGTGCTGCTCGACGATCGCGCGGCGGGCAAACACCAGGACCCCGCCGAAACCGGCCAGCGACATCCTGGCGAAGGCCAGAAACAGCGCGATCAGGCTTGGCGGTGCGGTGGCGAGATCCGGCTCTTGGACGGCCGGTGCTGAATCCGAGGACATGTCAGGAGCTTAGAACGAGGGTCGCGCCGCGGCCAAGACGAACCGGAACCTATCCAAAGGGAACCGCAGCCAATCCGCTCGAAACCCCTGTTTTTCGAAAGCTTTGCGCCCTATATTGGGGATGCCGGTTCGCCGGCTATGGAAATAAACGGTCGTCGCAATAAACCATTCGGACCCGGGGGCGGTACCCGGCGCCTCCACCAAAGCCCACCATCGGGCTAGCCCAGAAGCGGGTTTTGGCGGGGGCGAAATAGGATCGACGAGGGCGTAAAGGGCGTACTTTTTCCCGGTATTGTTCCGCCGTTATCGGGCTACTGCAATAGTTGCCAACGACAACTTTGCTCCGGTTGCTCAGGCTGCGTAACGCAGTTTGAAAGACCACTCTAAAGTCCTAGCGGGTTAAGCTCCGTTAGGCGGGGTTCGGAGGCACCTGGCAACAGAAGCCTCCACTTTAACTCTTTCATTTCTTCCCCGGCGGGGACTCCTGCTCACCCCTCAGGCGCGGTACTATTGCGGCTTGGCGAGTCGGGCCGGCAGGGTCCGGCTTCGGGGATGCAACAGGACCACCATGGCGACCGATCATATCCGATATGATGTGCTGGCCCGCGACGCGCTGCGCGGCGTGCTGCGGAAGGTGCTGACCGATGCCGCGGCCCATGGCCTGCCGGGCGAGCACCATTTCTTCATCACCTTCGTGTCGAAGGCCGAGGGCGTGAAGCTGTCGCCGCGACTGCTCGCGCAATATCCGGAAGAGATGACGATCATCCTCCAGCACCAGTTCTGGGACCTGACCGTGCTCGAGGACCGCTTCGAGGTCGGCCTGTCCTTTGGCGGCATTCCGGAGCGGCTGGTGGTGCCGTTCAGTGCCATCAAGAGCTTCCTCGATCCGTCCGTGAAGTTCGGCCTCCAGTTCGACACCTCCGACGTCGCCGAGGTGCCATCCGAGACTCTGCCTGCAGCGCCCGCGCCGTCGGCTGTATCGGTGCCGGCACCTGCGACCGAGACAGCGGAAGCCACCGACGAGCCGACCCCGCCGAGCCAAGGCGGCGCCGAGGTCGTGCGGCTCGATCGTTTCCGCAAGAAATGATCTAGACTGGGCCCGAGCCCGTCGCACAGAGCCAAACTGCCTATATAGAGAAGCACACGAAAAGGCCGTGCGGCTTTCGCGCGGCAAAATGGATGTGCTCATGGCCAAGACGACCGCCAAGACGACCCGCCCCTCACGCTCCGCGACCCGCATCGAAACCGACAGCTTCGGTCCCATCGAGGTCCCCGCCGACCGCTATTGGGGGGCCCAGACCGAACGCTCGCGCCAGAATTTTCGCATCGGCGCCGATCGCATGCCGATCTCGCTGGTGCATGCCCTCGGCATCGTCAAGCTCGCTGCCGCGCAGTCCAACCTCGAGCTCGGCCTGCTCGACCAGCGCCGCGCGGGCGCCATCATCCGCGCCGCGCGCGAGGTGATCGAAGGCAGGCTGGACGATCATTTTCCGCTTGTCGTGTGGCAGACCGGCTCCGGCACGCAGAGCAACATGAACCTCAACGAGGTGATCGCCAACCGCGCCAATGAGCTGCTCGGCGGCGAGCTTGGCGCCAAGAAGCCGGTGCATCCCAACGACCACGTCAACATGAGCCAGTCGTCGAACGACTCGTTTCCCACCGCGATGCACATCGCGGCCGCAAGCCGCATCAATGCCGATCTCGTCCCTGCCCTCGGCGAATTGCTCCGCGCGCTGCGCAAGAAGGAGAAGGAGTTCGCAAAGATCGTCAAGATCGGCCGCACCCACACCCAGGATGCGACGCCCCTGACGCTGGGCCAGGAATTTTCCGGCTATGCCGCGCAGGTCGAAAGCGGCATTGCCCGGCTCAAGGTCGCGGTGAAGGACCTCTATCCGCTGGCGCAGGGCGGCACCGCCGTCGGCACCGGCCTCAACTCGAAGCCGCGCTTTGCAAAACTGTTCGCAAAGCATGTTGCCCGCATCACGAAGCTCCCGTTCACCAGCGCCGCCAACAAATTCGAGGCGCTGGCCTCGAACGACGCCTATGTGCTGGCGCACGGCGCCATCAATTCGATCGCGACCGGCCTGTTCAAGATCGCCAACGACATCCGCCTGCTCGGCTCCGGCCCGCGTTCGGGCCTCGGCGAGCTGATCCTGCCGGAAAACGAGCCGGGCTCCTCGATCATGCCCGGCAAGGTCAATCCGACCCAATGCGAGGCGATGACCATGGTGTGTTGCCAGGTGTTCGGCAATCACACCGCCATCACCGTCGCCGGCAGCCAGGGCCATTTCGAGCTCAACGTCTACAAGCCCGTGCTCGCCTACAACATGCTCCACTCGATCCGCCTGCTGGCGGATGCCGCACGCTCCTTCACCGAACATTGCGTCAGCGGCATCCGCGCCGACGAAAAGCGCATCAAGGAGCTGATGGAGCGCTCGCTGATGCTGGTCACGGCGCTGGCCCCGAAGATCGGCTACGACAACGCGGCAAAGGTCGCCAAGACGGCGCATGCCAACGGCACCACGCTGAAGGAGGAGGCGTTGCGGCTCGGCTTCGTCTCGGCCGCCGAGTTCGACCGTCTGGTACGCCCCGAGAAGATGACCAGCCCGGGATAGATTTCCGAATTCCGACAGCCATCCGTAATGATACGGAGCCTCGGCCCTCCAGAAATATGCGGTTTTGGGGGAGGGATTTGATTACCGTCAATGTTACGGCGGAGCGGCGTGTTACGCAGCTCTACTGCCCTCGACGGGCGAAATTCATCGTTTGATGGTCCGATGGGCCGATTGACGAGGACGAGCGAATGGCGATCAAGTCTTTCGGGGCGCAACGCGGCACCCTGTTTCTGAATGTTTCATCCTGCCTAGCGAGGATCGGATGATGGAGACGCGGCATGGGGAACGTCATCAACCTGAATCGATTCAGGAAGCGCGCCGAGCGGGAAGCCTCGGCGAAGCAGGCGGACGCCAACCGGGCGAAATTCGGTCGCACGAAGGCGGCACGCTCGGCGGAGGAGAAGCGGGCGGACCAGGCCAAGGAGCATCTGGACCAGCACCGGATCGATCACGAGGAGCAGCCATGAAGTCGCCCGTCGTGAAGCGGTCAATCGTCGTCGCCGGCCACAAGACCAGCGTCAGCTTGGAAGAGGCGTTCTGGAACGGCATGAAGGAGATCTCCGGCCTGCGCAACATGACGTTGTCCGAGCTGGTCGGCGAGATCGACAACAACCGCCAGCAAGGCAATCTGTCGTCGGCGATCCGCCTCTTCGTCCTGGACTACTTCAAGAGCCGCGCCATGGCCGCCCAGCCGGACAAGGTCCCGGCCCAGTAGCCTTCGGGGGTGCCCACGACGGCACCCCGGCTGCGACACTTTAAAATCACTCTAAGGTGCAGCTTCCGCGGGCGTGCGCGCTTGACCTCAATGCCTTGCGTTGAAAATACAGGGCATGACCGACACCACTGACACGCGTCCGCACATGCCGCTGGGTCTGGCCCAGCGTGGCTATACCGGCGTCATCCAGCACCTTTCCGCCAAGCAGGCGGGCTCGGCGCTCTCGGACGTCGAGCTCGAAAGCCGCCTGATCGAACTCGGCTTCGTCGAGGGCGCCCGGGTCGAGATCTTGCATGAGGGGCTGGTCGGGCGCGATCCGATCGCCGTACGGGTCGACAGCATCACCATCGCGGTCCGCCGTCGCGAAGCCATGGCCATCATCGTCGCCTAGATAGCGACGGGACGCCTCATCCGGGCCCTGATCACATGGAACTACCCCTGCTGCATCTCGCCCTGGTGGGCACGCCGAACAGCGGCAAGACCTCGCTGTTCAACGCCCTGACCGGCAGCCGGCAGAAGGTCGCGAACTATCCCGGCGTCACCGTCGAGCGCAAGGAGGGCTTCTTCGTCACCCCCTTGGGACGCCAGGTCTCGGTGGTCGACCTGCCCGGCACCTATTCGCTGCGCGGCCGCAGCCCGGACGAGGAGATCACCCGCGACTTCGTGCTCGGCAAGGCCAGCGGCGAGACGGTGCCCGACCTCGTGCTGTGCGTCGCCGATTCCACCAATCTGCGCCTGACCATCCGCCTGCTGCTCGAGCTCAAGCGCACGGGACGGCCGATGATCCTCGTGCTCAACATGTTCGACATCGCGAGCCGCCGCGGCATCACCGTCGACGCGGAGCGGCTCGCCAAGGAGCTCGGCGTGCCCGTGGTCACCTCGATCGCGGTGCGCAAGGGCGGCACGGCCGATCTGCTCAAGCTGACCGACGACATCTCGGCCAAGCTCGCCGCCGAGCCGCGGGAGAACAGCTGGCGCGCGCTCAGCGTCAGCGAATTGCGCGCCACCCAGCGCGAGGCCGACCGCATCATCGCCGACTGCGTCAGCCTGCCTGCCAGGCCCGACACCTGGACCGCGCGGATCGACGCCGTGGTGCTGCATCCGGTCGGCGGCCTCATCGTGCTCGCGCTGATCCTGTTCGTGATGTTCCAGGCGGTGTTCGCCTGGGCGCAGCCGCTGATGGACCTGCTCAATTCGGGCTTCGACGCGCTGGGCGAGTTCGTCCAAGCCACCCTGCCCGGCGGCCTGCTCCAGAGCTTCCTCCAGAACGGCGTGATCTCGGGCGTCGGCAGCGTGATCGTGTTCCTGCCGCAGATCATCATCATCTTCCTGTTCATCCTGCTGCTGGAAGATTTCGGCTACATGGCGCGCGCCGCCTTCCTGATGGACCGCATCATGGGCGGCGCCGGCCTGCACGGCCGCGCCTTCATTCCGCTGCTGTCGAGCTTTGCCTGCGCCATTCCCGGCATCATGGCGACGCGCGTCATCGACAACAAGCGCGACCGGCTGACCACGATCCTGATCGCGCCGCTGATGACCTGCTCGGCGCGCATTCCGGTCTACACGCTGATCATCTCGGCATTCATTCCGGCCAGGGACGTCTGGGGCTTCATCAACCTCCAGGGCCTCGTGATGTTCGGCCTCTATGCGACCGGCATCATCAGTGCGCTGCTGGTTTCGTTCCTGATCAAATTCTTCATGCTGCGCGACTTTGCGCCGGCGCCGTTCATGCTGGAGCTGCCGGACTACAAGATGCCGCGGCTGAAATCGATCGCGATCGGCATCTACACCCGCGCCAAGATGTTCCTGCAACGCGCCGGCACCACGATCTTCTCGATGATGGTGCTGATCTGGTTCCTGGCCTCGTTCCCGCAGCCGCCCGCGGGCGCCACCGAACCCGCCATCGACTTCAGTCTCGCCGCGATCATCGGCAAGGCGCTCGAACCGCTGCTCTCGCCGGTCGGCTTCAACTGGCAGATCGCAGTCGCCCTGATCCCGGGCATGGCGGCGCGCGAAGTCGCGGTCGCAGCCCTCGGCACCGTCTATGCGATCGAGGGCGGCAAGGAAGCGGCCGAGCAGATCGGCCAGGTGCTGGCGACGAAATGGTCGCTGGCGACCGCGCTGTCGCTGCTGGCCTGGTACATCTTCGCCCCGCAATGCGCCTCGACGCTGGCCGTGATCCGGCGCGAGACCGGAAGCTGGGCCTGGATGGCCGTGACCTTCGCCTACATGTTGGTGCTGGCCTATGCGGCGAGCCTCGTGACGTACAACGTCGCTGTCGCGTTCGGGGCGGGATAGCCCTCGCCATATCAAAAACGCGAAAACAACCCCATGCACAGTAGACGGGAGCCGTGAAAACAATGACTTACGGATTATCCTAAGTCCGCTTGCATCGTCGGGCAAAACAGCGGCATAATGGCATCATCGGCCCGCTACGGCATGGCGACCTTCTCGAAATGCGTCCATCTGGCTCCATCGATCGCTTCGTCACCGAACGACTGACCGCCGAACGACTGCGCGAGGCTGATCTTGCTGATCTCGTCGCATTGCATCTCGATCCCGAGGTGTCCCGTCACCTCGGCGGCGTGCGCTCGGCCGAGACAACGAAGGAATATCTCGACGTCAACATGGCGCATTGGGACTGGTATGGCTTTGGGCTGTGGGCGCTGCGAACGAGCGACGGGGCGTTCGCAGGACGGGCGGGCCTCCGGCACATCCTGGTGGACGACATCGACGAGATCGAGATCGCCTACGCGTTCACGCGCAACCTCTGGGGCCGGGGACTTGCCGGTGAGATCGCGACCGCGATGACGCGCATCGGACTGTCACAACTCACGCTAACGTCCGTCATCGGCATCGTGAATGTCGGGAACGGTGCATCCCGCCGCGTGCTGGAGAAATCGAACTACCTTCTCGAGCGGAGCACGAACCGCCACGGCGAGGATGTCGTGATTTACCGTATCCGGCGGTGAATGTTCCAATCACCGGATTGGAGCATGCTGAAGTCCGGACCTGCTTGTGTTCAATCTTGAGGATGACTGGGCCATCTCGAGCCACTCACCATCGACGCCAGAATTGAGCCAACCGATACAATTGGGAGAAGCAAGCGGGTCATCCTCATCTCCTGATTTTGTCGATTGCCGTGCGTAGGATCCAATGACCCTTTGCCTCGCCAGAACGCAAGACCGGTCACTCGCCTCCACTCTGGCGACCCGTTGATCCGCGTCGATGGAGCGGGTTGCCGCCTTCCTGATCGAAATGGACAGGCGGCTCACCGCGGCAGGCATTCTCGCGCTGCCGATGACCCGGCGCGACATCGCGGATTATCTCGGCCTGACGCTCGAGACCATCTCGCGGGCGCTGTCGTATTTGCGCAAGCTCGGCATCCTTCGCTTCATCGACAACAACCAACGTCACATCGTCATCATGGACAGAAGGCAACTCGCCGACCTCGACCGGCAGAATTGGCGTTGAACGCGCCGGACATCCCTCGCGTATGTTCGGCGGCCCGTGAAAAAGGCCCCGGTCGATGCCGGGGCCTGAGTTCACCGGGAAGACTTGAGGTCAATAGCGAGCCGCGACCGGCGCCCCGTATCCGCCGAAGCGGTAGTTCAACCGAAGCGTGACCAGGTCCACATCCTGGCTGACCCCGCTACCGGTGAGGATGAACCCTCCGGGCGTGACCACGCCTGCGTAGCCGAAATTGTCACGACCCATCCAGAGATGGTCATACTCGATGCCGAACGACCAGTTCGGCGTGAAGCTGTATTCCCAGCCGACACCCAGAGCGCCGCCCCAGCGCGTGTGGCCTGCCGAGGCCAGGCCGACCCCGGTGACGTTGTTGAATACATCGAAGCGATTGCGCGTCACGGCTGCGCCGCCCTTCACGTAGAATAGCGAGGCGTTCCAAGCCCAACCGAGTTGGGCCGTGAACAGCCCGATGGCGTCGATCTTGCCTGTGGTCGAGATCAATGGATCGATCAGGCTGACGCGCGTGTTCTTGATTTCGGCCCAATCGCCCTGCGCTTCCAGGCCGAGCACAAACTGATTGATTTGCCAGCGATACCCGATCTGTCCGCCCACGAGGCCTCCGGAGCGATCGGCGCAACCGCCTGCGACTGTCCCTGCGGGCGTTACGAAATCAACGCAGCCATGGCTCTGCCCCCAGCCTCCGTTGGCGCCAATGTAGAAGCCGCTCCAGTTGTAGACCGCCGCCACCGGCGCCGGCGGCGGCATTGCTTTGACGGCCATGTCGGCTGCCATGGCCGGAGCCGTCATGCTCAGCGCCGCGAAGCCGATCGCAGCTATTGAAAATCCCTTCATCGTCTCATCCCCTTTGCTCGTATATTCTTCCGTTGAAACGAGCTCTTATGCAGGCTGGCGTGCACAAGTGCTGCGAACATCCAAAAGTTTAGGCGCGAGCGGACTTCAGGCCCGTACCAAAATGGCAACACTCAAGGGCGATCGCTATGCATGGTAACGTGCTTAATCGGCATCCGACGTTCGAGGCGCTGCGGCGTCGTCCTCTTCCTCGGCAAGCCAAGCGGCGATGCAGGACGCTGGAATGAGTCGCCGGGGAAGGTGCGGATTGATCGTGCCAGCGAAGACAGCGAGGCCATCATCGAGCTTTGCGCGCGCGAACAGCTTGGCCTCGGCCTCTGTCGCAAACGTCTTCGTCTCACGCGGGCTCCGCGCTCTCAAGAGCAGACCCCGTTTTCGAAGTTCAAAGGTGACGTACCAAGTCGAGATCATTGCGCACACCAAGATGGCACCAGCCTTTGCCATGCGTTTTGGTGCGGCTGTCATCGGCGTGCTTGATTCAGATCAAGCTGCTGCCCGACCATATCCCGTGAGCAGTCAACACGCCGACCTCGTCGCGCTGCATCTCGATGCGGAAGTGGGACCGATATGGCTTTGGGCTGTGGGCGCTGCGAACGAGCGACGGGGCGTTCGCAGGACGGGCGGGCCTCCGGCACATCCTGGTGGATGACATCGACGAGATCGAGATCGCCTACGCGTTCACGCGCAGTCTCTGGGGCCGGGGACTTGCCGGTGAGATCGCGACGGCGATGACGCGCATCGGACTGACACAGCTCACGCTAACGTCCGTCATCGGCATCGTGAATGTCGAGAACGGTGCATCCCGCCGCGTGCTGGAGAATTCGAACTACCTCCTCGAGCGGAGCACGAACCGCCACGGCGAGGACGTGGTGATCTACCGCATCCGCTGTGAATGTCCCAATCACCGGATTGGAGCGCGCTGAAGTTCGGATCGGCTTGTGTTCAATTTTGAACCGACAGAACGAGCGTCATCCGCACCTACTTCTGAACGGCAGGACACGGCTCGCCGGGAACTCGGCCGCTGCTGAAGAGTTCCTTGTACGGACCTGTCTTGGTCCAGCCCAGCTTGTAGACGCTTGGGCAACAGCGTGCTTCCGAAACCTGCGTAAGGGGTTCAATGACTAGGCCATCCCGGGCCGCTCCAGACAGCGCCCTCAAGGATTTACCGAGAGTTTCGACCGGCAGTGACGGCCTGGATGACATTCTGGGCGGCGGCTTCGACGCCAATCGGATGTATCTGTACGAGGGGCGGCCGGGCACGGGCAAAACCACTATTGCGCTCCAATTCCTTCTCAGCGGCGTGCGTGATGGCGAACGCGTGCTCTATATTTCCCTGTCCGAAACCAAGCAGGAGCTGACTGTGGTCGCGCAGCGGCACGGCTGGTCCCTGCAAGGGGTGGACATATTCGAGCTGGTCCCGCCCGAGACCACGCTCGATCCGGAGCGGGAGCTCACGGTCTTCCATCCCGCCGAAATGGAATTGAGCGAAACGACGGGTCTGATCTTCAAGGAAGTCGAACGGATCAACCCCACGCGCGTGGTGCTCGACAGCCTCTCCGAGCTGCGTCTGCTCGCCCAGAACCCGCTTCGCTACAGGCGTCAGGTGCTGGCCTTGAAGCACTTCTTCACCAACCGCAATTGCACCGTCGTGCTCCTCGACGATCTCTCGTCCTCCCAGGACGATCTGCAACTGCATTCGATTGCGCACGGCGTCGTCATGCTCGAACAGCTCGCGATCGATTACGGGGCAGAGCGACGACGGATCCGCGTGATCAAGATGCGTGGCATTCGATTCCGCGGCGGCTTCCACGACTTTACGATTGCAAAGGGCGGGTTGCGGATCTTCCCGCGCCTCGTGGCGGCCGAGCATCACAAATCGTTTCCCGGCGAGTTCACGCCCAGCGGCAATCCCGAGCTGGACCAACTCCTCGGAGGCGGGCTCGAGCGCGGCACCAACGCCCTGTTCATCGGCGCTGCCGGTGTTGGCAAATCCTCGCTCGCGCTCACTTATGCGATAGCGGCCGCGGAACGTGGCGAGCACGCTGCGTTTTTTGCCTTCGATGAAGGTCGTGGCACCGTGGAAGCTCGTGCCCGGACGCTTGGCCTGCCTCTCGAAAAGCACGTCGAGTCCGGCCTTATTCGGTTTCAACAGATCGATCCAGCCGAGCTGTCGCCGGGCGAGTTCGCGGCAACCCTGCGCCGGAGCGCGGAAATCGACAACGCCCGCGTGGTCATCATCGACAGCCTCAACGGTTACCTGAACGCGATGCCGGACGAGCGGTTTCTCATCCTGCAAATGCACGAACTGCTGACCTACCTGGCGCAGCAGGGCGTGCTCACCATCC
Organism: Bradyrhizobium sp. CCBAU 25338; assembly: GCF_028128965.1. Classification (NCBI taxonomy): domain Bacteria; kingdom Pseudomonadati; phylum Pseudomonadota; class Alphaproteobacteria; order Hyphomicrobiales; family Nitrobacteraceae; genus Bradyrhizobium; species Bradyrhizobium sp. CCBAU 25338. Next base: position 151,772 of record NZ_LFKY01000041.1, read on the forward strand.
TGATCCTCGCTCAACATGGGCTGGTTGGTCCGATGGATACGCCGCTCGACATCAGCTATTTGAGCGACGCAGTGCTCATGCTGCGCTATTTCGAGTCCGGCGGATCGGTGCGGCGCGCCTTGTCTGTCGTCAAGAAGCGCAGCGGAAACCACGAGCACACCATCCGCGAATTTCGGCTCGGCAGCACCGGTGTCAAGCTCGGCCCGCCCCTCACGAACTTCATGGGCATCTTTTCGGGCAATCCGCGTTATACCGGCACGGACATCCCCGAAGGATCGGCCTGATGAGCGCCGACCGCGGTCACCGTGTTCTCATTTTCGCTCCGATCGGCCGCGACGGCCCGGCGTCGGCCGAGCTTTTCCGCGGTGCGAGCCTCGAAGCGGTCAACTGCCGAAGTCTGCCCGAACTCGTCAGCGAGATGAGTGCCGGCGTGGGCGCGGTCTTTCTTGCCGAGGAAGGACTATTCGGGAAAGACACGGCGCCGCTCGCTGAATGGATCGCGAGCCAACCGCCATGGTCCGACCTCCCCTTTGTCGTTCTCACCAGCCATCGAGAGCAGCCCGCGGTCGTCGCCTGGCGCCGCGACATCGTCGCCCTGCTTCGCAACGTTTCGCTGCTCGAACGACCGGTCCAGCCGATCACGCTGACCAGCGCGGTTCAATCGGCGATGCGGGCGCGGCGGCGTCAATATGAGATCCGGGCCCTGATCGCAGCGCGCGAGCAGACTGCGCAGGAGCTCGAAAAACTGGTGGTCGAGCGCACGCGAGAGCTGAAGGAGGCCAACGAGCAACTGCGTCTCGAAATGAACGAGCGCGCTCGCGTCGAGGAGACGCTTCGCCAGGCGCAGAAAATCGAAGCCATCGGCCAGCTCACCGGCGGGGTCGCGCACGACTTCAACAATCTGCTGATGGTGATTTCCGGCGGCCTCGACATGCTCGACCGCCAGACGGATCCAAACCGGCGCCGGCGCCTGATGGACGGGATGGTCCAGGCCGCGCAGCGCGGCGCCAGCCTGACCAAGCAGCTGCTGGCATTCTCACGCCGGCAGAGGCTGCGCCCCGAAGCCGTCGACGTCGCCATGCAGATCGGCGGTATGCGCGAGCTGCTCGATCGAAGCCTGCGAGGCGACGTCCACGTCGAATTCGACTTCCCGGATGCTCTTTGGCCGGTGGAGGTCGATCCCGGCGAGCTCGAGCTGGTCATTCTCAATCTGGCCGTCAATGCCCGGGATGCGATGCCCAACGGCGGCACCATCGTCGTCCGCGCCGAGAATCTGCCTGATCTGAATGACGGGGAGATCGCCGGCGACTATGTACGACTGTCGGTCATCGATACGGGCGTCGGCATGCCTCCGGAGATCCTGTCGCGGGTCTTCGAGCCGTTCTTCACGACCAAGGACGTCGGCAAGGGGTCCGGACTGGGGCTCGCGCAGGTCCACGGGTTTGCGACCCAGTCACGCGGGACAGTCCGCATCAAATCTCAAGTCGGTCGGGGCACCCGCATCGAGCTCTACATGCCCCGCTCGTTGAATCCCGCTTCCAAGCAACGACACTTGATCGATTTCAACAGGGCGGTACGGCCGAAGAAGAACGGCCAGGGCCAAATCCTGCTGGTCGAAGATGACGACGAGGTGGCCGCACTCGTTGGTGAGATGCTTGGTCAGCTCGGCTACGAAGTCACGCGGGCCGCCAGCGCTGCAGCTGCTCTCGGTGCTCTGGCCGATGGTCGTTCTGTCGATCTCGTCTTTTCGGACATCATGATGCCGGGCGGCATGAATGGCGTGGAACTCGCGCGGGAGATCAGGAGACGGCGCAGCGACATACCCGTACTGCTGACCAGCGGATACGCCGAGGCCGCGATCCATGAAGCCGAAACGGCGGGTATCCAGATATTAGCCAAGCCGTATCACATCGACGAGCTGGCCGCGGCGCTGAATGCCGCGAAGTCGACCCTTCAAATTGATACGCAATCCAAACGCTCCGGCTCTTTCCTGAACTCTTGAGGTTCGGTGCGTCAGGCAGGATTGACCGACGCCTACCGGAAATACCCCAGCACGAGATCGACATCCGAGCTGCCCGCGACCGCGCCGTTCAACTCCGCGTCGATGACGCGACGGCAGGCATCGACGGCGGCGTGGTCGCCGAGATCGTTGGCGGCTTCCAGCACGAGCCAGGCGGCGTCCACCGACGCCTTGTCCGGTGCTCCGCCGCCGAGATCGGCGGTGACGGCATTGCCGAGGTTTTTCTTGCGAACGGCGGTTCCGAATTGAGGCAACATTGCAAATACTCCCCTTCGAATTCCGGGATGATGCTCAGTGCACCCGACTAAAGCGCGATGCGACCAGGATGAATCATCGCGCTTCAGGTTGTTGTTTAAGCATGATCTTTTCGGAAAACCGCTGCGCACTTTTCCGGATCATGCTTTAGTGGACCTGGAACTCGGGCTGACGGCCCGTAACGGTCTCGGCACCCGCGCCATTCTTGCGCGACTGGTAGAACTTCAAGATGCTGCGCGAGGTCTCGATCTTGAGCCGGCCGTACTCGCGCTCGTTGTCCTGGAGCTCGCGCGCCGTGATCAGGTGATCCTTGGCACCGAGGAACAGGAGCGACATCGTCGTGTCCCAGGAGAAGTCGAGCGCCTTGCACAAGACCAGGATCATCTCGCGGTTGCGGTCCATCAGCGCGCGCTCGATCACGTCCACGGGCAGCGACGAGAGCAGCGACAGGCCGATCTGCACCTCGTCGAAGCGGTGCTGGCGCGCATAGTTCGAGATGGAGTCCTGATTGAGGTTGCCCTGCCGATACTGCGTCGTGACCACGCGCTTGGCGACGAAATAGCTGCGCGAGGACGGGCCGAACTTGGACTGGAGATCGCCGGTGAGCTCGGTCACCGAGCTCTGGATCTGCGCCATCATCTCGGGCCTCTCGGTCTCGAGGCGGCGGCGGACGTCTTCCGACGCCTTCGAGATGAGCTGCTGGAAGATGTGGCGCGGCACGTCCTTGCGCAGGCCAAGCTGTTCGGCGAGAATCGAGTCGCCCTCGGCGCGGCGGACCATGTGCAACAGGCCCGATCCGGAGAAGCGCGCGCCGTCGTTCCTGGCAACCGACGTCACGACCTCCTGGTTGCCGCGCTTGACCAGCACGTCGGTCACGGCCTCGCCGATCGACTTGCGCTGGGCGATCGCGAGCAGATGCGACTGGCTCTTGGTCAGGGCGCTCTCGACCAGCATCTTCTCGTCGAGACGATTGGATTCGCGCAGCACGGGACCGGCGACCTCGATCTCGTCATCGAGCGCGAGCTTTTCGATGACGTTGAGCGGCGCGTGATCGCAGGCCGCCATCAGCTCCGAGAGCTGCGCCCGCGCGGCGACCTCGATCTCCTCGGCGAGCCGACCGATGACCTCGCCGAACGTGGAGATCTCGTCGTCGCTGTAGCGGCCCGTGATCAGGATATCGGTCGCATGCCACAACGCCTTCGCCCGGCTTTCGTCGGTGCCGCGCGCGATCGCGTCGTCCAGATCCTGTAGAAGCGATTTCGCCCCGTTCATCTCGATCACCCCAGTTCTTGGTAGCCGTTTGGCAAGCCGTCCCGCCGCTCTTGGCGCGACGCCGAATTCCTCTGGGAACCGACGCTAGAGATGAAACGCGAGAATTCAGTAAAATCGGCAAATCAGTTTTGCCGACGAAAATTCGTTCAAATGCGAGGGGACGCGTTAACGGAAGAGCAAGGTGCTGCGCGGGAGGTGCGCTCCCTCTCCCGCTTGCGGGAGAGGGTCGGGGAGAGGGTGTCTCCGCAATGGGACTTTCCCCTGGAGGAGAAAGCCCTCACCCGCGCCTTCGGCGCGACCTCTCCCGCAAGCGGGAGAGGTGAGCGAGCCCGCGGCTCGGTCCGGGCAAACCAAAAGCGCGCTACGGATTCTGCGGCGTCAGCACCAGCGGCGGCTTCGGCCTGGGCTTGGCGGGCGGCGGGCCCGGAGCCGGCTTCACCTCGATCGGCGGCGGCAGCGGAGCGGCCTGCTGGCTTGCGAGCGGCGGGCTGGGCGCGGCGGGAGCGGCCTGCGGCGCCCGCGGCGTCGGCGCGGGCCTCGACTCCGCCTTGGGCCTTGCCGGCATGCGGCGCGGGTCCTGACCCGGCAGGGGCACATGGGCCGGCGCCTGCTCAGGCGCTGCATCCGGAGACACCAGCGTCGGCAGCGCAGCGGTGGCCGGCGGGGGCTCGCCGCGTTCGATGGCATCGAGCCGACGCGTCTCGCGATCGATCGTGCGCACCGCAAGCCATGACGACAGCGGCGTGAGGTCGATGGTGCGGCTCAGCCTGTCGGGGGGCCCTGCCGCGAACAGCTGGATCTCCGGCGGGGCGCCGGAGAGGCCGGTCATGATCGGCGTCAGGCTGGCGCGGATGTCGGCCTGGTCGGCGGGAATGTCGTAGCCGCCGGAAACGATGGCGCGGGCGTTCTTGGCCTCCAGCGACGTCGCGCCGACGCGCAGCCGGCCGTCGCGGATCGTGAACGGGATCTGTGCCGAGGCGATCGTAATGGGAGCGGCCGACAGCGCGGGCTCGACGAGCTGCCGCAGACGGTTGTCGTCGGCGACCTGGCCGCCGTCGCTGGCGCGGATCGCGATCTCGAACGCACGCGGATTGAGGCCGCTGATTTCCGCGGACTCGAGCGTCACCGTGCCGTTGCCGGCGAGCGCGCCGGTGAGGGCCGCGACGCTGCGGCCCTGGCTGGTCAGCGCCATCTGCACCGAGGCGCGCCCCTTGGACAGCGCGAGGTCACGATAGCGCAGCGTCGCCGCATCGACATTGCCGAGCTCGATGCGCGCGTTCAGCGCAAGACCATTCGCGCCGTTGAGCGCGTCGAGGCTCGCGGACATCTCGCCGCCACCGACGCCGCCCTTGAGCGCATCGAACGCGAGCGACTGCCCGTCGCTCCGGATCGTGCCGCCGAAGGGGCGCAGCTCGATGCCGCCCGGCAACGTCCCGCGCAAGGCCTGGAAGGCGATGCGGCCACGCCAGCCGCCGACGAGTCCCGGACTGAACGGCTCGCCGGACTCATGTCCGGCCGCGCCGATCGCGATTGCGAGCGCCGGCGCAAGATCGAGCGAGTCGAGGCCGACCTCGCCGTCGACGCTTTTCTCCTGATCGAGCGTCATCGAAAGATGCCCGCGCAGATGCGAGCCCGCGGCATTGCCGTCGAGATCGTCGAAGGTCAGGCGATTGCCTGACAGCGTGAGGCGGGAAGACAGGCTGACATTCTGCGCCGATGTGTCGGCCGGCCCGGTGCCGAGCAGCGGCGCCAGATTGACGTTGCGCACGCGCAGGTTCACGCTGGCCTTCGGCTCCGACAATTCGACGCTGCCTTGCGCATCCGCATCGAGCCCGCCGCCGCTGAGCTTCGCGTTCAATTGCAGCGGTCGCCGCCAGGCGCCGCTCAGCCGGCCTTCGAATTGCGAGGCGCCCTCGCCCGCGGCCACGACGCGATCGAGCCCGAGCAGCGCCAGCAGCGCGCCGGCCTGCGATGCCGAGCCCTTGGTGTCCAGCGTGAAGTCGCTGTTGCGCAACCTTTCGAGGTCGATCCCTCCGATGGCGGCCGCCGGCGTCTGCGCGACCAGGGTCGTGGTCGCCTTGAGCTGCGGCGCGTCGAGGTCGAGCACGATCCGGGCATTGCTGCGATCGGCATGCTCGGTGTTCCTGTCGAGGCTGAGATCGAGCTTGAGACGGGTCGCGCCGGGTGATGACGGCAGGGCATCGAAGCGAGCGCGCACCGCTGGCGCAAACGGCTCGATCAGCGCGGTGAGCTCACGCAGCGAATTGGCCGAGGATTTCAGCGCGAGCTTGCCGGTGGCTTTGGTGCGGTCGAAGCTGCCGCTCGCCTCCGTGGTCACGCCGCTGGCCTGGCCGAAGCGCAATTGCTCCAACGACAGCGATGCGGGGCTGTAGGCGAGCTTGGCTGCGAACGGCCGCAGCTCCTGTCCGGCGGAGATCGCGCGGCCGATAGCGAGCGAGAGTTTCGCCTCGTCCGGCCACTCGCCCTGCGGCCCCGCAAGCGCGCGGACGAAACTCGCGGCGGCATCGAGGTCGAGCCGGTCGGCCTTGAGCTCCGCGTCGATCCGCGAGCCCTTGCTCGCGCCGGTCTGCACGAAGGCGATGCGGCCTTCGACGGCGCCGCCGTCGATGTCGGCCTTCAGCCTGTCGATGGCGAGGTGATTGGCGGCGATGGTCACGTCGCCGGCGAGGCGCAGCGGCCGCGTGCTGCGGCGGCTGATCTCGCTGCGACCCTGGAGCCAGGCCACCAGCGTGTCCGGGTCGGACGATTCGACGCTGAGCCGGCCGCTGAAACTGTCGGCGCCGGGAGCCGCGCCATTGAGCGAGAGCTGCGTCATGCCGGGCGCGCGCAGCTCGAACCGCCGGAAGGTCCAGGAGCGTCCGTCGGTCTGAAGCTCGGCCGCGATGTTCTGGAGCGGACGGCCGCCGAGCATGATCTGATCGGCGTTGAACTCGATCTGTGCCGGGATCGGCGTCTGCGGGATCGCCGCAAGGCCCGCCCGCAGCGCCGGCAGGACGCGCTGCGCATCGGCATCGTCCCTGGCCGTCAACCTGTCGGCATCGACCTGCCGCGCCGACAGCACCGCGCGGAGCAGCGGCGAGGCACCGAACCTGAGATCGCCGACGCCGCCGAGCTTCAGCGCGGTGTCCTCCGTGCCGAAGCTCGCGTCGATCTGCTCGAATTTCGCGCCGGCCGGATCGGCCTTGAGCCTGGTCGCGAGCTTCCAGGGCGTCGGCCCCGCCTCTCCCGCCTTCTTTGTCGCGGGCACGGCGAGCGTCAGCGCGCCGTCGAATTTCGGCTGGCGGTTGTCGAAGGCGAGCACACCTTCAAGATCGGCGAGGATGGCGCGCTCGCCGGGATCGATGTTGAAGTGGAGACGGGTCGCGCTGCCGTCGGCGCTCGGGCCGGAGGAGACGCGGAATGGGTAGCGCACCCCGGCAGCGCTGAAACTGCCGTCGCCCCGCACCGAGCCCGCGAGCGAGCGCACGTCGCCGGAGAAGGCGATGTCGTTCAATTCGAGCGTCGAGCGGCTGGCAGCGTCATGCAGGGCGATGCGGCCGGTGAGATTCAGCCGCTCGATGGCGAGGGATGCCAGGTTGAAGGTGCCGCTCGCGCTCGACGGCAAATCGACCCGCCCGCGCGCATCCAGGCCGAGATCGACCGCCATGCCGCCCACCGAAAGCTCCGTGGCGCGCCACTCGCCGCGCATCAGGGAGCCCAGGCTGAACTCGACGTCGAGCTTGTCGGCGCGCAGGCGGCCGAGATCGTTGTTGCCGCCAAAGGTGACGCCGCGGAGCCGCAGGGTCGGCGCCGGCAGCAGCCGCGCGTCGAGCTCGCCCGCGACCCGTACCGGCACGCCGATGATCTTGCCGGCCTCCGCCTCGAACTGGGGCCTGAACTGGTTCCAGTCGACGTAGTAAGGCCCGATGAGCGCGGCCAGCAGCGCAATGATGAAGGCAATCGCCAATCCGAGCAGCGTCGTCTGCACGGGTCTCCCCTCGGCCAAACCGGCCCGGGCCGAACCTGAGGGCCTCAGGCGCGCCGGAACAGCCCCTTATATAGAGGGAAGTGTGGCGAAGTCACAGCGACTGTTGCGCGCGGAGGTTAACGCCGGCAGGCCTCACCAGCTCGCCGGCAACCGCTTCAGGCCACGCAGCACGAAGGTCGGCCGCCATTCCGGGTTTTCGACGTCGTCGATGCGCAAGTCGGGCAGCCGCCGCAGCAGCGTGGCGATGGCGATCTCGGCCTCGATGCGCGCCAGCTGGGCACCCAGGCAGAAATGGATGCCGCCGCCGAACGACAGCGGCTTCACGTTCTGGCGGGTGACGTCCAGCCGGTCGGGCCGATCGGGATAGACCGCGGGATCCCGGTTGGCCGAGCCGAGCAGGCACAGCACGGTCTCGCCCTTGGGAATCTTCGCGCCGCCGAGGTCGACATCCTCCAGCGCGACGCGCCCGGTCATCTGCACCGAGGAATCGTAGCGCAGGAATTCCTCGATCGCGCCCTCCATCAGCTCCGGCCGCGCCTTGAGCAGCGCCAGCTGATCCGGATTGCGGTGGAGCGCGAGCAGGCCGTTGCCGATCAGGTTGACCGTGGTCTCGTGGCCTGCACCGAACAAGAGGATGATGTTGGCGGTCAGTTCCTCGTTGGTGAGCTTGTTGCCGTCCTCCTCGGCCTGCACGAGCTGGGTGATGAGATCATCCCCGGGAGTGCGGCGGCGCAGCTCGAACAATTGCTGGAAATACATCTGCGCCATCAGGTTGCCAGCGTTGCCCTGTTTGATCTCCTCCGCAGACAAGGGCACGGGATCGAGCAGCCGCCCGCCGTCGCGCGAGCTCTTGTAGAAGACTTCGCGGTGCTCCTCGGGGATGCCGAGCATGTCGCAGATGATGGTGACGGGCAGGCGGAAGGCGAAATCCTCGATCAGGTCCATGTGGCCGCGATCGATCACGGCATCGATGGCCTCATCGACGATCTGCTGGATTCGCGGCCGCATGTCCTCGACCCGGCGGGCAGTGAAGGCCTTCACCACGAGGCCGCGCAGGCGGGTGTGGTCGGGAGGATCGGCTTGCAGCATCCAGTAGCTCATGCTGCGAAACACCGGCTCGTTCATGATCTCGGGGCCGTAGCGGCGCGTGGTGCGCTCGACGAAATCCTTGCCGAAGCGCTTGTCGCGCATCACGAGGCTGACGTCAGCGTGGCGGCTGGTGACGAACTGGCCGAACGGCGTCACATGGATGGGATCGAGGGTGCGCAGCCGGTCGTAATGCGGATAGGGATCGCGGATGAAGTCCGGCGAGAGCGGGTTGAACAGCGGTCCGCCTCCGGCGCCTTGCACGTGCTCGTTCATGGTGACCTCAGACCGGTTGCCGCATGAATCGAATACGCCGGGCAGCCCCTCATGCGCAGCGTAACCATCCCTGAAACTCGATACATTGTTGTATTGAATTGCAGTCTGCCCTAACCTGTGCCGATGTCAAGGGTGAGAACGAGACCGACCAGGGACGACACGCGCGACAGGCTGTTCGAGGCGGCCGCCCGCGTGTTCGAACAGGACGGCATCGGCGGCGCCAGCATCGAGGCGATCGCGGCGGCGGCAGGTTATACCCGCGGGGCGTTCTATTCCAACTTCAAGAGCAAGGACGAACTGATCATCGCCATGCTCGAGGACCATGTCGAGCAGTCGATCCGGCGCAACATGGACATCCTCGCGCAGCACGACAATCTCGACGATTTCATCGCGGCGCTGAAGACGATGGATCGCAGCCGGCAGGATCCGCTCGGCCGCTCGCCCCTCCTCCACATGGAGATGATCCTGTTCGTCGCACGCGCCGAAAAGCGTCGCCCGGAGCTTGCCAAGCGCCTGCGCGCGCGGCGCAAGCTGGTCGCCGACATCGTCGAGGCGACATTGAAGAGCAACGGGCGCAACGACAATCTGAACCCGCCCTGGATGGCCTCCGTCGTGCTCGCGCTGGAAGACGGCTTTCGCCTGCACCGGCTGATCGATCCGGAGACGACGCCGGCCGACAGTTTCCTGCGCGCGATCACGGATCTCAGGCGCAGGACGGGATTGGCGTCGGACCACGTCGAAGTGGTCCGCGTCGAGCCCTGATCGGGCCTCATCGGGACCGACCGGCTCCACGGGCCAATACAGGAATTCCCCTCCGACCTCGCGGTCGGTTAGGTTGACCCGTAGTCGGAGACCGATCGGATGGATGCGTGGACTCATCAGGTCGTTTGCGGCATTCGACCCGTCGCATACTTTCGCCAGCGGCCTCGTCGCGACAAATTCCGGCCGACCGCTCAATCGGTCGTGAGGTGTAAACCGAACGCCACTTTGACCGGGCCAAACCGACTCGATTGACCCGAGCGGACCTGCCGCCGGAGGCGTCGCCGCCGAACAGTCGAAGCCTTGCGCCTAGTCCTTCGCGGTCGGTACGGGCGGCACCGGCAGAATGATTTCGGAAGCGATCTTCCAATCTTTCTCGACGCGAAGCCAATTGATAATCATTAGAAACGGCTTGGCTGTTCCGTCCTGCCCCGCATAAGAGACCGTGATGTTCATCGGCACATAAGACTCGGCGACGTCACGGGTCAGACCGACAACCTTGAGCTTGGAGTAATCCGGCTCAAGCACGACCGGACCGGAGCTGCCGATATCGTGAAGCTTCTGATCAATCGCCTCGTTGCCCCAAAAGCCGGCCCAGTTCCCCTCAGACTGGATCGCGCTCTTAGCTACCAATAGTGTGGAGGGCGATTGCCAGAACATCTCATGGAGAGCCTTGAAATCGTGCTTGTTGGCCAATTCCATCAGCCTGCCGAACTTCGATTTGATCGCGCTAAGGGTCGCAGCATCCAGCGGCTCTTTCCTGATAGCGGAATCAGACGCGACAGCCCCGGCGGAAAGAACCGAGGCAGTGACAGTGACAACAAGTGTCTTGTACATGCGGGCATTCCCTTTCGACGTCTGGCTCGCGTCATGATAACGCCTGTCGCGTTCCGCGATTGATATGAGTTACCCACTCCATCGGCCGAAGATTTCATCAGAGCGTTTTAGCCTGCACACTCGCGTAGCAAGGTTGTGATTTTCGTATCGAGATCTCGGGCGACGGCAAGTGCTTTCGAGCTGCCATAATGCAGTAGATAACTCTCCATTTTATCGTAAGAGACGTGCACGCCATCGGGACGCTCATCGACGAGTACTGTGACTGGAGCATAAGATCCAGCATCGGGCACGTGCTTGACCATTTCTTTCATGATGAGTGGATTGCCTACCACGAACCGTTTGATCTTGGGCGTCCTGGATCCAGTTTCGCGACGCAGAATGTCGCCCAAGTCGAATTCCGCGAAGAGCATAAGGTCGGTCCGGCCGAGGCCGCGTTGTACGACGCGCTCCAGATCCGGGAAGGAGTTTGTAGCCCTCGTCTCTTTGAAAAAGTTGACCATGTCAGGTTGACCGATCGCGGACTTGAGGGTGGCGACAACAGCCTCGAATGGCTTTGCGCTCGTGAGGCTGAAACGTTCCACCTCGACTTTAGCGATTGTCATTTTGTCCTCCGTGACAACTATCATTGATGAGGTGCGTCCGATGGTGCGTCGGAACGCGGCGAGATCATGCAGCCGCGGGATGTGCTTCCAGGAAGGTCCTGACGTGGCTGACGAACATGTCGGGATACTGAAACAGGGCACCGTGCCCTGAATCGGGATAGAGGACCAACTGAGCGTTGCCGAGTTCCTTGAACATTGCGTAGGCGTTGTTCGCGGGCAGCATGGTGTCGTGGCTGCCGCTGACCACAAGAGCGGGCTGCCGGATGGCGCGTAGAATGGCGTGCTCGGGATCAGGTGTGGCGCACCAGGTGATCAGAGCCTTGGCCTGCGGATCGGTAACCGCGTTGCCGTTATCGGTGTCCCGATCGTCCTTGCGCAACTTCGTCCGCTTCAGGAAGGCCAAGCCTGACGACCGGCTGGCGGACGACTTCGTGAAGAACAGCGGTAGACGGGGATCCGGCGCATCGGTTTGGGAAAACGCCTCCTGCAGAACCGCTAACAGGTGTTCCTCTCCGCCTCTTGGCGCGGTGCCGACGAGGATGAGTTTCCGGACCAGCCTTTCGTGCTCAGCTGCGATCTGTTGGGCGACGCAGCCGCCGAGAGAAAAGCCCAGCAGGTCAACCTCAGAAAGGCTGAGGAGATTGATGAAGGCGAATGCATCCCTCGCCATCGCAGCGATATTGTCAGGCGTTTGGCCGGTCGAGCGACCGACCCCAGCATTGTCGAATGCGATGACGGGGCGATCGGCGGCAAGACCGTTGACGACGGCGGGATCCCACGCATCAATGTTGCCGGAGAAGTGCTGCAGGAGAACTAGCGGCGTTCCGGTCGCGGGGCCGAGGCGACGATAGGCGAAGCGGATTCCGTGGCCTTCGACGTAACGGGTCGGTGCCGTTTCGAGCGTGGCCGCGTCGTGGCTCGCGATGTCGAGTTGAGTCATGTCATCCTCCGGATGTAAATAGTCGAGTGGGGATTGGCCTAGCCGCGCGATCGAGACCTTGGATGTCGCTGGCCCTTCCGCGGCTTTGTCTGGTTCGCCATCGCGGTCCGCGTTCTGCATTCTCTGAGCGAGCGGGCGCGCTCCCGGCGCGAAAGGACCGGGAGCGGTACCGTTACTTAGCGAGTGCGGCCTTTTCGATTGCCTCGGCGACTTGCTTCGCATGGACGACGAGCGAGGCATGGCTACCGGCGACTTCCGTCGTCTGAGCCTTGATCCTGGCTGCGAACGACTTCTGCGCCTCCGGCGCGAGGACCTTGTCCTTCGTGCTGATGACATAGAACGTCGGCTTGTCATGCCAGGCCGCAATGTCGACGGGGGCTTCGAAGGCAACGTGATTCAACGGAAGCTGCGAGTTGGCGAGGTGCTCAGCGATTTCCGGAGGAAGGTCAGCCGCGACGGCTGACGGAAACACCTTGGGATCGATGTACAAATTGCCCTTTGCGTCGGGATGGATCGCTTTGCCGCCTTCGGTCGGCGGACCGGCCTTTGCCAGCGACGCCAGGGATTCACCGACCTCTGGCGCGAAGGCCGAAACATAGACCAGCGCCGAAACCTTGGGATCGTTGCCGGCCTGCGTGATCACTACGCCGCCCCAGGAGTGGCCAACCAATACGGTCCTGCCGTCCTGCTTCGCGAGCGCCTGTTTGGTGGCATCGACGTCGGCGGCGAGCGAAGTGAGCGGATTTTCCACGAGCGTAACGTTGTAGCCCTTCTTCGTGAGAATATTGGCAACGGGCTGCCAGCTCGTCTGGTCCACGAAAGCGCCGTGCACGAGCACGATGTTGTGGGCTGCTCCCTTCGGGAGTTCTGCGGAATGGACGGAGCCAGCCAAGGCCGTTCCGGCCAGAAGGACGGTGGCGACTGAGAGGAGGATATTTCGCATTGATAATTCCTGTTGGCATGTCGGACGAACTCGGTCCGGCGGAATGGACAGGCGTTTCCAGCAAGGTCGCGGTTCTTGCATCTGCCATCGGCAAGATGGTTGCCGTACGTGACGTCGGCCCGCGGCATGACCTAGTTCGCGGACAGTTCGGACGATAGAGATCAATCGTCCGGATGTTGTGTCGGATCGTCCACTGGTCTAGCTTTGGCGACATGGACATCCTCGCCCAAGTGCTCGATCGTGTTCGCCTCGGCGGCACGCTGCTCTTTCACTTCGAGCTCGGCCATCCCTGGCATCTTGAGTTGCCGGCGCGCCCCTACGCCCTGTTTCACTATCTCAGCGAGGGCTCTGCGACCCTGGCGCTCGGCCAGGGTCCGGAAATCCAGATGAGCGAGGGCGATTTTGTCGTCATCACACGCGGCGAGCCCCATGTCTTTTATTCGGATCGCCGGGCCAAGCCTCTGCGGATCATAGATATCGATCGAGCGTCGTCGCGGTTTGGCGTCATCCGCCACGGCAGCCGAGCAAAGCCACTCTCGACGATGATCTGCGGCAATTTCACAGTGTCACGGCCGCTGTTTGGCAGTGTGCTGGAGCTACTGCCGCCCGTGCTCCTGCTGAAGCCGACAACGGACGGAGGTTGGCTTGAAGCGATCCTGCGCCGCATGGTCAGCGAGTCCGCGCTTGAGCGTCCCGGTCAACGCGTCGCGCTCTCACGACTGACGGAAGTGCTCTTTGTCGAGGTGCTCCGAAGTTGGATCGCGTCTCTCAGTCCCGGACAAGGCGGCTGGCTCGGTGCCATATCTGACCCACATATCGGACCGGCACTCAAGCTGATCCACGAAAACCCGGAGAAGCCCTGGACCCTGAGCGACCTTGGCCACCGCGTGGGGCTCGGCCGCTCGGTGTTTTCGGCGCGCTTTACCAAGCTCGTCGGCCAGTCCATGCACCGTTATGTGGTCGAACGCCGCATGGCGGAAGCGGCGTTCCTGCTGGAAGCCAGCGATGAGCCCATCGCGCGAATTGCCAGCAGAGTTGGTTACGAGACAGCGGCGGCGTTCTCGAAGTTATTCCATCGACATCACGGCGTATCGCCTGGCCGGTACCGAATATCCCGTCGCTCTGACACCGGCGAAAGGCAAGGAGACTTTCAGGAAGCAGCGGTCGCCGATTAGGTTTGTAGCGGCCATCTATGGCAGGTCCCGCTACTGGCCCATCTGCGACCTGCGAGACCATTCGCTCTTCGGCGTAGGCGGCAGACCGAACATCAGGCGGCCATCGCTTGTTGAGGACATGCCCTAGTCGTGTCTCGAGCGAGCGGCTGGTCCCGAGCCAGCGAGTTGCGAGATTCGTCGCAGGATCGGACAAGGCATGTCCGCTTTGGGAAAGATTTTTCGGCGCACCCTGCGCCACAAACAAGCCCATCGCTCGAATCCAAAGGTTCCGTTCTGACTCAGCCCCCGAACGGCGCAGCCACACCGATGTCCGTTGTCGATGTCCTGAGGGCGGTTGCCGGTCTTCAGCCCAAGGTGCGCGCGAGTTTTTGCTGGGGCCGATGCGTTCGCGGCACCTATGCCCCCTCGGATCAGGCCAAGGAGATCACCAAGTCCCGCAGCTTCACCATGCCCTCCCGGGTGCTGGCGCGTTTCTCGGCGGACGGCGTCTCCGCGAACGCGGTCGATACGGACGGTCGCTCGCTGCGCGGCTTCAGCTTCCGGCTCGGCGGCGGCAATCAGAAGTCCGAGATTCTCACCCAGAGCGCCCCGGTTCATTTCGCCAGAACGCTCGACCAGATGCTGGCTTTCCTGCAGGCGCGCATGCCGGGACCGGACGGCAAGCCGGACATGGCTCGAGTCGAGGCATTCTCCGCCGCCAATCCGGAGACGCTGCGTCAGGCAAGCTACCTTGCCGCGAATCCGCCGCCGGCAAGCCTCGCCTGCACGACCTATTGGGGCGTGCACGCCTTTCCCGCAACGAACGCGAAGGGTGAGACACGGTTCATCAAGTTCAAGGTCGCGCCGGTCGGCGAAGAACGCAGGTCGGCCGAGGACGCGGCCAAGTCCACCGGCTTGCTGCGCGATCTCGACTCCCGGATCGCGGCGCGCGATGTCAGGTTCAGCGTGATGGCGCTGCTGGACCGTCCCGGCGATCCCGTCATGGACGTGACCATCCGTTGGCCCGACGAGGATGGACGCGAAGCGGTGCGCCTCGGAACGATCGTGATAACGGGCACTGAACCAAACGAAGCGTGCGACGCGTCCGTTTTCAATCCAGCCAATCTTGCCGAAGGCATCGGCCATCCGCCGGACGAGATGTTTGCGGCGCGGCGCGACGCCTACGCCATCTCTCAGACAAGGCGCAGCTGAGCGGAGGGGTCACGTTTCGCCGTCCGGCACGCCCTGCGCCTCACGGCGCCACATTCCCGGGCTGATGCCGACCGCCGAGGAAAACACCCGGGTGAAGTGGCTTTGATTGGCGAACCCGGCCGATATCGCGATCTCCGCCAGCGACAGGTCGCGCACCGTCATCAATTGCTTGGCCGTGTCCACGCGCTGGCGCAGCAGCCATTGATGCGGCGGCAGGCCGGTCGACACGCGAAATGCGCGCGAAAAATGACTGACCGACAGATCGAACTCGGCTGCGATCTTCTCCAGCGAAAGCTTTCCGCGGAGATCGGACTCCAGCCTTTCACAAGCCCGCTTCACCTGCCAGGGGGCGAGGCCGCCGCGCGCCGGCTCGGCGGCGCGCCGCAACCCGCCATAGGTCGTCGCAACATGTGCGGTGAACGCAAGCATCATGTGGTCGATGAAGAGCTGGTTGGCCTCTTCAGGCTGCCGCAACGCCGCCAGGAACGACGCGCCGAGATGGCGGATCGTCATATCGTCGTGGCCAACGCCGGGCTGATAGGCGAGCTCACCGATCCGCGGCGCGCCGCTTTGCCTCGCCATGTCGTCCAACGCCGAACGGGGCAGATGGAAGAACAGAGAATGGAAGGGCTTGTCGATCACGTAGCGCGGATCGCGTTTCAGGTCGTACAGATAAGTGGCACCGGCGCGGATATCGCGCTTGATCACGCATCGGCCGCGCTCCCAGCACTCGCAATCAGCGAAGTCGCGGAATTTGAGGCTGACGAGATAGGCGTCCTCCGAGGGCATCGACTCGGAGAGACGCGTAATGGGATGGTCATCCCGTGTCTCGGTGACCGCGAGCTCGGCGCTGCGCAGCGAACGCGTGACCAGCGTTGGCGGCGCATCCTTCAAATGCAAGAACCGTTCGAGCTTCTGCGCGAGGGCGCCCGCCTGTGCCATGGAGAGTGTCTCATATGTGAGGAGCCTGGGGAGCGGAGGCGCCGCACCAGACCCACGCAATTATCCGACATCGGCAACCGACGGTCCAGATTTGCGCGTTGGAACGCTAGCCGCGTGCCCCCTCGCCGCAGCTATCGTTCACAGGACGTTTTCACAAGAGATTTCAACGAATTTTGATGCCTCTCGCGCGATCTCCGTTCAATGCCTCGACAACTCGTCGTCCGCCCATCGTGCATTTGTGAAAGCGCGCACCTGCTTGGAGCATCCGTCACCGGCTGATCAATCCTGGCACGATGCCCGCCGACAGCTTCTTTGCGCGCGATCACGGAGTTGCGGCGTCGGAGGGGATCGGCGTCGCATCAGAACCTGTGCCTTCAAGCGCTGCGCGACATGTTTGTCGCGCCTCAAATGCAGCTCCTCGCTACTTCTTCTTCGCAGGTCCGAAATCCGGCTGCCACGCTACATCCTTGCGGGACGGGGCCGCGGCGATCACCTTGGCTTTGTCCTTCTTCGGCTTCTTGGCTTCGCGGTTGCCGCGTTGCTGGCCCTTTGCCATGTCGCTCTCCTTTGCTGGTTTAAGTTCATCGAATTCGTTCGGCTGCAGGATCCGGCCGCGCGGGGTGCAGACCCTGACGTCCATGTAGCCCTCGCGAAGCAGTTTTTCCGCGAGGCGTAGCGCGACCGCCGCAGTCCCGCGGCCGAGATTGGAACTGCCGTATTCGTTGGTCCCGCTGACCAGATACGGCACGCGTGTTGTCCTACCCATTGAGGACCGCGGCTGCACACACGAGAAGCAGAGGAAAAAGCGGAACGATCATCGATGGCACGATCCATTCCGATATTCGAACACGCGACATCGAACGCTCCTGCGAAGCCTTCGGCGGGAGCACACATGCCCTCGGTCACCGGTCGAAGCCATCGAGAAGCGCGGTAACAACAACAATCCTACGCCCGCGCCGAAACAATAGCGAGCGTTAAGTGCCTCTTGCCGTCGCACCGCGACATTACCGTTCGTACGGAAACGGAAACGATAATGCTGGCTATTGCCGCGCCAAAGGCGCATGCTCGCGCCAGCGGCACCGGTTGGGGCTTCACTTGCGAAAGGCAGGCGTGCGCATGACCATCCGCTCGCGGCGAGAGACCGTCACCTTCAGGCATCCGTTCCACATCCGCGGCATCGAGCGCATCTTGCCGGCCGGCGCCTATGAGGTCGTCACCGACGAGGAGACGATCGAAGGCCTGACCTTCGCCGCCTATCGCCGGGTTGCCACGATGATCACCGTGCCCGCCGAAGGTGGGGGCGGTGCCATGGAGATGCTGTCGATCGGCTCTGTCGATCTTGCGAATGCGCAAGCTGCAGACGCGAGCATCGCCAATGACTGACCAGCCGGTCGATCTCGACAAGCGCCGTGGCATGGCCGCGCAAAAGGCTACCGACCTGCGCCGCGCGCTGGCCGATGTCGAGGCCCATGTCAGAGAGCTGCGCGAGCGCGAGGCCGATCTCGAACATCGCATGATGACGGTTCCCGCTGCGTCCTGGCCGGAGGCCGCTGTGAAGGCGCGCCATCTGCTCAACCTCTATGCTGCGAGCTTGCCGACTGAGGACACGCGCCATCGCGCGCTCGTCTCGGCGCTGTTCGACGATTTCGTCCGGCTGTCCGGAGAGGGCTGAGCGACGGCCGCCAGCATTCTCGACACGTGCATGCTCGGCGGGAGCCGGAAAGCGGGCGCGCGGTACCGGTCAATGATTGGATGGCGCGAACTGCAAGGAAGCCAACACGTAACGGAGTGAGCCATGACACTGACCAGCGGCCGCTTTATCGACCACGAATACGACCGGATGATCGTCCGGTTCTCGATGCATGACGGCGCCCGGGAGATTCCTTGCGCGATCTCGACCTCCGCGATGGATGATCTCGAGCGCGGCGCGCGAGTCAAGCCCGAGCAGCGGGAAGCCCAATTCGCCCGTCTACGCGATCGCATCGAAGCATGCGCCGAGAGCAAATATCGCGCCACAGAGTTCGAAGGCACGCCGCCGGGCATCGTGCTTCGCGGCATCGATTTCAGGCTATAGCGAAGACAGCAGCCGCGGCCTGGCCAGGCCTTTCTGCGGCCTCCCAGGTGACGCGGCCGTCATGGCATGAGATCCGGAATCAAGATCGCTTCTACTCCGACCTTGCCTTGATCTCCGGCAGGGGCGGCTTGCGCTCGAAGGGTTTCTTTTTCGGTGGCGCGGGCAGCAATCCCTCCCTGATCGCCTGCTTCCGGGCGAGCTTGCGGGCGCGGCGAATGGCCTCGGATTTCTCGCGGGTCTTTCTCTCGGACGGCTTTTCGTAGGAACGGCGTTGCTTCATTTCCCGGAAGACGCCCTCGCGCTGCATCTTCTTCTTGAGAACACGGAGTGCCTGCTCAACATTGTTGTCTCTGACGAGTACGTGCAATTTGATCCTCCTGGGCTGCGAATGCGACACGTCCTGCAGGGCAGCCAATTGCGCAGGAGCTCATTGCGATTTTTGAGGATAGTGGGGGCGACAATGTCGCGGCTTCGGACGAGCCGATCTGCCTGTCACGGCGAGCAGCTTGTTACCGTCAACGTGACCACTGTCGCGCAGCGCTGTCAATCGATAACGTCCTGCTTGCAGGTCGACGGACACACGCAAAGCGCCTCGATCGGAACAGTAGACCTGGCTCGCAGAAATCAAACTGGCTTCGCTCCTTGCAAAATCGCGAAAGCCGTGTATATTGGGGGTCGTTCGATTAGCCGCTGTGCCTTGTTGAATGCGCCCGCGGGCTCCTTTTCCAAAGACATCGACGAAGTTGAAGATAGCCGCGTGAATGTCGCGCGGGATGCGCTTGCGCGCTTTGGAGAAGAAAATGACGACAGGTACAGTCAAGTGGTTCAATGGCCAAAAGGGCTTCGGTTTCATCCAGCCGAGCGACGGCGGCAACGATGTGTTCGTTCACATCAGCGCGGTTGAACGAGCTGGTCTTGCTGGTCTCGGCGAGGGCCAAAAGGTCAATTTCGAGATCAAGACCGATAAGGTGCGAGGCAAAGCCAGCGCTGAGAATCTCTCGCTGGCCTGATATCGTGGCGCCGTTTCACGGATGTACTGAAACGGTTGCTCTACCCGCTCAATCCTGGGATTGAGTGGGTTTTGGCCGTTGTGGATCCGGGTGAGCGATGAGCACCAAGAAACCGGCAGAGCCGTCATCCGAAAGCATCGCGCGTTCCGATCGCAGGCGCCTCGCCGCTGAAGAGGGAGCGCGGGCGTTGGCAGATGTCGAAAGGCAGGCCATCGAGGTTCGCAAGAACATGGCGCGGCTCCGAGAGGTCCGCGAGGCGAAGCAAGCGGCTGATGAAGCTCTTCGAACGGCCTTGCCGGCGCCTGCGCTCAAGAAGCGTTCGAGGAAGCCGGTACGATAGTCATATTCAACACCGCCGGCGAAATCTGAAGAGCCGATCCTATGCCGGAGGGTGCAGATCGTGCCTAGAATCAAGCCAGACCACGGAACCATCACGTTCTTTCTCGCGTCCGGCGCCAATCGGCAGATGTGCCGGCTTGCCACGACATTCAGCACCCAGAAGCAGGCCTTCAGCTATCTACAGAAGCACCGAACGGAGTTCGAACGTATGGCGCGGGCGCGCCTTGCTTCAGGGGAGCTCGAAGACGGGATCGTCGTGCTTCCGATGCTCTAAAGCATGATCCGGAGAAGTGCGCGGCGGTTTTCGTGCTTTAGGTCGTCCTCTCGGACTGGCTTCGTCGTTCAGCTTCCCTCGCCAACCGTTCAGCCTTCAGTCGTTCCCGATTTGCGTTGAAGGCCTGCTCCGCCTTCTCGTGATCAGTCGCGGGCTTCGTCGCGGGCTGCTTGAAGAGGTTGTGCGCCTCCTCCGCTGCATGCGATTGGGAATACCGTCTCATTGCTTGTCCTCCATGTCGCTGGCGGTTCGAATTCCTCCGGTGTCGGCGGCTTCCTGGTGCTCGGCCTATTGTCGGATCGGCTTGCTGCGCTTGGACCGATCAACTCGCACGCGATCGAATTCCTTGGGCCCGTCGAGCAGATCCCCCTTGCGGACTGCCCTGTCCTCCGCCGTCGTCGTCGTGTCGCCCATGCGATCGATCGCATCGCCGGCCATCTTGCGAGCGCGCCGCTTCTGGCGATCCGGCTCGGCGTGCAACGCAAGCCCCAGTTCCACCAAGCGGCTTATTGCCTCGGACAGGCTGGGCTTGTCGCTCTGACAGGCGATCCATGCCGTGATGGCCTTGAGCTGCGGTTGCGAAGGTCGAAAGCCTGCCGCTCGGGCGGTGGCGCTGCTTTCCGGTCTTTTCATCGGGCCCATGCAGTTTGCAAACAGGACGTGGCGCGGTGCCCCTCCGGCGGATGTCGAGGACCAAATCGCCGGTCGCCAATGCGTTCCCTATCGGCTGCGAATATCGCCCAAGGGCAGCGACGCTGACCGGTGCACTGCAGCCCCGCCCGCGGGCGCAAGGTCGAGCCGCCCCAGCATCGTCCTCGCCTGCTCGGCGCAGTGGTCGATCAGCCAGCGCTCGAAGGCGACGGGAGGCAACGCGGGTGCATAGAGAAAGCCCTGGACGATGTCGCAGCCGAGCTCGGCCAGCGTCTTGCGCTGCCCCTCGGTCTCGACGCCCTCGGCGACCACGGTCATGCCGAGGCCCTGGCCGACGCGGACCACCGCGGTGGCGATCGCGAGCGCGCCCGCGTCTTTCTCGATGTCGCGCATGAAACTGCGGTCGATCTTCAATTCGCGGATCGGAAAATGCGCGAGCCGGCTCAGGCTGGAGTATCCGGTGCCGAAATCGTCCACCGAGAGGCCGACGCCGAGCTCGCGGATCGCGTTCATCGTCTCCAGCGCTGCGACGCCATCCTGCATGAACGCGCCTTCGGTAATCTCCAGCATCAGCGCGTCCGGCGGCAGATCGTGTTCGGCCAGGATGTCCTTGAGCCGCGCCGCCAGCGCGACGTTACGGAAATTGATCGGCGACAGGTTCACCGAGACGCAGGGAATGTTGAGCCCGGCGTGGCGCCAGCTCGCGATCTGCCGGCAGGCCTCGCGCACGGACCACAGGCCGATCTGCTCGATCAGGCCGCATTCCTCGGCGAGCGGGATGAACTTTGCCGGAGAGACGTCGCCGAGCACGGCATCGCGCCAGCGCGCCAGCGCTTCGACGCCATGGATCGCGCCGTCGCAGCTGCGGATCTGCGGCTGGTAGCTGAGACTCAGTGCGCCCTCCGCGATCGCGCGGCGCAGCGCCGCGATCAGGGCCAACCGCTGCTCGGCGAGCACGTTCATCTCGGCACTGAAGATGCGATGGGTCGAGCGTCCGGCCTGCTTGGCCATGTACATGGCGGCGTCCGCCTGCTGCATCAAGGTGTCGATATCGGTGGCGTGATCGGGGTAGAGGCTGATGCCGATGCTGGCGGACATCGGCATCAGCTTCGACCCGAGCCGGAGCGGCCGCGCCAGCGCTTCGGCGATATCGGCCGCGACGCGCTCGGCGCTCTCGGCGTTACGTTGCGGCAGCAGGATGACGAACTCGTCGCCGCCGAGCCGCCCCAGCATGTCGCCGGGACCGATATGCTCGCGCAGGCGTTGCGCGAGCTGGACCAGGAGCTCGTCGCCGGCGGCGTGACCGAGCGTATCGTTGACGTCCTTGAAATGATCGAGGTCGAGGAAGGCCAGCGCGACATGGCTGCCGGTCGGGCAGGCATCGATGGCCGTGGTGATCAGGTGCCGCAACTGGGCTCGATTGGGCAGGCCGGTGAGGATGTCGTGATAGGCGAGCCGCGCGATCTCCGCGCGCGCCTCCTTGCGCTCGATCGCGAAGGCGCCGAGGTTGACGCAGGCCTCGACGATGCGCCGGTGCCAATTGCTCGGCGCGCGCGGCTCGCGATAGTAAAAGGCGAAGGTCGCGATGACGCGGCCGTCCTTGGCCTTGACCGGGGTCGACCAGCAGGCACGCAGGCCGATCGCGAGCGGCATCGCCTTGTAGGGCTGCCAGCGCGGATCGGTATCGAGATCGGTCGCCAGAACCGGTGTACCGTAGAAGGCCGCGGTGCCGCAGGAGCCGACATTGGGACCGATCGCGATGCCGTCCAGCGCGCGGGAATAGTCCTCAGGCAGGCTGGGACCACCGAGCGGATGGATCAGGCCGGCGGCATCGACGTGAAGCAGCGAACAGACCACGTCGGGCGCGATCTCCTCGACGCGACGGCACAGCCGATCGGCGATCTCGCCGATCGGCACCTCGTCGGCGAGCGCGCTCATGATGAGCTGCTGAAGCGAGCGCAGCTGCTTGGTCTCGGTGATATCCTCGAGCAGCGCGAAGATATGCTTGACCCGGCCCCTGCTGTCGCGGAACGTGTCGATCCGGGCGGAGACCCAGATCTCCTCGCCGTCCTTGTCGTAGACGAGCACCTCGGTCTCGCCGCGATGGCCGCCACGCATCAGGCGCCTGACGAGCTTCGCGAGGGCCTTGCGATCGGTGTGACGACCGGCGACGAGCCCGTCGGCGCTGCGACCTGCGGCCTCCTCGCTGGTATAGCCGAACAGCGCCGTGAACGCCGAATTGACGTAGACGATGTTCTGCTCGACGTCGGTGATGATCACCGCGCGGTTGGTCTGGTCGGCGACGGCGTGGAGAAGCCCGATCCTGACGCGCCGCTCCGCATCAAGAGTGACGTCGCGTGCGAACACGATGCGATGGGTCGCGCCGCCAATCGTCGTTGATGACATCGACACCAGCGCCTTGATACGGCTGCCGTCGCGCCGCACGAGGCTGATCTCCTCGCGTAAATCCGCGGTCGCGCCGGACTCGAGACATTTGAGGGTGAGAACGGCGGCGTTGCGGCCGAGCACCTCGGTGGCAGCGAGCTTCCAGATCCGCTCCGCGGCAGGGTTGAAGTGCGTGATGCGATGCGCGTCATCGACGATGACGACGCCATCCTCGGCGCGTGCGAGTGCGGCGCGCAGCACGTCCGGGATTTCGGTCGCAGGACAATCGGAGGCAGACATCGTTGGAACCGGACGGCATCGGGAACAAGTGGCACTGAACCGACGCTAGCGCTCCGGTGGTGTCCAAGACGTTTTTGCGGGCCCGTGGCGTCACGCCAAGACGCGACATGCTTAACGTTCTCCGAAGAAGGAACGAGCAATGCGATGGTTGAGCCAACCTACTTCGCAATACCGCCGGGGAGCTTGTGCAGCCGGCCGGCGACGGCCCGCACATTGCGCGGCGCGGCCCGCCAGATCGCGAGCGCCGACAATCCGCTCATGACCATCGCGATGGCAAAGGCAAGCGTGTAGTCGCCGGCACGATCATAGAGGAAGCCCGTCACCCACGGTCCGGCCGCACCACCCGCCAGCGCCGCCAGCATGATCGTGCCGAAGATGCTGCCCTGATGCCTGCCCTGGAAAATCTCGAACACCACCGCCCCCATGATCGAGGTGAGACCGTAGCCGAGCGCGCCTTGCGTGAGCACCATCACATAAACCAGCCACAGCGACGGCTGGAATTTCAGCGCCATCAGAGCCGCAAAGCAAATCGCAAAGCCCGCGCAGCTGATCGCCCACACCCATTCTCGCCCGATCCGGTCGGAGACATGCCCGAGCAGGATCTGGCCGGGAATTCCGAGCAGGCTGACGATGCCGAGTGCCCACACCGCAACACCGGGGCTGAAGCCGATGTCGAGCAGGAATTTGGTCTGATGCACCTGCACCGCGTACCAGATGTAAAGGCCGCAGAAATAGCCGAGCGCGATCCACCAGAAACGCGCGGTCGCGACGGCTCGCTTGAGCGTCCAGTCGATCCCGACCCAGACGGGATCGACGATGTTGGAGACCGGTTGGGCCGCGCCCGGCACCGGGGCAGCGTCGCCGTCCGGTTCAAGGCCGATGTCCTGCGGGCGCCTGTGCAAGAGCAGATTTATCGGCGCCAGCACCACCAGGATGAGCAGGCCCATCGCCGTGCAGGCGGTGCGCCAGCCGGTCTGCTCGATCATGTGCTGCACCCATGGCAGCAGCGTCACCGAGCCGATGCCGACACCCGCGAAAGCGATGCCGATGGCGAAGCCGCGCTTGCGGATGAACCAGTTCGGCAGGAACAGCGACTGGCCGGAATAGCCGAGGCACACCGAGCCCGCACCGACCATGACGCCGATAGTGACATAGAGATGCCACGGCGCGCTGGTCAGCGGTGCCAGCAGTAGCCCGCCGCCCATCAGCACGACGCCGAGCTCCATCACCGCGCGCGGACCGGCGCGATCCATCAGGCGGCCGATCAGCGGGCTGACCACGCCCGACACCACGAAGCCGAAGGAGAAGGCGCCCGCCGTGACGCCGCGCTCCCAGCCGAACTCGGAGATGATGGGCGGAAAGAACAGCGAGAAGGCGGTACGCGCGTTGACGCCGATGGCCATGGTGACGAAGGTCACGGCGACCACCACCCAGCCGTAGAAGAACGGAAGCCGCATGTTGTGCTTGTTTCATCCCTAGACGTTCCTTCGGATCATCCGGGAATGCTCTGGTCAAGCGCTTTTTCGCGCATGCCCGCTGGGCGAGGACGGAGCTGCCACGGCGTCGGACCGGACTTCGTCCCGGCCATCCACGCCTCGCGAGGCGCGTTCAGGCGGCGTCGCGCCGCGAAGGTTTGGCCGGCTCGTCGAACTGGATCCCTTCGATCGGTTGCGGCCTGCCCAACAGATAGCCTTGCGCGAAATTGACGCCGAGCACCTTAAGCCGCTCGAATTCCTCGCACGTCTCGACGCCCTCGGCCGTGACCGACATGTCCAGCCCGCGCGCCAGTGTCACGATCGCGGAGATGATGGCGGAGCTGCGCGGCTGATGCGTGAGGTTGCGGATGAACGACTTGTCGATCTTGATCTTGTCGAACGGGAACGCGGTCAGGTAGCTGAGCGACGAATAGCCGGTGCCGAAATCGTCGAGCGCCAGCTCGATCCCGATGCCCTTCAGCCGCTCCATGAAGGCGTGGTTCTCGGCCGCGCGCTCCAGCAGCACGGATTCCGTGATCTCGATCTCCAGCCTCTGCGGTGGCAGGCCGGAATCGGCGAGCGCCGCGCAGATCATTTCGAACAGCTCGGCCTCCTTGAACTGGATCGGCGACAAATTGACGGCGACCATGAGATCGGAGGGCCAGCCGGCGGCGTCCGCACAGGCGCGCCGCAGCACGAATTCGCCGAGCGGCACGATCAGCCCGGTCTCTTCCGCAAGCGAGATGAACTGGTCGGGCGGGATCAGTCCGCGCGCCGGATGCCGCCAGCGCACCAGCGCCTCGAAGCCGCGCCGTACGCCGCTGAGGGCGTCGACGAACGGCTGGTAGTGCACCTCCAGCTGGCACTGTGCGATGGCGTCGCGCAGATCTCCTTCCAGCGTGTTGCGGGCCTCCAGCTCGGCCGACATCGCCTCGTCGTAAATGGTGAAGCAGTTGCGGCCCGCTGATTTCGAACGATAAAGCGCGAGATCCGCTTTCTTCAGGAGCTGCTCCTGATCGCTGCCGTGGTCCGGCGAGATCGCGATGCCGATGCTGGTGCCGATCTCGACGCGGTGTCCCGGCAGCAGGAACGGTTCGCTCACGAGCTTGGCGATCCGCGCCGCCAGCTCGGTCGAGCAGGCGCGCTGATCCTCGCAGGCTTCCTGGATGATGGCGAATTCGTCGCCGCCGAGCCGCGCCAGCACGTCGTTCGCGCGCATCGCGGATTTCAACCGCTGCGCCACCTGGCGCAGCAGCGCATCGCCGGCTGCGTGTCCGAGGGAGTCGTTGACGTTCTTGAAGCGGTCGAGGTCGAGCATCAGGATCGCGAAGGGCAGACCCGTCACGCCGGATTGCCCGTTCATCTCGTCGAGCCGGGTGAGGAAGAAGGCGCGGTTCGGCAGTCCGGTGAGTATGTCGGTCTGGGCAAGCTCGAGCACCCGCCGGTTCGCCTGCGACAGCCGCCGCGAATTGCGGCTCGCAAGCATCAGATAGGTCGACAGCGACATCGTCAGCAGCATGCCGACGATCAGCACCGCGCCCGCGCGATCGTAAGTCGTCGCCAGCGGACCGCCGGCGGTTGGAACCGCCCGCACCTGCCAGTCGGTATCGCCGATCTTGAGACTGCCCGACCAGTGCACGGCCCGCGCGATGTCCCGCATCGAGCGCGGCGCGGTGGCGGCCGACGAGTAATCCGGCAGCGTTTCCTCCAGCTTGGCGACCTGCGCCGCGAAGGGCGGGTAGACGTTCACGCTGACCGCCGGGCTTGCCCCGGTGGTCACGCGAATGGACTGGATCAGCAGCGGCAGGTCGAAGATGCCGACGACGAAGCCGGCGAGATTGCGGCGCCGGTCCGCGATCTCCTCGCGCGACGTGCCCTTGGCGTAGACGGGAATGGCGACGAGAACGTCGGGCACCCGGCTGCCCCCCTGCTTCGGCTCGAAGAGGCGCGTGCGAATGGCTGCGACGCGATCGTTGTCGCGCGCGCGCTCCAGCACCGCCCGGCGCTCCGGAACGGTCGCGTAGTCCATGCCATAGACCGACGAGGTCTTCGGCTGAGTCGAGTAGAACACCGGAAAATATTCGTCGCCCTGCGTTGCGGTGACGAATCTCTCACCCTGCAGCGACTTGATCCGATAGCCGGACACGCCGTCGGCGATCGCCGCGGCCTCGTATTCGGCGCGCTCCTTGCTGTTGACGCGCGGCAACCAGGCAATGCGCAGCATGCCGGGATGGCGCTCGAACAGGCGGGCGCTGAAGGTCTCGAATTCGCTGCGAGTGACTTCGTCGCTGGTCGATTCGAACAGCGTGCGCAGTGCGAGGAGCCTCGATATGTACTCGTTCATGCCGTTCTGCATGACGATCGCCTGGGTCTCGGCGGCGTTCTCGAACTCGCCCCGGTTGACGCGATCTTCCCACCGCGCCACGGCGGCGGCGCCCACGATCGAGAACAGAAGGCCGATGCCGACCGCCACGAGCGCAGGGCGATAAAGCCCGAGTAGCGGCGCGGCACGCCACCATCCGCTCATACGCCTCCGATCCTGATCGTTCTGATCGCGACCGCCCATCTTGACCTGCAAGTCCCCATCGATACGGCGACACGAACTTCTGGTTGAGCCGCCGGCGCGACTACCGGACCAGGATCGGGGTTAAGAACTGCCCAATTTCGCAAACCAGGCGCCCGCGCATCGCGCGGCTTAGTTAACGATTGCCCAGAAAGTTCCGGCAGAGTGGCAGTAACTTGCCGGCTTTACCCGGAGTCCTACGGACCGCCGACGCGCACAAATTAGCGTCCTGTTCAGCCCGCAGGATTTATCGTCTCCGCAACGCGTCCTGTATCCGGCAAGCATCCTCATGACACGATCGCCATTCGCGACCTACGTCGGCTTGACCATCGCATTGTTGGCCGCAGCGACGCCTTCCGCCAAAGGCGACGAAGTCGGCGTCGGCGAGGACGCGATCCTGTTCGGTCAGGCGGCAGCGCTCGAAGGCCCCTCCTCCGCGCTCGGACAGCGCATGCGGCAAGGCATCGTCGCGGCATTCACCGAGATCAACGCCAAGGGCGGCGTCCACGGCCGCAGGCTCCAGCTGATCAGCCGCGACGACGGCTACGACCCCGACCGGTCGGTGACGCAGACGCTGCGCCTGATCGAGGACGACAAGGTGTTCGCGCTGATCGGCGCGGTCGGCACGCCGACCGCCATCGCGACAATTCCCATCACCAGCACCAGGAACATTCCCTTCATCGGCCCCTTCAGCGGCGCCGAATTCCTCCGCGACCTCGAGCTTCCCAACGTCGTCAACATCCGCGCGAGCTACGGCGCGGAGGCCGAGGCCTGGGTCAAGCACCTCACCGAGGATCGCCGCTTCACCCGCATCGGCATCTTCTACCAAGACGATTCCTTCGGCCGCGACGGTCTCCTTGGCGTCAAGCGGGCGCTTGCAAGGCGCGGCCTCGAACTCGCCGCCGAGGGCACTTTCGAGCGCAACACCCGCGCGGTCGCCGCGGCCTTGCGGGTGATCAAGCGCGCCGAGCCCGAGGCCATCGTCATGGTCGGGACCTATGGTCCCTGCGCGGAATTCATCAAGCTCGCGCGCCGCAGCGGCTTCTCTCCGACCTTCGTCAACATCTCCTTCGTCGGCGCCAACGCGCTCGCCGGGGAGCTTGGCCCGGACGGCGAAGGCGTCATCGTCTCGCAGGTGGTGCCTTTTCCCTGGGACCGCTCGCTCAAGCTCGTCGCCGACTACCAGAGGGCGCAGCAGGCGTTCGATCCGACGCTGACACCGGACTTCGTGTCGCTCGAAGGCTATATCTCCGGTCGCCTCGCGGCCGCGGCGCTGGAAAAGGCCGGACCGCAGCCGACGCGCGCCAGCCTGTTGCGCACCATCAACGATATCGGCCGTTTCGACATCAGCGGCACCATCGTCACCGTCGGCCCGCGCATGATCGACACGCCGCCGAAGGTGTTCCTGACGGTGATCCAGAAGGACGGGACGTTCACGGCGGTCGACCGATTGTAGCCGTAGAAGATCCGCGCTCCGTGATCCGGCGCACAGACGGCCTCATGGCGCAGACGTAGAAAAAGTGACATCATCGCGCGTATTGCCGATGGAGGTGACACCATGCGCCGTCCGACCTTTTCCAATCTTCTGCTTGCATCCGGGCTTCTTGCGCTCACGCAATTGATGACGCCGACCGGCGCCGCCGCCGAAACGCGGCTTGCGCTGGTGATCGGCCAATCCGCCTATCGCGCCGTGCCGGAGCTGCCCAACGCCGCCAACGATGCCAAAGGCATGATGGAGCTGCTCGGCAATGCCGGCTTCACCGTCACCACCGCGGCCAACCTTTCGCAGAACGAGATGCGCGCGGCGATCTCGGATTTCGCCGGCAGGGTCAGTGCCAGCGGCGCCGATACCGTCGCACTGGTGTTCTATGCCGGCCATGGCCTGCAGATCGACGGCGAGAATTATCTGGTGCCAGTTGATCTCGATCCCAAGCGCGAGGCCGACATTCCGCTCCAGGGCGTGCGGCTGAACGACCTGCTCAACACGCTCGGCGCGCTGCCGACGCGGGCGCGCATCTTCATGCTCGATGCCTGCCGCAACAATCCGTTCCCCGCGCTCAGCGGCGCCGGCCACGGCCTTGCGATCGTCGACACCAAGGCCGGCGCGCCCGGCTCCTTCATCTCCTATTCGACCTCGCCCGGCGCCGAAGCCGAGGACGGCAACGGCATCGACAGCCCCTACACCGCGGCTGCGCTGACCATCGCCAAGCAGCCCAATCTGCCGATCGAGGAGGTCTTCAAGCGCATCCGCGTCGCCGTGGCGCAATCGACCGACGGCCGGCAGATCCCCTGGGAGAGCTCGTCGCTGACGACCGACTTCAGGTTCTTCGGCGAGAGCAGCGTCCAGACGTCCGCCCTTCCAGGCGCAGCTTCAATGGCGCTTGCGAGTGCCACGCGCAGCCTCGAGGACTGGCGCAAGGAACTGCAGGGCAAGCCGGCCCCGGTCGCCTATGAACTCGTGATCACCGAGGACACGGTGCCCGCTTATCAGGCCTATATCGAACTCTACGCACAGGACGCCCGCACGCCGCGCCTACGCACCGTGCTCGAGCGGCGGCGGCAGATGCTGGCCTGGGAGCGCGCGACCGCGATCAACACACGCGCCTCGTTCGAGGCTTATCTGCAGAACTGGGACAACAGCGATCTCGCGGCAACCGCGCGCAGGCTGCTGCTCCGCGTCCAGAACCGCAACTACGCCTTGCCCGTGGCCGCCGCTGCGACGCCTGCCCCGGTCGCCGTCGCGATGGCGCCGACCTGCCCGTGCTCGACGCCGTCGACGCCGGTCAATCCGAGCGTCGCGCCCGTCATCAAGAAGCGCGTCGACACCCCGCCGAAGCGCAAGGTGGTCGAGACGCCGCCCAAGCGACGACCGCCGTCCGACCAAGTCGTCTACGAGCGCGCGCCGCCGCCGGATCGCGGCCCGCCGCCCGAGGCTGTCATGCAAGGCATCGGCGTCGGTGTTGGTATCGGCCTCGGCATGGGAATGGGCAGCCGCGGCGGAGACCATTATCGCGGCGACTACCGCAGATACTGAGCCGGTCCTACTGAGGTAATCGGACTTGAGCATCTACACGAGGTCGTCATGCCTGGGCTTTGTCCCGGGCATCCACGTTCTCTGCGCCGTCTAACAAGGCGTGGATGGCCGGGACAAGCCAGGACAAGCCCGGCCATGACGCGCCCCGCATGCGGCAGCTGGCATCTACTGCAATAGCGACGGGTAGTCGCGCTGCATGGCCTCGCGAACCCGGCCTGCCTGGATTGCACGCGACAATATCTGAGCGGCGGGATTGCCGAAAGCTCCCTGTCGCTGACTGCGCAGGCCTCAAGCCTCCGGCACGATCTTGCCGGGGTTGAAGATGTTCAGCGGATCGAGCGCCTTCTTCAACGCCCGCATCGCATCGAGCGCCTCGGGGCCGAGCTCGGCCTTGAGATATTTCTGCTTGCCCTGGCCGATGCCGTGCTCGCCGGTGCAGGTGCCGTCCATCGCCTGCGCGCGCTCGACCAGGCGATGCATGAACTCCTCGCCGCGTGCCATCTCGTCGGCGTCGTTGGTGTCGCAGACCAGCGAGCAGTGGAAATTTCCGTCGCCGACATGGCCGACGATCGGCGACAGCAGGTTGAGGCGCTTGAGATCCTCCTCGGTCTCGCTGACGCAATCGGCGAGCCGTGAAATCGGCACGCAGACGTCGGTCGCGACCACGCCGATGCTGTCGCCGGGCCGCAGCGCCTTCACCGACCAATAGGCGTCGTGCCGCGCCTGCCACAGCTTGGTGCGGTCCTCCGGCTTGGTGGTCCAGGAAAAATCGCCGCCGCCGCACTCCCTTCCGATTTCGCCGAACGCCTTGGACTGCTCGCCGACCTCGATCTCGCTGCCGTGGAATTCCATCAGCAGCAGGGGCGTCTCCGGCAGCGTCAGCTTCGAATAGGCATTGCAGGCCTTCACCTGCGCGGCATTGAGCAGCTCGATGCGCGCGACGGGAATGCCTGTCTGGATCGCCAGGATCACGGCCTGACAGGCCCCGTGCACGGTCTCGAACGAGACCGCGCCCGCCGCGATCGTCTCGGGGATGCCGCGCAGGCGAATGGTCAATTCCGAGATGATGCCGAGCGTGCCCTCGGCACCGACGAACAGATGCGTGAGGTCGTAGCCGGCCGAGGATTTCTTGGCCCGCGTGCCGGTCGTGATGATCTCGCCGTCGCCGCGCACCACCTTCAGCGCCAGCACGCTGTCGCGCATGGTGCCGTAGCGCACCGCGTTGGTGCCGGAGGCGCGGGTCGAGGCCATGCCGCCGAGCGAAGCATCCGCGCCGGGATCGATCGGGAAGAACAGGCCCTGGTCGCGCAGATGCTCGTTCAGCGCCTTGCGGGTGACGCCGGGCTGGATCACGCAGTCGAGGTCTTCGGCATGCACCGCGAGCACCTTGTTCATGTCGCGCAGGTCGATCGAGATGCCGCCCGCGGGCGCGTTGACCTGGCCCTCGAGCGAGGTGCCGGTGCCGAAGGCAATGACCGGCACGCGGTTTTTCGCGCAGATCCGCACCACGTCCTGGATGTCGGCCGTCTCCTGCGCCATCACCACGCCGTCCGGCGGCTGGTTGGGGATCCATGTGGTGGTATGGCCGTGCTGCTCGCGCACGGCCTGCGAGGTGATGAGGCGGTTGCCGAAGCGTGCGGCAAGCTGCTCCAGCGTGCTCGCGAGGGCTTTCGGCTCCGGCCGCGGCAGATTATTGGTGATGGTCGTACCCACGGAATTCCTCCCGAAAGAAGAACCGTGGCAAAGGACATAAAACCGGTCAAGTCAAGCGACCGGACGCATCGTTGGAAGGAAACATGCCGGAGACCACCGCCTCAGCGCCCAAAGCCGAGCCGTTCCGCGCCTCGATCATGCAGATCGAGCCGCAATGGATCGACTATAACGGCCATCTCAACATGGCCTATTACAACGTGATGTTCGACCGCGCGATCGACCAGCTCTGGAGCGAGCTCGGGATCGGACCGACTTACATGAAGGAGCGAGGCGGCTCGACCTTCACGGCCGAATGCCACGTCCGGTACCTGCGCGAGATCCACTTCGGCGATCCCGTGCAGATCTTCGTCTGGCTGCTGGAGGCCGACGACAAGCGGCTGCACACGTTCGAGGAGATGCGGCACGCAACCGAGGGCTGGCTGTCGGCCACGTCCGAGAACATGTCGCTGCACATGGACATGAATGCGCGGCGCGTCGCGCCGTTTCCGCCAGACATCCGCGAACGTATCGCTGGGATCACAAAGGCCCACGGCGCCGTGCCGCGGCCTGAGGGCATCGGCCGCAGTGTGGCGATGCCCTCGAAACGGTAGCAGCTCAAGCTGCATCCGCCGCTTGCTGGTTCACCCTCTCCCCGCGGGGGAGTGGTGGACACGCCGCTATATCCTGTTGCGGCCGCGCGCCAGGCCGACCACGGCCGAGACCAGGAACAGGACGACCGCGATGAAGAAGATGATCTTGGCGATCTCGATCGAAGCGCCGGCGATGCCGCCGAAGCCCAGGATGCCGGCGATCAGTGCAATAACCAGAAACGTCACAACCCAGCCTAGCATGGTCAAACCCTCGTCTTGATGTTGTCTGCGTCGACGCGGCTGGCCGCGCCACCTGTCCAGACAATCTCGACGCGGGAACGATGGTTCCGGCCCATGCGGGGGCGAAATTCGCGGCTGGCGCTGGAACAAATCGGCCTGCCGCGCACGTGGAAAACCTGTCCCCGGCGCCCCATATGGGCTTCAATCCCTGTTAAGAAGGCTCCCTTCCACCACCCCGCGGTGCCATCGTGGGGCCAATGATTCGCATGACCGAGCCGAGCAAGATCACGTCCCAGAATGTCCCCGACCACCAGCCCGCAGCCGGCGGCATCGCCGCGCGTGCGCGCGCCTCGGTGGGCCCGAAATACCTCTCCGGGCTCAATCCCGAGCAGCGCGAGGCCGTGGAGACACTGGACGGCCCGGTTCTCGTGCTGGCCGGCGCTGGCACCGGCAAGACGCGCGTCCTGACCACGCGCATCGCCCACATCCTGAGCCAGGGCCGCGCCCGCCCCGCCGAGATCCTGTCGGTGACCTTCACCAACAAGGCCGCGCGCGAGATGAAGCATCGGCTCGGCCAGATGCTCGGCCATGCCGTCGAGGGCATGCCGTGGCTCGGCACCTTCCACTCCATCGGCGGCCGCATCCTGCGTTTCCATGCCGAACTGGCGCAGCTCAAGTCGAACTTCACCGTGCTCGACGTCGACGACCAGGTCCGGCTGCTCAAGCAGCTGCTGCAGGCCGAGAACATCGACGACAAGCGCTGGCCGGCACGGATGCTGGCCGGCCTGATCGACGGCTGGAAAAACCGCGGCCTGATGCCGTCGCAAGTGCCCTCGGGCGAGGCCGCCGTCTTCGCCAACGGCAAGGGCGGCAAGCTCTATGCGAGCTACCAGGAACGGCTGAAGATCCTGAACGCGGCCGATTTCGGCGATTTGCTGCTGGAGAACATCCGGATCTTCCGCGAGCACCCTGATATCCTCAGGCAGTACCAGCAGCGCTTCAAATACATCCTGGTCGACGAATACCAGGACACCAACGTCGCGCAATATCTTTGGCTGCGGCTGCTGTCGCAGGCGCCTTCGCAGCCAGCGCTGCCGGTTGCGGCCGCTCCGGACGCGATCGATGACCCCAGCAGGGACGCGGCCCTAGCGGCGCAAGCATTGGCGCCAGCCGCTGCGAGGCTGAAAAACATCTGCTGCGTCGGCGACGACGACCAGTCGATCTATGGCTGGCGCGGTGCCGAGGTCGACAACATCCTGCGTTTCGAGCACGATTTCCCCGGAGCCAAGGTGATCCGCCTCGAGCGCAACTATCGCTCGACCGGCCACATCCTCGCCGCCGCCTCGCATTTGATCGCACACAATGAAGGCCGGCTCGGCAAGACGCTGCGCACCGAGGATCAGGACGGCGAGAAGGTCACGGTGACGGGCTCCTGGGATTCCGAAGAGGAAGCCCGCGGCATCGGCGAGGAGATCGAGCAGCTCCAGCGCCAGGGCGAGAAGCTCAACGAGATCGCGATCCTGGTGCGCGCCTCCTACCAGATGCGCGAGTTCGAAGACCGCTTCGTCACGCTCGGCCTGCCCTATCGCGTCATCGGCGGCCCGCGCTTCTACGAGCGCGCCGAAATCCGCGACGCGCTGGCCTATTTGCGCGTCATCAACTCACCGGCCGACGACCTCGCCTTCGAGCGCATCGTCAATACGCCCAAGCGCGGCCTCGGCGATGCCACCGTGCAGATGCTGCACGACCACGCCCGCAAGCGCCGCATTCCCCTGTTCGAGGCCGCGCGCGCGGTGGTCGAGACCGACGAGCTGAAGCCGAAGGCGCGCGGGTCGCTGCGCGACCTCGTCGCCCAGTTCGACCGCTGGCGCGCCCAGCGCGAGGTCACCGCGCATACCGACCTCGCCCAGATCGTGCTTGACGAGAGCGGCTACACCGAGATGTGGCAGAAGGACCGCTCGGCGGACGCGGCGGGCCGGCTGGAGAACCTGAAAGAGCTGGTGCGCTCGATGGAGGAGTTCGAGAATCTGCAAGGGTTCCTGGAGCACATCTCGCTGGTGATGGACCGCGAGGGCGGCGCCGAGGACGACGCGGTGTCGCTGATGACGCTGCATTCGGCCAAGGGCCTCGAATTCGACAACGTATTCCTGCCGGGCTGGGAGGAAGGCCTGTTCCCGAGCCAGCGCACGCTGGACGAACAGGGCCGCGCCGGCCTCGAGGAGGAGCGCAGGCTCGGCCATGTCGGCCTCACCCGCGCGCGCCGCCGCGCAAAGATCTATTTTGCGACCAACCGGCGGATCCACGGCACCTGGTCGACCACGATCCCATCGCGCTTCCTCGACGAATTGCCGGCGGCCAATGTCGAGATCACGGAATCCAAGGGCGGCTCGGCCTGGGGCGGCACCGGCGGCTACGGCGCCTCGCGCTTCGACGACATGGAGGCGTTCGGCTCCAGCTATTCGACGCCGGGCTGGCAGCGCGCCCAAGCCAACCGCAACCGCGGCGGCGGCCGCAGCGGCGGCGGCCGGGGCGGCTTCGAGGAGGAGGCCACCACGTTCTCGACCTCCTCGTCATCCGGCCCCGATTTCGGCAGCTTCTCCTCGCGCCGGCGCGGGCCCTTGACGATCGAAGGCGAGCTGGTCGCCAAATCGACCGGCACGACCTCGGAATTCTCGCTCGAAGACCGCGTCTTCCACCAGAAATTCGGCTACGGCCGCGTCACCAAGATCGACGGCAACAAGCTCACCATCGCCTTCGACAAGGCCGGCGAGAAGAAGGTCGTGGACAGCTTCGTGCAGCGGGCGTGAGGCCCGGTATGGCTCAGTACGTTGCCATCATCGAGGACGCCGATCCGGAGGCTGTCAGCCTGTGGTTTCCCGACCTGCCCGGCTGCATTTCCGGCGGCGACGATCTCGACGAGGCGCTGGAGAATGCGCCCGAGGCGCTCGCATTCTTTGCGCAGGAGCTGGCCGCGGACGGCCGCCAGCTTCCCCCGCCGCGGACGTTGGACGAGCTCAAGGCCGATCCTGATTTTGCCGACGATCTCGGGAAACACACGGCTGTCCTGATCGAATGGCCGCCCCTCGATGCCTCGGAGTGAGGACTGTTCGCCGCACTCCCCGGGCGTTCGACGGTTCTCCGCCGAACAGCCCTTGACCATCGCGAACTTCCCCGTATCAGATAAACCCATGTTCCGGGGCTCCATCACATTGATCGTGCTTGCATTGGGGATGCCGTCGCTTGCGGCGGCGGAGACCATGAGCTTTGGCGATTCGATCGGAAAGCTGGCGGCAAGCTGCGGCGCGGAAATCGTCGCCAATTGCCGCGGCGTCAATCCGGATTCGAACCGGCTGAAGGAGTGCCTGTCGCGCAACCGCGACGTGCTGTCCCCGCAATGCGCGAGCGACTATTTCGGCGTGTTCGACGCCATCCAGAAGCGCGTCGCCGCGCGCGTCACGGTGGCGAACGCGTGCCAGCGCGAGATCGTCAAGGTCTGCGGCGGCTCGACCAAGGAGACCAGCAAGTCGGTCCCCTGCCTGGTCTCGACGCCCAAGGGCATCAGCAACAACTGCCTGAAGGCCGTCGACGACGCGGGGTATCGCTGATGCGCGCGGAGGGGCTCTTCACTGCCGGAACGATCGTTGCGCTGGGGCTCGCTTTGCTCGCGGGCACTGCCGGCGCGCAAACGGCAGCGCCGACCCGCGACGACATCGTCGACAAGCTGAACCATTTCGAAGAGGCCGCCGAGGTCGATCTGCCCGCGCTGAAGCAGCAGGTGATGGAGCGCGCCAAGACCAGGATCAAGAACGATCCGGGACCCGTGAACCGGCCGCTGATCGCGCCTGATCTCGCCAAGCTGCCGGCCTTCAATGCGCAGATCCAGTTCGACGCCGACACGCCGATCATCCAGCCGGCGTCCTATCAGACCGTCGGCCGGATCGCGGATGCGCTGGTTCATGCCTCGCTGCTGCCCTACACGTTCCTGATCGTCGGCCACGTCGAATCCAATTCGAAGACGCGCGAGGCCAACGCGATCCTGAGCCAGCGGCGGGCAGACGCGATCCGCGACGTGCTGGTGAACACGTTCAAGATCTCGACCAAGCGGCTGCATCCGATCGGCCTCGGCGAGGAGCAATTTCTCGACCGGGCGAAGCCGACCTCGGCCGTCAACGGGCAGTTGCAGATCCTGACCTATGCCAAGCTGCCGGAGGAGCCGCGTCCGGCCGCGGCCCCTGCGCCTGCGGCGAAAAAACCCGCCAAGAAGCGCTGAGCGAACGCGGTTCCGCGGCGAGCGGAACCCTTTGAAGCGCTGGCGTTTTGCAGCCTGTCCGGGGCGCGCCGGCACGGCTTGGCGCGACAAAAGCGCCGGTTTGTGCACCGCCGGGTCCGGTGCTATAGCCTCTGTTCGCCCTTCCTGACCCCATGCAGCATGAGACCGAAATGGGTGGCTTCTTTCAGCGCCAACTTGCCGTTTACGTCGAGTACCATCGCGATCCCCGGAACACGGCGATGCATGTGGTCGGCATTTTGTTGCTGTTCACCGGCGCCGTGCTGCCGCTGACGCTGGTCAAGCTTCCGCTGCTCGGTTTCAACGTCAGCCTGGCCGTGATCCTGGCTTTGCCGGTATTGATCTATTGGCTGCTGCTCGACATGGCGCTCGGGCTCGGCATTCTGGCCGTCTCCGTCGTACTATTTTCGGTTGCGACAACGACCGCAGCGCAAGTCAGCACTGCGGCCATGTGGGCAATTTTCGCCACGCTGGTGGTGCTCGGCCTCGCCGCGCAGACCATCGGCCACAAGGTTTTTGAGGGCCGCGAGGCCTCGTTGTTCACTTTTCCTTCGCATCTTTTGCTTGGACCGATGTTCGTGATGGCAAAATTGTTCATTGCCTTGGGCTTCCGTCGCGACCTTGCCGCGATTCTGGCGCCTCTTCCGACCAATTCCCTTTCGACCCGATAACTCCAAAAGCGAAACAGCAACCTTCTGCATGGCTCTCGTCCTGGTTACCGGTGGCAGTGGCTTCATCGGACATCATCTCGTCGAAGCGCTCCGCGCCCGCGGGCAGCGGGTCCGTGTTCTCGATGTCCGGGTGCCGGCCGCGGCGAATGCCGACGTTGAACACGTCCACGGCTCGGTGCTGGACGGCGCCGCGGTCGATGCTGCGATCGCCGGTGTCGATCAGGTCTATCACCTCGCCGGCCTGCCCGGCATGTGGGTCGCCAACAAGCAGGACTTTCACGACGTGAATTGCCGCGGCACCGAGATCGTGCTCGCGGCTGCCATGAAGCGCGGTGTCTCGCGCTTCCTGCACTGCTCGACCGAGTCGATCCTGTTCCCCTATTCCGACCTCAAAGGCGTTCCCGCCGAAGAGGCGCTGCAACCGGCCGACGCGATGCCCGGCGCCTATACGCGATCGAAGTCGCTCGCCGAGCATCATGCCGCAAAGGCGGCGGCTGCGGGCTTCCCGCTCGTGATCGGCACGCCGACCATGCCGATCGGCGCTGCCGACCACAATCTGACGCCGCCGACCGCGATGCTGTGGTACTTCCTCCAGAAGAAGGTGCAGCCGCATCTCGACTTCCTGGTCAACCTGGTCGACGTCCGCGACGTCGCCATGGGCCTCGTGCTGACCATGGAACGCGGCCGCCTCGGCCAGCGCTACATTCTCGGCGGCGATTGCGTTCCGCTCGGTCGCATCCTGCGGATGATGTCGGCGATGAGCGGCCGCCGGCAGTTTCCGGTCGTCGTGCCCGGAAAGATCGCCGAGCTCTCCGCGATCATGCTCGAATACATCGCCGATCACGTCACGCGCCGGCCGCCCAACGGCACCGCCGAGGGCGTGCGCATCGCGCTCGCCGCGAGCGACCTCTCGATCGGCAAGGCGCGCACCGAGCTCGGCTATTCGCCGCGTCCGATCGAGCCGGTCTTGCGCGAAACCATCACCCATCTGCTCGCCCGCAACGGGCAGCAGCCCTCCGGCGCCATCAAGCATCACGCGCTCTCCTCGCGCGCGAGCTGATCGCTCCGCCCAACGCAAAGAACCTTCATGTCCTTCGATTTCAGCAAGCTTCTCTCTGTCGCCTGGGGTGGTTGGACCACGACCTGGCCGACGCAACTGCTCGCCCTGATCTGGCTCGCCTGGCTCGCCAGCTGGGTCGGCGCCTCGTTCTGGCAGGGGCGCACGCAAAAGCAGGTGATGACGCTGGAGTCCGGGCGCTATCGCATTCCGATCCTGGTCGGCGGCATCCTGTTCACGCCGTGGACCGCGGAAGTGCTGAACGAAAAGCCGCTCTGGGTGTTCAGCAATACGGCCGTCTACATTACGGCGCTGATCGTGCTCGCCGGAATCTCCTTCACGTGGTGGGGCCGGCTGCATCTCGGAAAATTCTGGTCGAACACCATCACTCACAAGGAAGACCATCGCGTCATCGACACCGGGCCGTACGGCATCGTGCGCCACCCGATCTACACCGGCCTGATCGCCGGCATGCTGGCGACCGGCATCGCGGTCGGCACGGTGACAGCGATTCTCGGCGCCATCCTGATCTCGCTCGGCATGTGGCAGAAGGGCCGGATGGAAGAGGTGTTCCTCTCCAAGGAGCTCGGCGAGGACGCCTACGGCGCCTATTGCCGCCGCGTTCCGATGATCATTCCGTTCCTGTCGCCGCGCTGAAGGCATAGCAGCTCGCCTCACTCTCGTGTCCCGGACGCGCTGCAGCGTGCAACGCTGCGCTGCGTCCGGGGCACGGACCGATGCGCCAAGGAACCGCCCCCACGCTCGTCCGTTACCTCTCGACACCTGCATTGCACGCAGAGCATCGAGCCATGTCGGACGCCTACGATTATTTCCGCGCGCATGCGATTGCCGCCCTCCGCAAGGCGCGGGCGCTGCCGCCCGGGCGGACCAAGCAGAAGCAGCGCACGGTCGCGCGGGTGTATCATCTCTTGTCCAGGGAAGCCGCGCTGGCGCCGAACATCCATCACCTGGATGATTTTCGCGCGGCACGACGGCTGGAGCGACAGATCGGCCGCTGATCACAGGCGCAAACGCCGCGTCCGTCCCATGCAAATTCGATCGGCTGCCATTCCATGGGAATAGGCCCGCGCGGCCCGCCGCACAGGTTGACGTCTGCCCCGCCAGCCAGTTGGATGCGGCGCACACAGGGGCTTCTCATGACGTTTTCCAGCATCTTCGCGCAGTTCGTCGCGTTCATCGGCGGCATCGCGCTGCAATGGCGAAAACTGTCGGGCACGGAGCCCGCACCGGCCTGGGGCGAGAGGCCGGCCATTCCCGAGGC
Source organism: Bradyrhizobium sp. CCBAU 25338 (assembly GCF_028128965.1). Lineage (NCBI taxonomy): Bacteria > Pseudomonadati > Pseudomonadota > Alphaproteobacteria > Hyphomicrobiales > Nitrobacteraceae > Bradyrhizobium > Bradyrhizobium sp. CCBAU 25338. The sequence goes on from NZ_LFKY01000041.1 coordinate 191,983, forward strand.
GAAGCCGCAAGGCGCGCTCCCGACCTTGAAGATGCCGACCGCACGCGGCTGGCGCGAGGGGCAGAAGCCGACGGTCGCGCCCGGGCTCAAGGTCAATGCGTTCGCGACCGGCCTCGACCATCCGCGCTGGATCGAGGTGCTGCCCAATGGCGATGTGCTGATCGCTGAGGCAACGCAGATCGCAGGTCCCCCGCGCTCCGTGTTCCATTATGCGATGCAGGCGACGATGCGGCGTGCCGCAGCGCTCGGCGTTTCCGCCAACCGCATCACGCTCTTGCGCGACAAGGACGGCGACGGCGTCGCCGAATATCGCGGCGCGTTCATGGAGAACCTCAGCCAGCCTTTCGGCATGGCGCTGGTCGGCGACACCTTCTATGTCGGCAACACCGACGGCGTGATGGCTTTTCCCTACGTCGCGAACGCCGACCGCATCACCGCCCCGGGCAAGCGGCTCACGACGTTCAAGCCGGGCGGACACTGGACGCGCAGTCTCCTGGCAAGCCCCGACGGCAAGAAGCTCTATGCCGGCGTCGGCTCGCTCAGCAACATCGCCGAGATGGGCATGGAGGTCGAGGAAGGCCGCGCCGCGGTCTACGAGCTCGACCTCGTCGCCGGCACGCATCGGATTTTTGGTGCCGGCCTGCGCAACCCGGTTGGATTGGCATGGGAGCCGAACACGAATGTGCTCTGGACCGTCGTCAACGAGCGCGACGGCCTCGGCGACGAGACGCCGCCCGATTATCTCACCTCGGTGCGCGACGGCGGCTTCTACGGCTGGCCCTATTGCTACTGGGGCAAGACGGTGGACGACCGCGTGCCGCAGGATCCGGCGATGGTCGCCAAGGCGCTTCAGCCGGACTATGCGCTCGGCGGCCACACGGCTTCGCTCGGCCTGTGCTGGATGCCCGCGGGTACCCTGCCCGGCTTCGGAGACGGGATGGTGATCGGCCAGCACGGCTCGTGGAACCGCAGCAAGCTGTCCGGCTACAAGGTCGTGTTCATCCCGTTCGAGAACGGCCGCCCGTCCGGTCCCGCGCGCGACATCCTGTCGGGCTTCCTCGCGCCGGACGAGAAGGAATCCTATGGCCGCCCGGTCGGCGTCGCGATCGGCCCGGACAAGTCGCTGCTGATGGCCGACGACGTCGGCAACGTGATCTGGCGCGTGACGGGCGCTTGATGCTCACGTCCCGACGCAGAGCGTGGCGCGCTGCTTGCGCAGCAGCGCGATCACCGAGAGCGCCGTGATCAGCCCCGTCTTGGGATTATCGGACGGGATGTTCTCGATCGACATCGAAAACCGTGCCGAATCCGCCTCGACCTCGATGCGGTGAACGTTGCGCGTCACGGTCGGGTCGGCCCAGATCTGCACCATCGTGCGGTCGGGCCCGACGCCCGCGAGCGACAGCGCAACCGCGACGTTGAGATTGGCCGGAAAGCCCTTCGCGGCCTCGCGCGCCGTGCCCTCGAACAGCTTCAGCGGCTCGCGCAGATTGTCGATGTCGATGTCATTCTTGACGATGAACGGCGCGCCCTTCAGCCCGTCGATCGGCTTGCGTGTCACCATCTTCACCGAATGGATGGTGCCGACCGCGGCGGCGTTCACGGCATCGAGCCCGATCAGCGCGCCGGTCGGCACGAGGATGCGGCCGCCATTGGCGCGGGCGAGATCGACGAGATCGAAATTGTCGAGCAACCCGCCGACGCTGACGACGACCGCGGCCTTGCCGCGCTTCACCGCGGGCTCGACGATCGCGCGCAGCTGACTGCTCGGCGCGCACTCGACCACGATATCAGCGGCATCGCCGAGCTGGTCGAGGGGCAAAACCTGCGGCGGACGACGCAAGCCGTCGAGGAAGGCCTGGTGCTTGGCGGGATCGCGCACAGCGACGGCGGACAGCGCCAGACCTTCGATGCCGTGGTCGAGCGCGGTCGCGATCTTGGTGCCGATCGAGCCCAGCCCTACAATAGCAACCCGCAACTCACTCTGGCCCCTCTGATCGGTCATCGCATCCCACTTTCCCGCCGGATTGATGTCATAGCGTATCATTTTCGGTATAAGCCAGCGTCAATTGAATTGGCCCTGCGGCCGGCAGGGACTCGCTGCGGCCCGGACCGTGATCCTCGCCGCAATCTCACTGATACGGAGCATTCCCATGCGCACCCATTCGATCGCAGCCATCCCCGCCGACGGCATCGGGCCCGAGGTGATCTCGGCCGGTGTCCGCGTGCTGGAGGCTCTGGCAAAGCGCAGCGGCGATCTCGCCTTCAACGTCACCACGTTCGACTGGGGCTCGGACTATTACAAGAAGCACGGCGTGATGATGCCGGCCGACGGCCTCACCGAGCTGAAGAAGTTCGACGCGATCTATTTCGGCGCGGTCGGCGCCCCTGATGTGCCCGACCACATCACGCTGTGGGGCCTGCGGTTGCCGATCTGCCAGGGCTTCGACCAATACGCCAATGTGCGGCCGACAAAAATCCTGCCGGGCGTGGCCTCGCCGCTGCGCAATGTCGGCGTCGGCGATCTCGACTGGGTGATCGTGCGCGAGAACTCGGAAGGCGAATATGCCGGCATGGGCGGCCGCGCCCACAGGGGCCTGCCGGAGGAGGTCGGCACGGAAGTGGCGGTCTTCACCCGCGTCGGCGTGACGCGGATCATGCGCTACGCGTTCCAGCTCGCGCAGTCGCGTCCGCGCAAGCTGCTGACCGTCGTGACCAAGTCGAACGCGCAGCGCCATGGCATGGTGATGTGGGACGAGATCGCGGCCGAAATTGCCGGAGAATTCCCCGACGTCAGCTGGGACAAGATGCTGGTCGACGCCATGACTGTGCGCATGACGCTGCATCCGAAGAGCCTCGACACCATCGTGGCGACCAATCTCCACGCCGACATCCTCTCCGATCTCGCCGGTGCGCTCGCCGGAAGCCTCGGCGTCGCGCCGACCGCCAACATCGATCCGCAGCGCCGCTTCCCCTCGATGTTCGAGCCGATCCACGGCTCGGCCTTCGACATCACCGGCAAAGGCATCGCCAACCCGGTCGCGACGTTCTGGACAGGTGTCCAGATGCTCGAGCATCTCGGCGAGAAGGATGCCGCCTCGAGGCTGATGGCGGCCGTCGAACGCGTCTGCGCCGCCGGCGTGCTGACGCCGGATGTCGGCGGCAAGGCCACCACCAAGGAAGTGACCGATGCCGTGATCGACGCGATCAACGGGTCGAATGTCTGATCACTGCTCTACGTCATGGCCGGGCCTGTTCCGGCCATCCACGATCTTTCGTGGCTTGCGGAACAACCGCCCGCTCAACAAGCGCAGCGTTCTCAGCGATGGGACCTTCTATTTTCGTCCACCCGCCGCCGGCGGTGGCAGTGCCATCGCGGCCGCAGGCTCCGGCGGCGTCAGGTGACGCGGGACGATGATGGTCTGCCCCGGGGTGAGCTGCGCGTTCTCCGGCAATGAATTGCTCTGCGCGAGCGTCCACAGCGGCACGCGATTGGCTGCGGCGATGCTCTCCATGGTGTCGCCGCGGCGCACCGGCACCCGCACGCCGCTGTCCCACAATTCGACCAGCGTGTCCGCCGGCACCAGATAGCGCAACGGCACGGCATCGGCCTGGGCTTGCGGCGGGATGCGCGGGAGCTGCGTCACCATCTCGACGATCTGGCGGTGGATGTCGTCGGACTTCTCGATGTTGATGTGGCTGACGCGCGAGTTTTCCTTCAGGTCGTAGCTCGCATAATGGCCGCGAAAGCCGGGCACGGCCACGACGTCGCCGCCGCCGAGCACGCTGTCGGAGAGGAAGATGTTGATGAACCGCTCGACGTTGAGCGGCACGTCGCCGGTCGCATGCGCCGGATCGATGGCGATGACGAGGCTGATCGGGATGTTCTCCTTGGCCGCCATCTCGGAGATGACGATCGAGCACAGGCCGCCCATGGAGTGGCCGATCAGCACGATCGGCGCCGGCGATTCCTTGTAGCTGGAGATGGCGCGATCGCCGATCCACCGGCAGATGGTGAATTCGTAGACGTTGGCCGAGAAGCCGGCCCTGGTTAGCTTCTCTTCGAGCCGATCCATTCCGGTCGAGAAGATCGGACCCATGGCGCCGCGGAACAGGTAGATTTTTGGCGGCGGCAATGGCTCGAACAGCGCAGGCGGCGGCGCCGCGGCGGGGGCGGCCGCGGTGGTCTTGGACTTGGCTGGTGTGGCAGCGGCCGTGCCGGTGCCGAAGGCGAGCAGCGCAACCGCTGCCAGCACGACAATTCGCCTTGGATCAAGCATCAGTCCAGCAGTCCCACTACAGGAGGCAGAGGCTTCCCCCGCCGCGCTTAGTGACCGCCGATTGGGTGGAATTTGGGGCACGGAACCGGGACCGTGACACCCGCCGCGGCATCGTGGCATCAATTGGAGGGAATCCATTTAATTGAACGGTGTCCATGGCTCGGCTTCGCAGGCCTCGAGAATCACCGAACTCTGGACACCCTTGTAGGTGTCATCGTCGAAAAAGACCGAATAGGCGGGGCGGTTGCTGGCTGATGGGCCACTCTGCCTCAAGCAGACGAAATACGATCCCGGCCCGTGGTCGGAATGGCGGACGGCGGATGTCTCCAGTCCCCCGGTCAGCTTGGCTTCGGCAGCCGCTTTCGTGACGCCCTCTTTCACCGCCTTGGCGCTGGGCGGCTGCGGAGGATGATACGCCGGAGGCAGATTTGCGCTCGACCCGCAGCCCGCCAGCAACAGCGTCAAGACCGCGGACAAGGCCGCCGCGCTCGATACGCGCCTCATCCTTGGGCCTCATCCTTGGCTCAGAAAGAGATAGAAACATCCCGCGACCGTGGGCAGGAACGCGACCACTGTCGCCATCCAGAAGCCGGGTTCCAGGATCGAATCCTGGTCGTCCGTCTCGCCGGCCGAGCGCCGATCCGCGTTCGTTCGGCTCCACACCTCATCGGCCGTGAACAGGGGCGCGCTTCTCGCGCACACACGCGCATCGGCGCGCGCTGCACCTTGGCGCAGGGGACGGATCGTTGCTTGGGTCATGTCATCTACTCTGGTCAGCCACGAATGTTGTTGAAGTCGGACAACGCATCCGGATCATTGCGTGAGCATCTGCTCTGAATTCACCTGGGTTGCCGGGGCCGGATTCCCGGCCGGACTCTCCTTGGCGCCGGAATCCGTCCAGGCCGGTGGCAGGCCGAGCCCCTGCCCCGCGAAGCCGGGAAACCGCCCGAACGCCTCGCACGCGACATATTTGGGAGCACCTCCGAACCGCATGGGGATGCTGTCCATCGGAGGCAGCGAATGCGCATGGTCCCGCTCAAGCCTGGACTCTTTACTAGAGAGATTACTCTATAAATCATTCTCACGCCGGTTGTCGCTCGTCAACATAAATAGATGGAACTCTCTAATTTTGATTTTCTCGTGACGGACCGGCGTGCTAAATCGGCCCTCACGGAAAGGAGAACGCGTCTTGAGGAAGGTGGACCCCGTCAAGCATGAGCGGAAGCGCGGGGAGATCCTCGGCGCGGCGATCCGCTGCTTCACCAGGGACGGCTTCCGCGGCGCCAGCACGACCGACATCTGCACCGAGGCGGGGATCAGTCCGGGGCACCTCTATCACTACTTTCCGAGCAAGATCGCGATCATCGAGGCGATGATCGATTTGGGTCTGGCTCGTTCGGCGGAGCGTTTCGAAAAGATTCTCTCGGCCACGAACGTGATCGAGGCGCTGCTCGCCGACATCGAGGAAACCAGCTTGCGGTTTCGTCCTGCCCAGATCCTCAATCTGGACGGCCTCGCGGAGGCCGCCCGCAATCCGGAATTCGCCAAGATCATCGAACGGCACACCGAAGCGGTTCGCCGCATGTGGGCCGACTTCCTGCGCCAGGCGCAAAGCCAGGGACGGGTGGATCCGGGACTGGACCCGGAGGCGACGGCAAACATCCTGATCGCGATCATCGACGGATCTCGCGCAATGCCGATCCGCAATCCGAAGCTGGATATCAAGCAGAGCACTGCGCATCTGAAGACGATGCTCATCCGCTTCCTGAGCCCGCCCGAAGCCGAGAACGCCGCGAGCAAGCCCCGCGATCAAAGGGCCAGCCGTCCCCTCACGCTGGTCAGGAAGCGATAGGGCGTCCACTTGCCACAAGGCGCTCTATCCCGCCTTCCGGGACTATTTCCGCAAGCACAAGCCGCCGTTCCTGGCGGTCTGGGCAAGAACGATCCGTTGATCCCGACCGCGCTGTTCCAGCGATCGCCGAAGGATGGCTGCGCGACGAGCCCGTCGCGCAAAGAAGCTCAGTTCCTCGCGGGAGCGGTTGCCGCCGCCGAGCGTGCCTGTCGCGGCGTGCGGGGTTCGGCGACCGGCGCCGCCGGTGCGCGCGAGCGCATGATGGCGGCATCGATCTCGGCAATGACGCGACGCTGGATCGCCTCGTTCTTGTCGATCGAGATGTGGCCGACGCCGGAGCCGCGCACGTCGACATTGTCGAGCTTGCCGCGAAAACCCGCTGCGGCCCGCACCGGCTCGCCGGGACCATCGCCGATATAGATGTTGATGTAACGCTCCGCGCCGGTCGAGAGCTTGGTCTTGAACACCGAATCGAGGCCGATCGCGAGCTTCACGGGCACGCCGAACTGATTGAGCTTGGCGATCATGTCCGGCAGCGCCGTCGCGCCGGAGGAATGGCCGACCAGGACGATGGTCTTGAGCCGGCCGGCCCTGTAGGCGGCCGCCGCTTCATCGGCGAGCGAGGACCAGGACACGAAGTTGGCGACGGTCACCGGGACGCCCTGCGCCTGGAGCCGGGCGCCGATCGTGTCGAGCCCGAGCGAGAAGATGTTGAGCACGCCACGGAGCAGGTAGACATGCGTGGTTGCCACAGCGGCCTGGCTCGGCGCGGCCTTGGCGGTGGTCGGGCTGATGGCAACAGCTGACAGCAGGAGCAGGCCCATCGCCCACACACGGAGGGTGGACAATTGGCTGGCGCCGGCGGTGTGACGGCCGTTCGGTCTCATCGATTTTTTCCCTGGAGACAATACGCTTAGCGATTGGCCGGAATCGTAGCCACGGCGCGCTCCCAGACGCAACAAAGAGCCGCGTGAGCGACAATCTTCGCAGCAAGCCGTGACCATCGCGCAACACTTGCCCGGAACATACCACTGAATGGCCTGTTTTGAGACCATTTTCCTCCGGGGAATTGCGGGCCAACAACAGCGTTCCTATTTCAGGGCTCCGCCGACCCGCCTTTCCGAGTGGGTCCGGCGTTCCCCTTTCCCTCCCCAGCCCGCCGGCCATCATGTCTTCCATCATTTCCGTCGCCAATCTGTCGAAGACCTATGGGTCCGGCTTCAAGGCGCTCAAGAACGTCAATCTCGACATCAAGCGCGGCGAGATTTTTGCGCTGCTCGGTCCCAACGGAGCCGGCAAGACCACGCTGATCTCGATCATCTGCGGCATCGCCAACCCGAGCGAAGGCAAGGTTTTGGTCGGCGGCGAGGACATCCAGACCTCCTACCGCAAGGCGCGCTCGCTGATCGGCCTCGTGCCGCAGGAATTGCACACCGACGCCTTCGAGAGCGTGTGGGCGACCGTGAGCTTCTCGCGCGGCCTGTTCGGCAAGCCGAAGAACCCCGAACATATCGAGAAGGTGCTGAAGGACCTCTCGCTGTGGGACAAGAAGGACAGCAAGATCATCACGCTCTCCGGCGGCATGAAGCGTCGCGTGATGATCGCCAAAGCGCTGTCGCACGAGCCGCAGATCCTGTTCCTGGACGAGCCCACCGCCGGCGTCGATGTCGAGCTGCGCAAGGGCATGTGGGAGGTGGTGCGCGGGCTTCAGCAGTCCGGCGTCACCATCATCCTCACCACGCACTACATCGAGGAGGCCGAGGAGATGGCCGACCGCATCGGCGTCATCAACAAGGGCGAGATCGTGCTGGTCGAGGACAAGACGACCTTGATGCAGAAGCTCGGCAAGAAGCGGCTGACGCTGCATCTGCAGGGCAAGATCGCCTCGCTGCCGGAGAGCCTTCGCCATTACGAGCTCGAGCTCTGCGATAACGGCGCGACGCTGGTCTACGACTACGACACCCAGGGCGAGCGCACGGGCATCACCAGCCTGCTCGGCGACCTGCGCACCGCCGGCATCCGCTTCAACGACCTCGACACGACGCAATCGTCGCTCGAGGACATCTTCGTCGATCTCGTGAGGACGTCATGAATCACCGCGCCATCCGCGCCATCTACCTGTTCGAAATGGCGCGCACCTGGCGCACGCTGCTGCAAAGCATCGTCTCGCCTGTGGTCTCGACTTCGCTCTATTTCGTGGTGTTCGGCGCCGCGATCGGCTCGCGCATCAGCCAGGTCGAGGGCGTCAGCTACGGCACCTTCATCGTGCCGGGCCTGATCATGCTCTCGGTGCTGACGCAGAGCATCGCCAACGCCTCCTTCGGCATCTACTTCCCGAAATTCACCGGCACGATCTACGAGATCCTGTCGGCGCCGATCTCCTATTTCGAGATCGTGCTCGGCTATGTCGGTGCCGCCGCGACCAAGTCGATCATCCTGGGCCTCATCATCCTGGCGACAGCCGGCCTGTTCGTGCCGCTGCACATCCAGCATCCGGTTTGGATGCTGGCCTTCCTGGTGCTGACCGCGGTGACGTTCAGCCTGTTCGGCTTCATCATCGGGATCTGGGCCGACGGCTTCGAAAAGCTGCAGATGATCCCGATGCTGGTGGTGACGCCGCTGACCTTCCTCGGCGGCAGCTTCTATTCCATCGACATGCTGCCGCCCACCTGGCGCACGGTCGCGCTGCTCAACCCGGTGGTGTACCTGATCTCCGGCTTCCGCTGGAGCTTCTACGAGATCGCAGACGTCAGCATGTCCGTCAGCATCGGCATGACGCTGGCGTTCCTGGTGATCTGCCTGGTCGTGATCTGGTGGATCTTCCGGACGGGATACCGGCTGAAGAACTGATTGCCGTCGTCATTCCGGGGCGCGCGCAGCGCGAGCCCGGAATCCATCGTGCGGCAGAGTTGGTGGACGAATGGATTCCGGGCTCGCCCTTCGGGCGCCCCGGAATGACTACGGTCGACTCACCGATAGCAATGGAAGCGGTGATGGCGGTCGTAATATCCGCGACAGCGGTGACGGTAGTGGCGGTGGGGAATGCCGAGCACGCCCTCGACTGCACCGACGGCCCCACCAACGCCGGCGCCGACGACGCCGCCGACTGCGCCGCCCACGGGCCCGCCGATGCGGTTACCTTCATAAGAACCCTCCTGCGCGCCGCGCACGATGCCCTGGGCATGACTGACTTGCGGCAGCGACAACAACGCCAGCAGGATGGCGGCGGCGGCGAACAGCAGGCGGACGGGCACACTGGCCGGCAATGGCGCGGCGGCGAGACGGGCTTTGTTCATTTTCGGTCCCCAGGGGAAGGAAAGAGGTAAACGGCGGCGGACGTGCCGCCTGTCGAGACAGGCCATTACCAACGCGCCGCGCGGCGGAATGGTTGCGCCTTTGTGACGAATTGTCGACGTTGTGAACGCGCCTCCGCTCGCGAAAATGTCAGCGGTGCCGCGCGTGGCGCGGCGCAGAGCGGCCTTGCTTACATCAGGCATCGCGTTAACGATGGGCCGGCAGCTCGCTGGAACGAAAGCCGGATTGCAGGCATATTGCACGCCGGGGACGGAGAGCCGCGGCGCCTAGCGTGAACAGGCCGGAGGCCGAGATTGATATGCGTTTCCAGATGCGTTCGTTTTTCATTGCTTTCACCTCATCGCTGCTCTTGAGCGCGGGTGCCGCGCAGGCCAAGGTCGAGATCACCGTCGACAAGGACAATCAGCAGATGACCGTCGCCGTCGACGGCGTCGCGCGCTATCACTGGCCGGTGTCGACCGGCATCCCCTCGCGCGAGACGCCGAACGGCGCGTTCCGCGCCTTCCGCATGGAAGAGGATCACTACTCCAAGGAATTCGACGACGCGCCGATGCCGCACGCGATCTTCTTCACCAAGGTTGGGCACGCCATCCACGGCACGGACTCGGTCGGCCGGCTCGGCTCGCCCGCCTCCCATGGCTGCGTGCGGCTGTCACGCCAGAATGCCTCGACGCTCTATGCGCTGGTTCAGCAGCAGGGCGTGCTCAACACCACGGTGACGCTGACCGGCTCGGCGCAGGTGGCGCTGGCTCGCAATCCGCGCGGCCGCAACGCCAATGCGGTGGCCCGCGCACCGCAGCCGGCTGAGGAGCAATACGCGACCGCCGGTGATCCCGTGAACCTGGCGCCGCCGGCGCAGCCCGCGCGCCGCTACATGCCGCAGGACGACAACTACATCTATCCGGCCGACGGCAGCGACACCGGCGCGCGCTATCCGGCGCCGCGCTCGGCCACCCGCCCGCTCTACGACACGCAGGTCTATCAGCAGCAGCAGCCGCGGACCTATTACGACCAGGGCTACGGCCAGCAAGGCTACTATCAGCCGCAGCCCCGGCAGTATTATCAGCCGCGCGGCTATTACTATCAGAACTGACGCGACCGCCATCAACCGCCCTCGCCGGCCGAGGCACCATGAAGCCACGTGCCACGACCGTTCTGATCGTGTTCTGCGTTCTGATGGCGGGACGGGCCATGGGATCGGATTTGGCCTTCGATCTCGAGGCGCATCGCGGCGGGCGGGCGCTGCTGCCGGAAAACACCCTGCCCGCCTTCGCCAATGCGCTGTCGATGGGCGTGGACACGCTGGAGCTCGACGTCGGTGTCACCGCCGACGGCGAGGTCATCCTGTCGCATGAGCGCGGGCTCAACCCCGATCTCGCACGCGGCCCCGATGGGGCCTACATCACCCCGCCCGGCACGCCTTTCGTGAAGCTGCGGCTCGACGAGGTCAGGACCTATGACGTCGGCCAGATCCGACCGGACAGTGCCTACGCGAAACAATTCCCCGACCAGCGTGCCGTGCCGGGGACGCGCATTCCCACCTTGCGCGAGCTGTTCGCACTGGTGCGCAAGTCCGGCAACGCGCGCGTCGGCTTCAACATCGAGACCAAGATCGATCCGAACCATCCGGATGAAGCGCCTGATCCGCAGGCCTTCGTCGCGAAGCTGCTCGGGGTGATCGAGACCGAAGGACTCTCCGACCGCGTCACGATCCAGTCGTTCGACTGGCGAACCCTGTTTCTCGTCCAGCAGCAGGCGCCTAAGATTCCGACCGTGTACCTGACGCTCCAGCGCGGCTCGAGCCCGACGGTGGCACGCGACAAGGCGACCAACTGGACGGCGGGCTTCAGCCCGGCCGACCACGGCGGCTCGCTGCCACGGACGATCAAGGCTGCGGGCGGCGCGATCTGGTCGCCTTACTTCGGCGATGTGACCGCGCCACTGGTCACCGAGGCCCATGAACTCGGACTGCGTGTCGTGGTCTGGACGGTCAACAAGCCCGAAGACATGGCGCGCATGATCGAGCTCGGCGTCGATGGGATCATCTCGGACAGGCCGGACCTGCTGCGGCAGATCGCCGGCGAGAAGGGGATCGCGCTGCCGTCAGGGACGCCGGTGGCGCCGTAAACCCAGATCTCGTGTCCCGGACGCGACGCAGCGCGTAGCGGTGCGGCGCAGAGCCGGGACCCAGAACGCCGCGCCATGGGCCCCGGCTCTGCAGCGCACCACTTCGTGCTGCGCTGCGTCCGGGGCACGAGATCACTTGAGGCGCGAAGCCTACTCCCCGTCCCGCAAACGCCGATACAGCGCGCCCAGGATATTCGAGTAATCGTCGGTCCAGACCCGCACCCTGTCGTCGGCTTCGGTCTGTACCCATTGCTTGGAGGATGCGAGCCTGCCGATGTCGGCCTCTTCGCGCGCGGAGATGACGACGTCGGTCGAAAAGATGTAGTCGGAATCGCGCCCGGAATCCTCGTTGAAGACCCAGCTCGTGAGATCGTTGGCGTCCGCAATGCCGACAACGACGGTCTCGAGATCCAGATGCCGGTTGGAGACGTGCATCACGACCGCGCCGTGGGGCGCGAGCTTGTCCTTGTAGATCTTCATCGCCTCTTCGGTGGCGAGATGAATCGGGATTGCATCGGACGAGTAGGCATCGACGATGATGAGATCGTAAGCGCCATCGGGCTCCTTCGCGAAGGTGAGGCGCGCATCGCCGATGACGGGCTTCATGTCCGGCATGCAGCTCGATATGTAGCGGAAATTCCTGGGGTCACGCGCCGCGTCGACCATGGACTGGTCGATCTCGAAGAAGGTCCAGTTCTCCCCCGGCTCGGCGGCGCAGGCGAGCGTGCCGGAGCCGACGCCGATCGCGGCGACCTTGAGCGGCGCGCCCTTGCGCTCGCGAATGGCGCTGACGGCCTGACCGATGCCGCCGTCCTTGTGATAATAGGTGATCGGCTCGGGCCGGCCGATGACCGGCGTGCCGTCATCGTTGCGGAAGCGCTCGGCGCCGTGAATGGTGGTGCCGTGCATCAGCACGTGGAAATAGCCGCCCGGCGTCACCACGATCTTGTGCACGCCGAAGAAGCTGCGCACCGTCGTGACGCGGCCCTCGTCCGCAGGATAAACACGGATCAACGCCAGCGCGAGCGCGACGGTGGCAAAGATCTTCCAGCGGCCGGCATTGAGGATCAGCGCGAGCAGCGCGGCGAGCACGCCGACGGCGCCGGCGACCCAGACGCGGTGATCCTCGAACCAGGTCGAGAGGTCGCCGGTCGTATACGACGGTGCGACGAGCGCCACCGCGAGCGCGGCGAGCGCCAGCCAGTACCATCTGACGATGCCGGCGAGGCGTTCGTTCGCGGAGGGGCGGCACAGCGCGGCAAGCGCGATCAGGATCGGATATTCGGCGATCCACGAGAAGGTGAATGGAGCGACGAGCCCTGCGAACAGGCCGCCGACCATCCCGCCGAACGACAGCGCGACATAGAAGCCGGTGAGATATCTGGCGGCCGGCCGCGTCCGCGCCAGTTCGCCGTGGCAGGCCATGGCAATGACGAAGAAGCACAATTGATGACCGCCGAGCGTCAGCAGCAGATTCTGCTCGCCGCCGAAGGCCAGCAGCACGACGACGCCCGCAATGGCGACCGGCTGGAGCATCAGCATCCATTTGTGCGGCAACAGCGGCCGCGACTGGAACACGACGACCCAGGTGAGCAGGTACAGCGACAGCGGCAGCACCCACAGGAGCGGCGCCGCGGCGACGTCGGTGGAGATGTGCGCAGTCACCGCGATGAGAAGGCCGGACGGCACCGCGGCCAGGAAGATCCAGCGCAGCCGCGTGACCAGCCCCGGCACCGGTGCGTTCACCTGCTCGTCCCGCGCGTCGGCGACTGCCAGCTTCGGCGAACGCAACAACAGCACGCCGCAGGCGCCGATGAGAACGATCAACAGGCCATAGCCTCCCGTCCAGAACCGGTTCTGCATGTGCAGCGTGAACATCGGCTCGAGCAGGAACGGATAGGACAACAATGCGAGGAAGCTGCCGATGTTGGAGGAGGCATAGAGGAAATAGGGATCGTGCCCGGCGGGATGGCCGGTGCGGACGAACCAGGCCTGCAGCAGCGGATTGTTGGCGGCGAGCGCGAAGAACGGCAGCCCGATCGAGACCACGAACAGGCCGAGCAGCCAGAACGCATAGCCCGAAGCGGGCGGCTCGCCATAGGCGGAGGCGATGCCGAGCGGCAGCGTGGCGAAGGCGGCAATCAGCAGCGCCATGTGCACCGCGACGGGAACGATGCGGCGCCGCACCTGCATCAAAAGATGCGCGTAGGCGTAACCGGCCAGCAGCAGCGACTGGAAGAACACCATGGCCACCGACCACACCGCCGGCGAGCCGCCGAGCCGCGGCAGCACCATCTTCGTGAACAGCGGCTGCACCGAGAACAGCAGCAGCGCGCTGACGAAGATCGCAGCCGTGTAGACCGCCAGCAGCAGCCGGTTGCGCGACGCCGAAGGCTGCTCCGTGGCGGCGGGTTGCACGATGGAATCCATGGATGCTCCGGCAAAACTCCGGCGGGCGCCGGACGCGCGCAATGGAGCACACCGTACCGCAACGGGCAATAAAGTGTGGCGCGATGTTGCAGCCAGAGACGCTTGCTATTAGAGGGTCGTTCCGGGGCGATGCGTAGCATCGAACCCGGAACCTCGAGATTCTCAGGTGCGCACTTGCGCGCCATAGTTCTCGCTTCGCGAGCCCCGGAATGACAGTACACTGGCTCTTGCATTCTTCATGACCGAAACCGACGTCGTCATCATCGGCGCTGGCCATAACGGCCTCACCTGCGCGGCCTATCTCGCGATGGCGGGCCTGCGGGTGCGCATGGTCGAGCGCCGCAAGGTGGTCGGCGGGGCCGCAGTCACGGAGGAGTTTCATCCGGGATACCGCAATTCGGTCGCAGCCTACACGGTGAGCCTGCTCAATCCGCAGGTGATCCGTGATCTCAAGCTCGCCGAGCACGGCCTGCGGATCGTCGAACGGCGCGCGCAGAATTTTCTACCCGCGCCCGACAGCAGCTATCTCCTCACCGGCGAGGGGCGGACGAAAGCGTCAGTCGCCCGGCTCAGCGCGCATGATGCGGAAGCCATCGACGGCTTCTCACGCGAGCTGGAAGACATCGCCGACGTGCTCAGGCAGTTCGTGCTGCGCGCGCCGCCGAACCTGCTCGACGGATTTGGCACGAACGCGATCCGCGAGGCCGTGAACGCGCTCCAGAGCGCCAACATCCTGCGCGGCCTCACGCTGGAGCAGAGCCGCAGCCTGCTCGATCTCTTCACCCGTTCAGCCGGCGAAATGCTGGACGAGCGCTTCGAGCATGATCTGGTCAAGGCACTGTTCGGCTTCGACGCCATCGTCGGCAACTATGCCAGCCCCTACGCCGCCGGCTCGGCCTATGTGATGCTGCATCACGCCTTCGGCGAGGTGAACGGCAAGAAAGGCGTCTGGGGCCACGCCATCGGCGGCATGGGCGCGATCACGCAGGCGATGGCGCGCGCGGCCCGCGACCATGGCGTCGTCATCGAAACGGATGCCGGCGTCCGTGAGATCATCGTGGAGCGCGACCGCGCCGTCGGCGTCGTGCTGGAGAACGGCTCGGCCGTCCGCGCAAGATATGTCGCGGCCAATGTCAATCCAAAGCTGCTCTACACGCGGCTGGTCGCGGCCGACGCTCTCCCTGCGGACTTCCTTGCCCGCATCCGGCACTGGAAGAACGGCTCCGGCACCTTCCGCATGAACGTGGCGCTGGACCGCCTGCCCTCCTTCACGGCGCTGCCGGGCGAGGGCGATCATCTCTCTTCCGGCATCATCCTGGCCCCGAGCCTCGGCTACATGGACCGCGCCTGGCTCGATGCGCGGGCGCAGGGCTGGAGCCGCGAGCCCGTCGTCGAGATGCTGATCCCCTCGACGCTCGACGACACGCTGGCGCCCGCAGGCAAGCATGTCGCGAGCCTGTTCTGCCAGCATGTCGCGCCGGAGCTTCCCGATGGAACATCGTGGGACGAGCATCGCGAAGAGGTCGCCGATCTCATGATCGCGACGGTGGACAAATACGCGCCCGGCTTTGCGGCGAGCGTGCTCGGCCGCCAGATCCTGTCCCCGCTCGATCTCGAACGGCAGTTCGGACTGTTGGGAGGCGACATCTTCCACGGCGCGCTGACGCTGAACCAGCTGTTCTCGGCGCGGCCGATGCTGGGCCATGCCGATTATCGCGGGCCCCTGAAGGGCCTGTACCATTGCGGCTCCGGGGCCCATCCCGGCGGCGGCGTCACCGGCGCCCCCGGGCACAACGCGGCGCAGGCGATCCTGCGGGATCACCGGTCGCTGTTCAGAAGCCGTGGATAGGTCTGTGGATTGCTTGTGGACAGGCTGTCGAAAGGTCTGTGGTCGGGCGGAGGATGCTGGGCAAGACCGTCGGGGCCGATCCTGGGGAAAGCCGGTGGAAAATCGTAGGGACAATTGCGGGGAAAAGCGGTGGATAGGGTCCCGGCAAGCCCGCGGACAACCTGTGAAGATCCGCAGAGAACAGATGCTGCAGAAACGACCTCGCCCGCCAGGGAATTCCCTGGCGGGCGGTGATCAGGAACAGCCTCTGAAGAAAAACAGCCCCCCGCTGGGAAATGCAGGCGGAAATTACTTCAAGGAGGTGCTAATCGAAGTGAACTTCTCATTCATGGTGGTGCCCAGGCCGTTCACCACGGTGATGATCGCCAGCGCGATACCCGCGGCAATCAGACCGTACTCGATCGCGGTTGCACCCGACTCGTCCGACCAGAACTTCTGAACCATGTGCTTCAAGACTCGCCTCCGTTTCAACTCCAAGCTGTGCTAGCTGGATCCAACACTTGAGAATGTATAGGGCGGAACCTTCGGTCGAGTTAACCCGGGAACCGCAAGTTGTCGGGAAATTGGCACCAAAAGTTCCCAAAATTGAACTCAACGGAACCCCTGAATGCAGCCTTCGCCCACCCATCGCGCCAGCTTTTCAATCGGCAGCGAGGCCGACGCCAGGCGCGTCGTCGACGTGCTCACCGAGGTGTTTTTCGAGGGCGATGCGGCGGTCGCCGCCTTCGAGCGGCCGGACGGACAATGGGACGTCACGCTCCATTTCGCCGAGGCGCCGGATCAGGCATGGCTGCGCGAACTCGTTGCAATTTCAGCAGGAAATGAGATCGCCGCGACCCTCGCCTTCGACACCGTCGAGGCCAAGGACTGGGTCAAGGCCAGCCTTGAGGATCTCGTGCCGGTCCCGGCCGGGCGCTTCGTCGTGCACGGCAGCCATGACCGTGACCGTGTGGCGCCTAACAAGCTCGCCATCGAGATCGAGGCAGCGCTCGCCTTCGGCACCGGTCACCACGGCACGACGCGCGGCTGTTTACTGCTGCTTGACCATGTCCTGAAGAGTTCCCGGCCGCAAAACGTGCTCGACCTCGGCACGGGGACCGGCGTGCTGGCGATCGCAGCGGCGAAGGCGCTGCATCGCGCCGTGCTTGCCTCCGACATCGATCCGCCCTCGGTGCGGGTGGCGGCTGAGAACGCCTCCCTGAACGAAGTCGGCAACAATGTGCGGGTGATCCGCGCCACGGGGTTTGCTGCGCCGGATTTTGCGCGCGCGGGCCCGTTCGACCTGGTGCTCGCGAACATCCTTGCCAATCCCTTGCGGCAATTGGCGAGCCCGATGGCGCGGCACCTGGCTCCTCGGGCCTACGTCATCCTCTCCGGCCTGCTGACGCCCCAGGCCCCAGCCGTGATCGCCGCCTATCGCGCGCGCGGGCTGGTGCCGCTGCGGCATTTGCGGATCGAGGGATGGAGCAGTTTGTTGCTGCGGAAGGTCGGATGAACGAGGTGCCTTAGGGTGGGCAAAGCGAAGCGTGCCCACCCTTCGTCCGTAACAAAGGAAAGATGGTGGGCACGGCGTTTTGCGCCTTTGCCCGCCTACGGCATCGTCAATACCGCTACTCTACCGGCTTTTCGTCGCGGCGCATCGCGCGCTGCTCCTGCAAGGTGCGCCTCGCGCGGCGCTCGGCGAAACGATCGATCATTTGGCTGATGAGACCGCGCGGCTTCTTCGGTGGTGTTGCAGCCGGGCCGCGGCGCGCTGGCGGCGAAATCTTCTCAAACGTGAACGCTGGCATCGTGTGTCCCCTCGCCGTTGAGATGAACCACTTGCTCGAATTTCCCTGTTATCCGGACGAAGCGCAACTGCCGCATCCTTACTCCACTCGATTCGAATGGACCTATTTCAAGCACAGTCCATGCCAGATGCGACGTAAATGCGTCGAGATTGCGGACCGATCCCCATGATCCTAAAGTGATCCACCATGTTCGAAGCACACTTCCAGACATTCGAGGAGCCGGAGGCCGGTGTCGCATTGACGGCACGGCTGGCCGCACTTCGCGAAGAACTCGCCCGTCGCAAGCTGACCGGCTTCGTGATCCCACGCGCCGATCAGCAGCAGAACGAATATGTGCCGCCGTCGGAAGAGCGGCTGGCCTGGCTGACCGGCTTTACGGGCTCGGCGGGACTGGCGGTGGTGCTGTCCCAGGAAGCTGCAGTGTTCGTCGACGGCCGCTACACGCTTCAGGCCGCCAAGCAGGTCGACGCAAAGGCCTGGGCCGTGGAATCGCTGATCGACCCGCCGCCGGAGAGCTGGGTGGCGGCGCATCTGAAAGCCGGTGACCGCCTTGGATTCGATCCGTGGCTGCACACTTTTGCGGCAGCCGAACGCCTGTCCGCAGCCTGCACCAAGGCCGGCGCCGAGCTGGTTGCCGTCGACAGCAATCCGATCGACGCGATCTGGCAGGACCGGCCGCAGCCGCCGCTCGCTCCCGTCGCCGTGCACGGCCTCCAGCATGCCGGCGTCACTGAAGCCGAGAAGCTGACGCAGATCAGGGGCGAGATCGCCAAGCTCGGAACCGATGCGCTGGTGCTGTCGGACAGCCACGCGGTGGCCTGGACCTTCAACATCCGCGGCGCCGACGTCGCGCACACGCCGCTGCCGCTGTCCTACGCGCTGGTGCCGAAGGACGGCCGTCCCACCATCTTCATCGACCACCGCAAGCTCTCCAATCTCACGCGCGACCATCTCGAGCAGTCCGCCGACGTGCGAGAACCGGACGCCATGGCGCCGGCACTGATGGCGCTCGCCAAAAGCGGCGCGGCGATCGCTCTCGACAACACCACCGCGGCCGACGCGCTGAGCCGGCTGATCGCGGGCGCCGGCGGCAAGCCGGTGCGCGGCAGCGATCCCGTGGCACTGCTCAAGGCGGTCAAGAACGCGACCGAGATCAAGGGCACCAAGACGGCCCATGTGCGCGACGCCGTGGCGCTGGCGCGCTTTCTCGCATGGATCGATCGCGAGGCGCCAAGCGGCAAGCTGACCGAGATCGATGCGGTGGAGGCGCTGGAAACGTTCCGCCGCGATACCGGCGCGCTCAAGGACGTGTCGTTTCCGACCATCTCCGGCACCGGCCCGAACGGCGCCATCGTGCACTACCGCGTCACCCGCAAGAGCAACCGGCGGATCGCGCCCGGCGACCTGCTGCTGATCGATTCCGGCGCGCAATATGAAGACGGCACCACCGACGTCACGCGCACCATGGCGGTCGGCGAGCCCACGGACGAGATGCGCGACCGCTTCACCCGCGTGCTGCGCGGCCATATCGCGATCGCGCGCGCGATCTTCCCCGACGGCACCACGGGAGCGCAGCTCGACACGCTGGCGCGGCAGTATCTCTGGGCTGCCGGCCTCGATTTCGAGCACGGCACCGGCCACGGCGTCGGCAGCTATCTCTCGGTGCACGAAGGGCCGGCGCGGATCTCGAAGCTCGGCACCACGCCGCTGAAGCGCGGCATGATCCTCTCCAACGAGCCCGGCTACTACAAGACCGACGGTTTCGGCATCCGTATCGAGAACCTCGAGCTGGTCGTCGCCGCCGACATCAAGGGCGCCGAGAAGCCGATGAACGCGTTCGAGACGCTGACCCTGGCGCCGATCGACCGCCGGCTGATCGATGCGGCGATGCTGAGCCGCGATGAACTCGATTGGCTCAATGCCTATCACGCCCGCGTCCGGGCCGAGGTGCGGCCAGCGCTGGACGAGGCGACGAAGGCCTGGCTCGATCAGGCGACCGCGGAGCTGAAGGCTTAATCACTCATTCCCAGCCGCATAGCACTACGCGATCAGCGCAACGCTGCTTCCCCATATCCCCCTTCTGTCTCTGGAATACTGGATTCCCCGCCTGCGCGGGGAATGACACCTGCTTTATCGCGTAAGCAGCGCGCCCAATCATAACCGTCCCGGAATCCGTATAGCCGCATTCCGAAACGCCGATATCCGTCTTGCGCGGGCGCGCTACAGTCGATTCGAATTCGAGAGACGGACACGCATGCACGGCATGATCAGCAAGCCGCCGGGAGCGGCCACCAGCATCGCGACATCGCGCGTCGTGTTGCTGCTGCTGGTCGTCATGACCGGGATCGCGCCGATCTCGCTCTACATGCTGGTTCCGGCGCTGCCGGTGCTGGCGACGAATTTCGACAGCGACATCTCGATCGCTCAGATGACCGTCTCGCTCTACATGGTCGGCATCGCGCTGTCGCAGCTGATCATGGGACCGCTGTCGGACCGGTTCGGACGGCGCCCGGTGCTGCTCGGAGGGCTGGTGCTGATGGTCGCGGCCAGCATCGCCTGCATCTTCGCGCAGAACCTGCCGCAACTGATCGCCGCGCGCTTCTTCCAGGCGCTGGGCGGCGCCGCCGGCATGGTGGTCAGCCGTGCCATAATCCGCGACATCTACGAGCGCGACCGCGTCGCCTCGATGATCAGTCTCGTCATCGCCGCGCTGATGATCGGGCAGATGGTGTCGCCGCTCACCGGCGGCCTGATCGAGACCGCGTTCGGCTGGCGCGCGATCTTCTACGCCATCACCATCGCCGCGATCGTTGTCGCCGTCGGTATCGCGGTGGCGCTGCCTGAGACCCGCCGCAGCCGCGCCGCCGGCAGCGGCTTCCGCCGCGACGTCGGCATGCTGATCACGAACCGCGCCTTCGTCGGTTATGTGATGTGCCAGGTGCTGGCTTCGCAGATCATCTTCACCTTCGCCGGTGGCGGCCCCTACATCGTGGTAACGCAGATGGGCCGGACCAGCGCCGAATACGGCGCCTGGTTCGCGACGACGGGCTTTGCCTATCTCGTCGGCAATCTGCTCTGCGTGCGCTTTGCGCCGCGGCACTCACTGGAGAGACTGATCTGGCTCGGGCTCGCCCTCCAGCTCTGCGGCAGCCTGTTGAACCTGCTCTGGAGCCTCGTCGGCTGGAACGAGGCGCCCGCCTGGCTGTTCGGCACGCAGATGATCGTGATGGCCGGCAATGCGTTCGTGATGGCGAATTCCGCCGCCGGCGCCATCAGCATCCGCCCGGAGGCTGCCGGCACCGCCTCGGGTGCCATGGGCTTCCTCCAGCAAGGCATCGGCGCGCTGATGTCGCAATTCGGCGCCTATCTCGGTGGCCATTCCGCAACGACTCTGCCGCTCACCTCCGCGGTCCTCGCGATCTCCTTGCTCTGCGCCTGCACGATGATCTTCGTCGTCCCTCGGCGCGAGGTGACGGTGAGCGAGACACTGATCGACAAGGCCGAGGAGGAAGAGACGGGGATGATGTAGGGGGCGCGGTGCTCTCTCCCCCGTCATTGCGAGCGGAGTGAAGCAATCCAGACTGTCACTGCGGAAAGATTCTGGATTGCTTCGTCGCTACGCTCCTCGCAATGACGGAGAGAGACCTCACTCCCCGATCAGCTTCAGCCACTCGTCTTCGGTCAGGACCTTGACCCCGTGCTTGTTGGCTTCCGCGAGCTTCGAGCCCGCGCCGGGGCCGGCGACGACGAGATCGGTCTTCTTCGACACCGAGCCCGACACCTTTGCCCCCAAACGCTCTGCTGTGGCCTTGGCTTCATCCCGCGTCATCTTCTCCAGCGAGCCCGTGAACACCACGGTCTTGCCGGCGACGGCCGAATTGCTCTTCGGCTTCTCGGCGTCGACGATCTCGACCTCCTTCGTCAGCCGCTCGACGATGCCGCGGTTGTGGCTCTCGCCGAAATAATCGGCGATGCTCTTGATCACGGTGTCGCCGATCTGGTCGAGCGCGTCCATCTCCGCGATCGCCTCCTCGTCGCCCTTGGCGACCTTGAGGCAGGCATCGTGGAAGGCGTCCCACGAGCCGTAGCCGCGAGCCAGGGCCAGCGCCGTGGTCTCGCCGACATGGCGCATGCCGAGCGCATAAATGAAGCGTTCCAGCGCAATTCTGCGCCGGCTCTCGATCGCACCGAACAGATTGCGGACCGAGGTCGTGCCATAGCCCTCGATCTCCTCGAGCTTGAGCTTCGCGTTGCGCTTCTCCAGCGTGAAGATGTCGGCGGGCTCCTTCACCCACCCCTCGTCGAAGAAATACTGAAGCTGCTTCTCGCCGAGGCCGTCGATGTCGAAGGCGCGCCGCGACACGAACAGCTTGAGATGCTCGATCTTCTGATAGGGACAGGCGAACTCGCCGGTGCAGCGGGCGCGCGAGCCCTCCTCGCCCGTCGCCGTCTCCTCGCGCACGACGTCGGTGTGCAGCGGACACGGGCACTTCTTCGGGAAGTGGAACTCCTTGGCACTACGGGGCCGCTTGTCGATGACGACGTCGACCACCTGCGGGATGACGTCGCCGGCGCGCTGGATCACGACGGTGTCGCCGATCCTGATGTCACGGCCCTCGCGCAGCACCTCGCCCTTGTTGCCGATGCCCTTGATGTAGTCTTCGTTGTGCAGCGTGACGTTCTGCACGATGACGCCGCCGACGCCGACCGGCTCGAGCTTGCCGACCGGCGTGAACGACCCGGTACGGCCGACCTGGATCTCGATGTCGCGCAGCACCGTCATGGCGCGCTCGGCCGGGAATTTGTGCGCGATGCCCCAGCGCGGCGTGCGCGAGACGAAGCCGAGCCGCTCCTGCCAGTCGATGCGGTCGACCTTGTAGACGACACCATCGATGTCGTAGTCGAGCCGTGCGCGCTGCTCCTCGATCGCATGATGAAAGGCGAGCAATTCCTCGACCGAGTGACAGAGCCTGGTCAGTGGATTGGTCCTGAAGCCGCAGCGCTCGAACCAGGCGATCATGCCGCTCTGCGTGTCTTCCGGCATCGCGCTCATCTGCCCCCACGCGTAGGCGAAGAAGCCGAGCGGGCGCGAGGCGGTGATGGTCGGGTCCTTCTGCCGGAGCGAGCCCGCGGCCGAATTGCGCGGATTGGCGAAAATGGTGCCGCCCTCGGCCTTCTGCCGCTCGTTGAGCGCCAGGAAGGCCTTCTTGGTCATGTAGACCTCGCCGCGAACCTCGCAGATCTCGGGGACGTTGCGGCCCTTCAGCTTCTGGGGCACGTCTTCGAGCGTGCGGATGTTGGCGGTGACGTCCTCGCCGACCGCACCGTCGCCGCGCGTTGCGGCGGTGACGAGCTCGCCGCCCTCGTAGCGCAGCGACATCGAGAGGCCATCGATCTTCGGCTCGGCGGAGAAATCGACCCTGTCGTCGTCGAGCTTCAGGAATCGCACGATGCGGCCGACGAAGTCGCGCACGTCCTCTTCGGCAAAGGCGTTGTCGAGCGACAGCATGGGAACGGCATGCCGGACTTTCTTGAAGCGGCCCGACGGCGCCGCGCCGACCTTCTGCGAGGGCGAGTCCGCGGTGACGAACTCGGGAAAGCGCTTCTCGATCGCGTTGAAGCGCTGGCGCAGCGCGTCGTACTCGGCGTCGGTGACGGTGGGCGCGTCCTCCTGGTAGTAGCGCTCGTTGTGCCCCTCGATCTCGAGCGCGAGCCGCATGTGCTCGACCTTGGCCTGCGCCTTGGTGAGGTCGGCGACGTCGCGAAGCGGTTTCGATTTTGCTGCTCTTGCCATTTTACTTAAGGTTGCGTCTCGTCGTTCCGGGATGGTCCGAAGGACCAGACCCGGAACCTCGAGATTCCGGGTTCGCACTTCGTGCGCCCCGGAATGACGGTTGGGAGGGGCTTGTGGCGTATTACGTCTATATTCTAGCAAGCCGGCGAGATGGGGCAATCTACGTCGGCATCACCAATAACCTTGTGCGCCGCGTCTACGAGCATCGAATCAAGGCCGCGCCAGGCTTCACGGCCAGATACAACATCACGCAACTGGTCTGGTTCGAGATCTATGATGACCCTATCTCGGCAATCTCTCGCGAGAAGGAGCTGAAGAAGTGGAAGCGGGCCTGGAAAACCCAGCTGATCGAGAAGGACAATCCAAATTGGGATGATCTCTACGACTCGATCTGCAACTGAAGGAGTCATTCCGAGGCGGCCCGAGGAGCCGAACCCGGAATCTCGAGATTCTCAGGTGCGCAAGTGCGCACCGTAGTTCGATGCTTCGCATCGCCCCGGAATGACGGTGTGTATTATTAAGCCGTCGCCGCCTTGAGCAGCCGTTCCGCGGCCGCCCTCGCCTCCGCCGTGATCTCCGCGCCTGCCAGCATGCGCGCGATTTCCTCGCGGCGGTGGTCGGCGGCGAGCGCATTGACGCGGGTGGCGACGCGCTTGCCCTTGTCGAGGGCGTCCTTGGAGATCAGGAGGTGCTGGTCGGCGCGGGCGGCGACCTGTGGGGCGTGGGTCACGGCCATGACCTGGACCTTGCCGGCAAGGCGCGCGAGGCGCCCGCCAATGGCGTCCGCAACCGCACCGCCGACGCCGGTGTCGATCTCGTCGAACACCAGGGTCGGCGCCGAACCGCGGTCGGACAGCACGACCTTGAGCGCGAGGAGGAAGCGCGACAGCTCGCCGCCGGAGGCGACCTTCATCAGCGGCCCCGGCTTGGTGCCCGGATTGGTCTGGACCCAGAACTCGACACGGTCGAAGCCTTGCGGACCGGGTGCGGCCTCGTCGGTCTCGACCTGGGTCATGAATTTGGCCCGTTCGAGCTTGAGCGGCGCGAGCTCGGCATTGACCGCCTTGTTGAGCTTCTCCGCCGATTTCTGCCGCGCCAATGACAGCTTCTTGGCGGCAGCGGCATAGCGGCCGTCTGCCTCGATCGCGGCCTGCTCCAGCTTCTTGAGCCGCGAGGCGCCGGCATCGATCAGCACGACGTCGGCGGCATATTTGGCGGCAAGCGCGGCGAGGCCGTCGACCGGCGTCGAATATTTGCGCGAGGCGGCGCGAAGGGCGAACAGCCGTTCCTCGATGCGCTCGAGCTCGGCCGGATCGAAATCGGTCGCGGCGAGCGCCGCCTGGAGATGCTGGTCGGCTTCCTCCAGCGCGTTGATCGCAGCGTCGATCGCCTTCACCGCAGGCTCGACCAGCGCCGGCGAGTTGACGCCGCGGCGCTCCAGCCGGCGCACCGCCGCCGACAGCGCAGCGACCGGCGAATGATTGCCGCCGACCGCCTCCTGCGCCTCGCGCAGGTCGGAAGCGATCTTCTCGCCCTGCATCATGGTGGTGCGGCGCGAGGCCAGCGCGGTCTCCTCGCCATCCTTGGGCGCGAGCTGCTTCAGCTCGTCGGAGGCATGGCGGAGATAATCGGCCTCGCGCGCGGCGCTCTCCATGGCGGCGCGATGCTCCTCCAGCGCGGTATTGGCGGTACGGCGGGCGTCCCAGAGCGATTCGACCTCGGCGACGTCCTTTTCCAGGCCGGCAAAAGCATCGAGCAGGCGGCGGTGGGTGGCGGCATCGACCAGCGCGCGCTCGTCGTGCTGGCCGTGGATCTCGACCAGGGCGGCACCGACTGCCTTCAGCGTCTGCACGCTGATCGACTGGTCGTTGATGAAGGCGCGGGTGCGACCGTCGGCGAGCTGCACCCGACGGAGAATCATCTCGCAAGAGTCTTCAACACTCGTATCGTCGAGGCCGTTCTCGGCGAGGATCTTCGCTGCGGGGTGATTCTTCGGGACATCGAACACGGCGGTGACCTGCCCCTGCTCCGCGCCGTGGCGCACGAGGCCGGCATCGCCCCGGCCACCGAGCGCCAGTGCAAAGGCATCGAGCAGGATGGATTTGCCCGCACCGGTCTCGCCGGTCAAAACCGCGAGGCCCGAGGCGAATTCGATATCGAGCCGTTCGATCAGGACGATGTCACGGATCGACAGACGCGCCAGCATGGAACCAAATTTCCTAGCCGAGACCCATCTTCTTGAAGGTCCGGCTGATCCAGGACCCCTGATTCTCGCTCGGCTCGAGACCGCCGGATTTTACAAGATTATAGGCGTCCTTGTACCAGCGGCTGTCAGGAAAATTGTGCCCAAGCACCGCCGCCGCGGTCTGCGCCTCGCCGACGATGCCGATCGCCATATAGGCCTCGGTGAGCCGGAACAGTGCCTCCTCGACGTGGCGGGTGGTCTGGTACTGCGTGACGACGGTCTTGTAGCGGTTGATCGCGGCCGTGTAGTCGCGCTTCTGGGCGTAGTAGCGGCCGACGTTCATTTCCTTGCCGGCGAGCTGGTCGCGCGCACCCTCGATCTTGGCCTTGGCCGAAGTCGCATATTCGGAAGTCGGATATTTGCGCACCACCTCTTCCAGAGCGGCAATCGCCTTCTCGGTGCGGGCCTGGTCGCGGCTGATGTCCGGGATCTGGTCGTAATGGGAGGCGGCGATCAGATATTGCGCATAGGCCGCGTCCGGGCTGCCCGGATGCAGCGTCACGTAGCGGGTGGCAGCGCCGATGCAGCCGTCATAGTCGCCGCCCTGATAGGACGCATAGGCCGACATCAGCAGCGATTTGCGGGCCCAGTCGGAATAAGGATGCTGGCGGTCGACCTCTTCGAACTTCTTGGTCGCCGCCTTCATGTCCTTCTTCTCGTTCATGAGGTACAGGCCCTCATTGTAGATCTTGTCGGCGGGCTCCTCGACGAAGGTGTCGTCCTTGGCAGTGAACTTGTCCCAGAGCGAGCCCGTGCCGCAGCCGGCGAGCGGCAGCGCGAGCATGATGAAGGTGACGGCCTGCAGCAGCCCACGGGCTCGCGACGAGACCGAGAAATATCCGCGCGTCATACGCTGTGCCGACATGAGTTTAAGCCCTGACGCCCTGTGATGCGGTGTCCGCCAGCCCACGAACCCCGTCCTTGGGCGCGAAATGTAACCGTGGTGCCTGCCATGCGACCACGCCAATGTATCCGACAAACGATCGTTAACCCACCGGATAGGCAGGCATTTCGCCCGGATTAAGGCGAACGTGCCGCAATCCTAGCTGATCTTGGTTACCAGGAGTTTCCCGGGGGGAGCCGCCAACCAAACGCCGAAGCGACGGGTCTCTTTCAGGACACGTCCGGTCCGAAGGCCGCGGCAATCCGGCCACCGACGATGCCGCGACCGACTTCGCCCACGGGACGCGCGGTGCGGCGGGCAGCCTCGCCTTCGACCACGCGCCAGGCGGTACGGTCGGCGAGCAGCGCGGTCAGGACAGCGTGGTTGAGCTTGTGGCCGCCACGCACCGAGCGGTAGGCGCCAAGCAGCGGCAGGCCGGCCAGCGAGAGGTCGCCGATCACGTCGAGCACCTTGTGGCGGGCGCATTCATCGGCGTAGCGCAGGCCCTCGGGATTGAGCAGCCGCTCATCGTCGAACACGACGGTGTTGTCGAAGGAAGCGCCGAGGGCATAGCCCGCGCCCCAGAGCCGCGCGACATCGCACATCAGACCGAACGTCCGGGCCCGGCCGATTTCGCGGCGGAAACCTTCAGGGTTGAGATCGAAGACGTAGCTCTGCTGGCCGATGACGGGATTGGTGAAGTCGATCTCGACCTCGACGCGGAACCCGCTGGTGTGCGGCCTGATCTCGCCGAAGGAGTCGCCGACCTTGACCGAGATCGGCTTCAAAACCTGAATGAGGCGGCGCTGCGCCGGCTGGGTGACGATGCCGGCCTGTTCGATCGCCGCAATGAAGGCCGCGGCGCTGCCGTCCATGATCGGCACTTCGGGACCATCGATCTCGATGGTGGCGTTGTCGACGCCCATGCCCCGCAGTGCGGCAAGCACGTGCTCGGCGGTGGATACCAGCGGCCCGCTGCGGTCGCCGAGAACGGTAGCGAGGTCGGTCGCCACCACCTGCTCGGCGGTCGCCTGAACTTCACGGTCGCTTCCCTCGAGGCCCGTACGGACAAAAATAAAACCTGCGTCGACAGGCGCAGGCCCAAGGGTGAGAGTGACGGGAAGACCGGAATGAACGCCTACGCCTGCCACAGAGGCTTGCGCACGAAGCGTTGTTTGCCGGTTGAATTTCATCAGGAACCGCCCCACTACGACCATCGCGACTTATACAAACTCGCTTCGCCGGCCAGTGCCGACGCCCCGCGAATCCGTATCCCCAAGTCACGGCAAACCATAGTCACTGCCTCAAACAGCGCCAACTCACGCTTTTTTACCGATTGTTACCCCAAACCCGCCGTATTCGCGCCAAGGCTTAACCAAATTGAACCCAGGCTCGAGGCGGTTATCGGCAGTTTTACTGAACCACCGAATGTGTAATTAATGATTTAAAATCAGTTGCTTGGCAGAACAATCCGGATCTGAGCGGGATAAAGGGAAAGGTCCCGGCAAGCTTGCTGCCGGGACCTTTTTCCGTCTGCCTTATTGTAACAATCCTCAGGTCGCCTGCCGCCGCAGGAAGGCCGGGATATCAAGATGATCGTCGCCCTGTGGCGCCGGCGCAACAGGCGCGGGGCGGCCGTGCATATCCAGGCCCTGCGGCGCGGGACGACGGGCATACTCTGATACCGGCTCGCTTGATGCGATCTGCTGCGCCACGGTCTTCTGCGGGCGACGCTCGGGCAGCGGCGGCATGGCGGGGCCGGCGGTGCGGGCGGCGACCGGCGGCTCGCTCTCCTCGTCGCGACGGCCGAGGCCGACATTGGCGAGGCGCTGAAGCAGCGACAGGCGGGTCTTCTGCGGGGTCTCTTCCTCAACCTCGCCGCGGGCCTGACGAATCTCGGCCTGGGCCGGCATCGGCAGTTCCTCGATGCGCGGCATCCGCGGCGCGCGGACCGGCGGACGTTCCGCCTGCGGCGGGATGAAGTTTTCGGGCGTCATCGGCTCCTGCATTGCGATCGGGGCCATGTCGGGCTCCGGAAACAGGGTCGGTTTCTGTGCGATCGGCCGCACGGTGACGTCGCCATAGGTCTGTGTCGGCGCCGGCGCCTGCGGGGCTTCGGCAACGGCAGCGGCGATGGCGGCGAGCGCAGCGCGCTCGACGTTCTGACGGGGCGCGGCAGCAGCCGGCGCCGACGCGGCGGCCGGGCTCTGCGCTTCCAGCTTCTGGGCGCGCTCGGCCAGACGCTGGTTGTCGGCACGGAGCCGCGCGGTCAGGTCGGCGAGACGGCTCTCGGCGGCGGCGGCAGGCGCGGCGGCCTGCTGCGCCTGCGGTGCCGGGTTTGCGACTGGCGCGGAGGTCGCCTGGCTGTTGCGGGCGATCGCGGCCTGCTCGATGCCGGTGGCGACCACCGAGACGCGGATCAGGCCGTCGAGCGCTTCGTCGAAGGTCGCGCCGACGATGATGTTGGCGTCCTGGTCGACTTCCTCGCGGATGCGGGTCGCGGCCTCGTCGACCTCGAACAGGGTGAGATCCTTGCCGCCGGTGATGGAGATGAGGAGGCCCTTGGCGCCCTTCATCGAGCTGTCGTCGATCAGGGGGTTGGCGATCGCCGCTTCCGCGGCGGTCAGCGCGCGCTTGTCGCCGGAGGCTTCGCCGGTGCCCATCATTGCCTTGCCCATCTCGCGCATGACGGCGCGGACGTCGGCGAAGTCGAGGTTGATCAGGCCTTCCTTGACCATCAGGTCGGTGATGCAGGCGACGCCAGAATAGAGCACCTGGTCGGCCATCGCGAACGCGTCGGCGAAGGTGGTCTTCTCGTTGGCGACCCGGAACAGGTTCTGGTTCGGGATGATCAGGAGCGTATCGACGACCTTGTGCAGTTCGTTGATGCCGGCTTCCGCGGTGCGCATGCGCCGGCCGCCCTCGAAGTGGAACGGCTTGGTCACGACGCCGACGGTGAGGATGCCCATGTCGCGCGCGGTCTTGGCGATCACGGGAGCGGCGCCGGTGCCGGTGCCGCCGCCCATGCCGGCGGTGACGAACACCATGTTGGCGCCCGAGAGATGGTCGCGCAGCTCGTCGATCACCTCTTCCGCCGCGGCGGCTCCGACGTTCGGCTGCGAGCCGGCGCCAAGCCCTTGCGTGACCGCCGTGCCCATCTGCACGATGCGCTGCGCCTTCGACATCGTCAGCGCCTGCGCGTCGGTGTTGGCGACCACGAAATCGACGCCCTGGAGGCCCGCCGTGATCATGTTGTTGACGGCGTTGCCACCGGCGCCGCCGACGCCGAACACGGTGATCCGGGGCTTCAGTTCGTGAATATCAGGAACATTGATGCTGATGGTCATGGTTGCCTCTCGATCACGCGCGCGTGGGTTCGCCCCGGCCGGCGGCCGCGGGAGTTGGTGAAAATCGAAGATTGCGGAAAGCAGTCATCAGAAGCCCTCGCGTAGCCATCGTCCGACCTTTCCGAAATATCCGCCGGTCCCTGTCCTGACCTGCTGCCGCGTATGCCGCGGTTCGACATGTTCGAGGTGAACATATTGCGGGTAGACGAGGAGTCCGGCCGGCACCGCGAACGCGGCGTTCTTCGCCTCGTTGGGCAGCCGGCCGAAACCGAGCGGACGGCCGACCCGCACGGGCCGGCCGAGAATCTGGGTGCCGAGCTCGACGAGACCGGTGAGCTGCGAGGCACCGCCCGACAGCACGACGCGGCCGTTGGGCTCTGAGGCGAAGGGCGAATCCTTCAGCTTGTCCCGAACCATTTCGAAGACTTCCTCGGCACGGTGCTTGACGATGTTGGCGATGGTGGCGCGGGAGACGATCTGCGGCAGATCCTGCTCGTCACCGGCTGTCGGCACAGACATCAGCTCACGCGAGTCCGATCCGCCGGTGATGACGGTCCCGTATAACGTCTTGATTCGCTCGGCATCGGCAATGGTCGCCGAGAGTCCGCGCGCAAGATCCATCGTGATGTGTTGCCCGCCGACCGCAAAACCCGCCGCATGCACGAAACGGCCGCCGGCATAGACCGCGATTGTGGTGGTGCCCGCGCCCATCTCGACGACGGCGGCGCCGAGATCGGCCTCGTCGTCGGTCAGCACCGACAGGCCGGCCACGTAGGCGCTCGCCGCCATGGCTTCGACATTAATGTGGCAGCGTTCCACCGCCAGCATCAGGTTCCGCGCCACGGTGGCGTCGCAGGTGACGACGTTCATGTCGACGCCGAACTGGTGCGCGACCATGCCGCGGGGATCGCGGATTCCTTTGACACCGTCGAGCGTATAGCCGACCGGCAGCGCGTGCAGCACGGTGCGGCCCTCGCCGGTGGCGTGGCGCATGCCGGTGGAGGTGACGCGGCTGACATCGGCGGGCGTCACGGCGCCGCCACGGATGTCTGCGGCGGCTTCGACCAGTTGGCCGGAGAGCCGGCCGCCGGAGACCGAGAGCAGCACCGACTCGACCCGCACTTTGGCCATTTTCTCCGCGAGCCCGACGGCCTGGCGCACCGCCTGCTCGCATTCGCCGAGATCGATCACCGCGCCGGCCTTCATCCCGCGCGACTGGATCTGGCTGTAGCCGATCAGTTCCACCGCATGGGTGCGGCCGCGCAGCGCATCGCTCGGGGGCGACGGCTTCAGCCGTGCGATCATGCAGGCGATCTTGCTGGTGCCGATGTCGAGGCAGGCGACGATGCCGCCGCGCTTGTGCGGCATCGGGCGCGTCTTCGGCGTCTGGGTGCGATCGAGACCGGTCATGCGGAATCCCCGGCCTTCTTTTTCTTCTTGTCCTTGAACTGATCTTCTCGCGCCTTGGCGGCGTCCTCGGACAGCTGCACCACCAGCCGATCGGGCAGGCGCAAGTCGACGGCGACGATATCGCGGGAGAACAGCCTGTCGTCCTTGTCGAGCTTCGACAGCATCGCCAGCGCGTTGCCGACGTCCTGCTCGGGCAGGCGGATGTCGAGGCCGTCCTTGAGCCTCAGATTCCAGCGCCGCTCACCAACGAAGATCGCGGCCTTCGTCACCGAATTGACCTGCGGATAGCGCGCCAGCAATGCCAGGAAATCGCGCGCCTGCGTGTCGGCTCCCTTGCCGACCACGAGCGGCAGCGACAGGAAGCGGCGCGAGACGTAGGGTTCGAGCACGGCGCCGTCATCGGCGATGACGGAGAGCCGGCCGGCCTCCTGCCACAGCGCGAACGCCTTGCGCTCGGTGAGCTCGATCATGAGCTGGCCCGGATAGAGCTTCAGCACGGTCGCATCCGCGATCCAGGGATTGGCCTTGAGCTTGTCGCGCACCGCTTCGGCGTCGAGGAACAGCAGCGAGGAGCGGCCGCTGACGCCGCCGATTGCGAGGATCTCGTCCTGGGTGAGCTGCTTGCGGCCGTTGATCACGACCGAAGTGATGCGGAATCCGGCGGAGTTGGCGAGCGCGTTGCGGGCGTCGCTGACTGCGGTGATGAAGTCCTGGAGATGGCCGCCCTTGACGATGCCGAAGCCGCAGCTCCCGATCAGCAGCAGCACGGTCATGCTAAGTCCGACCCGGCGCGGGAGATAGCGCTCGACCAGCGCAACGACGCGCGGTGGCGGCTCACGCTCGACGACGGCCTTGGCCCTGCTCTTGATCTTGTCCTTGGCTGCGGCGCGCGCGGCCTGGAGTCTTTCCTGGCGCTTGTCCTGCACCCACTCGCGCAGAAGCACGACCGCTCCAACCGCGGCCGCCTTCAGGTCAGCTTGGGGCCTCAGCGATCTGAAAAGTGATCGGGTGAGGCTTCCTGCTCCATCCATTGCACGAGCTCGTCAACAGTTTCCCCGCGACATCGCGCGGATCCTGGCGAACATGACGTCTCGGACCTGCCGGGCCGGGTGCTGGTCTTCAGCAGAAGAAAACCTCTCCCCTTCAAAGCGTTCGCTGGAGGTGACATCACCCGCGACAGCTCACGCGCCGGCAGCCAAAGCGCCATATGCGCCGCCAGCGTTAACCTTCGGACGTCCTGGTAAACAAAAGGTAAAATTCGTTAACGACATGCGCATTTTGCCCGGCGATATCCGGTATTTGTGGCGCGATGTCCGGCATTTTACCGGTTTTGGCCGCCAAACCGGGCGATTTCGCCGATCCGGCCGTTAACCAGTTCCGATTATTTCTGCACGCGCTGCCCGGCGAGCTCGACCAGGCCGCGCAGGAAGTCGACGAACTCGATCCCTGCGGCTTTCAGCGCCTTGGGGTAGAGCGAGGACTTGGTCAGCCCGGGGAGCGTGTTGGTTTCGAGATAGACGAGGCCCTTGTCCGAGACGATGAAGTCCGAGCGGGAATAGCCGGTGCAGGACATCGCGCGATGCGCCAGCATCGCCTGCTCCTGGAGTGCTGCGGTGATCTCGGGGGCGAAGCGGCCGGGGCAGATCTCCTGGGTCGACTTCAGCAGATACTTCGCCGCGTAGTCGAAATTACCCTCGCCCGGAATGATCTCGATCGGCGGCAGCGAGATGATCGAGCCATCGGTGCGCTCCAGCACGCCGCAGGTCGCCTCGACGCCGGCAATGTAGGGCTCGATCACATACTCTTCGTGCTTGGCCGCATTGCGGACGGCGACGAGGTCCTGCTTGGCGTTGACGAAGATCAGCCCATAGCTCGAGCCGTCGCGCGCCGGCTTCGCGATCAGTCTTCCGTATTCGGCGAAGGCCTCGTCGATATTATCAAGCGCAACGCTCGCTGGCGGCGTCACGCCGCCGAGGGCGGCGAACCGCTTGGCCGCGATCTTGTCGAAGGCGAGATGCGAGGAGGCCGAACCCGAGCCGGTGAAGGGCACGCCGCGCGCCTCGCACATCACCTGCAATTCGCCGTTCTCGGCCCGTCCGCCATGCAGGCCGAGCACCAGCACCCGTCCTTCGGCCTTGGCCTGGTCGAGCGCCTGCTCCAGCGGAATGCCTGTTGTACCCGGCTTGAACTCGTCCTCGAATGGGCGGGCATGTTCGAGCAGCTGCCGCGACTGGACGACATGCACCTTGTCCTCGACGTCCCACCACCAGAGATCGGCCTCGGGCAGTGCCTGATGCAGGGCCTGGGCTGAAGCGACCGAAACCAGACGCTCCCGGTTGGAGCCGCCGAAGAGGATGGTGATGCGCATGTTCATAGTCCGTAATCTCTCAGTTCGTCATTCCGGGGCTCGCGCAGCGAGAACCCGGAATCCATCTGGCCGCAGAGACGGTGGGGAAATGGATTCCGGGTTCGCGACTTCGTCGCGCCCCGGAATGACGGCCATCATGATATCCCGATCCGCTTGATTTCCCAGTGTAGCTCGATTCCGGAATTTGCCTTCACCCGTTCGCGCACGGTCTCGCCCAGCGTCTCGATATCGTGCGCGGTGGCATCGCCCGTGTTGATCAGGAAATTGCAGTGCATCTCGGAGACCTGCGCGCCGCCAACGCGCAAGCCGCGGCACCCGGCGGCGTCGATCAGCCTCCAGGCGGAGTGTCCCGGCGGGTTCTTGAAGGTCGAGCCGCCGGTCTTTTCCCGGATCGGCTGCGCAGTCTCGCGATGGCTTTGCACCTCCGCCATGCGCGCGCGGATTGCCTCCGCATCCCTGATCTCGCCGCGAAAGCGGGCGGTGGTGAAGATGATGGAGGGATCGACGCCGCTGTTGCGGTAGACGAACTTCATGTCGGCGTTGGAGAAGACATGCTTCGTGCCGTCGCGCCCCACACCCCTCGCCTCGATCAGCACATCCTTGGTCTCACCGCCATTGGCGCCCGCATTCATGCGCAGCGCGCCGCCGATCGTGCCGGGAATGCCGAAGTAGAATTCGAGCCCGCCGATATTCGCGGACGCCGCCACCTCGGCCACGCGCCTATCGAGCGCGGCAGCGCCGGCGGTGACGACATCGCCGCTCGCGCTGGCATCGCCGAAGGCGCGCGGCGAAAGGCGGATCACGACGCCCGCAATGCCACCATCGCGCACGATCAGGTTGGAGCCGACGCCGACGACATGGACTGGAATGTCGGAAGCGAGATGCGCGAGGAAATAGGCGAGATCGTCCTCATCCGCCGGCGTGAACAGAACCTGCGCCGGCCCCCCGACACGAAACCAGGTGAGATCGGCCAGCGACTGGTTCGCCAGCAGCCGGCCCCGCAGATCAGGCATCGCGGCCTTGAGGTCGGGCGTGATGTCCGGAAAGCTCATGCCGCCTCCGAGAGTGAGGTAGGCAAGCTGCTTCTCTTCCCTCCCCCCTTGTGGGGGAGGGTCAGGGAGGGGGGTAGCCCCAAGCGAGGTCGGAGTTCGTGGCTACCCCTCTCCCCCACCCTCCCCCACAAGGGGGGAGGGAGCGCAATGTGCCGCGTGGCGACATAGGAGCTGCACAAGCGCATGTTCACCCCAGCGCCTTCAATTCGCCGGGCAGCGCATACGCCCATTGCGTGATGTTGCCGGCCCCGAGGCACACCACGAGATCGCCGGGCTTCGCGAGCCCCTTGACGATGCCCGCGAGCTCCGATGTCGCCGGCAGCGGGATCACCTCGCGATGGCCGTGCGCGCGCAGGCCGGCGACGAAGTGATCGCGGTCGATGCCCTCGATCGGCGTCTCGCCTGCGGCGTAGACGTCAGCGACAACAACCGCATCGGCGTCGTTGAAACAGGTGCAGAATTCCTCGAACAGGGATTGCAGCCGGGTGTAGCGGTGCGGCTGCACCACGGCGATCACCTTGCCGGTGTAGGAATCACGCGCCGCTTTCAGCACGGCCGCGATCTCCACGGGGTGATGGCCGTAATCGTCGATGATGGTGACGCCGTTCCATTCGCCGGTCTTGGTGAAGCGGCGCTTGACGCCGCCGAAACCTGCAATGGCACTGCGGATCTGGTCGTCGGACACACCGAGCGCGTGAGCGACCGCAATCGCCGCCGTCGCGTTGGAGGCGTTGTGCCGGCCCGGCATCGGTAGCGCGAGGTCGGCGATCTCATGCGTGGTGCCTGCCTTGCGGTTGCGGATCACGACCTTGAACTTCGAGCCGCCGCCGCCCGCGGTGAGATCGACCAGGCGCGCATCGGCCTGCGGATTTTCCCCGTAGGTGATGATGCGGCGGTCCTCGATCTTGCCGACGAGGCTCTGCACGACCGGATGATCGATGCACATCACTGCAAAGCCGTAGAACGGCAAATTCTCGACGAAGTGACGGAAGGCGTCCTGCACGGCGTCGAAGGTCTTGAAGTGGTCGAGATGCTCGGGGTCGACGTTGGTGACGATCGCGACATCGGTCGGCAGCTTCAGGAAGGTGCCGTCGCTCTCGTCGGCCTCCACCACCATCCAGTCGCCGGCCCCCAGCCGCGCGTTGGAGCCGTAGGCATTGATGATGCCGCCGTTGATCACGGTGGGATCGAGCCCGCCGGCGTCGAGCAGCGTTGCGACCATCGTGGTCGTCGTGGTCTTGCCGTGGGTGCCGGCGATGGCGACGCAGCTCTTCAGCCGCATCAGCTCGGCCAGCATCTCGGCGCGGCGCACCACGGGAATGCGCCTCTCGCGCGCCGCCATCAATTCCGGATTGTCGCGCTTGATCGCGGAGGACACGACCACGACCTCGGCCCCATCGACATTCTCGGCCTTGTGGCCGACCGAAACCTTCGCGCCCTTCTTGCGCAGACGGTCGAGATTGTAATTGTCGGAGGCGTCCGAGCCCTGCACCGCATAGCCGAGATTGACCAGCACCTCGGCGATGCCGCTCATGCCGATCCCGCCGATCCCGACGAAGTGGATGGGTCCGATCTCGCGCGGCAGTCTCATGGCTGTGTCTCTGTCTATTCCGGCTGCGGCCGCGGGATTACACCTGTCGTGGCCGGCCAGCGGCGAATCTCCTCCACTTCATGCAAGACCGGACGGATCGGGACAAGCCCGGTACGGCCTCCAAACGAGGTAATTTCCCGCTTGGATGCCCAATTTTGGCCCGTTTCGCGGACCGCGCCCCCGCGCTCGGGGACCATGTCGTCGCTGAGGTCAGACGGAGCCGGTTCGCGCGGCCGCCTCATCCTGGAGATCGAGCACGCGAAGATAGTTGCGCAGGCGATTGGCCTCGAGCGCGCCAATGAGCTTGTTCTGATGATACGGCAACAGGAGATCGGCGAGCGGCGCGCTCCAGGGAGCGTCCAGATCGAAGATCACGCCGAGCCCGAATACGGCCGGGATCTCGGCAAAGCCGAGCTCGCGGCCGCCCCTGAGCGCGTCGGCCAGAAAGTCGTCGATCGCCGTCATCACGCCATTGCGGGCGCCGCCGGAGATCTCGGCAAACGCGAACTGGCCCATGCCGCGAAAGCCGCGCCCATCGACAAGGGCTGCCTGACCGGGAATCGCACCGGCGTCAAAGCTGTAGGCGTGGCGATACTCGGGTGGAATTCGCTCGGGCGCATAGTAGAAATCGCGCCGACCACACGGCCAGCCGATATCGTGCACAAAGACCAGAAGCGGCTTGCCGGCGCGACGGCTGATCGCATCGATGTGGCCGAGCTCGTTGTAGACCGTGTACCAGTTGTGATCGCCATCGACGACCCAGGCATCGGCCTCGTCAATGTCGGCGAACGCCTCCAGGCTCGTCTTGGCGAGATGGCGAATGTCCGGGCCGAGCTTGAGCCACGCCATGAACTCGCGCTTCGGCGACGGATCGATGGTGGTGAGCCGTCCACCGCGCGCGCGGCAATGCGCGGCAAGGAAGGACGACATCCCACCGTATTCCGAACCGATCTCGACGATCTCTCGTGCATCCGCCAGCGCGAGCGCCTCGAGGATAAGGTCGGAGAACTCCGAGAGGGAATGAATCAGCAGGCCTGTCACGGGCAAATCCTCCGCCTTGTTAAGGGAGTAAACAGGCGCGATCGGCCCGGCCGCGCGCGACCATCGAGCCGAAAGAGCTGTCCGTGATCTTGTACGGCGCGCGGGCTAAATCCCGGCGGTTTTCACCACGAGGTCCGCGAGCCTTTCGGCCGCATCGAGCCGCCCTGCCCCCTTCGCGGCCGCGGCCATGGCGGCGAGGCGCGCGGGCTCGGCGGCCAGGCCGGAGATTTCGGCGGCGAGACGATCGGAGGTGAACTCGGTCTGCGGGATCCGGATCGCGCCGTCGACCTTGGCCAGCACGCCGGCATTGGCGAACTGGTCCTGGTCGATCGAGCCGGGCAGCGGCACCAGGATGGAGGGCCGGCCGATCGCCGCGAGCTCGGCGACGGTGCCGGCGCCGGAGCGCGACACGATCAGGTGGTTGGAGGCGAGCCGCGCCGGAAGGTCAGTGAAGAACGGCGCGAGCTCCACCTTGATCTTGAGCTTGTCGTAGACCGCGCGCACGCGGCTCATGTCCTCGTCGCGCACCTGCTGGGTGAGAACGAGCCGGCTCCACAGCGCAGGTTCGAGGCGCTCGATCGCGCCCGGCACGATATCGGCCATGATGCGCGCGCCCTGGCTGCCGCCGACGACGAGCAGGCGCAGCGGGCCATTCACCTCGGGGGGGCTATACTTTACCGCAGCGGCGGCGAGAACCGCCGGCCGCATCGGCGTGCCGACGGTCGTGGTCTTGGCCGACAGCGCCGGATCGCGATCGAGCACGCCGGGCAAGGACGTTGCGATGGCGCGGACGCGGCTCGACAGGAACCGGTTGGCGCGGCCGAGCACGGCGTTGGCGTCGTGGATGATGCTCGGCACGCCGGCGAATTTCGCAGCGACCAGCGGCGGCAGCGTCGGGTAGCCGCCGAAGCCGACGACGGCGACCGGCTTGAGCCGCTTGATCAGACGGTAAGCAGAGAGCGTGCCCGCAGCGAGCGTGAGGCCGGCATAAGCGAGTTGCAACGGATTGCGGCCGCGCGCGGTCTCGCTTCTGACGACGTCGATCATGTCATTGCTGAACAGCCCGCTATAGCGCAGCGCGCGCTCGTCGGTGACGAGGCGGACGCGATAGCCGCGCCGGATCAATTCGACGCCGAGTGCCTCGGCCGGAAACAGATGGCCGCCGGTGCCGCCCGCGGCGAGAAGAATCAGGGGGGACTTGTCCATAATGAGGGAGTTTTACAGGGAGTTTTCGGTCATTGCGAGCGCGGCCACAAAGGTGTTCGTGCCCCGGGCGCAGCGCAGCGCGTCGCTCTGGCGACGTGGTGCGCTGCTGAACCGGGGCCCATGGCTGCGGCATTCTGGGTCCCGGATCTGCGCTTCGCTTGTCCGGGACACGAAACCTGCATCACGCGTAGCTGCGCATCGCCTCGGCGTGGCCGCTCGCCTCGACCTCGGTGCGCGGGCGCAGCCGCGTCAGCGCCAGCATCATGCCGACACCATAGGCGAGCGAGACGATCGAGGAACCGCCATAGGAGATGAAGGGCAGCGTCATGCCCTTGGCGGGGATGAGCTGCAGGTTCACCGACATGTTGATCGCGGCCTGCACGCCGAACAGGATCGCAAGCCCCGAGGCCGCGAAGCGCGAGAACATGTCCTCATTGGCATAGGCGCGCGACAGCGTGCGGATGACGACGAAGGCGAACAGCGCCAGCATGGCGAGGCACAGGATGATGCCGAACTCCTCGGCCGCGACTGCGAACACGAAGTCGGTGTGGCTGTCCGGCAGGCTGCGCTTGGCGATGCCCTCGCCCGGTCCGAGCCCGAACCAGCCGCCGTTGTAGAAGGCCTCCATCGCGGTATCGACCTGGAAGGTGTCGCCGGAGGCCGGATTCATGAAGCGCCTGATGCGGCCGGCGACGTGCGGGACGAACAAGTAAGCGCTGAACAGGCCCGCGGCGCCGAGACCTGCGAGGCCGAACACCCAGATCATGCGCATGCCCGCGATGAAGAACAGTGAGCCCCACACCATCAGGACCAGCATGGTCTGGCCGAAATCGGGCTCCATCACCAGCAGCGCGACCAGCATCAGGAGCAGCACCACCGCCATCGAGGTCGCGGGCATCTCCGGCCGCCTGGTCGATTCCGCGAACAGCCAGGCGGCGATGACGACGAATGACGGCTTGGCGATTTCGGAGGCCTGGATGTTGACGCCGAGCAGCGTGATCCAGCGCCGCGAGCCCTTCACCTCAGGGCCGATCGCGAGCGTGAGCACGATCAGGATGATGCTGATCGCGAAGATGACGAGCGCGCTGCGGCGGATGGCGCGCGGCGACAGGAAGGAGACGCCGACGAGCACAATGCAAGACGGCAACAGGA
The DNA here is from genome assembly GCF_028128965.1 of Bradyrhizobium sp. CCBAU 25338. Lineage (NCBI taxonomy): Bacteria > Pseudomonadati > Pseudomonadota > Alphaproteobacteria > Hyphomicrobiales > Nitrobacteraceae > Bradyrhizobium > Bradyrhizobium sp. CCBAU 25338. Next base: position 231,715 of record NZ_LFKY01000041.1, read on the forward strand.
ACAGCACGTGGCGGCTGAAGAAGTGGAATGGGTCGAGCCCGATGCGGGTCGCCACCGGCGGGCTCGCCGCCAGCGACAGGATCACCCCGGTCAGCATCAAGGCCAGGATGGCGCCCATCAGCGGCTTGTCGACGGTCCACCACCACTCGGAAAAGGGGGTGCGTTCTTCACGGGAGAGCATGGGCGGCCGCTTTCGGACGGAGGTCGGTCCATTGGTCGCCGAGGTTGGTTACCGGGGGGTTAATGAAGTGGATGAAGTTGTGAACAGTCTCGTGCCCCGGACGCAGCGCAGCGCTCTTGCGGTGCGCTGCAGAGCCGGGGCCCATTGCGGCTTCTGGGTTCCGGCTCGCGCTACGCGCATCCGGGACACGAGCGCTCACACCACCGGCTTCGCGCCCGGCAGCGCCTGCACCAGTTCGCGGAACCTGGTGCCGCGGATCTCGAAGTTGCGGTACTGGTCGAAGGAGGCGCAGGCCGGCGACAGCAGCACGACGGCGTCGGTGAGGCCGGAGGCTTCCGCATCGCGCGCGGCGTGCTCGACCGCGACATCGAGGGTCTGGCTTATCTCGTGCGCAACCTGCGAGCCCAGCGTGCCCGAAAACTCCTGGGCGGCCTCGCCGATCAAATAGGCTTTGCGGATGCGCGGGAAGAAGCCCGTCAGGCTCGTGATGCCACCTGCCTTCGGCTTGCCGCCGGCGATCCAGAAGATGTCGGCGAAGGACGACAGCGCGTGCGCGGTGGCGTCCGCGTTGGTGCCCTTGGAATCGTTAACGAACAGCACGTTGCCGCGGCGGCCAACCTGCTCCATGCGATGTGCCAGGCCCGGAAAGCTGCGCAGACCGTTCTGCAGCACGTCCTGGCTGATGCCCATGGCGAGCGCGGCGGCCGCCGCACAGGCCGCGTTCTGCGCATTGTGCTGGCCGCGCAGCGAGCCGATGCCGCCGAGCGCGGCGATCTCGCTGCGGGCCCCGCCCGAGGCGCGCACGATATTGCCATGCTCGACATAGATTCCGCTCGCCAGTGGGTTCTTGACGGAGATGCGCACGACGTTCTTGCCGGCGCGGTCGAGCCGGTCGGCGATGTCGCGGCAATAGCCGTCATCGACGCCGACGATCGAGGTGCCGCCCGCCTGCACGCCTGCGACGAGGCGCTCCTTCACGGCAGCGTAGTGCTCGATCGTGCCGTGCCGGTCGATATGGTCCTCGCTGACATTGAGCAGGATGCCGACGGAGGGATCGAGCGAGGGCGTGAGGTCGATCTGGTAGGACGACATCTCGATGACGTGGACGCGCCCCATGCGCGGCGGCTCCAGCGACAGGATCGCGGTGCCGATATTACCGCCCATCTGGGTGTCATAGCCGGCGACTTTCGTCAGGTGCGCGATCAGTGCCGTCGTGGTCGACTTGCCGTTGGTGCCGGTGATGGCGACGAACGGTGCGTCCGGCGCGTGGCGCCGCCGCTCACGGCAGAACAGCTCGATGTCGCCGATCACCTCACAGCCGGCCTCGCGCGCCTTCAGCACGCTCCAGTGCGGCACCGGATGGGTGAGCGGGACGCCGGGCGCGAGCACGAGGGCGGCGAAATTGGTCCAGGAGACGTTGCGCAGATCCGCGGTGATGAAGCCGGCCTGCGCGGCCTTGGCGACGTTCTCGGCATTGTCGTCGGCGGCGATCACCTCGGCGCCGCCGGCCTTCAGCGCGTGGCAGGAGGCGAGCCCGGAGCCGCCGAGGCCGAACACCGCGACCGTCTTGCCGGCGAAGGATGTAATCGGGATCATCGCGTGACCATCACCGCAGCTTCAGCGTGGACAGCCCGGCGAGCGCCAGCATCACCGAGATGATCCAGAACCGGATCACGATCTGCGGCTCGGTCCAGCCGAGCTGCTCGAAATGATGGTGGATCGGCGCCATCCGGAAGATGCGTTTTCCGGTGAGCTTGAACGACACCACCTGCACGATGACCGAGACCGCCTCCAGCACGAACAGGCCGCCGATGACCGCGAGCACGATCTCGTGCTTCACCGCGACCGCGATGGCGCCGAGCATGCCGCCGAGCGCGAGCGAGCCGGTGTCGCCCATGAAGATCGAGGCCGGCGGCGCATTGAACCAGAGGAAGCCGAGGCCGGCACCCAGCAATGCACCGCAGAGCACCGCGAGCTCGCCGGTGCCGGCGACGTATTTGATCTGGAGATATTCGGCGAACACGGCGTTGCCGGCGAGATAGGCGATCATCGCAAAGCTCGCGGTCGCGATCATCACCGGCACGATGGCAAGGCCGTCGAGGCCGTCGGTGAGATTCACCGCGTTGCCGGAGCCGACGATGACAAAGGCGCCGAACACCACAAAGAACCAGCCGAAATGCAGCACGGTGTCCTTGAGGAACGGGATCGTCAGCGCGGTCGAGGCGGGATCGCGGTTCAGCCGCACCAGCGCGTAGCAGGCCACCAGCGCGATCACCGCCTCGATCAGCAGGCGAAGCTTGCTGCCGAATCCGGTCGTGGTCTGCTTGGTCACCTTGAGGTAATCATCATAGAAGCCGACGAAGCCGAAGCCGAGCGTCACCGCCAGCACGATCCAGACATAGGGGTTGAGCGGATTGGCCCACAGCACCGTGCCGACGGTGAGGCCGGACAGGATCATCAGCCCGCCCATGGTGGGCGTGCCCTTCTTGGCGAGATGCGATTGCGGGCCGTCGGAGCGGATCGGCTGGCCCTTGCCCTGGCGGATGCGCAGATGATCGATGATCCAGGGCCCGAACAGGAACACGAACAGCGCGCCGGTCACCACCGCGCCACCGGTGCGGAAGGTGATGTAGCGGAAGACGTTCAGGAAGGTGCGAACGGCACCGAAGCCCGGAAATGTGTTGGAGAGCTCGATCAGCCAGTAAAACATTCAGACGGTCCTATGGCGCCTTTGCACACGCAGCCTTGGCCTTGTTCCTGGCCATTGTCTTGGCCTCAACGTGCCTCACGGGCATTCGCTGGTCTTCGTCATGGGTCGCGCGACCTCTGGGAAAACGGACGGCTTCGCGCCACAAAGGGTGGGATTCGGGAACAGCGCCTTCCAAGCAGTTTACGCCTTCGCCTGCAAGGCGGCCATCAGGCCCGGCACAAACTTGTTGACCCAGAACATCTTTTTGCTGCCCTTGACAACCACGACATCCCCTGCCTTCAGCAGGCTCGCAACCTCGCTCGGCTTCAGCGTGGCGGGATCATCGTGCCAGCCGAGGCCCTTGCCCGATGGCAGCACGTCGTAGAGGTGGCGCATCAGAGGACCGACGCAGTAGACGCCGTCGATGCCCTCGAGATATCTGGCGAGGCCGGTGTGATAGCTCGGTGCGTCCTCGCCCAGCTCGAGCATGTCGCCGAGAACCGCGATGCGGCGGCCTTCGCTCACGTGGCGCGCCTGGAGGCTTTGCAGCGCAGCCGCCACGCTGGCCGGATTGCCGTTGAAGCTGTCGTCGATCACGGTGATATCGCCGACCGCCTGCTCGACGCCGCGGCCGGTCATGATGCCGACGCGGTCGAGCTTGATCGCGAGCGTCGCGACGTCGAGATGCGCAGCATGAACGGCGGCAAGTGCTGCCAGCGCATTGTGCACCCGGTGCGGCGCGCCAGGGGTGAGGCTGAAGGCGATCTCCTTCTTGCCGATCGCAGCCACGACCTGCCAGCTTTCGCCGTGGGGCGCGTGCGCGACCTCGTGCACCTCGGCATGCTCGCCGCCGAAGCGCACGACCTTGCCCTTCCACTCGGGCGCCTTGATCCCGGCGGGCAGCACCAGCACACCATTCTCGGGCAGGCCGAGCGCGATCGACACCTTCTCGCGCCGGATGGCTTCCAGCGAGCCGAGCTTTTCCAGATGCACGGGCTGCACGTTGACGACGAGCGCGACCGTCGGGCGCGTCAATTCGCTGAGCCGCGCGATCTCGCCCTGCTGGTTCATGCCCATCTCGACGACCCAGAGGCTGGCATCCCGCCTGGCGTTGCAGAGCGTCAGCGGCACGCCCCAGAAATTGTTGAAGCTCGACGGGCTCGCATAGGCGTTTGGATAGGCGGCGAGAAATTCCTTGGTGCTGGTCTTGCCGGCGCTTCCAGTGAGCCCGATCACCGGTCCGGCAAAGCGCGCGCGCGCGGCACGTGCAAGGCCCCAGAGACCGTCGATCAGCGTGTCCCTGACGACGATCTGCGGAATGCGGATGCCGGCGATCTCGTGCGGCACGATCATCGCCACCGCGCCCGAAGCTTCCGCCTTGTCCGCGAACTCCCAGCCGTCGCGCGCGCTGGCGAAGGCCGAGACGAAGCCGCCGCTCGGCGTGCCGCTGAGCGCGACGAACAGGCTGCCCGGCTTCACCAGCCGGCTGTCCTGCGTGATGAAGTCGATTCCCGTGTCCGGGAATGATCCGGTGACGCCCAGCGCACGCGCGACCTCGGCAACCGTCCATATTGGCGCGCTCATGCAACCCTCGACGCTAGTGCGGCGGCAACCGCCTCGTGATCACTGAAGGGCAGAACTTCTCCGCCCACGATCTGCCCGGTCTCATGGCCCTTGCCGGCGATAAGCAGCGCATCGCCTGCTTCCAATTCCTCGATCGCGGCGCGGATCGCGGCAGCGCGGTCGCCGATCTCCCGGGCGCCCTTCGCGGTGGCGAGGATCGCGGCACGGATGGCTTCCGGCTGCTCGCTGCGCGGATTGTCGTCGGTGACGATGACGCCGTCGGCGTTCTCGGCCGCGATCTCGCCCATGATCGGACGCTTGCCGGCATCGCGGTCGCCGCCGGCGCCGAACACGACGACCAGCCTGCGCTTCGCATAAGGCCGCAGCGCCTGCAGCGCCTTCGCGAGCGCATCGGGCTTGTGCGCATAATCGACGAAGATCGGGGCGCCGTTGCGCTCGCCGACACGCTCGAGCCGGCCCTTGGCGCCTTCGAGATGTTCGAGAGTTGCCAACACATCTGCCGCATCGCTGCCGGTGCCGATGGCAAGGCCCGCCGACACCAGCGCGTTCTCGATCTGGAATTCGCCGACCAGCGGCAGCCGGATGGCGAAGCGCTTGCCGCGATGTTCGAGCGTGAGCTTTTGCGCGAAACCTTCGACCACGGCCTCCGTGAGGCGGATGCCCTCGCCTGCTCCGTCGCCGTTGCGGCCGACCGCCATGACGCGCAGGCCGCGCGCCTTGGCGGCGTCGATCGCTTCGGCCGAGCAATCATGATCGGCCGAGATCACCGCGGCACCACCCGGCGGCACCAGCTCGCGGAACAGGCGCAGCTTTGCCGCGAGATAATGCGCAACGCTCGGATGATAATCCATGTGGTCGCGCGAGAGGTTGGTGAAGCCGCCTGCGGAGACGCGCACGCCGTCGAGGCGATACTGGTCGAGCCCGTGCGAGGAGGCCTCGAAGGCGAGATGCGTGACGCCCTCGCGCGCGATCTCGTCGATCTGCCGGTGCAGCGCGATCGGATCGGGCGTCGTCAGCGAGCCATAGACGGTGCGTTTGGGCGAGACGAGACCGATGGTGCCGATGCTGGCGGAGGCATGCCCCAGCCGCTCCCAGATCTGACGTGTGAAGGCCGCGACCGAGGTCTTGCCGCTGGTTCCGGTCACGGCGGCGATCGTCGCGGGCTGCGCGGGAAAGAGCTTTGCCGCGGCCAGCGCCAGTGTGCGGCGCGGATTGGCCGCAGTGATAAACGGCACCCTGGTCGCCGCAGGCGCATGGTCGCCAACGACCGCGATCGCGCCCCCGGCAATTGCAGCATCGATGAAGCGCGCGCCGTCGGTCTTGCTGCCCGCGAGTGCGAAGAAGAGATCGCCCGGCTTGACCATGCGGCTGTCGAGCGTAATGCCGCTCACGTCGAGCGCCGCAACAGCGGGCTCGATCGCGGCGTCATTGCCCAGAACATCCGGGCCTAGGAGGTCGCGCAGCTTCATGGTCTTCCAGTCGCCATGCCCTGCCGGAAAGCCGAATCCCTTGGAAAATCCCGACTCAGCACCGGCGATGGCCCACCCGGTTGATTACTGGGTTGTCCTGGATGCTGCAAGAATAAGGCGGTCGGACGGCGGCAGGTCGAACCGCGGCTCGACGCCCAGGAGCGGCGCGATTCGCTCGATCACCTTGCCGCCGGTCGGCACCGCGTTCCAGCCGGAGGTGATGAAGCCATGCGTTTCGGGCAGCGCCTGCGGCTCGTCCAGCATGATCAAGACGTGATATTTGGGATCGTCGCACGGCAGGATGGCGGTGAACGAGTTGAGCACGCGCTTCTTGGCGTAGCGCCCGTTGATGACCTTCTCGGACGTCCCGGTCTTGCCGCCGACGTAATAGCCCTTGACGTCGGCGGTCTTGGCGGTGCCGATCTCGGCATTGAGCCGCATCAGGTACCGCATCTTGTCGCTGGTATCCGTCTTGATCACGCGCTTGGCCATCGCCATGGCTTCGGATTCGCTGCGCTTCATGAACGTCGGCGGAATCAGATAGCCGCCGTTCACCAGCGCGTTGATGCCCATCACGGCTTGCAGCGGTGCCACCGACAGGCCCTGGCCGAACGCGGCGGTGACCGTGTTCAACTCGCTCCAGCGCCGCGGGATCAGCGGCGCCGCGCTCTCCGGCAGCTCGGTGCGCAGCCGCGTCATCTGGCCCATCTTGGCGAGGAACGCCTTGTGCGCCTCGACGCCCTGATTGAGCGCAATGCGCGCGGCGCCGATGTTGGACGAGTAGGTGAACACTTCCTTGGTGTTGATGAAACGCCCGAGCGGATGACTGTCGTGGATCGTGAACTTGCCGTAGTGCAGGTTTCCGCGTGCGTCCCACATCGAGTTCAGGTTGACCTTGCCGGAATCGAGCGCCATCGCCAGCGTGAACGCCTTGAAGGTCGAGCCCATCTCGTAGACGCCGGTGGTCAGGCGGTTGATGCGATCGGGGTCGTGCGCTTCCTTCGGATTGTTGGGATCGAAATCCGGTAGCGAGACCATCGCCACGATCTCGCCGGTCTTGACGTTGGAGACGATGCCGGAGGCGGCCTTGGCGTGGAACTTGTCCTTGGCCTTGAGGAGTTCGTCGCGCAGCGCATGCTCGACGCGCAGATCGACCGAGAGCTCGATCGGCTTCTGCAGCCGGTCGGTGGCGAAGCCGGCGCGATGGAGATCGGCGAGCCCCTGGTTGTCGAGCCACTTCTCCAGGCCCGCGATGCCCTGGTTGTCGATGTTGACGAGACCGATGATGTGGGCGACCTCGTTGCCCGTCGGATAGACGCGCTTGTTCTCGCGCAGGAAGCCGATGCCGGGAAGGCCGAGCTTGTGAATGGCTTGCTGCTGCGCCGGCGTGACCTCGCGCTTGAGCCAGGCGAAGCCCTTGCGCGACTTCAGGCGCTCGCGCACCTCGGCCTCGTCGAGGTCGGGAATGGTCGCCGTCAGGAGCTCGATCGCCTCATCCTTGTCGATGATGCGGCGCGGCTCGCTGAACAGGCTCGCGGCCTTGACGTCGGTCGCAAGGATCGCGCCGTTGCGGTCGACGATATCGGGCCGCGCGGTCGCAACCACCTCCTGCGCCGCGGCGCGGCGCGCCCCGTGGGCGTCCGCGCCGATCGCGAACATCACGAGCCGCCCGCCGATCAGGGCATAGACCGAAGCGAAGGCGAGTATCGCAAGGCCCACGCGCGCTCGCGCCTTCACGGCGCGATCGACATTGCGCCCGTAGAGCAGGCTGCGGATCAGCCGCTGCCGCCACGGTTCAGCCGGCTTCTCGGTCGGTTTTGCAGGCGTTGCCGCGCTCATTGCTTGTCCTCGGGCTGAGGCACGGAGCCCGTCACGGTATCGGGATCGCTCGCGGCTTCGATGGCGTTTAGCATGGCCCCGATCGGATCGGGATCGCCCGGCCTGAACATCCGCGGCGGGCGCTCCGGCAGATTCTTCAGCGAGTCATATTGCGTGCCATTGACCGGCTTGAGGTGCAGATGCCGGTCGGACAGGCCTTGCAGCCGCAGCGGAGCATCGAGCTTGGCCCACTCGGCCCGCAGCGCCGCGATCGCGTCGCGCTCCTCGCGGATCTCTGCACGCAGCCGCAGCACCTTCTCGGTGCGCGCCGTGGAGTCCATCTTGATCCGGTAGACATGGGCCGCCGCGAAGATCAGCGCACCAATGACGAGGAGGTGGATGATGCGCATGCGCTAGCCGCCCCTCATCACGTCGGAGAGTTTCGGCCAGGGCGATGCCTCGTCGGTCTCGTGCGCCGGCGCCGAGGTGCGCTCGGCGGCGCGCAGCTTTGCGGAGCGCGCGCGCGGATTATGCGCAACTTCGTCTTCGCCGGCGACGACGGGCCGCCGCGTCAGAACCTGGAAGCTCGGCGTCACTTGCGCCACTTCCGGCAGATGTCGCGAACCGCCGCCGGTTCTGGAGCGCTCAGTGAGAAAATTCTTGACGATGCGGTCTTCCAGCGAATGGAACGAGACCACGACGAGGCGGCCGCCGGGCTTGAGCATGCGCTCAGCTGCAGCGAGCGCGGCCTGGAGCTCGTCGAGTTCCTCGTTGACGAAGATGCGTAGCGCCTGGAACGTCCGCGTTGCCGGATGAATGTCCCCCGGCTTGGAGCGAACCACCCTTCCGACGAGATCGGCAAGCGCGCGCGTGGTGGTGAACGGGGTCTCCTGCCGGTCCGCGACAATGGCGCGCGCGATGCGGCGCGAATGCCGCTCCTCGCCGAGGAGATAAATGATGTCGGCGAGATCGCCTTCCGACGCACGCGCGACCACGTCGGCTGCGGTCGGGCCCGTCTGCCCCATCCGCATGTCGAGCGGACCGTCGAGGCGGAAGGAGAATCCACGGCCGGCCTGGTCGAGCTGCATCGAGGACACGCCGACGTCCATCACGACGCCGTCGATCGCCTCGACGCCTTGCGCCGCGCAGACCTCGGCAAGATTGGAGAAGCGGCCTTCGACCAGCATCAGCCGGCCCGCGGAGCGTTCGACCAGGTCGGCACCGCCGGCAATCGCCGTGCGGTCGCGATCAATGGCGATGAGTCGGGTTCCCGGCACTTCCAGGATCGCGCGGCTATAGCCGCCGGCGCCAAAAGTGGCGTCGACATAGACGCCGCCGTCGCGCGGAGCGAGATGCGCGACGGCCTCCCGACCCAGAACGGGGATGTGCGGAACCGAGCTCATGCGAAACGCCTGCCGACCGACCGGCCTGACATCCAAGCAAGATCGGGGACGAACAAGCCCATAACGCCTCGAATCATTACGCGTCGCGGCGGTTCCACGACAAAGCCCTCGTCCAGCATGGTTACCGGGCCCGGTCGTCCCAGGCCACAAACCCAGTGTTCCCAGTGGAATTTGTCGGGCAGCCATGGGATTTCGAGCCAAAATACGCTTTGGCCGCCTCCGGACGCGGGTCGGCACTTCATCCCTCAGTAACGGCCCTTAGCGTTAAGAAAGCGTTGCTCGACTCGATACAAGTCGTAAAGGTGACGAGCGGGGTGATGCCTCATCCACACACATCGCCGAAATGCATCCGTTAACCGCGCCGCGCGATTGCGTCCGGTGGACGGTAAAGGAATAGTAAAGAGAAGGGCTTGCCCCACTCTCCGTTCGTTCGAGCTGCTCATGCCCTCCGGTTCGTCCACACCGTCTGGATCTGATTCGAAGCGTCAACGCGTTCTCCCGGTTCCCAAGACCGTGGCGAGCCTGCGGACGTTCGAGCCCGACTCATCGATCGTCTCGGACATCATCCCCTCGCCCAATCATGGCGAGCGCAACAAGGGACGGCAGCCGGACATGATCGTGCTGCACTACACCGGCATGCCCGATGTCGAGGGCGCGCTGGCACGGCTGTGCACGGCCGGCAGCGAAGTGTCGGCGCATTATGTCGTGCTCGAGGACGGCCGCATCGTGCAATGCGTGCCCGAGACCAAGCGCGCCTGGCACGCAGGCGTCTCTTCCTGGGCCGGCGAGGACGACATCAACTCCTGCTCGATCGGCATCGAAATCATCAATCGCGGCCACGACTGGGGCTATCCCGAGTTTCCGCTGCGCCAGATCGCCGCCGTGATCGCGCTGTGCCGCGGCATCATGCTCCGGCGCAAGGTGCCGGCCCACCGGGTGCTCGGCCATTCCGACGTTGCGCCCGCGCGCAAGAAGGATCCCGGCGAAAAATTTCCATGGCATTCGCTGGCCAATTCCGGCGTCGGCCACTGGGTCACGCCCGCTCCGATCGTGCGCGGTGAGACTCTCATGCTCGGCACCATCAGCGACGCCGTGCTGAGCATGCAGCAGGCGCTCGCCAGGTACGGCTACGGCGTGCCGCTGACCGGCAAATACGACGCCGCGACGATGGAAGTCGTCATCGCCTTCCAGCGCCATTTCCGTCCGGCGCGACTCGATGGCGTCGCCGATCATTCGACGCTGTCGACGTTGCAGGCTCTGCTGGCGAGCCTGCCGGCGGAAGAAACGACGGTGGCGTCGAAGTAACGGCGTAGACCACGCAATTCACTCTCGTGTCCCGGACGCGCGAAGCGCGAGCCGGGACCCAATCGGCGATGCAGCCCGCTGCGACGAGATGGGCCCCGGCTCTGCAGCGCATCGCCATAGAGGCGCTGCGTCCGGGGCACGAGAGCATCACTCCATCTCCCTCATCCTTCGCGCATAGAGCCTCCGCAACGGCTCGAGCTGCGTCGCCTCCGTCGCCGCATGATAGGCCTCGCGCGCCTGCTCCGTCCTCCCGAGCCTCCGCAACAGATCCGCGCGCACTGCGGGCAATAGCTCATAGCCGCGAAGCCCGCCGCGCGCGGTGATCGCATCGACGAGATCGAGCGCTCGTGCCGGCCCATCGACCATCGACACCGCCGCGGCGTGGTTCAGCTCGATCACCGGCGACGGGTTGATGCGCAGCAGCACCTCGTAGAGTCCCGCAATCTGCGGCCAATCGGTTTCCTCAAAGCTCGGCGCACGCGCATGCAGAGCGGCGATCGCGGCTTGCACCGCATAGGGCTGCGGCCGGCCGGGCACGCGCAGCGCATCGTCGACCAGACGCAGGCCCTCATCGATCTGCCCACGATCCCACAGCGAGCGGTCCTGCTCTTCGAGCAGCACAATGTCGCCGGCCGGCGTCTCGCGTCCGGCGCGGCGGGCATCGTGCAGCAGCATCAGGGCCAGCAGGCCCTTGATGCCGGCGCGATCGGGCATCAGCCGATCGAGCAAGCGGCCGAGCCGGATGGCCTCGGCCGCAAGATCGGGCCGCATCAGGTCCGCGCCCTCGGTCGCGACATAGCCCTCGGTGAAGACCAGATAGATCACGGCGAGCACGCCATCGAGCCGCGGCGCCAGCGCGTCGCGCTCGGGCACCTCATAGGGGATGCCGGCAAGCCTGATCTTCTGCTTGGCGCGGACCAGCCGCTGCGCCATTGCCTCCTCGCCCACGAGAAACGCGCGCGCGACCTGCGCTGTCGACAGCCCGCAGACGGTGCGGAGCGTCAGCGCGACCTGTACCTCGGGCGCGAACGCGGGATGGCAGCAGGTGAAGATCAGCCGCAGCATGTCGTCGTCGAGCGTTGCCGGCGGCTCGTCGACGGCTTGCGCGTTGAGCTCGAGTTCATGCACCAGCGCCTGCTGCTTGCCGCGGAAGACGGCCTGGCGGCGGATGCGGTCGATCGCCTTGTGCTTGGCGACATTGACCAGCCAGGCGCGCGGATTGCCGGGGACCTCACATGCCGCCCAGCGTTCCAGCGCGACGGCAAAAGCATCCTGGAGCGCGTCCTCGGCGAGATCGAAATCACCGACGAGACGGATCAGCGTGGCCAGCGCCCGCCCCGCCTCGTCGCGGAAGATCTTGTCGATCTCGCCAGGGGTCATGTCACGCGATCATCCCCTCTCGTCATTCCGGGGCGCGGCAAAGCCGCGAGCCCGGAGTGACGAAGGTGAGAGCCGTCACTTCTCGTACACCCAGATCGGCCGCACCTCGATCGAGCCGATCCGTGCGCTGGGAATCCGCGCCGCGATCCCGATGGCCTCGTTGAGATCCTTCGCCTCGACCAGGTAGTAGCCGCCGAGCTGCTCGCGTGTTTCCGCGAACGGACCATCTGTCGTCAGCGTCTTGCCCTCGCGCACGCGCACGGTCGTCGCGGTCGTGGTCGGCTGCAAGCGGTCGCCGGCCTTGAAGTTGCCGTTCTGGATGATGGATTGCGTGAAGGCCTGGTATTCGGCCAGCATCTTCTGGCTCGTCGCCGCGTCGTTCTTCGCGTACTCGATCTCGTTCTGATAGATCATCAGCAGATATTGCATTGCTTCACTCCTGTTGCTCGGCCGTGTTGCCGACATCCAGTCGAACGGGACACGCACCAAACGACATCTTCAGGATAGATTATTTGCGGGCGAAGCGTGCGTTGCGATATCAGCTTGACGAAACCGTCACAAATGCCCCATGCGTAATCCGTCAGTCGGCCGGACGGCCGCTCCGGCACGTGCCGAAAGGCCGCCGGGGAGGAAAGTCCGGGCTCCCATGACATGCGGTGCCGGATAACGTCCGGCGGGGGCGACCCCAGGGAAAGTGCCACAGAGAACGAACCGCTCCCTCCTCGGAGGAAGTAAGGGTGAAAAGGTGCGGTAAGAGCGCACCGCGGTTCCGGCAACGGAGCCGGCATGGCAAACCCCACCGGGAGCAAAACCGAATAGGGACGGCTTAAGCGGGCTGTTCGCGCAAGCGATAACGCCGCGGGGCGATGTCAGGCCCGCCGTCCGGGTAGGTTGCTCGAGGCCGTGTGCAAACACGGTCCCAGAGGAATGGCCGTCACGTATCGTTCGCGCAGGCGGGCGGTGCCCTACAGAACCCGGCTTACAGGCCGGCTGATATTCTAAAGCGTTTTCGAGCGAAGTGGTTTTCCGGTTCGCGAAGAAAACGCGTCTTACCAGGAAGTGACGAGGGGTTCGGTGCCAACGCATCGGACCCCTCACCATTTTGGCCGAGCTGTCATTCCGGGGCTCGCGAAGCGAGAGCCCGGAATCCATCGGGCAACAGAGTCGGCGGAGAAATGGATTCCGGGCTCGTGCTGCGCACGCCCCGGAATGACGACGAGAGCTACGCGACGATCTTCTCCAACACGCCCATCAAGGCCTCCGGCGCCGTCACGTTCGGCGCATGGCTGGCATCGAGTTCGACGTAACGCCAGCCATCCTCGCTCTTCGTCCGCTTGGCGAACTGCCCGAACACGTCGCCCGGCGGGATGCGCGTGCAATAGATGTAGCTGCGCGGCATCGCCGGTTCGCCGTGCTCGAGCCTCAGCCTGGTCTCGAAGCACTTGATCGGCATAGGGACGCGGCGCGCATTGAGCCAGTCGAGATCGGCTTGGGGCGTGTCCGGCGGCGGCGGATTCGGCGGGATGCGATAGCCGTCGCCCGAGCTTGCTGCCCTTCGCATCGGCTCGCGGCCGCCCTCGTTGAGATCGAACAGCGACTGGCCATCGCGCGGCACGAAGGCGTCGAGATAGATCAGCTGCGTCACACGCTCGCGCGCGCGATCGGCGACGCCGGTCGCGACCATGCCGCCATAGCTATGGCCAAGCAGCACGATGTCGCTGAGATCCTCGAAGGCGATGACGTTGAGGATGTCCTGGATGTGCGTCTCCAGATCGATCGTGGGGCTTGCGAGATGCGCGCGCTCGCCGAGCCCGGTATAGGTCGGCGCCACCAGGCGATGGCCGGCCTGCGCCATCAGCGGATGCATCTTCTTCCAGGCCCATCCGCCGGACCAGGCGCCATGACAAAGCAGGAAGGTCTTCGCGCGTGCGGCCATCGGCGTTTCCATCGTTCTTGTTGGTACGACGGAGTGTAGCGGCCGGCGGCGCGATGTAAACGCCGCTCAGGCCGCGCGCGTATCCGCCTTCACCAGGACCGGCGCAAGCTCGGCTGCCTCGCGCCGCTGCTTGCTCGCCTCGAAACCGTGCATGCCGAGTTGCCATTGCAGCCCGACGATGGCGCCCTTGGTCGGTTGCAGCAGTGCGAGCGAGGCGAACAGCGTCACCGGCAGCCACACCGCGAGTTGCAACCATTCCGGCGGCGCATAGGCGGTCTCGACCGCGAGGATCGCCGGCACCACGAGATGGCCAACCACGACCATCACGAGATAGGCGGGAAAGTCGTCCGCGCGCTGGTGAAACAGCTCCTCGCCGCAATGGTCGCACGCGTCGGCCACTTTCAGGAAGCGACCGAACATGTGCCCTTCCCCGCAATTCGGACATTTGCCGCTGAAACCGCGCCACATCGCCTTTGCCAGAGAGACCGTCGCCATGACCACACCTCTTCCTTTTCGACGATCCATACAATAATATCTTGCATCCATACATTCAAAGGATATTGGGCTAAATTGCATGGATTGGACCCCTACAATCTCGGAGCTGAGCGGCCCGCGCTATCAGCGCATCGTCGATGCGATGGAGGCCGACATTGCTGCGGGCAGGCTGGTGCGCGGCCAGCAATTGCCGACGCAGCGCGCGCTCGCAAAAGCCCTCGGCATCGACCTCACCACGGTGACGCGCGCCTACACCGAGGCGCGGCGCCGCGGCATCATGGAAGCCCGGGTCGGACAGGGCTCGTTCGTGTCGGAGACCAGCGCGCGCCGCGCGGTCGACCTGCCGCATCCCGTCGCGATCGATCTTTCGATGAACGTGCCGCCGCATCCGCTGGAGGCGCAGCTCGACGAGCGCATCATCGCCGGCATGGAAGCCATCCGCGCGCAATCGGGCCTGACGGCGTATCTCAACTATCAGCCGCCCGGCGGCAGCACGCATGAGCGCGAGGTCGCGGCGCGCTGGATGCGCGCACGCGTTCCGCATGCGCAGGCCGACAGGCTCCTGATCTTCCCCGGGGCGCAAACCATCCTGTTCAACCTGCTCGCCCATCTCGCGCGGCCCGGCGACATCGTTCTGACGGAAGCCCTCACCTTCCCCGGCATCAAGGCCGCCGCGGCGCAGCTCGGCGTCAAGCTCGTCGGCGTCGCCATGGATGACGGCGGCATCCTGCCCGATGCGCTGGCGAAGGCGTGCCGCGCGCACCGGGCAAAGGCCGTCTACCTCATTCCGACGCTGCACAATCCGACCACCGCGACGCTGTCCGCCGAGCGGCGCAGTGCGATCGCAAAGATCATTTGCGATGCCGACACGACCTTGATTGAGGACGACGCCTACGGCCTGCTCGACCGCTCGGCATCGCCGATCGCGGGCCTCATTCCGGAGCGGACTTATCTTGCGACCACACTGTCAAAATGCATCGCGCCGGCGCTGCGCGTTGCCTACCTCGTGACGCCCGACAGCAGCGCGCAGCGGGACATGCGCACGTCCTTGCAGGCGACCGTGCAGATGCCGGCGCCATTGATGGTCGCGCTGGTGACGCATTGGATCGAAAGCGGCATTGCCGATCGCATCATCGCCGCCATCCGCAACGAGGCGGTCGGCCGCCAGCAGCTCGCGCAGCGCACGCTGAAGGGTTTTCAGTTCCTGGCCAGGCCCGCCGCCCATCATCTGTGGTTGCGGCTGCCGGAAGGCCGGCCCGAGATCGCGGCACATCTTCTGCGGAACGGACTTGCGGTCGTCGCAGGCGATGCCTTCACGGTCGATGGGGCACCGCCGCATGCGGCACGTGTCTCGCTGGGGGCGGCGCGGAACAGATCGGAATTGGCGGAGGCGCTGCGCATCCTGATCGGCGCGCTGCAGAAGCCTGCCGACACCAGGCAGATCGTCTAGATCATCGGCGATGACGGCGATGGCCGGAGCGCACGGGGGGTGCCACAGGTGACGGATAGGCCTGCGATGCATACGCATCGACCGGCGTTCCCCGCTGACCGAGAGCCGCACGCGCCGCAGGCGTGAGCTGGCCGCCGTTCAGCACATCGCGATCAGGATGAGCCGCCTGATAGGCCGCAGGCTCGGAAAACTGTGCCTGGGCCATTGTCGGCGTCAACGCGACCGCCAGCAGCGCGGCTGCTGCGGCAATCTTGGTGCGGGTCATGGTCATTCTCCATCATCGCATTGAGGACCGACCGATCCGGGCGCTTGATCGCGTCGGGCGGCCCCGGGATTGAAGTACGGCCATCATGTAGGCCTGTCTTCCGCGAAAGCCCGACGCGGCAGATCACGCTTGCGTACAGCATGGATTGACCTGCACGGCGGCAAGCATGCTATGCGAGCGATGGCGATCAACAACTCGGGATCGCCCCTTGCGACAAGGCTAATCTGTTGGAAACGCTCACCTACGTCCTGCTGCTGTTCGGCGCGCTGGCCGGCGGCTTCGTCTCGGGACTGGCCGGGTTCGGCACGGCGCTGATGGCGCTCGGCATCTGGCTCTACGTCCTGCCGCCCTCGCTCGCGGTACCGCTGGTGCTGATCTGCTCGGTGATCGCACAGACCTCGACGCTGCCCTCGATGTGGAAAAGCTTCGACCTCTCGCTGGTCTGGCCGTTCCTGATCGGAGGCCTGATCGGGGTGCCGCTCGGAACCATGATGGTCGCCACGGCCGATCCGAAGGTATTCAAGCTGAGCGTCGGCGTGCTGCTCCTGATCTTTTCGAGCGCGCTGTACCTCAACAAGAGGCCCCTCGCCTTCAAGTTCGGCGGCAGGATCGCCGACGGAGCGATCGGCTTTGCCGGCGGCATTCTCGGCGGCCTCGCCGGACTCTCGGGCCCGCTGCCGATCCTCTGGGCCAACATTCGCGGCTGGAACAAGCACGAGCGACGCGGCATCTTCCAGCTCTTCAACTTCACGGTGCTCGCCACCGCGCTGGTGCTGCAGACGGCGTCAGGCCTGGTCGAACTGAAAGTGGTCTGGCTCGCACTGGTCGCCTTTCCGGGCACGCTGATCGGCGCATGGGCCGGCGCCCGGGTCTATCACGCCCTGAGCGACAAGCATTTCGGCGATGTCGTGCTCGGCCTGTTGTTCCTGTCGGGCCTTGGCCTCGTCTGGAACAGTGTTGGCACACACTAAAGCGCGGGCGCGCGTGCGGGAGGCGTGACCGGGCTCGGACCCCGACGGCTCCATCGCTTGCTCCGGAGGAGGCAATACCAGCCGCCTGCCGAATTCGCGACGCAACAGCCACAGGCTCAACGCGGCCTGGAGCGTCGTCGCCGCGATCGACAGGTACCAGACGTGCTCGATGCGGAAACCCGGACGCGTCGAGAGCCAGATCGCCGGCAGCGAATAGGTGAACACGCGCGTCGCCGAGCTCAGCAGCACCGGCTTGGTATTGCCGAGGCCCTGGAACATGCTCGAGCAGGTGAAGATGAGACCCTGCGCCACCATGTTGAGCGAGATGATCCGCAGGAACAGGTAGGCGATCTCCATCGTCTCCCGGTCGTTGGAGAATCCGGCGAGCAGCAGCTCCGGCTTCAACTGCGCCAGCATCATGAAGCCGACCATCACGGCGCTGGTGATCAGCGCCGACTTGACGAAGGTTTCCCGCACGCGCGCGCCATTGCCGGCGCCGACATTCTGGCCGGCGATTGGCCCGGCCGCCAGCGCCACCGCAAGCGCCGGCATCTGGATCAGGCCGAGCACCCGCTGCCCGATGCCGAATCCGGCCTGCGCCGCCGCGCCGAAATCGCGCAGCACGTAGTAGACCACCGCCATGAAGATGAACATCATCGCGAACTCGCCGCCGGCCGGCAGGCCGACATTGAGAATGCGCATGAGATAACGCGGCTGTGGACGCCACTGCGTCGGATTGAAGGCGACATAGCGCTCGACCTTGCGGAAATAGACAAGCAGCATCAGCCCGCCGATGGCGACCGCGATCGAACTCGCCAGCCCTGCGCCGGCAACGCCGAGCGCGTAGCCGGTGCCCCAGCCCGAGATCAGCACGGGCGCCAGCGCGATGTTGATGATGACCGCGATGACCCGCACCAACATGGCCGGGCGCACGATGCCGGTCGCGCGCAGGGCGGATGCCGTCACCTGCATGACGAATTCCAGCGCGAGCGCCGGCATGAACCACAACAGATAAGTGGTCCCCGCCTCGATCGTGGCCTGGTCCGCGGCGACCGAACGCATGTAGGCGCGCGACAGCGCCGCTCCCGCGACCAGGGTCAACACGCCGAACAGCACCGACAACGCAACTGCCTGGTTGAAGATCAGATTGGCGTCGAGTCGATCCTTGCGCCCGACGGCGTGCGCGATCAGCGCCACCGTGCCGACGCCGAGCACCTGCATCAGCGCGTTGACGAGAAAGCCGGCATTGCCGGCCGCGGCGACGCCTGCCACGGCGGCATCGCCCAGGCCCGACACGAAGTACAGGTCGACCAGCTGGCAGACCATGATCGAGATCATGCCGGCCATGATCGGCGGCGTCATGGCCAGGATGTGTCTCACGATGGAGCCGTTCGCCAGATCTTTCATGTCATTCACCTATGGCGGCGTGACGTCGGGACATTCGCCCCGCCGCCGCGCGCCTCACTCCGCTGCGATCTGTCCGAGCTCCACCACCTGGCGCTCGAACAGGCCGCGATAGACGCCGTCTTGCCTGGCTGCGAGCATCGCATGCGTGCCTTGCTCGACGATCTCGCCGCGGTCGAACACCAGGATGCGATCGAGGCTCCTCACCGTCGACAGGCGATGCGCGATCACGATCGAGGTGCGGCCCTTCATCAGGCGCTCCATCGCCTGCTGGATCAGCGCCTCCGATTCCGAATCGAGGCTCGACGTCGCCTCGTCCAGGATCAGCACCGGCGCATCCGCCAGGAACGCGCGCGCCAGCGCCACGCGCTGCCGCTCGCCGCCCGACAGTTTCACGCCGCGCTCGCCGACCAGCGTGCCGTAGCCCTTCGGCAGGCGCAGGATGAAATCGTGCGCGTTGGCAAGCCGCGCCGCCTGCTCGATCGCTTCAAAGCTGGCGCCGGGCCGGCCATAGGCGATGTTCTCCGCAAGCGTGCGGTGGAACAGGATCGGCTCCTGCTGCACGATTGCGATCTGGCTGCGCAGCGATTGCTGCGTGGCGTGCGCGATGTCCTGCCCGTCGATCAGCACGCGACCGCCGGTGACGTCGTAGAGCCGCTGCACCAGCTTGACGAAGGTGGTCTTGCCCGAGCCGGAGCGTCCGACCAGGCCGACGCGTTCGCCGGCGCGGATCCTGACAGACAAGCCGTCGTACAGCGGCGCGCGATGGCCGCCATAGTGGAACGTGACGTCGTCGAATACGATCTCGCCGCCCTCGATCGCGATCGGCCGTGCGTCGGGAGCATCCGCAATGCCGATCGGCTCGTCATGGATCGCCACCAGTTCGTCCATGTCGTTGACCGAGCGCTGGAGGTTGTTGATGTGCATGCCGACGTCGCGCAAGTAGGCGTGAATGACGTAGTAGCTCGTCAGCACATAGGTGACGTCACCGGGCGAGGCGTGACCTGACATCCACAGCAGCACCGATCCGCCGATCACGGACGCGCGCAGGCACAGCAGCAAGGAAAGCTGCGACATCGCCGTGTAATTATAGCGATACCAGGTCCGCCGCACGCGCACGCGCCAGCGCTTGATGACACGGGAGAGCCGCGTGTCCTCGCGCAGCTCCGCGCCGAACGATTTTACCACCGCATTGCAGGTCAGCGCGTCCGCCAGCGTGCCGCCGACCTTGGTGTCCCAGGCATTGGAGATGCGCGCCGCCGGTGCGATGTAGCGGGTCGAGAACACCACCGTGATCGTGACGTAGAAGATCGCCCCGATCGCGATCACCAGGCCGAGCGAGGTCCAGTGCGCGCCGATCAGGATCATCGAGCCGACCAGCACCAGCAGCGACGGCGCGAGAGCCATCAGAATGGTGTCGTTGAGCAGGTCGAGCGCCCACATGCCGCGGGTGATCTTGCGGACCGTGGATCCGGCAAATGAGTTCGCATGCCAGTCGGTCGAGAAACGCTGTACGCGCGTGAACGCGTCCTGCGCGACGTCGGACATGATCTTGAGCGTGAACGGCACGATCGCCTGGAGACCGACGAGACGCAGCACCATCGAGGCCGCGCCCAGCGCCACGATGGCGCCGAACGCGACCAGCGCCGCGTGGCGCGCGTCGGGATCGGACGGACCGCGGGTCAGCGCATCGACCAGATGTCCCGAGAATACCGGCATGAACAGGTCGGCAATGGTCGCACCCAACAGCCCGCCGGCCACGATGAGGCCGCGCCCCGGCTGCTTCAGCCAGTGCCGGAACACGAAGGGCAGCACCACGCGAATCGCGGCGGGCTTCTTTGACAGAGCGGTCATGACATCATCCGGCCGCACACGCGGGCCGGCTCCATCGATGGACGCAAGCCGGCCGCGAAGGCCGGAACGGCGTCACTCAAAACTGATTTTGACTTGGGAAGCGGAGCGATCGGGACGCTGGGTCGAAACCTTGGCCCAATCGAAGCTGGCGGAAGAGGCCTCTAACAGGCCGCGTACATACCGAGCCAGAACATCATCGAGCGCGGGCGTACGATCTGCGAATGCGACGAAATCATGCAAATCCCTCCCGGTTCGAATGAATGAGGTGCGCTTTATAGA
This sequence comes from Bradyrhizobium sp. CCBAU 25338, assembly GCF_028128965.1. NCBI lineage: Bacteria > Pseudomonadati > Pseudomonadota > Alphaproteobacteria > Hyphomicrobiales > Nitrobacteraceae > Bradyrhizobium > Bradyrhizobium sp. CCBAU 25338. The sequence goes on from NZ_LFKY01000041.1 coordinate 252,198, forward strand.
TGTGCCGTTTGCGATTTGCAACGGGGCTCACGCGAGATCACGGATGAGTGTTGCAATTTGGTTCGCCTCGCCGCCGCACCAATCTCCGCCAATACTGGATCGCCCGGTCAAGCCGGGCGACGACAGCGAGCGTGGAGCAGGTTAGTGCGCGTCGCCGCCAGCGCCGAACGGCGAGGCCGGTCTGTTCAGCAGCGCGACCAGCAGGCTGAGGCCGAGATAGAACAGCGTCAGCATGAGGAAGGTGTCGCCGAAACTCATCACCACGGCCTGGCGATGCACGAGCTGGGAGAGCTGCTTCATCGCCATCAGCGTGGAATCACCGAGCCCCTGGAATTTCTGCATGAACATGGTCAGGGTTTCGGTCGCGGTCGCGTTGCCCCAGGTCACGCGTTCCTGCAGGCGGGCGATGTGCAGGTCGGTGCGGTCGTTGAGCACGGTGTTGATGACGGCAAGACCCACCGCGCCGCCGAGGTTGCGCATCAGGTTGAACAGGCCGCTCGCGTTCTTCACCCGGTCAGGTGGCAGCGTGCCGAGCGCGACGTTGTTGGTCGGCACCATCGCGAACATCATGCCGACGCCGCGCAGGATCTGCGGCACCAGCAGCTCGTAGAAATCGTATTCGCGGGTGATCCAGGTCATCTGGTAGGAGCCGATCGCGAACACGATGAGGCCGAACGCGATCATGTAGCGCATGTCGAGCGTGGCCATCAGCCGGCCGACCAGCGGCGCAACCAGGAACATGGTGATTCCGGAGACGAACATGGTCTCGCCGATCATCAGCGCGCTGTAGCCCCGCACCTGGGCGAGATAGAGCGGATAGATATAGGTCAGGCCGTAGAGGCCGATGCCGATGCAGAACTGCAGCGTGCAGCCGACGGCGAAATTGCGATCGGAGAAGGTACGCAAATTGACGATCGGCTCGTCCACCGTGAACACGCGCCAAAAGAAGGCGATCGCCGAGATCGCGCAGATCCAGGCGCAGATCGCGACCGAAGTATCCTGCATCCATTCATATTGCGGGCCTTCCTCGAGCACATATTCCAGCGTACCGAGGAAGCTGGCCATGAACAGCAGGCCCCACCAGTCGAAGCGGTCGAGCAGTTCGAAATGCGGCTCGTCGAAATCAACCAGCGCCAGCACGCCCAGGGTGATGCCGATGCCGGGCACGACGTTGATGAAGAACAGCCAGTTCCACGACATCAGGTCGGTGATGTAGCCGCCCACCGTCGGCCCGATGGTCGGCGCCAGCGTCGCGACGAGGCCGATGATGGGCCCGACGATGTGGAATTTCGTCCGCGGGAAGACGGTGTAAGCCGAGGCGAACACCGTCGGAATCATGCCGGCGCCGAGAAAGCCCTGAAGCGCGCGCCAGAGGATCATCTCCTCGATCGTGGTGGCAAAGCCGCAGAGCAGGCTCGCGGCGGTGAAGCCGGCCGCCGAGATCGCAAACAGCAGCCGCGTGCCGAAGGCGCGCGACAGAAAACCGGACAGCGGGATCGCGATCACCTCGGCGATCAGATAGGCGGTCTGAACCCAGGAGACTTCGCTGGAACTTGCCGACAGCCCGGCCTGGATCTCGCTGAGGGAAGCCGAGACGATCTGGATGTCCAGGATCGACATGAACATCCCGAACACCATGATGATGAACGCGAACAGCCGCTTCGGCGCGATGCGCTCTTCAGCGGCGGCCGCCATCATGGCGGGTGAAGCGGTGGTGGCGTTGGCCATGGTATCAGCCCGGGCTCCTTCACCTCTCCCGCAGGCGGGAGAGGGAGCGCACCTGTGCGCGGGGCAAGGGGACGGAGGACCTCATTGTACCGCCCCCTACTGCGGATGGACCGTGGGATCGTCGAGATCGACCTCGCTGTCGGCGTCGGCGGCGCCCTTGTTGGTGTCGACGGTCGCGTAGACCGACATGCCGGCGCGGAGCAGGTTCTGCTTCGCCACCGATTTCGGCACGCGGATGCGGACCGGCACGCGCTGCACGATCTTGGTGAAATTGCCGGTGGCGTTGTCCGGCGGCAGCAGCGTGAACACCGAGCCCGCACCCGCCGCGATGCTGTCGACGACGCCGGAGAACTTGCGCATGCCGTAGGCGTCGACCTTGATCGTCACCGGCTGGCCGGGGCGGATGCGCTTGAGCTGCGTTTCCTTGAAGTTGGCGTCGATATAGATGTCGTCGAGCGGCACGATGTTGCCGAGGCGCTGGCCGACCGCGACGAAGTCGCCGGTATTGACCAGGCGGTTGGAGAACGTGCCGTTGACCGGCGCGCGCACCGCGGTGAAGGCGAGGTCGCGCTCGGCCTTGGCGAGCGTGGTCTTGAGCTCGGCGAGCTGGGCCTGGGCCTCGGCCTGCTGCGCCCTGGCGACATCGACATTGCTGACGGCAACGTCGTAGGCGGCCTGCGCGGCCTTGACCGCGGCGGCGCCCTGATCGCGTCCGGCTTCCGAGCTCTCGAAGGTGGCGCGCGAGGCAAAGCCCTTGCTGCTCAGCGCCTGCTGGCGCTCATAATCGAGGTCGGCGCGCTTGAGGCCCGCTTCCGCGGAGACGAGCTGCGCCTTGGCCTGCGCGACCTGGCTGTCGAGCGCGGCGACCTGGCGACCGATGCGATCGATGGTGGCCTGCTGGGTCGCGATCTTGGTCGCGGCGGCTTCGACCGCGATCTTGTAGTCGCCGTCGTCGATGCGGAAGACGATGTCGCCGGCACGCACCGGCGTGTTGTCACCGGCGAGGATCGAGGCAATGTGGCCGGCAACGCGCGCGCCGAGCATCGTATTGTTGGCGCGGACATAGGCGTCGTCGGTGGAAATATAGAAGCGGCCGACCAGGGTGTAATAGCCGGCGTAGCTCGCGGCCGCGAGCGCGAGCACGAGGCCAACGCCCATCAGGACGAATTTGCGCTTGCCGGAGTTGCGCGCACCTGCGGCGGGTGCGCCTGACGCGGGTGCGGCCGGCTTGTCGGTCACGGGCTTTGGCGCCTCCGGGGTCGGACGTTTCGCTTCCTCGGCCACATGAGCGCGCAACTGTTCGGCATGGGGTGCGGATGTCTCGGACGCAGCATCATCCCCCGACTGCTGCTCCACCGCGTCCTGGCGAAGGACGCGAGCAGTCTGGTCTCTCGATACGGCCATAAAGGCCTCCCCCAAATATGTGCGATCGAGGGCGGCCGCTGCGCAGCCGGTTCCCTCTCGCTGATCCCAAGTACCATTGACCGAACCGTTCGGTCAATATAGACAATCTTCGCGGACAGACCATACGACCTCGAAGGCTTCATTCGGGTTTCAGGGACCTGATCCGGTCCAAAAACCTTCCGAGACTCTAAACCAATGGTTGTATTTGCCAACGAACATCCGCAGGTTGTCCATGAAGAGGACAGCTCCAAGCGCCGCCAGATCCTCGACGGCGCCCGCAAAGTGTTCATGGACCTCGGTTTCGATGGCGCCAGCATGGGCGAGATCGCGCGCGCGGCTCAGGTCTCGAAGGGCACGCTCTACGTCTACTTCGCCGACAAATGCGCGCTGTTCGAAGCCATCCTCGAGCAGGAAGCGCTCCAGCACGGCCAGGTCGTGTTCAATTTCGATCCCGCCCGTGATGCCAAGACCACGCTGAAGGAGTTTGGCCTCGCCTACCTTCACCTGGTCTGCCGGCCCGGTGGCGGATCGGCGATCCGCACCGTGATGGCGATCGCCGAACGCATGCCGGATGTCGGCCGCCGTTACTATGGACGCGTGCTCGACAAGTCCATCAACCGCCTCTCCGGCTATCTCAAGGCCCGCGTCGCTTCGGGCGATCTCGAGATCGACGATTGCGATCTTGCCGCCTCGCAGTTCATGGAGCTGTGCAAGGCCTCGCTGTTCCTGCCCTTCGTCTTCCAGGCCGCGCCCGCGCCCTCGGAACAGCGCATGACCGAGGTGGTCGACAGCGCAACGCGGATGTTCCTGGCGGCGTACAAGACGAAGTAGCAGCGCGTTGCGCATACGGGCCGGGCGGCACTATATTGCGGCCATGTCTCGTGATCTTCGCCCGCCGGTCGATATCCTCCACTACGAGATCGTCCAGGAACAGGCCTCGGCGCTTGGACGGATGGGCCGCGCACTCGAACAGAGCCTCACGCGTTTGCGCGAATTCGACGCTGCCCACGCATCCTCGGAGATGCCGGCCTCGATGCAGCCGGCCAGGCGCAAGCTGGTGATGGAAGCCGGCCACGCGCTTTGGATGTTCGTCGTCCAACGTGAGGCGTCCGGCTTGCGCGACAGCCGCCACATCATGCGCACCTACAACGTCCCGAGCGAGGTGCAGCGGTGCATGGGGCTGGCCCCTGCACCGTCGAAGCCGGCCTCGTAGCGAGATCGTAGCCCGCATGAGCGCAGCGACATGCGGGAGGACTGCCCCGGATATCGCTGCGCTCATCCGGACTACAAAGGAAGGCTACTCGTCGATGTACTCGTCTTCTTCGTGCTTGCGCGCCATGCTCTTGCGCGCACCCAGCGAGCCGGTGACGGAGGGATCGCGCGCATTGGCATAGGGCCTGCGCGACTGCGCGCGCGCGGCGACCTCCTCGCCGGACGCGGCGGCAGGTTGACAGATCAGGCGGCGGCTGGCGCGGCGCATCAGGTCGACGTGAATGTGATCGTAGTGAAAGACGTTCGAGCCCGGCGCGAGCACGGTGGTGAAATGCGCACACGCTCCCGATTGCACGTCGCGCAGGAAACCCTGTTCCTCCGGCATGCCGCGCCAGCCGTCCTTCACGGTGACGCGGCGGCCGTCGGCCAGCACGAAGGCGGAGATGTCGAGCGCGTTGCCGAAGGCGTGCTCGGAGATGTGAGCACGCGAATTGCCGTTCATGCCGCGGCAGGAATAGGCGGAGATCTGCCTGATCTCGGCGACGCGGACGCCGAACCAGCGCATCGCAGAAGGCTGCACGGTGTCGGCGAGCCAGCGGTCGAGCTCGGATACGATCGGGCAGGCGAGCGTCGCCGTCGGCCTGATCGCGACGGGACCGACGGTTGTGACGGGATTGCCCTGCGCAGGACCAAGACGCGGCAGCGGCTGCTGCGCAGGCGCCTGCGAGTAAGGCGCTGGCCGTGCCGGATAGCTCGGTGCATTCATGTAGCGCGCCGCACCCGCGGCATCGGTGCCGTCGGGCGGCAGGTCGATCTCGTCCTCCTGCGGCGCCACGCCGGGCGCGTTCAGCGATATCGGCCCGGTTGAGGTGCCATAGCCGACGGGCTGGCGCACCGCGCTCTGGGGATAGTTCGAGCCTTGCGGATAGGTCGATGACGGATCGTTCTGGCTCTGCGGATAGTTCGATCGCGGCTGCGTCACCGGCCAACGCGGCTGGCCGCCGATACTGGCCGGCGGGCGCAGCGCTTCGTCGGCAAAGCCATAGCTGCTCGAGGGTTCTCCGATGGCGGCGACCTTGAGCGGATACTCGGCACCGCACATGCCCGGGCCGGAGATCGGGTCGATGCGGACGAGATCCGGCCCCTCCTTCACCGCGCCCGATTTCAGGCATGCGGCTTCCGCCTCGGCCCGCCACGGTTCGCGTTCGGCCTGGAAGAAGCCGCGACCGCAACCCGCTAGCGAAACAAGGACGATGGAGCCGACGAGATACAAACGAACTCCGCGCGTCATGCGCGCACGTTCGGTGAATTTACTTAAAGACTCTTCAACACGTTGATTTCAGCCTTCCTTAACCATGGCGACCGCGCGCGCTGTCGGCTGCCGACGATGAGCGACAGCGAGACTGCCTTTTTCGCGAGGTGACTCTCTGTTAACCATGATGGTCGCGGCAGGGTGCGCGACCATCGGGAGCGACCTCATGACGTTCGCCAGCAGACTGGGCGTTATCACCGCCTACCTCGCCATGGCCTTCGTCGGCGCTATCGTCCTCGGCATGATCTAGAAGCGTTCACCGACCGCATCACAGCCTGCCATCAGGCCGCCGAGGCTCTAAAGCGTGTGTGAATGCCAGCCTGAGCCGAGTGCTATCCAACCGAGCTCTGCATCAGCGAGTGAAACATCAGGTATCGCGGCATGGCGCCGTGGACGAACAGCGATGCACCCGGGACCGCTGCGACGTTGGGGTCGGCAACGTCGAGGAAGCTCGACGACTTGCCGAGGTCCTGCCACCGCGGCAGCGGAATGTGTATCCCCTTGTTGAGGCGGAATTCCTGCACGACCTGGTTCAGCTTCACCGGCCGCTGGTCGTAGGTCAACACCTTCGGGGCGAAAGAGCGCAGTCCCTCACTCTTGTCCCTGCTCGTCGAGAAGCGGCCGTCATAGTCCCACACCTCTTTCAGAGCGGACTTGAGGCCCTTGGCTTGGTTCAGGAACGTGCTCATGTAGTGGACGCCGGCGCTGTAGCTCGCCGTGATCACCTCCTTGAGGTCCATATCCTCGCCTTTCCGTCCCGGAAAACGCTGGTCGCGGATATGCCTCAGGATCAACTCGATCAAATCCTTCCACTTGTCGGGAAACACGCCGCACGTTTCCGTCGACGCGAGGTTGAAGATCGGCATGATGAGCACGATCTTCTTGTTCGACGCGGCGAGCTGGGCGCCCTGCTGCTCGCAGTAGCGGTAGATGTTGTGCCAGCCGCCGGTCTGGGCCGCGTACTGTCCGTCGTCGTATCCGGCCCGTTGTGTGGGCAGCGGATGGAAGAAGATGAGCGCGCGGGTGAACTCGGTCGTGCCGTCCGGCACCACGGCGCATACGCGCGCCGGCAACCCTCTCGCGTATGCAAACACGAAATTCCTGAACCCGTTGTGCCCGGTCGTCGCCGACCGCAACACCCTGTCGGCCACAACCGTATCCGGAGCGGCGACCTGGAGCCTGTCGTTCGCCGGAAACGCCTTGGCGCTCGGGTGATCCTTGAGTTCTCGAATCATGGGGACGCTCTGCGTCTCGAGCGGCCTCTTTGGCTCCCGCTCGACTTCACGCGGCGAGCGGTACTCCAGCTCGGGAACGTCTTTCACCATGCGTGACCCCTTGTTCGTCGTGGACGGAGGAGCGCGTCAGTGACGGCTGGCTGCGCAGGAAGGCAGAGCGATCAATTCAGAAGCCGGAGCGATCAACTTAATCGAAGGGCTACAGGGTGTCCAGAAGTCGAGGCGGTTGCAAATGGGCGAGAAGCGGACAGCGTCGACACATCTGACGCGAATGATGGATGTCAGTTGCCCAATTGAGAAAGCCGCAACGATATTCATTCCCAAGAACGCGTGGCACGGATTCACTACTCCCGATAACGAGTTGTTATTGCTCTGGGTCACGGCGCTTGCCGGTCTGGATGGCTTTCTCCGCAAGACCGAGCAAGCAGCGAGACGCTGTTACGACCGCGAGCCGCCCGTCACTTCGCGCTGCGCGGGCCGGCGGCCGTGACTTCAGTCACAGAGGGAGCGAGGCTTGCGGCCTAGGGTCGAACCACGCTCGCTGGCTTAGCGACATAGACCATACCCGCTCAAGGCTGCATCTTTGGAGGTCTCATGAAGAAGCTCTATTTCGCCGCCACCGCGCTGTTGCTCGCATCCACCGCCGTGGCGCATGCCGGCAACGTGATCACCTTCCAGATCGAAGGACAGAAGATCCAGATCCAGGCGCCGAAGAATTGCAGCTCGCTGAACTGCGTCACGATCGTCGCGCCAGGCCTGTCCAAGAAGCCGATCACGCTGAACAATCTCGATTTCAATGATTTCGGCTCCGCGGACGATGATGACGACACGACGTCCGGCGCGACGACGACGGCGCAGGGGGCGCCGGCGCCGACCGCTCAGCAGCCGGCACCGCCGACAGAGGTCCAGCCGACCGCGCCCGCCGCGCCCACGGTCACAGCGCCGGCCGCGCCGGCGACCAATGTTGCCGAAGCGCCGTCGGTTGGTTTCAACGCCGCGGCGGCACCGGCGCCGGTCGCCGCTGCCCCCGCTCCGGTCACCCCGATCGGTCTGTGGGCGACCGAAGGCAACAAGGGCAATGTCCGCGTCGAGCAGTGCGGCGCCAATCTCTGCGGTTACGCCGAGAAGACCAATGCGCGCATCCTGATCAACATGAGGCCCGACGGTGCCAAGTGGAGCGGCCGTATCCACGATCCCGACTCCGGCCGCAACTACGACTCCACGATCGCCATGAAGGGTCCGAATGCGATGCGCGTGCAGGGCTGCGCCTTCGGCGGCATGTTCTGCGGCGGCCAGACCTGGAAGCGCGTGAGCTGATATTACCACCGTCATCCCGGGGCGATGCGAAGCATCGAACCCGGGATCTCGCGCCGCAGACACCCACTCCAATTTCGAGATTTCGGGTTCGCGACTTCGTCGCGCCCCGGAATGACGAGCAAGAAGGCGACGCCACATTCTGGGCCAACGTGGCTTTCAAGCGCCCCTTGCCGTGCGAAACATGTTCATCCGCCATTCAGCCAAACGCGGCTCATATCCGCAGCTCTCGCCTCGCGTTCTCACCGGGACTTTTTCGTGGATTTGATGGTGGCTCGGCGCCGCTTCGCGTTCGCGCTTGTGCTGCTGGCCTTGTCGCTGGCTGGCAGCAGCGCGGCTTGTGCATTCGAGGCCATCGAGCTCGCCCAGGCGCAGCCGCAAGCACAGCCGATACCCGGCCCCTCCCCGACGCCGTCGGCCTTACCGACAGCGTCTGCAGACGCGCAGCCCGCCGCCGTCGAGCCGATCGGCAACGTCGCGACGGTGACGGGGATCGCGACCGTGATCCGCGACAAGAACTCCTATCCGCTGCGCGTGCGCGACGACATCTATCTCAACGACGTGGTGCAGACCTCGTCGAACTCCTCGCTCGGCATCACCTTCAACGACGCTACCACGTTCAATCTCTCGGCCAGCGCCAAAATCACGATCGACAATTACGTCTACGAGGACGGCGGCAGGCAGAATTCGGCGATCTTCGACGTCGGCAAGGGCACGGTTGCCTTCGTGGCGGCAGCGGTAGCGAAGACCGGCGACATGAAGATCACCACGCCGACGGCAACGCTCGGCATCCGCGGCACCACCGGCGTCGTCGAGGTGCCGGAAGGCGCGGCGGCGAGCAGGGCCAGCAACGTCAACATCAAGCTCTATCCCGACGCCGACGGCCGGGTCGGCCACATCGACGTCGACGATCGCAGCAGCGGCACGCGGCTCGGCGCGCTGACACAGGCGTCCAGCGGCTTTGCGATCCGGCCCGGTGCGGGCGGCGCCGGCGGCGTCATGCGCTTTGCCGCGATACCGATCACAATTCCCGCGCAGCAGATCGCGCGCGACCGCGGCTTCGTCAGCCAGGTGCATCTGGCGCAAACCACGGGCCGGCAGATCGTCACCGAGCAGCGCGACTTCCGCCGCGCCAATCCGGGCGCGCTCAGCCGAATTCCGCGACCGGTCCAGCCGCAGCAGCAACAATTGCGGCCGAATACGCCGCCGGGACAACAGCGACCGAACGGCCAGCCTGGTCAGAACATCCGTCCGGGTCAGCAGCAGCCGGGTACGCCTGACCGGCAAGGCGCGAAGCCGCCGCAGCGGCAGGGACAAGGCGGCGCCGTGCAACCGGGTGGCCGGCGCGCAGGTCAGGGGCAGCAGCAGGGCCAACAGCAAGGCGCAGGTCGCCCGACAGGCGCCCCGCGCCGCGAAGAAGCAACGCAGCCGGACACCGCGCGGCAAACCCGGCCGCAGCGCGGTGGACAGATGCAACCCCAGCCCGGCGGAATCGTGCCGCCGCAGCCGGGCCAGCCGGCCGCGGCTCAACAGCCAGGCATGCAGCGCCCCGGTGGATTCCAGCAGCGCCTCCCCGCCATGCAGCGCCTCACACCGCCACGAAGACCCGCGCTTTCTCCGAAGGAAAAGAAAGAGCGGCGGTGACAGCGCCGCCCCTCCGTCATTGCGAGCGCGGCAGAGCGGCGTGAACAGGTCTCACGCCTCGCCGCGCAGCCACGCCTTCACCTTCTGCAGCAAACCGTGGCGCAGCTCGTCGACGGACGCCGCCTCGGCCGGAGTCAGCGTCTGCAAGGCGGTATCGATGTCATCGGCCGCCTGCGCCGGCTCGGGCGGCGGCGACGATGGAAGCCCCGCCGCCGCAAGCGCGATCGGGCCGACCTGGTTGAGGAACGCGCGCTCATATTCGCGCGACAGGCGGGCAATCGCATCGTCCAGCGTCAGCCAGTCGACCGCCTTGATGTCATTCATCAGCTTGCGGACCGGTCCGCCGTCAGCTTCCATCCGCCAGAAATGCACGACCTTGAAGCGCCCGCCGGACTGATAGACGAGGGTGCCCAGAAATTCGTGCACGGCGACGTCGTGGCCGGTCTCCTCCAGCACCTCGCGGCGCGCGGCTTCCTTCGGCGTCTCGCCGTCGTCGAGCTTGCCCTTGGGGAGGACCCATTCGTTGCGCTTGCGCTGACGCACGACCGCGATCAACGGCGCCGAACCACGCCGCAGCACAATACCCCCCGCGGCCAAGACCGGCGCCCGCGCCATCGCTCACACATCCAAAAATCGTCGTCCCCGACAGACGATATAGCCAGCGGGGACGGCAGATTGAAGGCTACTTTCTCCTCAAGAGCGCTTGACCCGCACGAATGCGCGAGCCCTCGGCGATGCCGTCGCAGAAGTTGAAATCGCCGGGCGCCAGGATGATGATGGTCGAGCCGTGCTCGAACCAGCCGAGCTCCTCGCCCTTGGCCACGTTGACGTCGCAAGGGAAATTGACCGGCCCCTTCGTCTGCGCGTTCAACACCATGTCGAGGAAGTGCAACCGGATGCTCGCGACCAGGATCGCCGCAACGGGCACCAGTGTCACCGCCTCGCCGGTCGAGAGGTGGGTACGGATCACCGCGCGCTCGTTCTTGCAGAAGAGACGCTCGACGCGCTTGAGCGCGATCGGGTTGACGTTCCAGACGTCGCCATGGATCAGCGTGACGCGTTCGATATGTGCGTCATAGGGCGCGTGGAAGCGATGATACATGCTCGACGTCAGCCGCAGCGTGACGAAGGAGCCGTTGCGGTGCTGGTCGACCAGCGCGGAATCGCCGAGCAGGTCGAGCAGCGAATAGGGCGCGCCCTTGACCTGGAACAGCTCGGTGTCGGCGATCTTGCCGTGGGCGCCGACGATTCCATCAGAGGGACTCGCCACCACCGCCGGATCCGGATCAAACGGCCGCAGGCCCGGCTTCAGCTCCCGGGTGAAGCAGTCGTGCAGGCTCTTGAAATGCGTCTTGCGCGCCTCCGACAGATCGAGGTCCGAGAACAGCTTCCACAGCGCGATCGAGAAGTCGCGCACGAGCGGATTCTCGACCTTGGAGAACCAGCCCATGAAGCGGGTCAGGGCCGCGCGGGGGATGCGGTTGGTCAACAGGAAGTTGAGGTCTTCCTGCTGGGTGAAAGAGGCGATGAGGGCTTTGACTGTCATGAATCTGTCAGCTCGCAGGGTTAGCGCTTGTTGTCATGGAAACGACACTCCCGATTCTCTCGATGTCCGTGGCCGCCGCAGCGTCCGCTGCCGCCGCCTTCCCGAAGCTCAAGGCGCGCATCGAACTCTCCCGCGCCAAGCACCGGTCGCTCGCCGGGCACTCCAAGATGTCGCGCCGGGTAGCGCGGCTGCTGCCGTTCTACGAGTACGGAGAGAACGACTATTTCTCCTGCGACGGTGCGCCCGCGAACATCGCCGCGCAACGCAAGGATGGCTTCTTCCGCCTCGCCCGCCTCTACGCCGAGCGCTACCCGAGGGGCCGCGCGATGACGAAGGAGGCGGCGGAGAAGATCTCCGACCTGAACTTCACCGAGAGCTACCGCGTGCCGTTCCAGTTCTCGCGTCTCGTCCGCGAGCACCTGGGCACCTCGACCTTCGTGGAGTCCTCGCGCGGCGTCACGGTCACCGACGTCGACGGCAACACCTCTTACGATCTCACCGGCTCGTACGGCGTCAACATCTTCGGCAACGACTTCTACAAGGAATGCATCGAGGGCGCCGAGAAGCGGGCGCATGCGCTCGGACCGGTGCTCGGCCCCTACCACCCCGTCATCCTCGAGAACGTGACCCGGCTCTGCCGGATCTCGGGCCTCGACGAGGTTTCGTTCCACATGTCCGGTACCGAAGCCGTGATGCAGGCGGTGCGGCTGGCGCGCTACCACACCAAGCGCACCCATCTGGTCCGCTTCGCCGGCGCCTATCACGGCTGGTGGGGCGACGTGCAGCCCGGCGTTGGCAATCCCATCCCCGCGCACGAGACCTACACCCTCGCCGAGATGTCGGAGAAGACGCTGCACGTGCTGAAGACGCGCAAGGACATCGCCTGCGTGCTGGTCAATCCGCTCCAGGGTCTGCATCCGAACGCCAACGCGCCCGGCGATTCCTCGCTGGTCGATTCCTCGCGCGGCGGCGATTTCGATCGGACCGCTTACACGGAGTGGCTGAAGAAGCTGCGCGAGGTCTGCACCGAACGCGGCATCGTCTTGATCTTCGACGAGGTCTTCGTCGGCTTCCGCCTCGCCGCCGGCGGCGCCCAGGAATATTTCGGCGTGCGCGCCGACATGGTCACCTACGGCAAGAGCCTCGCCGGCGGGCTGCCGGTCGGCGTGGTCTGCGGCAAAAAGGAATTGATGCGCCGCTTCCGCGACGATCGGCCCGCCGACATCTGCTTCGCCCGCGGCACCTTCAACTCCCACCCCTACGTCATGACGGCGATGGACGAATTCCTGAGCCGCCTCGCCAGCCCGAACTTCCGCGCGGTCTATGACGGCCTCAAGGAGACCTGGAACGGCCGCGTCCAAAAGCTCAACCGGATGATGGAGAGCGCCGATCTGCCGGTGCGGTTCGCAAACTTCTCCTCGATCTGGACGGTGAAATACACCACGCCGTCCCGCTACAACTGGATGCTGCAATATTACCTGCGCGCCGAGGGCCTGGCGCTGAGCTGGGTCGGCACCGGCCGGCTGATCTTCAGCCTCAACTACACCGACGCCGACTTCACCGAAGTCGCCGAACGCTTCGTCCGCGCCGCGCAGAAGATGAAGGCGGACGGCTTCTGGTGGCACGACGGCGTGCTCACCAACAAGCAGATCAAGCGGCAGATCCTGAAAGAGATGCTGGCGAAGCGCTTCGGGCGCTGAGGCCACACCGCGCACGCTTGCTCCAACTCTCCCGCTTGCGGGAGAGGCCGACGCGCCCCGGGCGATGCGAAAGCATCGTCCCGCGCGCGGCGGGTGAGGGTTCTCGCCACACAGGGACATCCTCAGTAGTCCCCGACAATCCCGACGCGGAGACACCCCCACCCCAGCCCTCCCCCGCAAGCGGGAGAGGGAGCCCACTCCCGATGCCGCTGCATTGTTTGCACCATATGCGACTGTCCGACCGCACGCGGGGAGAGGCGAAGAAAGCGCCCCCAAGACGTGGATGCCCGGCGCGAGGCCGGGCATGACGTAACCATCAGACATCGGAGTGTCGTGTGATACCAGCGCGCTCAGGCGTGCTGCTCTTCGAGCACGGGCTCATCGATGAAGCCCAGCGTGTGCTCGGGGTTGAGGTGCAGACCGGGGTCCATCAGCTCGCCGCGCATCAGCGCCAGCGGCGCGTTGCGATAGAGCATCAGGTCGTGGAACGGATCGGTCAGGATCTTGGTCATCCAGACGAGGCCGGTCTCAACGTCGCGAATGAAGAACAGGTGCACGGTGCGGAACAACAGGCCGCCGCCGCCGATCACGAGCCAGATCTTGGCGACCTGACGCATGAAGTCGGTCGCGCTCGTCCAGGGCGTGAACAGCCCAAACAACGCGGGATCGACAAGCAAGACCAGCGGCGACAGCGCCCAGATCGTCATCAGCACCACCTTGCGCTGAAGGTTGTAGCCGACCTTGATCTCTTCCTTGTATTCGTGCGTCGCCTGGTTGATGTGGTCGTAGGTGTGCGGCTCGAAGAAGAAGTGACCGGCCTGGCGCGAGGTCATCGAGACCAGCCAGCCGACCAGCGCCGAGACCACGGGGTCGATGAACAGCCAGACATAGGCGAAGAGGAAGCTCAGCGCGCTGACGAAGTGCAGGCTCTGATTGATGCGGCTGTGGTGATAGTAGCGATGGTCGTCCCAGCGCTGGATTCGCAGCTGCTCGAGATAATTCTTGATCATGCTCTCCCCCAAATGCTTTCGGGTCCGGGAATACAGGGATTCGATGTAGGCCGTGTGACATCATCATTTTGTCATGTGACGATGTGCAGCGGCGCGATGACGCACGGTTCACACTCTCTCCTCATCCCCTGCGTAACGGCGCTGCCGTTATCGCCGGGAGCGCGGAACGCGCGTCTCGAAGGATGAAGGCCCGGCTGCAGCACCGAGGCCTTCATGGTTCGAGACGGCGCTATGCGCCTCCTCACCATGAGGAGTGGCAGTTACGCGGCCTTGGCGACGCCGACCTTGCGGAAGCGCACCAACGAGAAGTGACCGAGCGGCGGAATCAGACGGCGCTCGGCGAGCTCGATGCCGTTCGCACCGGCGAGCCATTTGGCGTAACGCGACCAGGCGAACTCGGCGGTGCGGAAGCCGAGCGGACGCACCACCGGCTGAAGCTTCTGCTCGATGAAGCGACGCATGCCCGCATCGGCGCTGACGCGGGTCAGGATGATCAGCTCGCCGCCCGGTCGCAGCACGCGGGCGAATTCGTCGAGCGCCTTCTCCGGGTTCGGCACGGCGGTGACGACATATTGCGCCATCACGACGTCGAAGGAATTGTCCGGAAATTCGAGCTTCTCGGCGTCCATCACCGCGAGGCCCTCGACGTTCTTCAGCTTCTGCTCCTTCACCCGGCGGCGGGCCTTGTCCAGCATCGCCTCCGAAATGTCGGTGCCGAAGATGCGGAGGTTGGGGGCATAGAGCGGCAGCGAGATGCCGGTGCCGACGCCGACCTCGAGCACGCGGCCGCCGATCTTGTTGGTGGCCGCGATCGCAGCCTGCCGCCCCTTGGCGAACACGCCGCCGAACACGAGGTCGTAGACGGGCGCCCAGCGGTCATAGGCCTGCTCGACCGTGCCACGGGTGAGGTCGAGCTGCTGCGTGCCTTCAAGGTTCATGATCTTAGCCATCGATGAGGTTCTCGCTGTGGTTCGAAGTGACGATCAGCTGCGCACCGGTCGCCGCGCCATGCGAGGCGAGGCACGCAAGACGCGGCTGGGCTGAAGAGAGGTGAGATTGCCGACGAACTGGCGCGCGCTGTTCTCCCAGGAGCGCTCCAGCGCGAAGTTGCGGCAGGTCTCGCGCGACATGGTGAGCGCGCGCAGGCACGCGGTGCGCAGATCGTGGTCGATCGCGCCGATCGGGTGATCGGCGATGACGTCCTTCGGTCCCGTCACCGGAAACGCCGCAACCGGCGTGCCGCAGGCGAGCGCCTCGAGCTGCACCACGCCGAAAGTGTCGGTCAGGCTCGGAAACACGAAGACGTCGGCAGCGGCGAGATGCGCGGTCAGATCCGCACCCTTCTTCTCGCCGAGGAAGACCGCGTCCGGGTACTTCTTTTCGAGCGCCGCCTTCTGCGGGCCGTCGCCGACCACGACCTTGGTGCCGGGCAGGTCGAGCGAAAGGAACGCTTCGAGATTCTTCTCCACCGCCACGCGGCCCATGGTCATGAAGATCGGCCGCGGCAGGTCGAGCCTCGCCGGAGAATCGGGATGGAACAGTTCGGTGTCGACGCCGCGCGTCCAGAAGCCGAGCCGCTTGAAGCCGCGCTCGGACAGCTCCTGCCGCAGCGAGGGCGTCGCCACCATCGTCATGGCGGCGGCATCGTGGAAGTGGCGCAGCACGGCATAGCCGACGGCGGCCGGGATGCCGGTCCGCACCGCGACATATTCCGGAAAGCGCGTCGTGTAGGAGGTGGTGAAGGCGAGCCGGTTGCGGCGGCAATAGGCCCGCGCCGCCCAGCCGATCGGGCCCTCGGTCGCGATGTGCAGCGCGTCCGGCGCCGCCCGCTCGATCCGCCTTGCGATCTCCTTGGCGCTCGGCAGCGCGATGCGCAGGCCCGGATAGGTCGGCAGCGGCCAGGACGGAAAGCCGTCCGGCGTGAGGAAGTCGATCTCGACCTCGAGGGCCTTGGCCGCGTTCGCCAGCGAAGTCAGCGTCCGCACCACACCGTTGACCTGCGGATGCCAGGCGTCAGTCGCGATTAATACCCGCATGGGGAAATTCCGAGAGTTTGATGATTCTCAGGCAACGACCATCAACGAAGGATATTTCAGGCGTGTGACGTCACAGAAGTGTCGGCGTGCTGTTTTGTTCGTTAACGGGCGCGCGGAGCCACGAAACCGTCATGAAACAATCCTTTCCGCGACGAAACCGTTTTCGGTTTTCCTCGCAAATGTCCCGAAACGTTTCGCCGTTAGGACTTAAGGCAACGGAGCACCGAAACGGTGCCGCGGTGAGCAGAAACACCGAGCAAACAGGGGCGACCAATGTTCAATCTGGATACGTTCAAGACGTTTTCGCGCGCCGTTGCGTTCGGTGCAGCCGCAATCTCCGCAATGGCATTCACAGGCGCAGCCAACGCCGCGCCCGCGCAGCTTTTCCCTCTCTTCCAGCCGCTGCCGTCAATGGCCGCGCCGCAACCGATCCAGCCCTATCAACCCTATCAGGCGACGCCTTACCAGGCTGCGCCGTCGGAAGATCAGGACGCGGTCGAGATGCCGGCCCGTTTCCGCCGCCAGACCGTTTCCTATGCAACGCGCGAGGCGCCGGGCACCATCATCATCGATACGCCCAACACCTATCTCTATTACGTGCTCGGCAACGGCCAGGCGCTGCGCTACGGCATTGGCGTCGGCCGCGACGGCTTCACCTGGTCCGGCATTCAGTCGGTGAGCCGGAAGGCGGAATGGCCGGACTGGACCCCGCCGCCCCAGATGATCGCCCGCCAGCCCTATCTGCCGCGCCACATGGCCGGCGGCCCCGGCAACCCGTTAGGGGCCCGCGCCATGTATCTCGGCAGCACCATCTACCGCATCCACGGCACCAACGCGCCCGAGACCATCGGCAAGCACGTCTCGTCCGGCTGCATCCGCATGACCAACGAGGACGTCACCGACCTCTATTCCCGGGTCAATATCGGCACCAAGGTGATCGTGCTGCCAATGACCGAACGCAGGGCCGAGCTCGGCACTGCGACGCGCTGAGCGACCGGACATTGTGACGCAAGCGGCCCCGGAACCGGCCGGGGCCGTCTTTGTTTGCCCTCGACATCCCGACGCGCTTGCTGCGGCGCGATCCCCGATGGAGGCGCAAATGCAACCACGCCTGCAACGTTCGTCAAAAGCGTGGGCGCACGCGATCGGCGCCGGGGCACTGACGCTGCTCTTGTCCGCGCCCTTCTCGCTCGCGCAGCAACCCGCCAGTGACGACACAGGCCAGCAGGCCTTCAACAACGCCTGCCGCACCTGCCACTCCATGAAGGAGGGCGACAATCGGCTCGGTCCCAACCTCAACAAGATCGTCGGACGCAAGGCCGGCTCGCTGCCGGACTACAACTACTCCTCGTCGATGAAGGAAGCGGGCTTCGCCTGGGACCAGGACAAGCTCACCCGCTTCATGGTCAAGCCGGACGAAGTCGTCTCCGGCCACAAGATGCAGCCCTATGGCGGCGTATCGGCCGAGGAAGCGGGCAAGGTGTTTGCGTATCTGCAATCGACCGGCAGCCAATAGGAGCCGCCGCAGCGCTATTGTGGTGTGGCGCATCCTTCGAGACGCCCGCCTGCGGCGGGCTCCTCAGGATGAGGGCGCAGTGCGCGGCTGCAGCCAATTCTCAGGTCTTGCATCAAGTCACGGCTGCCAGTTAGCCTCATCCTGAGGAGACCGCGATGCGGTCGTCTCGAAGGATGTGGCGTGCGCACGGTGAGGCCGCGTTCGCCGGCATGCCCTCACCGGTCCGCAATCAGCCGCAGCCACGCCGATGCGTGAAACGCGCTCATCAACAGATACATCGGCACCATTCCGCCGAGCGCGGAACCGTGTCCGGCGGAGCAGAGCACGTCCCCCGGACCGCCGGCGAGCACGGCGGTCAGCAGCGCCATGATCGCGAAGGTCGGCGTGGCCGCCAGACCGAGCCATCTGGCGAGGTGACCCGCGGTCGCGGCGCCGTCGTGGCCGGCGCCGGGGACCGCGCTGACCGGACCGGTCATTTCCGTTCCCCCGCGGCCTCCTCGCGAAAGGCCTTCTCGCCGGCGTCCGAGATCTCGACCCATTTCTTGTCGGGTGCGGCGCCTTCGGTGTAGCTGTCGTGCCAGTTCCACCATTTGTAGGTCGGCGTCTGCGGATAGCCCTCCGGCGAGTCCTCCCACACCTCCTGGCGGCCGAGCGGCGTGATGTCGAGATAGTTCCAGGTGCCGCCCATCTGCTCGTCGCCCCGGCTCTTGACGAAATAGGTGCGGAAGATGCGCATCCCGTCGCGGTAGAACACGTTCGTTCCGTGCCATTCGCCGACGCCGAAATCGGCATCGAAGCCGTCGGTGATGGTGACCCACGGCATGGTCCAGCCCATCCGCTTCTTCAGCCTGACGATGTCGGCCTGCGGCGCGCGCGAGGCGAAGACTAGCGTGGTGTCGCGGGCGTTGAGGTGCGAGACATGAGCGACTTGGTCCGCCACCATGGAGCAGCCGCGGCAGGCATGATCGGGCCAGCCGAACACGCCGGGCTCGAAGAACGCGCGGTAGACGATCAGCTGCCGCCGGCCCTGGAACAGGTCGTGCAGGCTGAGCTTGCCGCCGGGCCCCTCGAACGCATAGGTTTTGTCCACCGCCATCCACGGCATGCGACGCCGCTCGGCGGCCAGGGCATCGCGGGCACGGGTATGCGCCTTTTCCTTCACGAGCAGTTGCTGACGGGCTGCCTCCCAATCCTGCGGCGACACCACCGGCGGTGTCTGCATGGCGGTCTTTCCGTGCGTCGCTGCGTTGTCTGCTGAACTCATCATGGTCCTCCAATTCCCTTGCCTGGGCGAAGCTCCGCCGCACCTGGACGGTCGAGGAACCGATCGTTCCTCGCCGCACATTGTCGGCCGTCAACGATGTCTGGCACCGGACGGCTGCGCGGTGGGAGTAACAAGTGTGGCGGGATTGACATGGAATCGCTGATCACCGCCGCGGCGCGTGCGCTCGAAGCCGGCGATCCGCTCGGCGCGCTGAACCGCGTTGCGTTGCGCAACGATGCGCCGTCGCTCGCGCTGCGCGGCATCGCGATGGCGCAGCTCGGCGATCTCGCCAAGGCCAAGACGCTGCTGCGAAGCGCCGCGCGTACCTTCGGTCCGCGCGAGGCGGTGGCACGCGCAAGATGCGTGGTGGCCGAAGCCGAGATCGCGCTGGTCTCGCGCGATCTGAGCTGGCCGGTGAAGACCCTCGCGGCGGCACGCGCGACGCTCGAAAACCATGGCGATCTCGCCAATGCCGCCCATGCAGGCCATATCGAGGCGCGCCGTTTCCTACTGGTCGGGCGCCTCGACGAGGCCGAGCGCACGCTGGCCGAGGTCCGTCCTGCGCCGCTCCCGCCCGCCTCCCAGGTCGTCCGCGAGCTCGTGGTCGCCGGCATCGCGATCAGGCGGCTCAGAACGAAAGAGGCGCGCACGGCGCTCGGCCGCGCGGCTCACGCAGCGCGGCTGGCCGAGATCCCGGCGCTCCTGGCCGAGGTCGACAGCGTGAGCCTCATGCTCGATACGCCGGCAGCGCGCCTGATCGCGCGCGGCAGCGAACACCCATTGTTGCTCGGAGAGGTCGAAAGACTGGCGACCTCGACGGCGCTCGTCGTGGACACCTTCCATCATGTCGTGCGCAGGCAAGGCGTCGTCGTGCCGCTGGGAACGCGGCCCGTGCTGTTCGCGCTCGCTCGCCTGCTGGCGCAGGCATGGCCCGCGGATGTCTCGCGAGAGGCGTTGATATCGGGCGCCTTTCACGCAAAGCACGCCGATGAGTCGCACCGCGCGCGATTGCGCGTCGAGATCGGACGGCTCCGCACCAAGCTCAAGCCACTGGCCGACATCAGCGCGACGAAGCCGGGCTTCGTGCTGGCGCCGCGGAAGACGCGCGACGTCCTCGTGCTGGCGCGGCCCCTCGAGGAGAAGCACGCGGCCGTCCTCGCCTTTCTCGCCGACGGCGAGCCATGGTCGAGCTCGGCGCTCGCAGTTGCGCTTGGGATCAGTCCGCGCACCGTGCAGCGGGCCCTCGACGAGCTGGCGCGGTCGCACAAGGTGCAGTGCTTCGGACACGGACGGGCGCGCCGCTGGATGACGCCGCCTATTCCGGGTTTCCCGACAGGCTTGTTACTCCCCACCCCGCTCCTGAAGACGTAGGCTGCGCGCAGCACAGGGATCGAGCACATGAAACGTTCAGCCGCCGAGATCGTCACCGAGTACGGGCCCTTTCCAGGCGTCGAGGCCGTGCATGGCGTCACCTATGACGGCAAGCACGTCTGGTTCGCATCCGGCGACAAGTTGAACGCCGTCGATCCGGCCAGCGGCAAGATCGCGCGCTCCATCGACGTCGCCGCGCATGCGGGAACGGCGTTCGACGGCCGGCACTTGTTCCAGATCGCCGAGGATCGCATCCAGAAAATTGATGCCGCCTCGGGCAAGGTGCTCGGCACCATTCCTGCGCCCGGCGGCGGCGGTGATTCCGGTCTTGCCTGGGCCGAGGGCTCGCTCTGGGTCGGACAATATCGCGAGCGCAAGATCCATCAGGTCGACCCCGAAACGGGGAAGGTCCTCCGCACCATCGAAAGCAAGCGCTTCGTGACCGGGGTGACCTGGGTCGACGGCGAGCTCTGGCATGGCACCTGGGAAGGCGAGGAGAGCGATATCAGGCGGATCGACCCTGACACGGGCAAGGTGCTGGAGCAGCTCGACCTGCCCGCCGGGACGGTGGTGTCGGGGTTGGAATCCGACGGCGCCGACCGCTTCTTCTGCGGCGGCGGCAGCCGCGGCAATGTGAGGGCGATCCGCCGTCCTCGGCGCGGCTAGCCTCGTCGCAATGCTTGAACGCTTGGTAACGGCGCGTTCGCGGCCGTTAACCTGTTCGCCCCAATTCCACCCCACCGGTGCGCTCTAGCGCCCTCTTCGCCCGCCCTGTAGAATCCCGCCGGGGCTGCTTGGGGGATTGATGCGACCGACGTTGAATCTGAAGACCAGCCTGATCGGCCTCGCAGTGCTCGCGGCGTCGTTCTTCATCAGCCTGAAGGCGATGGACTTCCTGTCGCCGCGCGCGACGAACTCGGCGCCGCCGGTCGCGCAACTGCCGCCGCTGCCGCCCGCTTCGAAGAGCTCCATCGTCATCGCGCCGGTCGCCATCGCGATATCTGCGATCCGCGAGCAGGCCGAGAAGGCCGCGCCGCGCAATTTCGCCGGCAAGGCCGACAACCCGATCTCGCAAATCCTGGAGAACGCCGATATCGGCTGGTCCGCGGCGCGCGGCCCGATGGCGGCTGCCGGAGACAAGGACGTGCTGACGATCTCGACGCCGCTCAGCGGCAAGCTGAACGTGACGGGGTCGCTGTCGTCGAAAGCCACGGGCGCGCTCGGCGACGCGCTCGGCAGCGTGCTCGGCGGTGATGCGGCGAAACGGATCGGCGCAGTCAACATCAAGAACCTGAACGCCAGCGCCGAGATCAAGGGCAACGTGGTCGTCACCTCGCGCCCGAAGCTCGCGGCCGCCTGGCATCTGGAGCCCAATCTCGGCGCCCAGGTCAATCTCGGCGACACCAATCTCGCGGTCGCCGGCGCCAAGGTCAACGTGCCGGCGCAGGTGAAGCCGCTGATCGACAAGACGGTCGGCGAGCAGATCAACGCGGTCGCCGAACGCATCCGCAACGATCCTTCGCTGCGGGAGAACGCCAGGGTGCAATGGGCCAAGGCGTGCCGCTCGATTCCGCTGCAAGGCTCGGGCTCCTCGGCCGCGCTGCCGCCGCTCTGGCTCGAGATGAAGCCGGTGCGCGCGATCGCGGCGCAGCCGCGCGTCGATGCGCAGGCCGTGACGCTGCTGCTCGGCCTCGAGGCCGAGACACGTGTCACCTCGACGGCGACCAAGCCGGAGTGTCCGTTTCCCGACAAGATCTCGATCGTGCCGCCGACCGGCACCGGTGTGAGCATCGGCGTGCCGATCGACGTACCTTTCACCGAGATCAACAAGCTGATCGCACTGCAGATGGTCGGCCGCACCTATCCCGAGGACGGTTCCGGCCCGGTCGACGTCACCGTCAAGAGCGCCAACGTGACCCCTTCGGGTGACCGGCTGCTGATCTCGCTTCTGGTGCGCGCCAAGGAGAAGAAGAGCTGGTTCGGGCTCGGCGCCGAGGCGACGGTGCACATCTGGGGCCGGCCGATGCTCGACCAGGCGCGGCAGACGCTGCGGCTCGCCGACATCGAGCTCGCGGTGGAATCCGAGGCCGCCTTCGGCCTGCTGGGCGCCGCCGCGCGCGCGGTGGTGCCGCAGCTGCAGCAGGCGCTCTTGCAGCGGGCAACGCTCGATCTGAAGCCGATCGCAGCGAACGCCCGCGAGAAGATCGCGGCCGCAATCGCAGACTACCAGAAGAGCGAGGACGGCCTCAAGGTCGAGGCCAAGATCGACAGCTTGACTCTCGCCGACATCGCCTTCGATTCCAAGACCCTCCGCGTGGTCGCGGAAGCCGGCGGCTCGCTGAACGTGTTCGTGACGAAGCTGTCGGGAATGTAGCGCGCCTTCCGGCCCCGCACGCGCCTTCGTCACGTCCACCGCTGGCATTCTCGCCCGAGGATGCTAAGCTGTTCCTCGCAACCTCGGACGAGGTCGTGGCAGCACTGTAGCCGATAACGAGAGGACGACATGGAAGCCGGCATGGTCACACCTGCGCCGGCACTGGTACGCTTTTCCGGCATTCAGAAGACCTATGATGGCGAGCATCTCGTGGTGAAGAACCTCGATCTCGACATCAGGAAGGGCGAGTTCATCACCCTGCTCGGCCCGTCGGGCTCGGGCAAGACGACGACGCTGATGATGCTGGCCGGCTTCGAGGTGCCGACCCATGGCGAGATCTATCTCGCGGACCGGCCGATCAAGAACGTGCCGCCGCACAAGCGCGACATCGGCATGGTGTTCCAGAACTACGCCCTGTTTCCGCACCTGACGATCGCGGAGAACATCGCCTTCCCGCTGTCCGTTCGCAAGACGAGCAAGGCGGAAGCGCAGGAGCGCGTGAGGGCAGCGTTGCGCATGATCAAGATGGAAAGTCTGGCGCACCGGCGGCCGGGTCAGCTCTCCGGCGGCCAGCAGCAGCGCGTTGCGCTGGCCCGCGCGCTGGTCTTCAATCCACAACTCGTGCTGATGGACGAGCCCCTTGGCGCCCTCGACAAGCGCCTGCGGGAGCAGATGCAGCTGGAGATCAAGCAACTGCACGAGACCACGGGCATCACGATCGTCTACGTCACCCACGATCAGAGTGAAGCGCTCACCATGTCGGACCGCATCGCCGTATTCAACGACGGCATCGTGCAGCAGATCGACAGGCCCGATGCGCTGTACGAGCATCCGGTGAACAGTTTCGTCGCTCACTTCATCGGCGAGAACAACGTGCTCCCCGGCACCGTCGAAGCGGTCGACAAGGGCTATTGCCGCGTCGCGCTGACTGCTGGCGGCACCGTGACCGCACGGGCGATCAATGTCGCAGGCGCGGGCGCATCGACCTCCCTGTCCGTGCGGCCGGAGCGCGTCGCCATCGTTCTGGATGACACCTCCGGCGAAGGACCGAACCGGCTGCCGGCAAGGGTGCAGAACACCATCTATCTCGGCGACCACGCGCTGGCCGTGCTCGACGTCGCCGGCAACGGCGAGTTCATGGTCAAGCTTCAGCCCGGAGCACATGACAGCCTGAGGCATGGCAGCCTAAGACCTGGCGAAGGCGTCTTCGTCACGTTCCGCCCCGAGGACTGCCTGGCCCTCGATCCCGCCTGATCCAACGCAAACGGATCCGCATCGATCAACCTCAATGCAACTCACATGAAGAAGGAACCAAGACCATGCTGAAGCGCAAGATTGGCAAGACGGCTCTGGGCCTGGCCGCGGCACTGAGCGCCAGCGCTGCACTGGCGACGGTTGCGCAAGCACGCGACCTCACCGTCGTATCGTGGGGCGGCGCGTATCAGGATGCGCAGAAGAAGGTCTATTTCGAGCCGTTCAAGAAGGCGTCCGGAATTCCCATGAACGACGAGTCCTGGGACGGCGGCGTCGGCGTATTGCGCGCCAAGGTGCAGGGCGGTGCCGCGACCTGGGACGTCGTCCAGGTCGAGAGCGACGAACTGGCGGTCGGTTGCGAGGAAGGCCTGTTTGAGAAGCTGGATTATTCCAAGATCGGCGGCGAGGCCGCCTATATCCCGCCATCGGTCAACCCCTGCGGCGTCGGCGCCATCCTCTACGATTTCGTCCTCGGCTACGACAAGGACAAGCTGAAGCAGGCCCCCGGCGGCTGGGCCGACTTCTTCGATACCAAGAAGATTCCGGGCAAGCGCGCCCTACGTCAGGGCCCGAAGACCACGCTCGAAATCGCCCTCATGGCCGACGGCGTCGCGCCGAAGGACGTCTACAAGGTGCTGGCGACCGACGAAGGCATCGAGCGCGCGTTCAAGAAGCTGGACACCATCAAGGGCGACATCGTGTGGTGGAAGGCCGGCGCCCAGCCGCCGCAATTGCTCGCCTCCGGCGAGGTCGCGATGACTTCGGTCTACAATGGCCGCATCGACACCGCGAACAAGAACGAGAAGAAGAATTTCGGCATGGTGTGGGACGGAGCGCTGTTCACTCTCGACAGCTGGGTCATCCTGAAGGGGAGCCCGAACAAGGACGCGGCCTACAAGTTCCTGGACTTCGTCGGCAAGGCGGAGAACCAGTCAAAACTATCGGAGAACATTGCCTATGGCACGTCGAACAAGGATGCAGCCGGACGGCTCCCACCCGCCGTTCTGAAGGATCTGCCGACTGCACCTGACAACATCAAGAATGCAGTCGAGATCAACGTCGGCTTCTGGCTCGAGAACATCGACCGCCTGACCGAGCGCTTCAACAAATGGGCGGCGAAGTAGCGCTTACCGGAACCGACGTATGGAGCAGGTAGAGGTGCGTGACGGACAACTCGCCCGTGGCGCATCCTTCGAGACGCCCGCCTATGGCGGGCCCTCAGGATGAGGTCTGATTCTGTGGCAGCGACTTTGCAAGCAGCGATGTCGGTGAGCCTCATCCTGAGGAGACCGCCACCGGGTCCGCGCGACGCGCGGCCCGATGACAGGCTCCGCGGTCGTCTCGAAGGACGAGGCGCGTGCTCAGTCCGCTGCAAAGGGCGATATGCGATTGGCCTGCCTGAAAGGCCGAGGAAATTCCGGCGAAAGAGGCTCGACCAATGACGGATGCGCTTCTGACCGGCGCCAATGCGTCGACCGAAGTGCCGCTCAGGCGCCGATTGAAGCGCGCCGAGCGGACACGCCAGGTCAAGGCGTTGGCGCTGGTCGCACCGCTTCTCATCTTCCTGCTCTTCACCTTCGCAGGGCCCATCGCCGGCATGTTGTGGCGCGCGGTCGAAGACCGGGAGGTGCGTCAGGTTCTGCCGCAAACGATCGCCGCTCTCGCCGCGTGGGACGGTAAGGACCTGCCGGACGAAAACGCCTACGCTGCGCTGGCAAGCGACATCCTGGCCGCGCGCGCCTCCGGCACCATCGCCATCGCAGCCAAGCGGCTGAACTACGCGCTGAACGGCTTCCGCACCATTCTGACCAGCACGGCCCGCAATCTGAAGGCGGAGCCGGAGCGGGGGACGGCCAGGGAGACGCTGGGCAGGATCAACCCCGCCTGGCGCCAACGCGCCACCTGGACGACGATCAAGGACGCCAGCGGTCCAGTGACCGGCTTCTACCTGCTGGCGGCGCTCGACCTGACGCGAAACGCGGACGGCGCGATCGTCGCGGCCCCGCCGGACCAGGCCATCTATCGCAGCCTGTTCGCCCGCACCTTCATCATCAGCCTCAGCGTCACCGCACTCTGCCTGATCCTCGGCTTCCCGGTGGCTTATCTCCTGGCGACGCTGCCGCCGGCCCGGTCGAACCTCTTGATGATCTTCGTCCTGCTGCCGTTCTGGACGTCCCTTCTGGTCCGCACCTGCGCCTGGATCGTCCTGTTGCAGAGCAAGGGCGTCGTGAACGACAGCCTGCTGTGGCTAGGCATTGTCGACGAGCCGTTGCGCCTGATCTACAACCGCTTCGGCGTCTGCGTGGCCATGACCCACGTTCTGTTGCCGTTCATGATCCTGCCGCTGTACAGCAGCATGAAGGCGATCTCGCCTGCCTACATGCGTGCCGCCGCCTCGCTCGGTGCGCCGCCGGTCACCGCCTTCCTGCGCATCTACCTGCCTCAGACCCTGCCCGGCATCGGCGCGGGAAGCCTGCTCGTCTTCATCCTGGCACTCGGCTACTACATCACCCCGGCGCTCGTCGGCGGCGCCGCCGACCAGATGATCAGCTACTTCATCGCGCTCTACACGACCGAGACGGCCAATTGGGGCCTTGCTTCGGCTTTGGGTGCGGTGCTGCTGCTGGCCACGCTTCTGCTCGCCCTCGTCTACGGCAGGCTGGTGCAGGGACAGCAGGTCACGGGAGGCATGAAGAATTGAGCGATAGCCCCTCCCTCCGCACGCCCAGCCAGCGCATCGCGTGGACCGCGACGATCATTGTCTCCACGCTGGTGTTCGTCTTCCTGATCGCGCCAATCCTGGCGATCATGCCGTTGTCCTTCAGCTCAGGCTCGTACCTCACCTATCCGCTGCCGGGCCTCTCCTTGCGCTGGTACGACGATTTCATCAGCTCGCCGCGCTGGATGAACTCGCTGAAGAACAGCATGATCATCGGCGTCGCCTCGACGGCGCTGTCCATGGTCCTTGGCACGACGGCCGCGCTGGGGCTGGCGCAGTGGAAGAGCCGGTTCAAGCCGCTCGTGCTGGCCTTCGTGCTGTCGCCGGTGGTCGTGCCGGGGGTCATCACCGCGGTCGGCCTGTACTTCTTCTTCGCACCGATCGGGCTGACCGGCAGTTATCTTGGCCTGATCCTGGCCCACACCGCGCTGGCGACGCCCTTCGTGGTGATCACGGTCGGTGCGACGCTGCAAAGCTTCGACACCAATCTGGCACGCGCCGCCGCCTCGCTCGGCGCCTCGCCGCTTCAGGCGTTCCGCCGCGTGATCCTGCCGCTGATCCTGCCGGGGCTGGCGTCGGGTGCGCTGTTCGCCTTCGCGACCAGCTTCGACGAGGTGGTGATCGTGCTGTTCATGGCAGGCCCCGAGCAGCGCACCCTGCCGCGCGAGATGTTCAGCGGCATCCGCGAGAACATCAGCCCGACTATCACGGCAGCGGCGGTGATTCTGACGACGGTCTCGGTCATCCTCCTCGCCACCCTGGAAGGCCTGCGCCGGCGCAACGAACGGCTCAGGGGCAGCGGCGCCTGACGGGCGGCTTCGCAATTTCGCCGCCAGCTCTCGCGACGGCGAAAAGACACGACAGCGCGCCCAGTGAGAACCGGGCGCGCTTCGATCAGGCAGTTACGCGAGCCGCATTAATCCGCGTACTTGAACTCGGGCATGTTCTTCAGCTCGTCCTTGCTGGCGTTGAACACGGCGTGGTCCGGATACCATTTCGACGTGGACGACGTCGTGGTCGCAGCGGGCCTGTCGGTGCCGGTCGCAGCGCCGGTGGTGGTGGTGGTGGTCGCGCCCGGCTTGGCGCCCGTGCCGGTATAGGCGACGGCCTCGTTGACGAACTTCAGCTTCTCATAGGGCACGGCGACCAGATGCTCGCCCACGCCGAGGAAGCCGCCGACGCCGATCACGGCGATCTTGATGGCGCCGCTCTTGTCCATCAGCAGATCATTGATCGTGCCGATGTTCTCGTTGGCTTCGTTGTAGACCTTCAGGCCGTCCATCTTGGATGTACGCCACTGGCCCGTCGCGGTCGTGGATATCGTGGTGGCGGCCGCGGTCGGCGCCTTGTCGGAGGTGGCGGTCGGCGATTGCGCGAACGCGACGGTTGCAAGAAGTGCGGTGCCGGCAAGGCCGGCGGCGATCGATTTCGTCAGCATGATGTCCTCTCCTTCACAGAAAACTCGTGCGGGGAAAACAGCGCTGATCACTTGCAGTTCCTTGCGCGCCGCAATTTCGTCGCGCAATGCGCGAGCGGAGCAATCACGACTTTTGTTCCTGCGTCACTCAGGAACATTTTGCGATGCACGGTTCCCCGCCGACAATCAGGCGCCCTGGGCGACGCATGACCGCGGCGAGGACCGCGCCGACCCTCACTTCGCTCAGGTCAGCTCTTGAAGTCGATCAGAAGCGCGGAGAAATTCGAGCTGCTCGATGAGCTGCCATTGGCGCCGTAGGACGATGCCGACGATTGCGACTGTTGCAGCGCCTGCAGGAACTGCTGGAGGATCTCGGCCGTGGTCTGGTCCGTCGAGCTGCTGCTCGTGGAGTCCGTCGTCGTGGAATCCGAAGAGCTGTCGTCCGGCGGCGGACCGGGCGGTGGGCCGCCTGCGCCACCCGGACCGCTCGCGAAGGCGGACTGAAACACGCTTTTCAGCTCCTCGGCCTGGTCGGAGGTCAGCGTCCCGTTCGACACTTCGTTCGAGATGAGGTCGTCGATCTTCGACTGCATCTCATCCTTGGAGAGACGCGCGCCGCTCGACTGGTCGCTCGATCGGCTCTGCTGGAGCGCCGTGTCGATATCGGTCAGCGCCGTCGAGAGCGCGGACTGGTCCGACGACGAGATCGTTCCAGCGGAGACCTGCGATTGCAATTCCTGCTGAAGCCGCTGGAGCGGCGATTGATAGCTGCCGGTGGAGGCCGCCGAAATCGAGGTCATGATGGCTCCGTGGTTGTTGCGGGGTTTCGTCGCGGACCACGCCACGGTATGGTTAACGGCCTTAACGCAGTCTTGCCGCTCCCCCACCCGTCGATTGCCGTTCGTTGCAGGCAGCCGAACAGAAACAAATCGAAACAAAAATATCCGCCATTTGGCCCGAATCTTGGTCAAACAAATCGCATGGCCATCCCCAGTCCCAACATCCTGGTCGTCGAGGACGACCGCGAAACCCGGGCGTTGATTGCGAAATATCTGCGCAGCAACGCCTGCAACGTCACCGCCGTGAGCGATGGCCGCGAGATGTCGCGGGCGATGGCCGACCATCGCGTCGACCTCATCATTCTCGACGTCATGCTGCCCGGCGAAGACGGCCTCAGCCTGTGCCGCAAGGTGCGCGCCGAATCGCAGACGCCGATCATCATGCTGACCGCGCGCGGCGAGGACGTCGATCGCATCGTCGGCCTCGAGATGGGCGCGGACGACTATCTGCCGAAGCCGTTCAACCCGCGCGAGCTGCTCGCCCGCATCAACGCGGTGCTGCGCCGCCAGGCCGCGGCGCAGGCGGCGAGTGCGGTCGAAGGCGCGAGCACGCTCGCCTTCGAAGGCTGGCGCATCGATCTGCGCCTGCGCGAACTGCGCAACCCCGACGGCGCGCGCGTAGCGGTGACCAGCGCCGAGTTCGATCTGCTCAGGACGTTCTGCGAGCGGCCGGGCCGCGTGCTGTCGCGCGACAGCCTGCTCGATCTCACACAGGGCCGCAACGCCGGCTCGTTCGAGCGCTCCATCGACGTGCTGGTCAGCCGCATCCGCCGCAAGATCGAGCCCAACCCGGCCGATCCCACCCTCATCAAGACGGTGCGCTCCGGCGGCTATCTGTTCACGCCGAGGACGGAAGCGGTCGCGACGCCTCTCAGCGGCTGAGCGCGCCGAAGATGAAGCCGCCCGGGTTCTTCCACCTCAACGGCATCGGCGGGCAGATCGCCGCGCTGGTGCTGGCGTCGACTGTCGCGCTCCATCTCGTCGTCACCACCGCTTTCCTGATCAGCCGGCCCGACCGCCAGGAGGCGCCGCCGGACGGCGCCCATCAACTGACCGATGCCGCACTGCTGCTCGGCGCGGCCGAGCCCGGCGAGCGGCCGCGCCTCGTTGCCGATCTGGCGCGCGCCTTTCCCAGGCTCGGCATCGAGATGCTGGCCCCCGGCACCGCGACTGTCGAGACGAGCGACAGTCCGCACCTGCGCGGGATGCGCCACCACCTCGCCCCGGGCTTCAAGGCAGTGCAGCTCGCCCCGGACGGGAATGCGCGCCGCGTCGGCATCGAATTGCCCGACGGCACGACGGTCGCAGCTCGTGTCGATGGCGGCCCGCGGCCGATGTTCTGGGGCGCGCCCTGGCTTTCGGCGCTGATGACCGCCTTCATCTGTGTCACCGTGCTTGGCCTGTGGGCGGCGCGTACGCTGACGAGGCCGCTGTCGTCCTTCGCCAAGGCCGCCGAGAACTTCAGTCTCGACCGTACCGCCGAGCCGCTGCCCGAGCGCGGCCCGGAAGAGATCCGCCAGGTCGCGCGCGCGCTCAACCGCATGCAGGAGCGGATCGCGCGGCTGATGGCGGATCGCACGCGGATGCTGGCCGCGATCAGCCACGATCTGCGCACGCCGATCACGCGGCTGCGCCTGCGTGCCGAGTTCATCGAGGACGAAGGCAACCGCAGGCGCATGCTGATCGATCTCGACCAGATGCGCTCGATGCTGGAATCGGTGCTGTCGCTGCTGCGCAACGATCGCAAGATCGAGGCCTTGACGCTGGTCGACATCGCCAGCACGCTCCAGCTCATCGCCGACCAGTTCGGCGACATGGGTCATGTCGTGCGATACGACGGGCCGGCGTCCGCGACCGCCGCCGCGCGGCCCGACGATCTGCATCGCGGCGTCACCAACCTCGTCGAGAACGCGGTGCGCTTCGGTGCCGAGGTGACGGTCCGCCTCGTGGTCTCGGGCACGACACTCGTCATCGACGTCGAGGACGACGGCCCCGGCATTTCGGATGCGCGCAAGCAGGAGATGCTGGAGCCGTTCGTGCGCGGCGACGACGCGCGCACCATGGACGAGTCCACCGGGTTCGGGCTCGGCCTCTCGATCGCGCGCGCGATCGCGATCACCCATGGCGGCGAGCTGTCGCTGCACGACCGCCAGCCACATGGCCTGATCGTGCGGATGCGATTGCCGATCTGGCAGGAGCCGCGGCTCGCGGCTTAGGGCATGATCCGGACCCGGAGGGCCGCGTTAGCGCAAAGTGTGCAGCGGTTTTCCCTCGCGCCAAACGCGGAACGCGTTTGCGCGGAGATCATGCCCTCTTGAGACGACACCTCACGCCGCGAGCGGCGGGTGCTCGACAGCCTCATGCGGGAAGATGGCCACCGCCTCGAAGCGATAATTGCAGGCGCGGCAGGTCCAGAGGTAGGAGACGCGTCCCTCGCCCGGCTCGATCCAGTCGGGCTGCGCGATCGGCGTGCCGCACTGGGCACAAGGGTTGTGTCTGGGGATGTCGCCGGTGTGTGCACTGACCAGGCTGGTTTTTGTCATGGCACCTCTCCCGATTTGCAGCGCTTGCGCGCTCGCTTTCGCGAGCCGGCACGAATAGACAGGCGTGCTGTCGCGAGCGGGGGTCATCCGCCCCGGAAGCCCGATTACGCCAGCTTTGAGTCGTAACGGCGGCACGGCGCCGCAAAAACGTTAACGGCGTCGTTTGGTCACATCATCGCCGCGTTCGGGATGCCTAACGGCAGCCGGGCGCAGGCAAGTCGGGGATAAATGATGAAAATTTTACGCGCTGCCGCGCTGCTCGCGGCCGGATTGATTTTGCCGCAAGCTGCATTCGCCGGCGAAGCCGAATATGCCGAGATGGTCGCGGCCCATGCCCGCGCCAACGGCGTGCCGGAAGTGCTGGTGCACCGCGTGATCATGCGCGAGAGCCGCTACCAGCCGCACCTCGTCGGCCGTGGCGGCACCATCGGGCTGATGCAGATCAAGCTCGCGACCGCACGAGGGGTCGGCTACACCGGCGATGCCGCCGGCCTGCGCGATCCCAACACCAATCTCACTTATGCGGTCAAATACCTCGCCGGCGCCTATCGCGCCGCCAATGGCGATCATGCCCGAGCTGTGCGTTATTTCGCGGGCGGCTATTACTACGCTGCAAAGCGCCAGCGCCAGGAGCAGCAACAGGCGATCGTGCAGCAGGCCAGCAACGAGAGCTGGCTTGAGCCGAACGGCAATCCGCAGCCGATGTTCGGAACCGCGCCGCCCCGCAAGCTCGCACAAGGCTTCCGCAACGCGCGGGCGCAGGCCTCGAAGTAGGCTCTCGTGTCCCGGGCGCGCTGCAGCGTGCAACGCTGCTGCTCAGAGCCGGGACCCTGCATCCCGGCATTAGCATGGGCCCCGGCTCAGCAGCGCAGCACTTCGTGATGCGCTGCGTCCGGGGCACGAACGGTGAGGTTCCGGGCCAACACGCGTTGACACCGCCCGTCACTGGCATACATTAGACCCGTTCCGAGGGGTGCTCCGAGGAGGAGCTGAGATACCGCTAAATGGGCAATCCTGCCCAGGACCGCGGTGACCCTTTGAACCTGATCCGGGTCATGCCGGCGAAGGGACAGGGATGTTGCAGACCACCAAGCGACCGGATTCCCCGGTATCCATCATCGGCGCAGGCATTGCGGGAGCCTGGCAGGCCTTGCTGTTCGCACAGGCCGGTCACGCCGTCACCTTGCACGAGCGCGGTGACGAGGCGATGACGGACGCCACCAGCCATTGGGCCGGGGGCATGCTCGCGCCCTATTGCGAGGCCGAGGTCGCAGAGCCCATCATCAGCCGCCTGGGGCTGCGCTCGCTCGACATCTGGCGGCGCGAGCTGCCCGACACGCCTTTCAACGGCTCGCTCGTCGTCGCCCATCCGCGCGAGCGCAACGATTTCGAGCGCTTTGCGCGCATGACCGAGGGCCATCAGCGGCTCGACGCCGCAGGGCTCGCCGCGCTGGAGCCTTCGCTGGAGGGCCGGTTCCGCGACGCGCTGTTCTTCCCGGCCGAGGGCCATGTCGAGCCGCGCCGCGTGCTGCCGAAGCTGCACGAGCGCATCCGCGCCGCCGGCGGCACCATCAGGTTTTGCAGCGATGTCACCGCAGACGACCTCACAAACCTGAATCCCAAAGGCATCGTGATCGACTGCCGCGGCATCAGCGCCCGCGACGAGCAGGGCGAGCTTCGCGGCGTCAAGGGCGAGATGATCCTGATCGAGACCAGTGAGGTGCAGCTGGCGCGCCCCGTGCGGCTGATCCATCCGCGCTGGCCGCTCTACGTGATCCCGCGCGAGGATGGCCTGTTCATGCTGGGCGCGACCTCGATCGAAGCGGAAGACACCGGCGTCAGCGTGCGCTCGGCGCTGGAGCTTTTGGGTGCGGCCTATACCGTGCATCCGGCGTTCGGCGAGGCCCGCATCCTCGAATTCGGCTCGGGCCTGCGGCCTGCCTATCCCGACAACCTGCCGCGCATCGGCATTCGCGACGGCAAGATCAGCGTCAACGGGCTCTACCGCCACGGCTTCCTGATCGCGCCTGCTCTCGCCGAGCTGACGCTGGCCTATGTCCAGCGTGGCCAGATCGACAACGAGGTGATGCAGTGCTTGTGATCGTCAACGGCGAGCAGCGCGAGGTGACTTCCGCAAGCGTCGACGCGCTGCTCACCGAGCTCGACTATGAGGGCACCCATTTCGCCATCGCGCTCAACTACGACGTCGTGCCGAAAAGCCGCTGGGCCGAGACCGCCCTGAAGGCCGGCGACGAGATCGAGATCATCACGCCGCGGCAGGGAGGGTGATGGGATGGCACACTCTCTTCGCGACGACGGCTCTTTTTGGCCCGTCATTCCGGGGCACGCGAAGCGTGAACCCGGAATCTCGCGCCACAACTTCGAGATTCCGGATCGGTCCGCGTACCGCGGCCCGTCCGGAATGACGGGGAATTCAACATGGTGACCTTCTACGGCAAGACCTTCGCCTCGCGCCTCCTGATCGGCAGCGCGCTCTATCCCTCGCCCGCGATCATGCAGGACGCGATCCGCGCTTCCGGCGCCAACATCGTCACGGTGTCGCTGCGGCGCGAATCCGCCGGCGGCAAGACCGGCGACGCGTTCTGGAAGCTGATCCGCGAGCTCGACGTCACCGTGCTGCCGAACACCGCCGGCTGCCGCACCGTGCGCGAGGCCGTGACGACCGCCAAGCTCGCACGCGAGCTGTTCGGAACGAACTGGATCAAGCTCGAGGTCATCGCCGACAACGACACGCTGCAGCCCGATGTCGTCGGCCTCGTCGAAGCCGCGACCATCCTGACCAAGGACGGGTTTGAAGTGTTCCCCTATTGCACCGAGGATCTCTCGGTTGCCAACCGCCTGGTCGATGCCGGCTGCAAGGTGGTGATGCCGTGGGCCGCGCCCATCGGCAGCGCGAAGGGCATCACCAACCGCGATGCGCTGAAGCTGCTGCGCGACCGGCTGCCCGACATCACGCTGGTGGTCGACGCCGGCCTGGGAGCGCCCAGTCACGCGGCGCAGGCGCTGGAGCTCGGCTATGACGCCGTGCTGCTCAACACCGCCATCGCCAAGGCCGCCGATCCCGTCGCGATGGCCAATGCCTTCCGCCTCGGCTGTGATGCCGGCCGCACCGCTTATGAAGCCGGGCTGATGAACGCCCGCGACTTCGCCTCCCCCTCCACCCCTGTCGTTGGGACCCCGTTCTGGCATGCCGTATCCTGATCGTTTCTATCCCGTCGTCGACAGCCTTCAATGGGTCGAGCGCCTGACGAAACTCGGCGTCGGCACCATCCAGCTGCGCGCGAAGGAGCTGAACGACGCCGACGCGCTGCAGATCGTCACCGACGCGCTGGCGATCACCAGGGACACGCAGGCCAAGCTGGTGGTGAACGATTATTGGCGCGCGGCGGTCGTCGCCGGCGCTAAATATCTGCATCTCGGCCAGGAGGATCTCACTGAGGCCGACCTCAAGGCGATCCGCGAGGCCGGTCTCAAGCTCGGCATCTCCACTCACGACGATGCCGAGCTTGCCACTGCGCTCGAAGCCCAGCCCGACTACGTCGCACTCGGCCCGATCTTCTTCACCACGCTGAAATCGATGCGCTTCGAACCGCAAGGCATTCCCAAAATCACGGAATGGAAGAAGCGCATCGGCGATATCCCGCTCGTCGCCATCGGCGGCATCAAATTCGAGCACGCCGCGGAGATCTTTGCCGCCGGCGCGGATTCGATTGCCGTTGTCTCGGACGTCACCCAAAACCCCGACCCCGACGCCCGCGTGCGGCAATGGCTCGGCCTGTCGAAGGAGGCCGCGTGATGCAGGTCCCGCTCCCACCCCAAACGCCACTGTCATCGCCCGGCTTGACCGGGCGATCCAGTACGCCGCGGCTTCACGGCTCCAGCCGCACCGCCTCGGCGTACTGGATCCCCGCTTTCGCGGGGATGACAGAGAACCTTCCACCGGCGTCATTCCGGGGCGGCTCGCAGAGCCGAACCCGGAATCTCGCTCAATAACCTCGAGGTTCCGGATCGGACCGCAATGCGGTCCGTCCGGAACGACGCCCATTAAAACCGGAGGATCCCCATGAACATCCGCTCCAACCCCGACAAGACCGTCCCCGCCGTCACCACCGGCCCCCTTCCCTCCTCGCGCAAGATCTTCGCGACGCCTGACGCCGCGCCCGACCTGCGCGTGCCCCTGCGCGAGATCATCCTGTCCGAAGGCGCGGGCGAGCCGAACCTGCCGGTCTACGACACGTCCGGCCCCTACACTGACCCGTCCGTCACCATCGACGTCAACGCCGGCCTGCCGCGTAACCGTAAGGCTTGGGTGCTGGAGCGCGGCGGCGTCGAGGAATATGAGGGCCGCCAGATCAAGCCGGAGGACAATGGCAGCGTCTCCACCGACAAGGCCGCGCGCGCCTTCTCGGCCTATCACAAGCCGCTGCGCAGCCTCGACGGCCACAAGATCACCCAGCTCGAATTCGCCCGCGCCGGCATCATCACCAAGGAGATGATCTACGTCGCCGCGCGCGAGAACCTTGGCCGGAAGCAGCAGCTCGAGCGCGCGGAAGCAGCCCTTGCCGACGGCGAGAGCTTTGGCGCCTCCGTCCCCGCCTTCATCACGCCGGAGTTCGTCCGCGACGAGATCGCGCGCGGCCGCGCCATCATCCCCTCCAACATCAACCACAGTGAACTCGAGCCGATGATCATCGGCCGCAACTTCCTGACCAAGATCAACGCCAATATCGGCAACTCGGCGGTGACCTCCTCGGTCGAGGAAGAGGTCGAGAAGATGGTGTGGGCGATCCGCTGGGGCGCCGACACCGTGATGGACCTCTCCACCGGCCGCAACATCCACACCACCCGCGAATGGATCCTGCGCAACTCCCCGGTGCCGATCGGCACCGTGCCGATCTACCAGGCGCTGGAGAAGTGCAACGGCGATCCGGTGCAGCTGACCTGGGAGCTCTACAAGGACACCCTAATCGAGCAGTGCGAGCAGGGCGTCGACTATTTCACCATCCACGCCGGCGTCCGCCTGCAATACATCCACCTCACCGCCAACCGCGTCACCGGCATCGTCTCGCGCGGCGGCTCGATCATGGCAAAGTGGTGCCTGGCGCATCACAAGGAGAGCTTCCTCTACACGCATTTCGACGAGATCTGCGACCTCATGCGCAAGTATGACGTCTCGTTCTCGCTCGGCGACGGCCTGCGCCCCGGCTCGATCGCCGACGCCAACGACCGCGCGCAGTTTGCGGAGCTGGAGACGCTCGGCGAGCTC
The DNA here is from genome assembly GCF_028128965.1 of Bradyrhizobium sp. CCBAU 25338. Taxonomy (NCBI): domain Bacteria; kingdom Pseudomonadati; phylum Pseudomonadota; class Alphaproteobacteria; order Hyphomicrobiales; family Nitrobacteraceae; genus Bradyrhizobium; species Bradyrhizobium sp. CCBAU 25338. Next base: position 288,923 of record NZ_LFKY01000041.1, read on the forward strand.
ACCAAGATCGCGTGGGACAAGGGCTGCCAGGTCATGATCGAGGGTCCCGGCCACGTGCCGATGCACAAGATCAAGATCAACATGGACAAGCAGCTGAAGGAGTGCGGCGAAGCGCCGTTCTACACCCTCGGGCCACTGACCACCGACATCGCGCCGGGCTACGACCACATCACCTCGGGCATCGGCGCGGCCATGATCGGCTGGTTCGGCTGCGCCATGCTCTGCTACGTCACGCCGAAGGAGCATCTCGGCCTGCCCGACCGCAACGACGTCAAGACCGGCGTCATCACCTACAAGATCGCCGCCCACGCCGCCGACCTCGCCAAGGGCCACCCCGCCGCGCAACTGCGCGACGACGCCCTCTCGCGCGCTCGGTTCGACTTCCGCTGGACCGACCAGTTCAACCTCGGCCTCGATCCCGAGACCGCCAAGAACTTCCACGACGAGACCCTGCCGAAGGAAGCCCACAAGGTCGCCCATTTCTGCTCGATGTGCGGCCCAAAATTCTGCTCGATGAAGATCACGCAGGACGTGCGGGACTATGCGGCGACGCTGAACGATCCGAACTCGGTGGGCATGTCGATGAGCGGGACGGCCGAGGACGGCATGGCGAAGATGAGCGCGAAGTTCAAGGAGATGGGCAGCAGCGTTTATCTGGATGCGGAGAAGGTGAAGGAGAGTAATCGGGTGTTGTGAGGCCCCTCCGTTCGTCATGCCCGGGCTTGACCCGGGCATCCTTCTAAAAGCCAAAGGCCGGGCGGACAGCCCGGCTTTTTTGCGAGACGTCGCTTCAAAACAATGGCTGCTGCTCTTTGACAGCGGACGAGCATTCCGCTTCCCAGGGGAAACGCCGATCGACGTCCTGCCAGATGATCTGGAGACAGGGGAATGCGAGCCGGGATTTACAGTAGAACCAGATCGCCGTGCCGAGATACTCGGGATAGGCCGCGAACGGCACCTGCCAGAAGCCGAGCTTGTAGTCGTTCTCCAGCAAATCATCGGAGATATCGCCGTCGGCGAATTTATGACCGGATGCCGCGCGGTCGCGGATAAGGTTGATGATGGCTTGCGCGTTTTCGGAGCTCTGGCCGAAGATGACGAGCTCGGGGTGGCCAAAGTTCAGAAACAGGCCGATTGAAAATGCAAACGGCGGATTGGCTCCGGGGATGCCGACGATATGGCAGCCGCGGTTGCGGACGTTACGCAAAACGACCTTATCGGCTTCCTGCTCGGGCTCGGGCCACTCGAACTGCTCTTGCATCTTCACTCCGCCAAGCTGGCAAGCATTTCTTGCTCGTGCGGGCGAGCCTACATCAGCAGCGCGTAGGATAGATAGCAGGCGTAGCCCGGATGAGCGAAGCGACATCCGGGATTGACAGTGGCCCCGCATGTCGCTGACGCTTATGCGGGCTACAACTATGCGGATAGATGATTTGCCCGCCCCCCCACCGCCTCCCCGACCAGCTCCGCTCCAACCTCCGCCTCGTCTTCGTCGGCATCGGCGCGCTCGGAGCTCGTTGAGCTGCTCGCACTCGGGATCGGCTTCACCGATCTCTCCAATTCGGCCACCTCGACAAATTCCCCCTCCGCGCCTATTCTGAATCCATGAACATCATTCGCCGCACGCTGGATCTCGACGCCGACACCGACGCGCGTTTGCGCGAGATGGCAGACGAGCGCGGGCAGCATGTCGCCGCCGTGCTCGCGGAGGCCGTGGCGCTGCTCGATTCCGTGGTCGATATCGCCGGCCCCGACATCGCTGAGGATCGCCGGCGACTGAATGATTTCAGAAAGAGCGGCGCCGCCGTGCCGCTCAACGAGGTGAAGGACTGGGTCGCGAGCTGGGGTTCGGCGAAGGAGTTGCCACGGCCGGCGGCGCGCAGGATCGGATGATCCTGCTTTCGCCCGACGCCGTTGAGGACGTCGAGCGATTGCGCCTGTTTCTCGATCAATTTAGGCCGCGTAGCCCGGATGAGCGAAGCGACATCCGGGACCTTTGTCGTCCCGCATATCGCTTCGCTCATGCGGGCTACGGCTGCGAATGACTGACGTGCCGCCCCAGCGCCTCCCCGACCAGCTCCGTCCCCACCTCCGCCTCGTCTTCGTCGGTACCGCCGCCTCGACGCGCTCGGCCGAGCTCGGGCACTACTACGCCCATCCCGGTAACCGCTTTTGGCGCGCGATCCATGAGGCCGGGATCACGCCGCGGCGCTATCAGCCGGGCGAGTTTGCCTCGCTGATCGCGCTCGGGATCGGCTTCACCGATCTCTGCAAGACGGCCGCCGGGATGGATCACCAGATCGCGGCGGAGACGATCGACGTGCCGGGATTCAGGGCCAAGATCGAAAAATACCGGCCGCGGACGATTGCGTTCACGAGCAAGAAGGCGGCGAGCTTGTTTTACCGCAGGCCGTCAGCTGCGATTGCGCTGGGGCGACAGCCGCGCGATGGAAGCTGGCCGGAGACGTTCGTACTGCCCTCGCCGTCAGGTGCGGCGTCCGGGCATTGGACGCTGGAGCCGTGGCGCGAGCTTGCGGTGTGGATCGCCGCGTAGGTTCAGCGAACAATAGCGCGTCACATTCCGCTGTCGTCCCCGCGAACGCGGGGACCCATAACCCCACGGAGAAGTTTGGCGAAGACTCGTCGTTTCGGTACTGGGACAAGCCGCAACAGATAGATCACGCGGTTTGGGTCCCGGCGTTCGCCGGGACGACACCGTGGTTGTGGCGGGCAGCTCGTAGCCCGGATGAGCGAAGCGATATCCGGGATCGGCGGTTGACCCGCATGTCGCTTCGCTCATGCGGGCTACAGGCCCTACGAAGTAGTCTGTCGGTATCCGCCCCGCTCGTTCGTCCTCTGGATGCAAAGCGCGATCAACCGGAGCCCCCCGATGCCCACCATCACCGCCTTGGAAAACTCCCCCGACCGCGGCCGGGGCCAGGCCCGCGACATGCGGGTGCGTTGGGCGCTCGAAGAGGTCGGCCAGCCCTACGACGTCCGCTTGGTCTCGTTCGCGGCGATGAAGCAGCCGACGCATCTTGCGCTGCATCCGTTCGGGCAGATCCCGACCTATGAGGATGGCGATCTCGCGCTGTTCGAGTCCGGCGCGATCGTGCTCCACATCGCCGAACGCCATGGCGGGCTGCTGCCGCTTGATGCGAACGCCAGGAGCCGCGCGATCGCGTGGATGTTCGCGGCGCTGAACACGCTGGAGCCGCCGATCGTCGAGCTCGGCATGGCCATGCTGGTCGAGCGCGACAGAAGCTGGCACGCGGAGCGCTTGCCCATGCTGCAGGACCGCGTCCGTGTCAGGCTCGGCGAACTGTCCCGCCGCCTCGGCGGTGCCGACTGGCTCGACGGCGCGTTCAGCGCCGGCGATCTCATGATGGTGACGGTGCTGCGCCGGTTGAACGCATCTCGCCTGCTGGACGAATATCCTGAAATCGCCGCCTATGTCGCCCGCGGCGAGGCGCGGCCGGCGTTCAGGCGCGCGTTCGATGCGCAGCTGGCGGTGTTCACCGCTACATCGCGTTCGTAGCCCGGATGCTTGTCCGCCGTAGCTCGAAGAGCGAAGGCGGAAGCGATATCCGGGGAGACTGCTCCGCATGTCGCTGCCGCTCATGCGGGCTACGATCTGCGGCGAGGGGCGCTCCCCCTACCGCATCGTGATCGCGAGCCCGCTGAGATCCGCGTTCGCCATCAACCCGACCTGGTGACCCGTCAGCTCCAGCACCGCGCCCTTCTGGTTGGTCAGCACGATGGCGCGGGCGCCGCGGCCGACCGCAAGGCCGGCACCGGCGGCACCGTAGACTCCGGCGACGTCCGAGGGACGGTTGATGTTGGAGACGCGCCCGCGCAGCACGGTTTTCGAGCCGCCGAACACGAGGCCGTAGTCGAGGCCGCCGGTGGAGAGCGCATAGGAGCGGCCGCGGAAGTTGAGCACGCCCGAGCCGCCGGAGCCGCCGATGATCCAGCCCGCCTTGTAGATCGTCAGCGTCACGAAGCCGCTGTCGGCCCGCGCGGCGGTCGAGAGGCCGGCCAGCGCGGCGATGGCGAGCAGCGCGGCGCGAAAGGTGGATGCGATCTTCATAGGTGTCTCCGGGGGCTATTTTTCAAGACTGGAATCGAATCAGACGCGGCGAATTTATCCGATCGATCGCGGCGGCAACATGATGGGTGCGGGCCTGATACGCGAGACGTAGCAGCGCATTCAACTGTCATCGCCCGGCTTGACCGGGCGATCCAGTATCCCAGAGGCGATCATGATTGAACCGCGGGGCCGCGGCGTACTGGATGCCCCGGTCGAGCCGGGGCATGACGACGGAGTTTGGGGATAGCGCAGACCAACTTCCAGGATGCCATTCTGCCCCTGTTTTGCCCGACGGAGCAAGCGGGGGTTTCGCCTTTCGCGAATTCTGGAAAACATCAATGATTTCCGTGCGGCGTCTACTGTGCATGGGGTTGTTTTCGCACTTTTTGTTTTGACCGCGCCGCGCCTGCCGCTACGCTCCTGCGTCCGCGACCGCTTCCGAGGTGACCCCATGCCGATCCAGCATTTCGCGCCCCCGCCGCACGTCAAGGCGCCGCCACTGTCCTTTGCGACGCGGGTCGGCGATCTCCTGTTCGTCTCGGGCATTCCCGGCTTCGATGCCAATGGCGCGCTGCCCGACAGTTTCGAGGCCCAGTTCGCCAACGTCGTGGTCAACATCAAGCGCGTGCTGGGCGAGGCCGGCGCCAGCGTGCGCGACCTCGTCAAGGTCAACGTGCTCCTGACCCGCGCCGCCGACGTCGCCGCCATGAACGCGCTCTATGCCGGCGCCTTCGGCCCGCCGCCCTATCCTGCGCGCACGACCTGCGTGGTGCAGGCCCTGCCCGATCCGAAGATGCTGATCGAGATCGAGGCGGTGGCGTCGCTTTCGAAGTGAGCGTGTGGCCTGCCGGGCACGCGGCCGAACCAAATGCGCGGTTGCATCTGACATGTCCGTGAGCGGCCGCTCCCCGGCTTGCAAAGGACCTGCTTTTACCGCACGAATTTTCCGATCCACTTCCCCCACAAGGAGATATTTCATGCGTCGCGCTCTCGCGCTCTGTGCCGTTGCCGGCATCGCTTCGTCCGTGTTCGCCGTGCCGGCCTCGGCGGCGGTCGGCTATTACGTGATCCGCTGGGACAACACCGGCATCTGCCAGGTCTGGAACGAGGACCTCAAGTACAAGCCGTTCCAAATCGGCGCGTCGACCTACAAGGTCGTCAGCAAGCCGCTTCCGACCTTCCAGCAGGCGTCCGACCTCCAGATCAAGTTGCGCGCCGAGCGCCGCTGCACGCTCTGAGCCCCGACGCGACGGGTCGCGTATACGGATGAGTTTTCACGGGGCGGACCGCGCGAACGGTCCGCCCTTCTCTTTTGCAGACGGCTCTTCTCCATCCTGAATTGCGCATTTCCCGCAACGGCTCTTTTGAACCTGACCGGCCGGCGGAACTACTCACATCTTGTCCGGGGCGCATCCCCAAAGCGTCCCGCGCCACCCCTCCCGTCATTGTCGGGAGGCGCATCACGTCTTTCATTTTGAGGAGCTGATCATGCGTCGTATTTCCGTGCTGTGCGCTGCCGTCGGTCTTGCCGTCACCGCCTTCGCCGCCGCGAGCCCTGCCGAAGCCAGCTATCATCTGATCCGCTGGCAGGACAGCGGCTTCTGCCAGATCTGGGACGAGAGCATCCCGACCACGCCGTGGCCGGCCGGCTACCACCGCGCCAGCGCGAGCGTACCGACCTTCGTCGATGCCCTCGTGCTGAAGGACTCGGCGCTGAAGAACGGCCACTGCACCTGGTGACAATTCGATTCGCGGACGAACAACCGGGCTAGGGACGCTCCTTGCCCGGCTGTTTCGCCCGGCTCCCGTAGCCCGGATGAGCGAAGCGATATCCGGGAGCCGGTCTATCCTCCCAGTCGGCCCTCCTCAGCACGTTCACCGAATGCATCCCCGCTTCCTCCGACCTCACCGGCCCAATCCTCCGGCAGTAATCCCGCCCGCACGTAGCGGTGGAAGGACGAATGCGGCCAATCGCCGACACGCCGAACGTAACCGTGCTTGACAGGGTTGAAGTGAACGTAGTCGACATGACGTGCGAAGTCGTCTTCGTCGCGGATCGTGTGCTCCCAGTATCGCCGCTGCCATAGCGCCAGTTCTCCATTGGAGTGGCGAGCTATGTCGACCCTGCATGAAGCAGAGCAGTGCTGAAGTGCCCCTTGATCCGGCGCCAGCGTCCTGCGAAGTCATCGTCGTCCGGCGGAAGTCTCATGACCGCATGCAGATGATCCGGAAGGATCACGATAGTGTCGATCTCGAACGGACGCTCCTTGCGAGCGGTTCGGAAGGCGCTGCGCAGAGAGTCGATATTGTCAGTAAGGACGCTTGACCGACGGTCGAAAAGCGTCACCGTAAAGAAATAAGTGCCGCCGGGAAGAAAATTTCTGCGGTACAGAACCATGGCGAGACCTGACCCGGATATCGCTTCGCTCATCCGGGCTACAGTCTAGCACATTGATGCTCACGCGTCCTTGTGCGCGCCGGGATGGATCAGCAGATCGCGCGCGGCGGCGAGGTCAATGAAGGCCTCCGCGCTGCCGCCCCGGTCGGGATGCATGCCCTTGGCGGCGCGGCGATAGGCCTGGTTGATGTCCTCGCAGGTGAGCTGCACCGCGAGCGGCAGGCCGAGCACCTTGCGCGCGCGGTCCTCCCTGGACATCTGTTTCGGCAGGGCGTTGCGGCGGCCGAAGCGCGGGGCGGTCAGATCGTGGACGACCTCGAGCACCACGCCGAGACGGCGATGGGCCGCCAGCGTCACGCCGTGATCGTCATTGTCCGCGGCCTGGCGCAGCACCGGCAGCGCCTGCTCGGCGGCCTGACGCAGCGTGACGTCGCTGCTCATCCGCACGATCTCGGCGACGAGCCGGCCCGCCTCGGCCCAATCGGGCGGGTGCGCCGACCGCAGCCGTTCGAGAGCGGGTTTCCAGGAGTCCAGCCGTTCCATCATGCGCGCAACGTTTAGCAATCAGGATCAGTATGCCAAGGCCGCCGTTTCCGCCCCCTTAATTTCGAGCTAGCTTTTCGTGAAACTTCGAAAAGAAATCGGGAGGAATATGTCATGGCATTGCTCGCAAACCACATCGCCGTCGTCACGGGTGCCGGCTCCGGCATCGGCCGGGCGATCGCCGCCGGCTACGCGCGCGAGGGCGCACAGGTCGTGCTGCTCGACGTCAACGCCGAGACGGTGGCGGAGGCGGCTCGGGAGATCCGGCAGGCGGGCGGCAGGGCCGAGAGCTTTCCGCTCGACGTCACCCGGCGCGAGGACTGCTTCGCCCTGGCCAAGCAGGTCGAGGGCAAGGTCGGACAGGTCTCGATCCTCGTCAACAATGCCGGCATCACCCGCCGCAACGCCTTCACTGCCGAGACCGAGACGGTCGCGAAGGACTGGAACGACATCATCGCGCTCAACCTCAACGGCGTCTTCAACATGACGCAGGCATTCCTCGCACCCTTGCGCGCGAGCAAGGGCCGCATCGTCAACATCGGCTCGATCCAGTCCTTCGTGCATCTGCGCACGCCGAGCTCGGCGGCCTACACGACCTCGAAGCACGGCGTGCTCGGCTTCACCAAGGCGCTCGCCGCCGAGCTCGGCAAGGAAGGCGTGCGCGTCAACGCGATCGGTCCCGGCTTCATCGAGACCAACATCAACGCCAATGTGCGCGCAACCAATCCGGCGCTGGTGCAGGCCTTCCTCGATCACACCCCGCTGGCGCGGACCGGCAAGCCCGAGGACATCGTCGGCCCCGCGATCTTCCTGGCGTCGGACCTGTCCGCCTATGTCACCGGAACGATCGTGATGGTGGACGGCGGGTACCGCACGGTGTGAAGACGCACGGCCTCTCGGCACACGAAGTGTCATCGCCCGCCCGTGCCGATGGCGGGCATGACAGCGGAGCATCGAGCAGGCGCGGGCGAGATACCTGCGTCGCGCGAGATAGGTCCGCATCGCGACGCATCCTGCGCCAATCGCGGCGGCTTCGCGGCATTCCTGGGGTCAATTGGTGGGCTCGCTCCCGATTAACCATTCATTAACCAAACAGGACCACCGTGGAATTACGGCTTGGGGTCGTTGTTCTCGATCCGCTTCCAATGATGGAAGCGGGCGTTGATCGGGGAGTGTGTTGATGACCACTGTTCATGTCGCTGCGTCCGAATCGGGCGCGCAATTCCTAGCCCCTAACCAGATCGTTCCGATGCTGATCGGCGCCACGGTCGACGAGGTCGAGCGTGAGCTCGTGCTCCAGACGCTCGCACGCTGCGACGGCAACCGCACGCGCGCAGCGCGCGTGCTCGGCCTGTCGGTGCGCACGCTGCGCAACAAGATCAGGATCTACGCCGCCTCCGGCATCGACGTGCCTGCCCATCAGGATTAGCTAGCGACATTAGTCCGCCCGCGACGACGCGCTGCGCCACAACCGGCGCAGCTCGTGCCGCAGATACACGCCGGCGATGACCGCAAGCGAGATCATCGCGACCGAGGCGGCAATCAGCTCGACCGCGCGGAGCAGGAACGCCGTCATGACAGCCCATAACGGTTGCGGCTCCTCGGCGAATGCGACCGGCACGATATCGGGCACCAGCAGCTGAGCGAGGCCGAGCGAGACGACGAGAACGACAGCGAACAGGCAAAAGACTTTCCACGCTGCACGCATCGGTCGCTCCTCGCAAGCGGTGTGGCCGTGCGCGATCGATGACATGGCGGCTCGCCTCGACGATTGATGTTGATCAAGCCTGACACGATGCGCGGGTAGAATTGCTGCTGTCGTCAAAGGCCGCTAAGTAGCTTGCTTCCGGTCAAGGGAGCAGTGGCGTGGCAGACGATCAGGGACGACGGCAGGGACCTCAGGGTCCGCGCGGGCGGCAGGGCGAGCCGGGGCGTCCGGGGCCGCAGGGCCATCCGGGCCGACGCGGCCCGGACGGGGCGCGCGGCAAGCCGGGACCGCAGGGCAAGCCGGGGCCGGTCGGAAAGGCTGGCCCGCCCGGCAAGCCCGGTCCGCAAGGCAAGCAGGGCGAAGCCGGCCCGCGTGGCGCAGCCGGCGCGCCGGGACCTGCCGGGCCGCAGGGACCGACGGGGCCGCAAGGCCCGCGCGGCGAACCGGGTCCGCCCGGCCAATTGCCGTCGATCGAACAAGTGCTGCCGTGGCTCGACCAGCTCTTCGACGCCTGGGACGAACGCCGCCGCCAGCGCGAGCGCGAAGCCGCTGAGCGCGAAGCGCTCGCGGCCGCCGTCCAGGAGCCTGACGAGGCAATCGTCGATGACGAGAGCGATGACGGCGACGACCACAAGAAGAAAAAGAAAAGGAAGAAGCACGGCGACAAGGCCTAGCAGACGGGTCTATTTCGGCCGATCCTCGTCTCGCGACAACATGCCCATGCGCTCGAACTGCCAGCGCATCGCGCGATACCAGAGGTAGCCGACCGCTGCGCCGCACAGGGCGAGGATGACCATGTTCGCGCTCGAGAACGAGCCGCTCCACCACATCATCCACGCAGTCCATAGCAGCGTGAAGACGATGGCACCTGCTTTCAAGGGAAGAAGGGGGCGGCTCATGGTCGTGCTCCGGGCGATCAAAACCCCGGCCGACACCATCGCAAGCTGACGCAGCAGATACCGTGAGCCAGATCACGGAGTGCGCCGTTCGAGCTCACGAACCGAAGCGCAGCCGCGAGCGCTCTCTCGCCTTCTCCGCCTCGACCTCACGGTCGCGCGCCGGCGCTTGGGTGTGCAGCGAAGTCAGGAGCTTTCGTGCGGCCTCCGCGACCTCGGTCACCGCGCGCTCGAACGCCAGCTCGTTCGCCTGCGACGGCTTGTTGAAACCGGACAGTTTTCGCACGAACTGCAGCGCGCTGGCGTGGATCTCGTCCTCCGTCGCCGGAGGCTCGAAGTTGAACAGCGTCTTGATGTTGCGGCACATGCACTCTCTCCCGACGTTTTCTTGAAGACGAAGGCCTGAGTCGAAATCCTACATCCGCCTTGGCGCTTCTGCGAAGTTCCATCGCGCCATGCCGATCAACTCCGTGGATACGCACCGCCACAAGCTGTCTCATCTCGCAACGCATCATGTGCGGCGCACCGGCGCCGCATATTATTTGAGCATGCAATGCGCCGACGGCTCGGGCTTAATCGCGCCAACGATACGAATCGACGCGCGGGACAATCGCGCGCCAATGGCACGATACGCGATGAGGAGGATCGCATGCACAGGCTGGTACTGTGCGTCTGGCTGGCTGCGACGACAGCGCTGACGAGCGCCGCGTTCGCGTTCGACAACGGCCAATACGACCACGTCCCGCCCGACATCCGCGCCTGGTTCAAGAGCGTGATCGCGCCGAACGGCGTGCCCTGCTGCGACATCTCCGATGGCCATCGCACCGAATACGACGTACGCGGCGGCGCCTATTGGGTGCCGATCGACGGACAATGGATGGAGGTGCCCGCGCGCGCCATCATCCGCGACCGCGGCAATCCGGTCGGCCAGGCCGTGGTGTGGTACGTCCACCATCGCGGCGCCGTCATCATCAGTTGCTTCGTGCCGGCGGATGCAGTCTAGCGCGCTCGATTTCGTTGGCTGGAGGCGCCTGATCGGCTAGCTTGAGGACGAACTGATATGGATATGGAGGCACGCCGGTTGACCAATCTTTGCGCCGAAGACCTTGCCACCATCTATGCCAGGCCGAGCCCGAGGGTGATCGCGAAAGCGCGTCCCGCGATCGATGCGCATGCGAAGAAGTTCATCGAGATGTCGCCGTTCTGCGTGCTCGCGACTTCGGGCGCGGACGGCAGCGTCGATGCCTCGCCGCGCGGCGGCGGCATTGGCTTCGTCCACGTCGCCGGTCCCAACCAGCTGTTGATGCCTGACCGCTCCGGCAACAACCGCATCGACAGTTTTCGCAACGTCGTCGAGGGCTCGGGATTCGTGCAGCTGCTGTTCTTCGTGCCAGGGATCGACGAGACGCTGCGCGTCGGCGGACGCGGCACGCTCTCGGCCGATCCGGATCTGCTCGCCGCAATGGTGGAGTTCGGCAAGCCGCCCCGCGTGGTGCTGAACGTCGCGGTCAGCGAGGTCTATTTCCACTGCGGGAAGGCGCTGATGCGCTCGAAGCTTTGGTCGTCCGAGAAGGTGCAGCGCTCGGTGATGCCGAGCATCGTCGAGGTCATTCACGACCAGACGGGCTTGGGCGAACCGGAGAGCCAGGAGATCGTGGAAGAGCGCTACAAGACGCAGCTGTAGGTGATGCGTTCGCCACTTAGGCACGCCGCCATGTCCGGGCTTGTCCCGGACATCCACGTCTTTCTCGTGGCAGCAACACGTGGATGGCCGGGTCAGGCCCGGCCATGACGAATGGAGAGAGGCGGGCGGAGCTTAATGCCCCTCGCCCTCGAGCCCGCCGACGTGCTTCTGGGTGTAGAGCTCGAGGCCGATGCGACCAATCAGGTCGAGCTGGGTTTCCAGGAAGTCGATGTGGTGCTCCTCGTCGCTCATCAGCTTCTCGAACAGGTCACGCGTGACGTAGTCCTTGGCGCCGTGGCAGTAGGTCGCCGCTTCCTGGTAGAGCGCACGCGCGCTCATCTCGGCGGCGAGATCGCATTCGATGATCTCCTTGACGTTCTGGCCGATGCGCAGGGGATCCAGCACCTGCATGTTCGGAAAGCCGTCGAGGAACAGGATACGCGCGGTGAGCTTGTCGGCATGCTCCATCTCCTCGATGGACTCCTTGCGCCAGACCTTGGCCATGTCCAGCAGGCCCCAATTGTCGAGGAAGCGGTAGTGCAGCCAGTACTGATTGATCGCAGTTAGCTCGTGACGCAGTGCCTTGTTGAGATAGTCGATGACCTTCGCGTCGCCCTGCATGATTCACTCCAGCTTTGAAGTCCAAATCGGCCCTAACCGAATTTAGAATGCTTCTAAATGAGTTTGCGTACGCCGGCAACCGGCTACGCGGACGCAGCCGGGGAAAAGCTCAGCTGAGGATGCGGAAGTTTTCAGCAGGCTGCGAGGGCGAACTGGGCGGGTTCAGCCGTTTCGTCATTGGCGGCGACGGTGTGGCCATGGGGACAGCCGGCGCAGCAAGACTGGGCGCAGGGGCCAAGCGCTTCGTCGATGATGGTCTTGATAGTCCGGGCACAGCGGCCACATTCGGCGCTACAGCCGAGACATCCGTAGACCTGCTTGGCATGGCGCACGGCGTCGTCGGACTCGGCGACGGCGGCGCGGATATCGTCATCGCTCAGCACGTTACAGGAACAAACGATCATGGAAGCGGCAGGCCCTTCGGTGATGCGCCATCATCGATATTTAACGGGCCGGCCGGATGCAAAAGGAAAAACCGGTATTTGAAGCTATTCCAAACTGGCCCGGCAATCAGCCTAGAACGGCTCTAAAATCAGGTGTTGCGATTGATCAAGATTGGGGCGGAGCTAGTCGCCACCACCGCCTCCGCCACCATCGCCGCCACCTCCGCAGTCCCCGCCACTGCTGCCGCCATCGCTGCTGGAACAGCTGCCGCCGTCGGTCGAGCTCCCCGAACGGTCGTTGGAGAACCAGCTTCCAAACGAGAACCCGTCGCCTGTCCCCGCGTAGGTGTCGGCGCCACAACCACCGCCATCACCGCCGGCCCCGACACGCGTGCGCCGCCGGCCCCGGTTCTGGAGGTGAGCGATCCAGCCGTAGCCGATCACGAAGACGACCCCAGCAGCAATCAATGCATTGACCATCGCGTTGCCCATCAGCGTCTCCTGATGAAACTGGGGCCCATGCCGGTTGGTCGTCTCCGGCAAAGGGGCCGTTCATTGATCATTCAACCGAAGTATGGAACCTTGTGCCCCAAAGAGTTCCCCCGTGTGATAAGGTCAAGCGCATGAAGAAGTCGCTCCTGGCAGTCGCTGCCGTCCTCACTCTGGCCCTGACGGCCGGGACGCCCGCCCATGCCCAGCGCGGTGTCGCAGCGGGCGTGGCGGCCGGGATCATCGGCGGCGCCATCGTCGGTGGCGCACTGGCGTCTCCGTATTATTACGGACCAGGTCCTGGCTACTACGAACCGGGCTACTATCCGCCCCGCTACTACGCCCCCGGTCCGGGCTATGTCGCCGACGACTATTACGGCAACTGCGTCTGGCAGAAGCAGCGCTTCTGGGACGGCTATGCCTGGCGCGTCCGCCGCGTCAGAGTTTGTGGCTGAGGCGCCCTTAACCGGTTCACTACGGATGCGCCGTTCATCTCAGAGCCCGAAAAAGACCGCTTTTTCTCGTCACAGCTCTGTGTGCGTTTACCGTGGATTGACCATTTGCGCGCTTCCTAACCGCAAGGCCAAATTCCATCAGAGTGTGCGTGAACCTTTGAAACCCGGGCCATCCCTTACAGGGGAAGTCCATCTCCCAGGAGAGCCAAGAGCATGAAGAAGACTTTGGTTGCCGCCCTCACGGTTGCAACGGTCGCCGGTTCGCTGGTGACCGCAACGCCGCCGGCGAAAGCCGGTGACAACATCGGTGCCGGTATCGCGGCCGGGCTGATCGGTGGCGCCATCGTAGGCGGCGCCATCGCGTCGAGCCGTCCGGCCTATGGTGGTCCCGTTTACGTGGCCGAGCCCGGCCCGCCGCCCCCGCCCTGCTACTGGCAGCGCCAGCGCTATTGGGACGGTTATGGCTGGGTCGTTCGCCCGGTTCGCGTCTGCTACTGATCTGATCGCACGGCGCTCGCAAGCGCCGCGATCGAAGCCCGGCCGAGACCATCGGCCGGGTTTTTTCTTTTGGTCCGGCGCTATCGCCCCGCCTGGATCGAGCGGAGCACCTCTTCGCTCGGCCAGCAATCGACCTTGAGGCCCGCCGACTTCTGATAGGCACCGAGCGCGGCGCGCGTCTGCATGCCGGCCTTGCCGTCGATCTTGTCCTTGTAGAGCCCGATGCGCGTTAGCTCGCGCTGCATGGTCTCGACGTCTTTCGTGCGCAGCTGCTTCGAAGCCGACCATGGCGTCGCGAATGGCAGCGGGCTGGTCATACGGTCGCTGAGATGGCCGACGAACAGCACGTAGAGGTCGGAGAAATTGTACTCCTTGATCACGAAGTAATTCTTCGTGGTCAGGAACGACGGGCCGTAGATGCCTTCGGGCTGGAGCAGCGAGGCCTGCTGCGCCTGCTCGGCGGCGCTGAGTTTCTGGCCACGCACCGGCACAAAGCCTTCGCGCAGCCATTGACCGATCGGCTTCGTCACCTCCGGCACGCCCGTGGTGCAATCAACCTTCGCCGGGGCCTGCACCTCATAGGACCAACGGAGGCCGCTCTGCCAGCCCTTGTTGACGAGCTGCTGCGCGGCGGAGGCCAGCGCATCCGGCACGGAGTGCCAGATATCGATGCGGCCATCGCCGTCGAAGTCGACGCCATGCTTGTAATATTCCGACGGCAGGAACTGCGTCAGCCCGGTGGCGCCGGCCCAGGACGAGCGCATGTCCTTGCGCGTCACCACGCCCTCGCCGAGAATCTTGAGCGAGAGGATGAACTCGTTGCGATACTGGTCCTTGCGGCGTCCGACATAGGCCTGCGTCGCCAGCACGCGCACGAGATCGTAAGGCAGCGTGTAGCGGCCGTAATCGGTCTCTCTGCCCCAGATCGCGAGCATGACGGTGGCAGGCACGCCGGAGCTTTTCTCGATCTCGGTCAGCGCGGTGCGATATTTTTGCAGCAGCCGCTGCCCCTCGCCGGCGAGCCGGGCGATCGACGCTTCCTTGACGTAATCGGCCGGCACCTGCACGAACTCGGCCTGCGACGGCGCGCCGGTCGCGGGCCGTCCCGGCAGGATCAAATCGGGCAATTTGTAATCAGGCTCGAGCCCGCGCGTCTCTCGCTCGAACGTCGCGCGCGAGACGCCCGCGGCCTGCGCTTCCGGCCAGAGCGAGGCGATGAATTGCGTGAAAGCCGCGTCTGCTGCCCGGGCGGACGACCAGCCGCAGGTGACCACGATCACCGCAGCGATGAGCGCCCGCCGCATCATGCCGCCATCACCGCGTCAGCTTCTTGTACTTTACGCGGTGCGGAATGATGCTGTCCTGGCCGAGGCGGCGCATCTTGTCCTTCTCGTAATCCTGGAAGTTGCCCTCGAACCATTCGACATGGCTGTCGCCTTCGAAAGCCAGGATGTGGGTCGCGATACGGTCGAGGAACCAGCGATCGTGGCTGATGATGACGGCGCAGCCGGCGAAATCCTCCAGCGCCTCTTCGAGCGCGCGCAGCGTATCGACATCGAGGTCGTTGGTCGGTTCGTCGAGCAGCAGCACGTTGGCGCCGGACTTCAGCATCTTGGCGAGATGCACGCGGTTGCGTTCACCGCCGGAGAGCGCACCGACCTTCTTCTGCTGGTCCGCGCCCTTGAAGTTGAACGCCGAGCAATAGCCGCGCGAGTTCACTTCCTTCTTGCCGAGCAGGATCAATTCGTTGCCGCCGGAAATCTCCTCCCAAACGGTCTTCTTGCCGTCGAGCGCATCGCGCGACTGGTCGACATAGCCGAGATGCACGGTCTCGCCGACCGTGATCGTGCCGGAGTCCGGCTTCTCCTGGCCCGTGATCATCCTGAACAACGTGGTCTTGCCGGCGCCGTTGGGGCCGATCACGCCGACGATGCCACCGGGCGGCAGCTTGAAAGTGAGATTGTCAATCAGCAGACGATCGCCAAAGCCTTTGCTGAGGCCGTCGAAATCGACAACGTTGGCGCCGAGGCGCTCGGCGACCGGGATGATGATCTGAGCGGTCTGGGTCTGCTTCTCGCTCGCCTTCTTGAGCAGCTCCTCATAGCGCTGATAGCGCGCCTTCGACTTGGCCTGGCGCGCCTTCGGCGAAGATGCGACCCATTCCTGCTCGCGGGCGAGCGTCTTCTGGTGTGCCGCGTCCTCGCGGCCCTCCTGCTCCAGACGCTTCTGCTTCTGCACCAGCCAGGACGAGTAGTTGCCCTCGTAGGGAATGCCTCGGCCGCGATCGAGCTCGAGGATCCAGCCCGTAACGTTGTCGAGGAAGTAGCGGTCGTGGGTGACGATCAGGATCGCGCCGGGATAGTTGCGCAGGTGGCCTTCCAGCCACGACACGGATTCGGCGTCGAGATGGTTGGTCGGTTCGTCCAGCAGCAAGAGTTCGGGCTGGTCGAGCAGCAGCTTGCATAGCGCGACGCGGCGGCGTTCGCCGCCCGAGAGCTTGGACACGTCGGCATCGTCGGGCGGACATCGCAGCGCGTCCATGGCCTGGTCGACCTTGCTGTCGAGATCCCACAGGCCCTGGGCCTCGATCTCGTCCTGGAGCTTGGTCATCTCGTCGGCGGTCTCGTCGGAATAGTTGACCGCGAGCTCGTTGTAGCGATCGAGGATCGCCTTCTGCTTGGCGACGCCCTGCATGACGTTCTCGCGCACGGACAGCTTGGGATCGAGCTGTGGCTCCTGTTCGAGATAGCCGACGCGGGCGCCCTCGGCGACCCAGGCCTCGCCGGTGTACTCCTTGTCGAGGCCAGCCATGATCTTGAGCAGCGTCGACTTGCCCGAGCCGTTGACGCCGAGCACGCCGATCTTGGCGTCGGGGTAGAAGCTCAGGTGGATGTTATCGAGCACCTTCCGGGTCGGGTAGCTCTTGGTCAGGCCCTGCATGAAATAGATGAACTGGCGCGCCATCGGTCCCGTGACACCTTCGATTTGAGGAAATTTGCTTGCCGCCGATGTAACGATCCCGCCCCAAAAGGGCAATGTTTTCCGTCCGTTCACCACGGATGAATACGGAATGGACACCATCCGGACGCCAATCCGGACAATTGAAACTATCTTTTAATAAATCAGGCCGAAAGCTCGGTTTCGCGCGGAAACAGCGCCGCCCGCCAGAATGAACGGGAGCACAGCGAGGCCGCATCATGGCTCTGATCGAGACGCATTCTCATCCTGTTCCGGCAGGAGCCGGCCGCGTCTTCGGGTTCGTCTCGGAGATCAAGGGCTTCTGGAAGCGCTTCTTCGCCACCGCCTTCAATCCCTACCGGCCCGAGCTGCATTATATGCGTGGACCCGGTCCCGCGTGGCGCGCCAAGCACGGCATGGATGCTCCGTTCCGCCTGAAGCCCCGCGATTTCTGAGCGCCTCCTCCCTATCGGACTTTTGAAGTCGTCGGCTGCTTGCGCGCAGGCGTGATTGCGAGCAACGATGGCCGGGCTCCGACGACGGCGCCCGCCTGCGCCGTCAACTCTCGCCATGGATGAACGCTGATGAGCCGGCTGCGCTGTGCAATTCTCGACGACTATTTCAACCTCGCGCTCGAAATCGCCGACTGGCCGAAACTGTCCGACCGGGTCGACGTTACCGTGTTCAGCCACCCCTTCGCTTCGGAGCAGGCCGCGGCAAGCGCGCTGGCGGACTTCGACGTCATCTGCGCGATGCGCGAGCGCACCGCTTTCCCCAAGAGCCTGTTCGAGAGCCTACCGAAGCTGAAGCTGCTGCTGACCTCGGGCATGCGCAACGCCGCCATCGATATGGAGGCTGCGAAGGCGCGCAATGTGGCCATCGGCGGCACACAATATTCCCGCGATCCGACGGCGCCGCTCACCATGGGCCTGATCCTGGAACTGACTCGCGGCATCGGCCGCGAGAATGCGCGCATGCATGCCGGCGAGCCCTGGCAGAGCTTTGCCGGCGTCGAGATCGAGGGCTTGACGCTCGGCATCGTCGGGCTCGGCAAGCTCGGCAGCAAGATGGCTGGGATCGCGAAAGCGTTCGGTATGAACGTGATCGCCTGGAGCCCGAACCTCACGCCGGAGAAGTGCAAGGATGCCGGCGTCGGCTACGCCACCAAGGAGGAGTTGTTCGCCAAGGCCGACATCGTCACCATCCATGTGGTGCTGAGCGACCGCTCGCGTGGCCTCGTCGGCCGCGCCGATCTCGCGCGGATGAAGCCGACCGCCTTTCTCGTCAACACCGCGCGCGGGCCGATCGTGGACGAGCAGGCGCTGCTCGAAGCGCTGCAGCAGAAGAGGATCGCAGGCGCCGGCTTGGATGTGTTCTCGGTCGAGCCGCTGCCGGTCGACCATCCCTTCCGCAAGCTCGACAACCTCGTGCTGACGCCACACCTCGGCTACGCCACCGCGGACGGATTGCGCATCCATTACGGCCAGATGGTCGAGACGATCGACGCCTTCATCAGGGGCGGCGAGCTGCCGCGCAGGCTGGCCTGAAATGAAAAGGGCGCGCCGACGGCACGCCCTTTCTGCAATCTGGTAGGCACGAAGCGCTCAGCGCACGGTGACCGGCGCGGGCAGCGGCGGCACGACCGTCGGCTGGGTGCCGGGGACCGGGCCGGCCTGAGCCGCGACGGATGCAGCTCCCGGCGTCGGCGCAGCGGAGGCGGTCGCCGTTCCCGGCGGCGGGCCGCCCGGCAGCACCACCACGCGGGTGCCGACCTTGACGCGATCGAACAGGTCGGAGACGTCCTCGTTGAGCATGCCGATGCAGCCGGACGACACGAACTTTCCGATCGTCGAGGGCTGGTTGGTGCCGTGGATACGGTAGACGGTCGAGCCGAGATACATCGCGCGGGCGCCTAACGGATTGCCGGGGCCGCCGGCCATGAAGCGCGGCAGATAGGGCTGGCGCTCGATCATCTCGGTCGGCGGATGCCAATCCGGCCACTCGGCCTTGCGGGTGATCTTCTGCACGCCGGTCCAGGTGAAGCCGTCGCGGCCGACGCGGACGCCGTAGCGGATCGCACGGCCGTTGCCGAGCACGTAATAGAGGTAGGTGTTGGGCGTATCGACCACGAGCGTGCCGGCCGGCTCCTTGGTCTGGAACGCGACTTCCTGGCGGCGCAGGTTCTGCGGTAGCTGCGCCGGCGCAGCATCGGGCTGCTCCTCGGGCGGCAGCGACGCGATTGTCATCGGCCGGCCATCGGCATCGACGGGCGGCTGGGCGGACTGGACCGTCCCGGTCGCGGCGGGACCACCGACGGCCTCAGGTGGACGCAGGCCGTCATTTGCGGGCGCCTGCTGCCCCGGACGATTGGCATAGATCACCGGCGGCGGACCAGCGGGCCGGCCATAGCGGGGATCGTCGGGCGACATCACGGGGCCCTGGGGCGCCGCCGAATAGACCGGCGGAGCGCCAGCCGGACGACCATAACGGGGATCATCCGGCGACATCACCGGACCCTGCGGCGGGGCGGCCGAATAGACCGGGGGCGCGCCGACCGGGCGACCGTAGCGCGGATCGTCGGCCGGACCGGGCGGCGGCAGCGAGGCCTGCGGCATCGCGTCGTCGTCTTCGTCCAGTGCATCGAAATTCGGCGTGCGGTCACCGGGCCGATATTCGGCCGGGGCGCCATAGCTCGGCGCCTGCTGGACCGGATAGCTCTGAGCCTGAGCGAGCGAGGTTCCCGCCGCAGCGACTGTTGCGGCAGCGCATATCGTCAGAAAGTGTTTGATCATCATCGCTCTTGTATAGTCCCGAAGCCCGATCGGACCGTTAACGGCCAGATGACGGAAGATAGCGGCACATTCAAGACATATCAGGCCTATTTGCGCCGGATTTGCCGATTTGTGATCCGCAAGACCACCGTTGCCCCGTTGCATCACGGGGCTGAAATCGTATCGCGCCATCAATTGCCGCGTTATTCGACCGCGATTTTAACGGAACGGCGCAGGATCGTTGCGATATGGTCGAATCCGCCTGATTCGCCACTTTCCGAGCTCCGATCCCGCGTGGCGAACGCGGCAATCAGTACCGTCACCGCGTTCAGATGGCTCTTTGGCCCTGGCCACCTCGCCGCCGGGGCGGAAATTCGCAATCGCTCGATGCTTCCCGGCTTTCGCTTCCTGTTTGCCGCGATCCTGTTGTCAACCTCCATCCTGGTGTTCGGCCTAGGAGCCGCCGCGTTGCTGCGGGCGACCCATCAGCAATATGTCAGCAACCCCTCCTGGCGGAATGGCCCGCAGGAGCAGGTGTTTGCGCAAGTGCCCGAACCGGCTCAGCCGGTGCTCGCGGTGTTGCGAGCGGAGCCGGAGATCGCCCCCGCCCCCGCACCGTCGCTGCGCGACCGGGTGCCGACGATCGGGCTGCCGGCGAGCGGGCCCGAGCAGGTGGCCGCGCTGACGGCCGAGGCCGATCCGGAGCCGCAGGTCACTGAAGCCGCGCCTCCGGCTCCTGAGCCGGCCAAGCCCGAGACGATGACGGAAGCTGAAGCGCCAGCACCCACCGACACGCTCACTCCCGCCGACACCACGGCCTCGATCCCCGAGGCCAAGCCGGACTTTGCGCCTGCCGCCAGCGAGCCGGCGCAGGTTGATCCCGGTGCCGCGCTCGCCTCCTCGGCGGTTGATGTCGCCTCGGCGAAGGTGGCCGCGCTGAACGATCCCGCAACCTCAGCCGTGAAGGACGCGCCGGCGAAGGCCAAGGCCGAGAGCAACAAGGCGGACGGCAGCGCATCGGACAGCAAGGCGACCAAGCGCAAGGCGAAGGCGAAGAAGCAGCCCCGCGTGGCGCGGCGTCCGCCGCCTCAGCAGTTGCAGCAACGGCTCGATCCGTTTGGACAGCCGCAGCCGGCTTTCGCGACAACGACCACCGCGCGCACGCGCTGACGCTTCACCGCGACGATCTCACGCCGGCCCCGTCGCGATCGGCGGGCCGCCGGCCTGGCCCCATTCCGACCACGAGCCGTCATAGAGCGCGGTGTCAGTGATGCCGAGCCGATAGAGCGCGAGCGTCAGCACGCCGGCCGATACGCCCGAGCCGCAGCTCGTCACGATCGGTGCGTCGAGCCTGACGCCGGCGCCCGTGAAGGCAGCGCGGAGGTCATCGAGCGGCTTCATCTCGCCGGTCGCGGCATCGAACAGGAGATTGTAGGGCACGTTGCGCGCGCCGGGGATGTGTCCGGAGCGGATACCCGGGCGCGGCTCCGGCGCGCGGCCCTCGAAACGGTCGGCGGCGCGCGCATCGATCACCTGCTCCCTGCGGCTTTCGACATTGGCGATCAGCTGCTGCATGCTGCGCACGCGGTTTGAATCATAGCTGGCCTTGAACGTCGCAGGCTTCGGCTTGACCTCGCCGCTCTCGACGGGGCGGCCCTCGGCACGCCACTTCTTCAGGCCGCCATTGAGGATGCGCACATTGCCGTGGCCGTAGGACAGGAACATCCACCAGGCGCGCGGCGCGGCGACCCAGCCGCCGGCATCGTAGAGCACGACGGTATCGGCATTGGAGATGCCGAGATTGCCGACGTCGCGGCCGAACTGCTCGGCGCTCGGAAACATATGCGGCAGCGGATTGGAATGATCCGACACCGCGTCGACGTCGAAGAACACCGCGCCGGGCAGGTGCGCGGCGAGATAGTCGTCCTTCGGCAGCGGCAGCACGCCGGGCAGCTTGAAGCTGGCGTCGAGGATCTTGACGTTGGCGTCGCCCATGTGCGCGGCGAGCCATTCGGTGGAGACGAGGGGGTCGGTGGCGGTCATTGGCATGCTCCGGCAATTGTCTCGGTCGTCATGGCCGGGCCTGTCCCGGCCATCCACGTTCTGTCTTGTGGCGAAGACGTGGATGCCCGGGTCAAGCCCGGGCACGACGGAGTATGTGAGGCGAGGGAGGTGCCCCCTCACCCCTTCTTCTTCGGTTCCCACTTCTCCGTCGGCCCGCCGGCATCGCGCCAGGCGGCGTAGCCGCCGGCGATGTGGGCGACGGGTTTCAGGCCCATGTCCTGCGCGGTCTTGGCCGCGAGCGCGGAGCGCAAGCCGCCGGCGCAGTGGAAGACGAACTTCTTGTCCTCCTGGAAGATCGGCTTTGCGTACGGGCTCTGCGGATCGATCCAGAATTCCAGCATGCCGCGTGTGCAGGCGAAGGCGCCGGGAATGCGGCCGTCGCGCTCGATCTCGCGGGGGTCGCGGATATCGACGATGACGACATCGCCGTTCTTGGAGATCTCGATGGCGTCCCTGGCGGTGAGGGTCTCGATCTCGGCATTGGCCTCGTCGATCAGCGCCTTGATGCCGCGGGTGATGGTCTGGGGCATATCGTTCTCCCTCTTGTTACGTCGTCATTCCCAGGCGAACTGCCGGAGGTGGAGGTCACCTCTCCCGCTTGCGGGAGAGGTCGCGGAGCGAAGCGACGCGGGTGAGGGCTCTCTCCTCTTGGGGAAGGTCGCTCGCGGAGAGAACCCTCTCCCCGCCCTCCCCCGCAAGCGGGGGAGGGAGCGCAGTCCCCTCGCCGACAGAGCCGGACTCACTCATGCATCAGTGCGTCAATTCCTTCATCGCGCCCTCCAGCCCCTCGATGGTGATCGGGTACATGCGGTTGGCGAAGATGCGGCGGATGATGGTAGTCGATTCCGAATAGTCCCAGTGCTTCTGCTGCACCGGGTTCAGCCACACCGTGTACGGATAGGTGCGGATGATGCGGTCGAGCCAGACCGAGCCCGGCTCCTCGTTGACGTGCTCGACCGAGCCGCCGGGCACCATGATCTCGTAAGGCGACATCGAGGCGTCGCCGACGAACACGACCTTGTAGTCGTGCGGGTATTTGTGCAGCACGTCCCAGGTCGGCGTGCGGTCGGTGAAGCGGCGCTTGTTCTGCTTCCACACGCCCTCATAGAGGCAGTTGTGGAAGTAGAAATACTCCATGTGCTTGAACTCGCTCTTCGCCGCAGAGAACAGCTCCTCGACCTGCTCGATATGCGCGTCCATCGAGCCGCCGATATCGAAGAACACCAGCAGCTTCACCGCATTGCGCCGCTCGGGGCGCATGTGCACGTCGAGATAGCCGTGATTGGCGGTCTCGCGGATGGTGGTGTCGAGATCGAGCTCGTCGGGCGCGCCGGTGCGCGCGAATTTGCGCAGGCGCCGCAGCGCCACCTTGATGTTGCGGATGCCGAGCTCGACATTGCCGTCGAGATCCCTAAACTCGCGCTTGTCCCACACCTTCACGGCGCGGTTGTTGCGGTTCTTCTCCTGGCCGATGCGCACGCCTTCGGGATTGTAGCCGTGGGCGCCGAACGGCGAGGTGCCGGCGGTGCCGATCCATTTCGAGCCGCCCTGGTGCCGGCCCTTCTGCTCCTCGAGGCGCTTCTTCAAGGTCTCCATGAGCTTGTCCCAGCCCATGGCCTCGATCTGCTTCTTCTCTTCTTCCGTCAGGTACTTCTCGGCGAGCTTCTTCAGCCACTCCTCGGGGATCTCCGCCTTGTCCATGGCCTCGAGCAGGCTTTCCAGCCCCTTGAACACCGTGCCGAAGACGCGGTCGAACTTGTCGAGGTTGCGCTCGTCCTTCACCAGGGAGGCACGGGACAGATAATAGAAATTCTCGACCGTGTAGTCCGCGAGGTCAGCGTCGAGCGCCTCCATCAGCGTGAGGTATTCGCGCAGCGTCACGGGGACCTGCGCGTCGCGCAGAGAGGTGAAGAATTGCAGGAACATGGCTGACAGATTGCCCGTCGGGTGGCGAACGTCAAGGGGCGCCGCTTCACCTCTCCCATCGGGAGAGGTGAAGCACGCGCGTCGGCGAACCAATTCAACGTGGACCCGACGCCTTTTTGCTCTAGAATTGCCCCTCTCACGGGGTTGTTTTGGGGACGTTTGCAATGGGAATTCTCGCAGCGCTCATCATTGGCGCGATCGCAGGCTGGCTCGCGGGCAAGATTGTCCACGGGGCGGGATTTGGGCTGGTCGGCAACATCGTCGTCGGCATCATCGGCGCACTGGTTGCGGGCTGGGTGCTGCCCCAGCTGCACATCCAGCTCGCCACCGGCACGGTCGGCGCCATCGTGGACGCCACGATCGGCGCGGTGATTGTGCTGGTCATCCTTTCGCTGATAAAACGGGTCTGAAAGCCTGACCGAACCAGGAACGGCCGCCATGCGCGGCCGTTCGCTTGTCGTGACCAAGGCATTGCCTCACGACGACGACCAACAAGGACGCGCGATGAAATTTACCGGCACCAAGGACTATGTTGCGACCGACGATCTCAAGGTCGCCGTCAATGCCTCGATCGTGCTCGAGCGCCCGCTCCTGGTGAAGGGCGAGCCCGGCACCGGCAAGACGGTGCTGGCGGAGGAAGTGGCGAAGGCGCTGAACGCGCCGCTGCTCACCTGGCACATCAAGTCCACCACCAAGGCGCAGCAGGGCCTCTACGAATACGACGCGGTGTCGCGCCTGCGCGACAGCCAGCTCGGCGATGCCCGCGTGTCCGACATCAAGAACTACATCAAGCGCGGCAAGCTGTGGGAGGCTTTCACGGCCGAGCAGCGCCCGGTGCTGCTGATCGACGAGATCGACAAGGCCGACATCGAATTCCCCAATGACCTTCTGCTCGAGCTCGACCGTATGGAATTCCATGTCTACGAGACCGGCGAGACGATCAAGGCCAAGCAGCGCCCGATCATGATGATCACCTCCAACAACGAGAAGGAGCTGCCGGACGCCTTCCTGCGCCGCTGCTTCTTCCACTACATCAAGTTCCCCGACGCCGACACGATGGGCCGCATCGTCGACGTCCACTTCCCCGGCATCAAGAAGCGCCTGGTCGAAGAGGCGCTGCGCATCTTCTTCGAGGTGCGCGAGGTGCCCGGCCTGAAGAAGAAGCCGTCCACGTCCGAGCTGCTCGACTGGCTCAAGCTGCTGCTCAACGAGGACATGAGCGTCGAGCAACTGCGCGAACGCGACCCGCGCAAGCTGATCCCGCCGCTGCACGGCGCGCTGCTGAAGAACGAGCAGGACGTGCATCTGTTCGAGCGGCTGGCGTTCTTGAGCCGGCGGGAAGTGTGAGGCCTCTCGTGTCCGGACGCGTTGCAGCGTGAAACGCTGCTGCGCAGAGCCGGGACCCTGAGGCCCACACGGATTGCTCGGAGACATGGGCCCCGGCTCTGCAGCGCACCGTCGAAGGGACGCTGCGCTGCGTCCGGGGCACGAGATTGGATCTTGTGGCGCGCTGCCGCCATACCGTCATTGCGAGCGCAGCGAAGCAATCCGGAATCCCTCCGCGGCGGCAGTCTGGATTGCTTCGTCGCAAGCGCTCCTCGCGAAGACGGAGCAAGCGGCATCGCCGGCGTACCCCCAACTCGCATCGCAGTCGCAGACACGCCTTCGCAACCTCGCGGCGCATTCCGCCCGAGCTTTGCTTCAATTCGTCGCCCTCGAAGAAGAGGGCGCAGGGAAGGCCGGGTGCCGGCTGGCACCCACGGTCCGCTGTGCGCATGTAGCGCAAAAGGATTGCACAGCGGCATACAGGTGAAGCCCAACACACGGCCTTCCCTGCGCGATGGTCGGACGGCTTATGCCGCGCTCTCCCGGGAGCCGAGTTCGTTCTGGCCTCCCTCGCTCCGGCGAAATTCACCGACACCGCGCCGGTTGACGCGCATGCCGCATCCGCAAGAGCTTGACCGTAGCAACGACGGCCGGGACCACACGGTTTTGCCGTACGCACGGCTCGCTTGCTCGCCGCAGTTTTTCCAGCCCCGTCGACGGAGCCGGAAACTTGCTGGCGAGACGAACCTGACAGCGCCGTCCGTCTACACGAAGCCTGGGGCTCACGGAGAGCAATCCGCCCTGCCCACGCCTCTCGCGCCCGACGCTGCCGCGTCCACCGCAACCCGGCCCGCGTTTCGAACGACTCGCGAACCGCCCCTCTTCTTCGGGCCGGGCTGTTTCGATCTATGCCGTAATTCCGAATTTCGGTAAAGTGGAATATTTTTGCGGAGAGGGGTTGACGAGGTGCGGGGTGTTTTGCCCGACGGGACAAGAATGACCAGTCGTTCGGCGCCTCAAGCCCCGGACAGCTCCGCGTCGCCCAGATTGACCGTCACGAGGCCTTGCGCTTGACCGCCTTGCGCAAGGTCTCATCGATCCGCGATTGCCAGCCCGGCCCGGTCGACTTGAAATGCTCGACAACCTCCGGGCTTAGACGCAACGAGACGAGCTTCTTCGTCGGCGCCTTGTTCGGACCGCGCCCTTTCCGGATGGATGCGCTGAGATCGGGAAAGACTTCAGAGAACGGCCGGGCCTTGGCGAAATCCGCCTTTGTCAGTTCAGGATTGTCGCTGACCGCAAGCAGATCTCTCTTGGTATAGCCAGATTTCTTCCTAGCGCTCGGCATAGAGTTTCCTTTCGCTACGACTCGCGGGCCGCATGCTGATGATGCTGACACCCTCTCGCCCCAGCCGGGCGAACACGACAACGATGACGCCGCGAATGTTCACGCCGATCGCGACCCATCGTTTGCTCTTGTGCGAGGGGACAACCAGCGCGTTGTCGAAGAATGACTCGTCGAGATCGGCGAAGTCCAGCCCGTGCTTGTCGAGATTGGCGAGCCGCTTCGGTTCATCCCAGACAATTTTCATCCGACATAATGTAGCTACGATTTAGTCCAACGTCAACATCCTGTAGCTACAAAATATGAGACCACCAGTTGGCTAGCATCAATGGAGCTCACGACGCGCAGCTTCACGCCACCGCGGCGTCCGGAATGCGCGCGGCTTCCATCGGCACCTTGCCGCGGATCAGGTCCGAGGCGCGGTCGGCGATCATCATCGTTGATGCATTCAAATTCGCCGAGATCATGCGCGGCATGACCGAGGCGTCGATGACGCGGAGGCCTTCGAGGCCGTGGACGCGGAGCTGGTCGTCGACGACGGCCCAGGTCGAGTCCGCCGGGCCCATGCGGCAGGTGCAGCCGGGGTGGAAGGTGGTGGTGCCGCGCTCGGTGGCGGCTGCTAAGAATTCGTCGTCGGTATTGACGTTCGGGCCGGGGAAATCCTCGTAGGCGTAGTAGGGCGACAGCGGTGCGCTCTTCAGCAGACGGCGCGCGAGCTTCATGCCGCCGACGACGACGCGGCGGTCGAGCTCGGCGTCGAGATAGTTGGTCTGGATGATCGGCGGCGCGAACGGATCAGAGGAGCGGATGCGGACATAGCCGCGGCTCTCGGGACGCTGCTGCCAGGAGGCCACCGTCATGCCAGGCTCGTCCTCGAGCTGGCCCTGCACGCCTTCCTTGTAGCTCGCCGGCGTGAAGGTGAGCTGGAGATCGGAGCTGTCCGCGCTCTCGCCGGAATGCCAGAAGCAATAGACCATGGTCGGTGACAGCGACAGCAGGCCGCGGCGCGCCGTCGCCCATTTCAGCGCCTCGATCCACAGCGAGAGGCCGCGGCGGAGCTCGTTGATGGTCTTGATGTCCTTCACCCGAGCCACCGTGCGCGGGGCGTAATGGTCCTGCAGGCCCTCGCCGACCGGCAGCGCGTGGCGCACCTGGATGCCGTGCTGCTGCAACAGATCCGGCGAGCCGATGCCCGAGAGCTGCAAGAGCTGCGGCGAATTATAGCTGCCGCCGGAGAGGATCACCTCCTTGTTGGCGCGCACCTCGACAGGATGACCGCCGCGGCCGCCCTTCATGTAGCGCACGCCGACGGCGCGCTTGCCCTCGAAGATGATCTCGGTCGCGTGCGCATGGGTGTGCACATGCACGTTCGGCCGCTTCATCGCCGGCTTGAGGAACGCGGTCGCGGCCGAAACGCGCAGGCCGTTGTTGATGGTGCGCTGACAGTAGGAGACGCCTTCCTGCGTCTTGCCGTTATAATCGGGGTTGCGGGGAATGCCGAGCGAGACCGCGCCCTCCATGAAGGCCTCGCAGAGCGGGTCGCGCCAGTCCATCGTCGTGACCGTGAGGCTGCCCTCCCGGCCGCGATAGAGCGCCTCGCCCTCACCGACCCGCTTCTCCAGCCGCCGGAAGTACGGCAGCACGTCGGCATAGCCCCAGCCGCGATTGCCCATCTGCGCCCAGGTGTCGAAATCCATGCGCTGGCCGCGATTGTAGATGTGGCCGTTGATGGAGGACGAGCCGCCGAGCGTCTTGCCGCGCGGCGCGTAGATGCTGCGCCCGCCGGTCCAGGGCCCCGGCTCCTGCTGATAGGCCCAGTTGATGCTCTTCATGTGGAAGGTCTTGATGAAGCCCGCCGGCAAATGGATGTAGGGGTGCCAATCCCTCGGGCCCGCCTCGAGCACGCAGACGCTGGTGTTGGGATCTTCGCTCAGCCGGCTGGCGAGCACGCAACCGGCGGAGCCCGCGCCGACGATCACATAGTCAAATCTGTCCATGGTGCCTCGACCGCCCCTAGCGCGGCTTGTCGTTGAGTTGAAATTCCAGATGCGCCTGCACCGTCGGCCATTCGGCGGCGGTGATGCTGTAGACCACGGTGTCGCGCAGCGTGCCGTTCGGCGCGATCTGGTGGCTGCGCAGGATGCCGTCCTGCTTGGCGCCCAGGCGCTCGATGGCGCGGCGGCTCTGGTGGTTGAAGAAATGGGTACGGAACTCGACCGCGATGCAGTCCAGCGTCTCGAAGGCGTGGCGCAGCAGCAAAAGCTTGCACTGCGTGTTGAGCGGGCCGCGCTGCGCGCCCTTGGCGTACCAGGTCGAGCCGATCTCGACGCGGCGGTTGGCCGCATCGATGTTCATGTAGGTGGTCATGCCGACGATCCCGCCGGCGGCATCGAACACGGTGAACGGCAGCATCGAGCCCGCGGACTGCAGGCCGAGGCGGCGGTCGATCTCCTTCGCCATGCCCTCAGGCGTCGGGACCGCCGTGTACCAGAGCTTGAATAGTTCGCCGTCCCTGACGGCCTCGACCAGACCCTCGCGATGCTGATGCGACAGCGGCTCGAGACGGGCGTGCTGTCCGCGCAGGGTGATGGGATCGGGCCAGGGCATTTGAGGTTATCTCCAAGAAATCGACTGATCGTCATTCCGGGGCGACGCGAAGCGGCGAGCCCGGAATCCATAAACACGAGCCGGGGTTATGGATTCCGGGCCTAGCGGGCTTGCGCACGCATCCCGGAATGACGGGAGAATTTGTACAGCACGTTCAGAATGCCGGCTCAACACATTCTCACTTGTTCAAGAAATTCAACGGCAATCCGCCGCGCGGCCAGTCCATGGCGATCAGTTCGCCCTTGCCGGACAGGGTGATGTAGGCGGTCTTCAGCTCGGGGCCGCCGAAGGCGATGTTGGTGGTGACGCGGTCGCCGGTCGGCACCTGCTCGACCAGGGTCCCGTCGGGCGCGATCACCGAGATGCAGCCGGAGACGAGGGTGGCGACGCAGACATTGCCGCTCGCCTCCACCGCGAGCGAATCGAACATCTGGTAGCCACCGAGGCCGCAGATCGGTTTTCCCCGCTCGCCGCGATAGATCACGTCGCGCGGCTTGAGCGTGCCTGGCGCGGAGAGCTCATAGGCCCAGAGCCGCCCCGTCGGCGTCTCCGCGATGTAGACGGTGTTCTCGTCCGGCGACAGCCCGATGCCGTTGGCCGGCAGGATCCCGTGCACGACCTCCGCGATCTCGCTCATGCCGGGCTTGAGGTAATACATGCCGCCGACGTCCATCTCGCGCGCGCGGCGCTTGCCGAGATCGGAGAACCAGAGGCCGCCCTGCCTGTCGAAGACGAGGTCGTTCGGCCCGCGCAGATCGTGCGCGCCGCATTTGCTCACGACGGTCTCGACCTTACCGGATTGCAGATCGACGCGCTGGATCGAGCCGCCGAGATAATCGTCGGGCTGCGGTCCCGGCATGATCATGTTGCGGGTCGGGATCCAGGAGAAGCCGCCATTGTTGCAGATGTACATCTTGCCGTCGGGGCCGAGCGCTGCGCCGTTCGGACCGCCCGGAATCCTGGCGACGATCTCCTTGCGTCCGTCGGGATAGACGCGCGTCAGACGCTGGCCGCGGATCTCCACCAGCACCACCGAGCCGTCGGGCATCACGACCGGCCCTTCGGGAAATTCGAGATCGGTGGCGAGAACGCGGATGTTGGCCGTGGCATTCGACATTGGGACCCTCCCGGCTGCTTGTTATGGCTTGCACGGGATGTCCGGCACGGGCTCCGCAGGCAAGATTTGCCTGCGGTTATGACAAAGTCGCCAAGGCTTGCCAAGCAAGCGGGACGGTATGCCAGCGTTGCGCTGCAAAGCGCGATGAGGGTCATCGCGCCTTGCGTCATCGCTTGAGCATGATCCTTTCGGAAACCGACTGCACACTTTGCGCCAACGCGGCCCTTCGGGTCCGGATCATGCTATTCCCTCACCGGCAGCCAGATCTCGAAACCGCCATTGCCGGTTGCAGGATCGAACGTCTCGTCGTAGCGCTCGAAATTCGGCGCGTCCGCGGCTCTGAGGCCGGATGCCGGCAGCCACTGATTCCAGATCGTGTTCACGGTGCGCCGGATCGAAGCGACGTGCTCGGTATGCGTGAACACGGCATAGCGCTGCTCGGGAATGCGGATGCGGCCGAAGCGGCGCGGCAGGTCGGAGAAATCGGCGACTTCGACCCCCGCGATGTAGTCGAAATTGCCCGCGTCATCGCCGTTGCAGCAGACGCCGTAGGCGACTTGATTTTTTCCTTGGCCGACCCGCGCGGGGATGTCGGCGATCTCCTGATGGAAGCGTTGCCAAAGACCGGGGATCATGGCGCCGTTGTCGCAGGAGATGCGCTCGGCGGGGCCGGCGACCAGGAAGGCCTTTGCCGTCTCGAAGCGCGGTGGGGCAAGATGGTCGAGCATGGTGGAATTCATGAGGATCGGCTCCTGAAGCTTGAGCTGGCTCACGCACGTTGCCGCCCTCACCGCTTCGGGCGTGGTGCCGAAATGGTCGCGGAACGCGCGGGTGAAGGCTTCGTGCGAGCCGTAATCCGCCTCCAGCGCCAGCGACAGGATGTCGGGTGCGCCCTTTGCCAGACTGCGCGCCGCCTCCGTCAGCCGCCGCGCGCGCACGTACCGCATCACCGGCAGACCGGTGGCTGCGGCGAACGCACGCACGATGTGGAACCGCGACACGCCCGAGATCGCCGCGATCTCGTCGAGCGTCATCGGCTCGGCCAGATGGCTCTCGATATACCAGAGCGCGCGCTGGGCTGGATTCATGGCGGTTCAGGCTCTCGTTCGAAGCGCGGCGATGATGCGCCGATCCCTGCCGCTCTGCTTGATCGGCATTGCTGTCCTTCGCATGAGGATAGCCCGGCAATCGTCACTGGCAACGCCCTGCTGTTCGTGGCTACACTCGTTGAAACCGCTCACGAGAAAGAGGAACCGGGTCATGGAAATCACCGATGTGCGGGCGCACCATATCCGCATCCCCTATGACGCCGGTGTCGCAAGCTTCCGCCAGGGTGCTTCCGCGATTTCCGCGCTCGACATGGTCCTCGTCGAGGTCACGACCGATTCCGGGCTGACCGGCTGGGGCGATGCCTTCGCCTATGTCTGCCCGCGCACCACGCGCAGCGCCGTCGAGGAGATGATCGCGCCGCAGGCCCGCGGGCTGAAGGTGCCCGATGCTGCCGGCATTCCCGCGGTGATGGAACAGATCCAGCGCAATCTGCATCTGTTCGGCCGCTACGGCATCACCATGTTCGCGATCTCCGGACTGGATATCGCATTGTGGGACCTGGCTGCGAAGGTCAAAGGCGTGCCGGTGCATCGCCTGCTGGGCGAGATCAGGCGCACGGCCATTCCGGCTTACGCGAGCCTCTTGCGGATCGGCTCGCCCGACAACATCGCTGCCGAATGCAGGAAGGCGCTCGCGCTCGGCTATGGCGCGATCAAGCTGCACGAGACCACGGCGCCGGCAGTGTTCGCCGCGCGCGAGGCGATCGGGCCAGCCATTCCGCTGATGGTCGACATGAACTGTCCCCTGACGGGCGAGCAGGCGATCGCGTTTGCGAAAACATGCCGGGAGGCGCAGCCGATGTTTCTGGAGGAGCCGGTCTGGCCGCCGGAAGACTTCGCCACGCTTGCCGACGTCCGCAGCAAGGGCGGGCTCGACATCGCCGCCGGCGAGAATGCCTGCACCGAATATCAATTCCGCCAGATGATCGAGGCGGGCGCGGTCAGCCACGCCCAGCCCTCGGTCATCAAGGTCGGAGGCATCACGGAATTCCTGAAGGTCGCGACGCTCGCCGATCGGCTCGGCGTCAAGATCGTCCCGCACTCCCCTTATTTCGGCCCCGGCCTGCTGGCGACGCTGCATCTGCTCGCGACGCGCGACGACGGGCTGGTCGAGATGTTCTATCTCAAGCGCGAGGCCTGTCTCTGGGGCGGACGCGCCGATGTCGATGCCGCCGGCCATGTCGCGGTGCCGACAGGCCCCGGGCTTGGCTACGAGCCTGACCGCGCCGTGATGGAGCGCTATCGCGTCGCGTGAACGGCGCGCTTATTTCGCGGCGTCCTTGGGCGGCGGCGCGTCCTGCTTCCTCTTCAGATCCTCGGCGGTCTTCGCCTGCGCGGCCTGAAGCTCGCCGAGCGTCTTCTGCAAGCCGGCGAGGCTCGCCTTCAACGCGTCGATCTGGCGATTGGCGGCATCCAGCTTCTGCTGGTGATCGAGGGCGAGCTTGGTGATCGTCTTCTGCAGGAAATCGACATTGCTCTGCAGGCAGCTGGTGCGACGCTCCATGGTCTTCTCGACGGTGCATATCTCGATGCCGGGCACGTCCTGCGCGTGCACCGCCAGAGGCGCCAGCGCTGCGAGCAGCAACATCGCGAAACAAATGCCGGCGTTTCGAAGCAGCATGCAGGTTCCTCGTCCAATCGATCACGGCAATGTGCGCTGTTTGCGCGCCGCAGCGTGACGCTACCACACTCGTACCGCATTCTCGCGTTGAGCTTGCGTCAGTTCCCTGGGATGGGGAACGATGATCCGCACGCGGAAGAAGTGGGCGCTCTTTCCGCGGCTTTGTTTAGGGGAGATTTTTGGAATGGCAACGCGCGACAGACGTTTGGCGGAGTTCGACGGAGCCGGAGAACCACCGCCGGGCCTGCCACTCGAAGTGCTCTGCGAAGATCACAGCGGAACATATCAACTGCCGTTCGCCTGCCGCTACGTCGAGGGACGCTGGCAGAACCACGAGGCCGGCATCGCGGTCGAAGCAACCGTCATCGGCTGGCGCCTGCCACGCGTGAAGCAGCGCGGGGCCGCCTGAGAGCGGTTTCTGTTTCAAAATGCGACGGCGCCGCGCTCCGCTTTAACCTTCGGAACGCGGCCCGAACGAATCACGTCCGAATCAGCCGAAAGGCCGTGTACGCGCCTGTTCACGGCTAGATGTCGATGCGACGCTGCGGGCGCGCACAATATCTGCGCAGCACGCGGGATGGGCTCGGCCTGTCTCCGACGCCAAAGGTTAATCGCGGCAAAGGCATCGCTGTGAGGCCGCCGCTCCGCCCCCGAAACAGGCAAGGCGGCGCAACACCTGCCTAATATTCGACCTCGAGCTCCTCGATCTCGGCTGGCTCCTCCCGCGCCGCAGCGATCCATTCCTGCATCTCCGGCATGGCCATGATGGTATCGGCATAGGCCTTCAGGCGCGGCTCGAGCTTGACGTCATAGGTCACAAAGCGCGTCACCACCGGGGCGTACATCGCATCCGCCATGGTGCGCTGCGCGCCGAACAGGAAGGGGCCGCCCGATTTCTCCAGGCAGTCGCGCCAGATGAACGAGACGCGGTCGATGTCGGCCTGCGCCCGCGACCAGATCTTGAAGCCGGGAAAGTGTCCCTTCAGGTTGACCGGCAGCGAGGCGCGCAGCGTGGTGAAGCCGGAATGGATTTCGCCTGAGATCGAGCGGCAATGGGCGCGCTGGATGCGGTCGGCCGGCAACAGGCCGGCGTCCGGCATCAGCTCGGCGAGATATTCGGCAATCGCCAGCGTATCCCAGACCACGGCGCCCTCGTGCCGCAGGCACGGCACCAGGATCGACGACGACAGCAGCAAAATCTCGGCGCGTGCCGACGGATCGTCCGGCGCGGTGACGATCTCCTCGAAATCGAGCCCGGAGAATTTCGTCAGCAGCCAGCCACGCAGCGACCAGGACGAGTAGTTCTTGCTGCTGATGGTCAGTGTCGCCTTCGCCATATGGCCCTTCCCTGGTCCCGACATCAGCCCGGACGTGCCCGAGGCCTGAACTTTCCATGGGTCTGAGCAGCAAGCGACGTGCCAATTCTGCGACGGCGCGACCGCCGTCTGGCGTCCTTATTGCATAGCAGCACGGGACGGGATGGGCGTTTCAGCATGATGTCGATGTTTTATCAGGCCTTTCAAAACCACATGGACCTGACGGCGCCATGGCGCGCGGGGGCTTCGTCGGCGCTCAAATTCCTCAACCTGGTGCCGCAGGGCATGTCGGATCAGGTCGTCGGCCGGCTGTCGGCCGCGCTGGAGCTGATCTCGCGCTCCACCCTCACCTATGACCGGCCGGCCTACGGCATCGACAGCGTCATGGTGGGCAACCGCGAGATCGCCGTCACCGAGGAGATCGCGTACGCGACGCCGTTCGGCTCGCTGCTGCACTTCAAGAAGCATGGCGTGGCGGAGCAGCCGCGCATGCTGCTGGTGGCGCCGATGTCCGGCCATTTCGCGACGCTCTTGCGCGGCACCGTGAAGACGCTGCTGCAGGACCACGACGTCTACATCACCGACTGGCACAATCCGCGCGACATCCCGCGCAGCGAAGGCCGGTTCGGGCTCGACGACTACACCGATCATCTCATCGACTTCCTGGGCCAGCTCGGCCCGCGCCCGCACATGGTGGCGATCTGCCAGCCGTCGGTCTCGGCGCTCGCGGCCGCCGCCGTGATGTGCGAGGGCAACCATCCGTCACGCCCGGCGACGCTGACGCTGATGGCGGGGCCGATCGACACACGCATCCAGCCGACCAGGGTCAACGAGTTCGCCAAGAGCAAGCCGATCGATTGGTTCGAGCAGAACCTGATCAACTACGTGCCGGTGCAATGCCGCGGCGCCTTGCGCAAGGTCTATCCGGGCTTCGTGCAGCTCACGGCCTTCGTCTCGATGAATCTCGAGCGTCACATCAAGCAGCATCTCGACCTCGCCAACCACATCGCCAAGGGCGAGAAGGACAAGGCCGCGACCATCAAGACGTTCTACGACGAATATTTCGCGGTGATGGACCTGCCGGCTGAGTTCTACATCGAGACGGTGCGCGACGTGTTCCAGGAGCACCTCCTGCCGCAGGGCAAGCTGATGCATCGCGGCCGCCCGGTGAACACCAAGGCCGTCAGCCGCATGGGCCTGATGACGGTCGAGGGCGAGAAGGACGACATCTGTTCGATCGGCCAGACCCTCGCCGCCCAGGACCTATGCACCGGCGTGCGCGCCTATCGGCGCGTCCACCACATGCAGGCCGGCGTCGGCCATTACGGCGTGTTCTCCGGCAAGCGCTGGAACAACGAGATCTACCCGCTGCTGCGCGATTTCGTGCACGTCAATTCGTGACCGTCATCTCTGCCCAAACGACTGTCGGCCAGGGGCAACGGCACGTGCCTCATGCTCTTGCTTGAGCAGCTCTTTCGCTTCCACGAATTCCGGAAGATTTCGTTCCGCCTCGAATTCAGCGAGTACGGGAGCGAGCACTTCGGATATCGCACCCGCTCGGCCATTTGTCTTGTACAGGCGTGCAAGTTCAAGGGCGCTGCGTAGCTCGAAAGTCCTGGCCTGCTGGCGTCGCGCGATGTCCAGCGCTCGCTTGAGGGCGTCTTCGGAACTGGATTCGTCCGAAGGGTCATGGCGCGACAAAAGTTTACCGCGGACACGATGCAGCTCGGCATCAAGCCAATGCTGGCCGGATTGTCCCGTCCCGGCGATCAATTCGTCCAGGATTTCCAGCCCGGTCTCGACTTCGCCTACCTCTGCATTCGCCAGGACAACATGCATCCCCCAGAACGGTTCGCAGAGGTAGCAATCGTTCTCGTGCAGGAAGGTCCAGCCGTGACGCATGTCCGCCAGTCCGGCCATTCGGTCGCCGGCACGCCACTTGGCGAGGCCGTTCAGGTAGGTGCCCGCGGCCACGTACAGCGGCATCGTGTGGTCGCGCGCGAGACCGAGCGCCAGGATCGTCTCTGTTTGCTGCAACATGCCGCCGCATACCCCGTCGAACACAGCGCGATGAACCAGCGCATTGGCCTGGGACAGCGCCCGCTTTTCTCCCGGAGCACCCACCGCTTCCGCGGCGAGCTTGCGCGCACGAGCGATGCTACCGAGCGGCCAGAGCACCAGCGCAAGAAATCTCATGATCACGAACGGCAGATCCAGCGCAGAAGCCCTGAAGGTCGCGGGATCCGGTTCGGCACCATAGATCGCCAGCGCCTGCTCGAGATGCGTTCTCGCATTCAAGTAATCGCCCTCGAACCAGCAGGTGACGCCGCCCGTCCAACGGGCGACGACGGCGGCAACCGGCGAGTCCGGTCGTCGGTCAGCGGCGCTCCTGATGGCATCCGCCAGCTCACGCATCGGAGCGAGTTCGCCGTGGGTCAGGCAGGCATTGAAGAGCCCCGAATGCACCGGCGCAAGTTCAACGGGATCATCGATGCCCGCTGCGAACTGGCGCGCACGCGTCCATGCCGCGACCGTTTCGGGAGCGCTGTGGCCGAGGCTGCCCCGCAAGGCACGGCCATATGCGATTTGAAGATGCAGCCTGCTCATCATCCGGCGGGGCTCGTCAGGCAACTGATCGACGGTCGCAACGGCCTTGCCGAGATGCGCGATCGCCTCGGAATAGGCAGAGCGCTTCAGCGCCTGCTGGCCCGCCTTGCGCCACCATTCGAGCGCGACCTCGTTCAGCCCCGCTTCAGTGAAGTGGTGGGCGAGAACCTCCGGCTCGGTCTCGGCGACGACTGGAAACTTCTCGCGCAGGACATCGCCAATTCGCGTGTGAAGCAGCTGCCGTTTGCTCTTGAGCAGGCTCTCGTAGGCCGCTTCCTGAACAAGGGCGTGCTTGAAACTATAGTTAGCTTCGGGCGGCGCCCCGCGGCGAAGCAGCAGTTCGGCCTCTTCGAGCTGTCCCAGCGCATTGCTCAGCGTCAGATCATCGCGTCCCGCCACGTATTTCAGCAGCGCGTATGAGAAGTCGCGGCCGATGGCGGCGCCGATCTGCGCCACCTCCTTGACTGGAGCGAGCCGGTCGAGCCGCGCCATCAGCGAGTCTTGCAGCGTGGCGGGAATAGCAAGCGGCGGAAGCGGACTATTCAGGCGATAGCGCCCGGCATCCTCGACGAGCAGGCCGGACTCCAGCACCATCTTGGTCAACTCCTCGACGAATAGCGGGACGCCATCCGTCTTGTCGATGATCTGCTTCATCATCTCGCGTGGCAGCTGGCGACCGACAACCACCTGTTCGACCAGCGCGCGCGTGTCCTGCCGATCGAGCCGGTCGAGCCGCAATAGACCGACGTTGGCAAGGCCCGACCAGGAAGGCTCGAACTCCGGCCGGGATGTCATGAGCACGAGTATCGGCAGTGCCCTGATCCGATCGACCGCGAGATCGAACAGTTCAAGTGTCGTGGCATCGGCCCAATGCAAATCCTCGCAGATGATCAGCAGAGGCTGATCTCGCGCCAACCCCTCGAGCTGATCGAGCAGGGCGGCAAATGTCTGTCGCCGCTGCTGCGCCGCGCTCAAGCCAAGGGGCGGGCAATGGTCGCCGGTTGGAATCGAAAGCAGCGCCGCAATGAGCGGTGTTGCCCGGGCGACCTGCTGGGTTCCAAGCGCCAGCATTGCCTCGAGCTTACCGAGCTTTTGTTCTGGCGTGTCGTGCGAGCGGATTCCGGCGGCGCGCTCGAGCTGCGCGACAAAGGGATGAAGCGCACTGTTGGTGTGGTAAGGCGAACACTGATATCGCACCCGACGGTGTGTCCCCAACGAAGGGCTTTCGGACAGCGTTGCGACAATGCGCGACTTGCCGATGCCCGCTTCGCCGGAAATCAATACGATCTGGCCCTTGCCCTGCCATGCCTCACGCTGGCGCGCGAGAATGAATTCGATCTCGTCCTTGCGGCCGACAAAGCCGATCGAGTGCGCGGCCCGGACCGCCTCGAAGCGGCTCTCGGATGCGGTCGCTCCTTCCACCGCCCACACCGCGATGGGTTCGCCTATTCCCCTGACTTCGCGGCGGCCGAGATTGCGAAAGGTGAAGAGATCCCCAAGCAGCCGGCGCGTCGACGACGCAACGACGACCACCCCCGGTTCAGCCAGGCTTTGGAGCCGAGCAGCGAGGTTTGGCGTATCGCCGACGGTTGCGTGCTCCTCCGACGCATCACCGCTGATGAGATCGCCAACCACCACAAGCCCGGTCGCAATTGCGATCCGCAGCTCAACCCGTTCGCCGGCGCCCGTCTTGAGCTGGCGAATCGCGGAGATAATGTCGAGGCCCGCCCGCACTGCGCGTTCCGCATCATCTTCGTGGGCGCGCGGATATCCGAAATAGACGAGTATCCCGTCACCGACGAACCTGGCTATCCTGCCGTCATAAGCGGCAATGACGTGCGCGCATGCGGCGCGATAGGCCCGGATCACTTCCCACATGTCCTCGGGATCGAGACGCGCCGAGAGCGCAGTCGAGCCGACCAGATCGCAAAACATAACGGTGAGGTGGCGCCGCTCGGCGTCATGAGGAGGAGCCGGCGACGCGATCAACGCGGCTGGATCGAGGTCGGCAATGGCACGCAGCATTTTGCGGCGATGACCGAGGAGGACTCCGAGCTTGTCAAAGTCCTC
Organism: Bradyrhizobium sp. CCBAU 25338; assembly: GCF_028128965.1. Lineage (NCBI taxonomy): Bacteria > Pseudomonadati > Pseudomonadota > Alphaproteobacteria > Hyphomicrobiales > Nitrobacteraceae > Bradyrhizobium > Bradyrhizobium sp. CCBAU 25338. Next base: position 327,525 of record NZ_LFKY01000041.1, read on the forward strand.
GTCCATCAGTTCGGGGAGGACGCCCACGTCGATACCATTTTGGACAAAACGCTCCACGTATTGCCCAAGCCCCAGCTTCTCGAGCCACTCCGCGATCTGCATGGCACCACCGATGTTTTGGCTGGCAGTTAGCAGAATCTTGGACCACGACCGCGCGGGGACAATATCCCAACGCCACTATGATGGCACGCCTTGTTTGCTCTGCGAAAATTTAGGTTACAAGATACCGATAAGGTTTCGGCCGGGACACTGCTCGAAGCGAACGGCTGCGCTACCAAACATCGCTGGCACGCAGCGTTGGACGGCAGAGGTTGCGATGAGTCGTCACGACTCCCTCCAGACCAGAAGCCGAACCGACACTGCGGCCCTCGCTCACATACGATGCCAAGCGGACGTTTTTCCGCGAGCGCACTTCCTTCATTGCTCGTTCGTGGACGCTTCGTGGCTGCGAGCCATCGTGCCCGCCGCAACCTGAAGCGAAGAACCAACCACCCAACAGCCGGCGACAAAGCCTATCAGGCCGTTAGGCAGATTCTGATCAAGGACAAGGATGCTGACCGACAGAGTTGCGGCAATGGCCGCGCCGAACGTTCCGGCCGCACTCATGATCTCGGCCGACTCGGAGCCGGTCCATTCTTCCGAGATGCTCGATGTCGGCTTCCGTGCGACATTGCCAGACAAATCAATTCCGACATAACAACTAATAGCTCCATAGAGCATTGTCAGGAGCACAATCCAGCCGCTTTCAAACAGTCCGCCTTTCTCACGCAACAGGGTTGCACCGACATAGAGGCCGCAAGAGGCCCCAACGGCCGCCAGCCCAATCCTTTCAAGGATATGGGCCGACTTGATCAGACTGGAACGGGCGATCCGAAAACTGCCGACGTGCCTTTTGAGAGAGAATGCGTTGGAAATTGCGCTGCTAGTCTTCATTGGGGGGCTCCTTCTGAGTAATTGGCAGCCTACTGGCTGACCCCAAATAGAAGCTGCCTGGACGCGTTTCTCGATGTCCTCGATTCCAATTTCTGAAAAATGTGTGCTGAGTGATGGGGCTGGCTTGCTCGTGAGCAAGACGAGGAGCCAATCCAAAGCTGCGAGCACGCGGCTGCGCAGGCATTGCATCTCACCCGCGTTCGTCAATTAGGTCCGGGTGCGGCAATTTCTTGCGGGAGTGGTAGTTCAGAAAGAGAGTGATGGAGTATGAAGCGGTTCACATACCGCTGTTTCCTGTCGCTCCATCCGGTCACGATTTCCGGAGGACGCGTGAAGCACGCAGTCAGGCCGACCATTCCTCACCCCACACCTGGACGACGTGGCCCGGCGACACTTCGCGATACTGCCGCAGCGGAGGCTGATAATCCGGCGCGCGCACCGGGCTTCTGATCTCGTCGTTCGAGGCCTCACGCCGGACTCCGCGACGCGACGGATCGGGCACCGGCACGGCTGCCATCAGCTTCTTCGTATAAGGATGCTGCGGATCGCCGAACACCGAGGCGCGCGGGCCGATCTCGACGATCTCGCCGAGATACATCACCGCGACGCGGTGGCTCATGCGCTCGACCACCGCGATGTCGTGGGAGATGAAGAGATAGGCGAGGCCCATGCTGGCCTGAAGATCGAGCATCAGATTGACGACCTGGGCCTTGACCGAGACGTCGAGCGCGGAGACGGCTTCGTCCGCGACGATCAGCTTCGGCCCGAGCGCGAGCGCACGCGCGATGCAGATGCGCTGCCGCTGGCCGCCGGAGAACTCATGCGGGAAGCGCGCCGCCATGTCGGCGGTCAGGCCGACGCGCACGAGCAGGTCGGCGACCTTGTCGCGGGCCTGCGCAGCCGTGGCAAGGCCGTTGGCGAGCAGCGGAGCCGCGATCGCCGTTCCCACCGACATGCGCGGATTGAGGCTCGCGAACGGGTCCTGAAACACGATCTGCATCCGCTTGCGAAAATCGCGTAGAGCTCGGCCGTTCATGGCCAGCACGTTCTCGCCGTCGACCAGGACCGTCCCGCTGTCCGGCTCGAGCAGCCTCAGGATCGAGCGGCCCGTGGTCGACTTGCCGCAGCCGGATTCGCCGACCAGCGCCAGCGTCTCGCCGGCGCGCAAGGTGAAAGAGACGTCCTCGACCGCGTGGACGCGACCCGAGACCTTGCCGAACAATCCGGAGCGGATGGGGAAACGCGTGGTGAGGCCCGAGACTTCCAGCAACGGCCGCTCGGCCGTCGAAACGGTGTCGGGCGTCTCCACCGGCTCGTCCGAAGTCCCCGTCACCTTGTCGACGATCGGAAACCGCATCGGCCGCGTCCGTCCGTCCATCGAGCCGAGACGTGGCACGGCCGCCAGCAGCGCGCTTGTGTAGGGATGCGAGGGTGCGGCGAAGATGCGCGGGGTCGCGTCGATCTCCACCGCCTGCCCGCCATACATCACCACGGTCCGATCAGCGATCTCGGCGACGACACCCATGTCGTGGGTGATGAAGAGGATCGACATCCCCTCCTCCTGCTGCAGCTCCTTCAACAACTCGAGGATCTGGGCCTGGATGGTGACGTCGAGCGCGGTGGTCGGCTCGTCCGCGATCAATAGCCTTGGCCTGCAGGCCAGCGCCATCGCGATCATCACGCGCTGGCGCATGCCGCCGGAGAAGCGATGCGGATGCTCGTGGAAGCGGGATTTCGCCGCGGGGATGCGGACGCGATCGAGCAGGCGGATGGTTTCCGCCTCGGCGGCGGCGCGCGACAGGCCGCGATGCTGGATCAGCGCCTCCGCGATCTGGAAGCCGATGGTGAGCACCGGATTGAGGCTCGTCATCGGCTCCTGGAAGATCATGGCGACGTCATTGCCGCGAATGCTGGTCATGCCCGCCTCGGGCAGCGCGAGCAGATCTCGGCCAGCCAACATGACGCGGCCCTCGACGCGACCGATCTCCTGGGGAATCAGCCGCATGATCGAGAGCGCGGTGACGCTCTTGCCCGAGCCGGACTCTCCGACGATCGCCACGGTCTCGCGCGGCGCGATATCGAACGAGATGTTGCGGACGACGGGTATCCATTGCCGCTCGAGCATGAAGGAGGTGGTGAGGCCGGAGACCGAGAGCACGGGAGACTGTGCGTTGGCGGAGGCTTGGTTCGACATGTTTGCCACGATGCTCATGCGAGGCCCCCGCCACCTGCCGGGGAGAAGGTGCGCCCCCTCCCCCGCTTGCGGGGGAGGGTTGGGGAGAGGGTGTCGCCGCAAGCGAGAACCCCCAAGAGGAGAGAGCCCTCTCCCGGCGCTGCGCGCCGACCTCTCCCGCAAGCGGGAGAGGTAAACTGCGCCCGTAGCTGCACCAACGTTCCCATCGTCATCGCGCCTCAATATCCACGCGTGCGGTCAACCAGCCCCGGCAGCTCCTCGCCGCGGCGGTGACGGGCGATGACGTCGAGTACGAAATCGACGGCGGTGTCGGGCGTCGTCATGCTGGCATTGTGCGGCGTCAGCAGGATGCGCGGGTGGCTCCAGAACGGATGGCCTGGCGGAAGCGGCTCGGGATCGGTGACGTCGAGCACCGCGCCGGACAACGCGCCGCTGTCGAGCGCCGCGAGGAAATCAGCCTCAATGAGATGCGGACCGCGGCCGACATTGACGAGCCCCGCCCCGCGCGGCAAGCGCGCGAACAAGTCTGCGTTCAGGATGCCGCGCGTCTCGTCGGTGAGAGGCAATAGGCAGATGAGAATGTCGGCCTGCGCAAGGAATTCGGGCAGCGCTTCTGCGCCCGCATAACAGGTGACGCCTTCGATCTCGCGCGGCGAACGATTCCACCCTGATAGCGGAAAGCTGAACGCCTTCAGCCGCTCGAGCACGGCCTGGCCGAGTTGGCCGAGCCCCATCACACCGACACGCCGCCGCTTCGCCGGCGTGATGCGGATCTCGCGCCAGACCTGCTGCTTCTGCTGATTGATGAAATCCAGGAGATCGCGATGCAGCGCGAGCACCGCCATGCTGACGTATTCGACCATGGTCTCGGCGATGCCGGGCTCCAACATGCGGACCAACGGAATATGCGCCGGAACTTTCGTGGTATCGAACTGATCGACGCCCGCTCCGACCGAGAAGACCAGTTCGAGGTTGGGAAAGGTCGTCGCGATCTCATCCGGCGGCACCCACGCCACCAGATGGCGGACATCGGCAGGATTGCCGATGTCGGGCCAGAGCCGGAACGGCACGTCGGGCGCGCGCTCCGCGAAGAGGCGCGCCCACTCGGCACCGCGAACCATGTTGGCCTTGTAGAGAACCGTCATGCCGCCCTCAGAACGGGCTGACCGGCGCGAGCCGCCGGCCGTCGATCATGCGCTTGTGGCTGTAGGCGGCGGGATCGACCAGCGGCGTCGCGCCGGTCACGATGTCGGCGGCGAGCTTGCCGGCCGCGGGGCCGATGCCGAAACCGTGGCCTGAGAAGCCGGTGGCGAGGAAGAAGCCCGGCAGCGCATCGACCGCCGAGATCACGGGGATCGTATCCGGCGTGCAGTCGATCGTGCCACCCCAGGCTTCCGCGATCTCGATGTCCTTCAATTCCGGATTCGACTTGATCAGCGCAGCCAGCGCCGAATTGACCAGCGACATGTCGGGTGCGGGATCGCGCACGCGCTCGGCCTCGAACGGCGACGGCTTGTCGAAGCTCCAATTCGTGCCGCGCATGAGCTGGTCGAAAAACGACTTGCCGAACGACATCTTCAATCCCTCGCGACGATGCAAATAGGTCGGCCAGAAGGTCCAGGCGTAACGCAACAGGTCCGGCGACAGCTCGACCGTGCCGCGGTTGCGCAGCGCCAGCGTGAAGCCGCCGTCGAGGCGGCGACGGATGCAGTAGAAATCGGTGCCGAGCGCGCCTGACGTGATCTCCGGTCCCGGCGTGGTCCGGCACGCGGTGGCGTTGACGAGGCCGATCGGAAGCTCGATGCCATGGCGGCGGCAGAACAGTGACGACCATGCGCCGCCCGACAGCAGCACGGCCTGCGTGCGGATCGTGCCCTTCTCGGTGACGACGGCGCTGACGCGCCCCCCTTGCGTCTCCAGCCCGCGCGCGGCGCAGCCCTGGTGGATGGTGACGCCGTGCTTGCGTGCCGCGGTCGCAAGTGCCGGCACCGCCATCGACGGCTCCGCGCGGCCATCGCTCGGCGTGTGCAGGCCGCCGACCCATGTGTCGGTATTGCCGGGCATGCGCTCGGCGACCTCGGCCGGCGTCAGCACGGTTGAGTGCACCTGCATCTCGCGTGCGACCGCCGCCCAGCGCTCCCAGCTCGCAAGCTCGTCCTTGTTCTTGGTCAGGAACAAGACGCCAGTGCGGCGGAAGCCGGCATCGACGCCGGCGTCGTTCTGCATGTCTTCCCACAGCCGCAGCGCCTCGCGCGCGAGCGGAATCTCCTCGCGGGCGCGACCCTGCTGGCGGCACCAGCCCCAATTGCGGCTCGACTGCTCGCCGCCGACATGGCCCTTCTCGACCAGGGCGACGGAGAGGCCCTTCTTCGCCAGATGATAGGCCGAGGAGACGCCGATGACGCCGCCGCCGATGACGACGACGTCCATCTGCGCCGGCAGGCGTTCATCGCTGTTGATACGGTTGAGCGGCGGGGACATGGGACACTCCTGGACTTCAGTTCGAACGAGACCTGGCTCGTCATGGGATGTTCATTCGCGGGTCGAGCGCATCGCGCAGGCCGTCGCCGAGGAAGTTGAAGCTGGTGACAGCCAGCGTGATGGCGAGGCCCGGCGCGATCGCAAGCCACGGCGCGCTGGTGAGATAGATCTGCGCGTTGTTGAGCATGTTGCCCCAGCTCGCCGCCGGCGGCTGGATGCCGTAGCCGAGATAGCTGACATAGGATTCGAGCAGGATCGCTTTCGCCACGTTCAGCGTCGCCGCCACCACGATAGGCGCGATCGCATTGGGCACGAGCTCGCGGAACATGATCCGCAGGTTCGACGAGCCGAAGGCAAGCGCGGCGACCGCAAACTCACGTTCCCGCAGCGACCGCACCTGGGCCTCGACGACGCGGGCGACGGCCATCCAGGCCGTCGCCGCGATTAGCACGGTGGTGGTGACCAGGCCGGGCTCAGTGAGCGCGGCCAGCGCCAGCAGGAGGAAGATCGTCGGAAAGCACAGCACGGCATCGACAAGCCGCATCAGGACCGCACCGACCACGCCGCCATAGAAGCCGGCGAAGGCGCCGACGGCGATTCCGACCGCCATCGCGATCACCATCGCGACGATGCCGATCGACAGCGAGACGCGACCGCCCATCATCAGCCGCGCCAGCACGTCGCGACCGAGCTCGTCGGTGCCGAGGATATGCGCGCCCGACAGCGGCGGCGCGAACCGCTTCATGATGTCGATATAGGTGTCGTCGAACGGCAGCAGATAAGGGCCGAGCGCCGAACCGAGGACGAGAACGAGGATGATCACCGCGCCCGCGAGCGCGAGACGGTGGCGCCGAAAACGACGCCACGCGGCCTGGCCGGGCGCGAGCTGAACGGTGGAGATGGTCGCAGCCGTCATCGCTAGCCCACCCGGATGCGCGGATCGACGACGGCATAGAGGATGTCGGCGAGCAGGGAGCCGATCAGCACCATCGTCGCCGAGAACATCAGGATGCCCATCACCACGGGATAGTCGCGATAGCCGATGGAATCGAGGAACAGCCGGCCCATACCGGGCCAGGTGAACACGGTCTCGGCGACCAGCGCTCCGCCGAGCAGCGTCGGAAACTGCAGGCCAGCCACCGTGATCATCGGCAACAGCGCGTTGCGAAGCGCGTGCACCGTGAGAATGCGCCATTCCGGCATGCCCTTGGCGCGCGCCGTGCGGATGTAGTCCTGGTTGATGACCTCGAGCATGGAGGAGCGCATGAAGCGGCCCCACATCGCGGTTTCGACCAGCGCCAGAACCATTGCCGGCGCGATCAGATGATGCAGCAGGTCGAGGAAGGAACCGTCGCCGATGGTCTGCCTGTTGCCGGCCGGCAGCCAGCCGAGCTTCACCGAGAAGACGTAGATGGTGACGAGGCCGAACCAGAAGGTCGGGATCGACAGCGCGACCATGGCGCCGACGGTGGCCAGCGTGTCGAACAGCGAATAGCGCCGCAGCGCACCGAGGATACCGATCCAGCAGCCGAGCAGCACCGCGATGATGGTCGCCGTCGCCATCAGCTCCAGCGTGGCGCCGAGATGCGAGGAGATCACCGACAGCACCGCCTCGCCGTCGCGATAGGAGCGCCCCCAGTCGCCCCGTACCATGCGGCCGAACCAGTCGAGATATTGGATCGGCAACGGGCGATCGAGCCCGAGCTGCCTGGTGACGCGGTCGAGATCCTCCTGCGTCATCTGTCCGGAGACGGCGAACTGCGACAGCGGACCGCCGGGCGCCAGATGCAGGATGGCAAAGCCGATCGCCGAGACGATCACCAGCAGCATGATCGCCTGCGCCAGGCGGTTGACGACGTAACGGGCCATCTCAGGCGATCCAGCGGGCCTGAGACATCAAGCCCAGTACCATTCGCGGATGTTCCAGCAGTTGATCGAGGTATTGATGTTGGGGCGAAAGCCTTGCAGCCCTTCCTTCACGCCTTCGGCGATGAAGCCCTGGAACAGCGGCAGGATGGCGAGATCGTTGCGGATCAGCTTTTGCAGCTCGCCATAGGTCGTCTTGCGCTGGGCGAGATCGAACTGCCTGGCGCCGTCGGCGAGCAGGCGATCGGCCTCCGGGTTCTTGTACTGATAGGTGTTGTAGCCGCGGCCGCCCTTGGCGGGAATGGCGCCGGAGCCGAAGCGCGGCGTCACGTCGGGGTCGCTGCCCAGCATGAAGTTCACCGACACCAGAACCGAGTTGAACTTCGACTGCTGCCAGAACTCGCCCCAGATCACGGCCGCCGGCATGTTGTTGACGCGCATCGCAGCGCCGATCGCGCGCCAGTCCTGGATCAGCAGCTGCTGGGTCTGCTCACGCACCGCGTTGCCCGACGTCGTCGAGTTGGTGAATTCGAGCTTGACGCCGCCCTTTTCGCGCACGCCACCGGCGCCGCGGACCCATCCGGCCGCATCGAGCAGCGCATTGGCCTTGGCGGGATCGTATTTGTGCTGCGGCAGGCCCTGCTGAAACGACCAGGCCTGCTGCGGCACGAAGCTCTCGGTCTGCGTCGGCAGGCCGTAATAGAGCGCATCGATGATCGCCTGCTTGTTGATGGCGAGGTAGAGCGCCTCGCGCACGGCGCGGTCGGCGAAGGGACCGAACTCCAGATTGGGCGCGATATGCTCCACCGAAGAGGTCGAGGAGACGAAGACCTTGCGGCCCTTCAGCGTCTTCGCCTCCTGCACGAAGTTCGGCAAGATGCCTTGCAGGCCGGTGTAATCGACCTGGCCGGTGCGGAACTGAGTGTAGAGCACGGTGAGGTCGGGAATGTACTTGAAGACCACGCGTTCGACGTAAGGACCCTTGCCGTGATAGCCGGTGTGAGCATTGAGCAATATGTGGTCGCCGGGCACGCGCTCGCCCCAGCGGAACGGCCCGGTGCCGACGGGTGCATTGTGGAACGGCGAGGCGTTCGGATCGGACACCTTCTCCAGGATGTGCTTCGGCACGATGAAGGTCAGCGATCCCAGGATCGACATGTAGGGCGAATAGGGCGCTTCCATGCGCCAATGGATCTCGTCAGGCGCCACGACCTTGATGTCTTTGACGAGGCTGTGGCCGACGCGGCTGCGCGCGCGGAAATTGGGATCGTTGATCAGCTCGAGCGAGAATTTCACGTCCTCGGCCGTGAACGGCGTGCCGTCATGCCATTTCACGTCGTTGCGCAGCTTTATCTTCCAGGTCAGGCCATCGGCCGACAGGCCGCCATTCTCGATGGTCGGGACTTCGCGAGCGAGGTCGGGAACGAAATTGCCGGCGGGATCGATGAACCAGAGCAGCGAGAACACCTGCCACCAGACGCCCTGGTCGACCTCGATGCCCGGCATCAACGGATGAAAGACGGTCGGCTCCTGCGACAGCGCCGCGATCACCTGACCGCGCGGCTTGTCCGGCGGATTGGTGGGTCGTTCGGTCTGCGCGAAGGCGCTGCCTGAAAGCGTCCATCCCGCCGCGGCCCCCGCGCCGAGCTGGAAGAATTGACGGCGATTCGGAATGCCGAGATGCAGTGCCCCAACGCCGAGCTTGCCGGTGTCGCCTGCCATGACCACTCTCCGTTGTCGCACGCGGCACCGTCTCCCGCGCCCCCGAGACCCCGGCAAAGGGACAGGAGTGGGCTTTAGTGCTTCTAAATTATTGTGCCAAAATTTCATCACGACTAAATACAACTGTCAATCGGATTGCTAGTATGCGCAATCTTTTCACTCCGACTAAAGCTCCGACCGATACCGTCGCGGGCTCAAGATGATGCATGGGAGAGCGACATGGACGGTCGCGGCGGCACGAACGGCCCCAAGGATCTCGCGACGGCCGAGCCCGATGACGCTGTCGACCAGCGTCTGGGTGAAACCGTGCGGCTGCTGCGGCAGCGCGCCGGCCTCTCGATCCAGGACGTCGCCACCAAGACCGGCCTGTCCACCGGCATGATCAGCCAGCTCGAACGCGCGCGGGCCATGCCGTCGATCCGCACGCTACGCCTGCTCAGCATCGCGCTCGACGTTCCCATCTCCTATTTCTTCGAGAGCAGCGATCCCGCCGACGTGCCGCGCTACATCGTGCGCAAGACCAACCGGCGGCTGCTGCGGCTCACTGCCAGCGGTGTCGTCAAGGAAGCGTTGACCCCGGAAGGCAAAGGCCAGCTCGAGCTCTACGAGCTCACGCTCAACCCCGGCGCCTCCTCCGGCACGGACTTCCTGCAGCACACCGGCGAGAAGGCGGGCTACATCCTCTCGGGCAGCCTGCGGCTGTGGCTCGACAACCAGGCCCACCTGCTGGAAGCCGGCGACAGCTTTCGTTTTCCGAGCATCGTGCCGCACATGTTCGACAACCCGACCCAGCAGGTGGCGCGCGCGATCTGGGTGACGACGCTGCGCGAAGACCGTGGGACGCAGTCGCAAGAACAGGTCTAGCCGATCGTTCAGCTCATTCTTCGCCGCAGCGTTGCCGACGGCGTCTCGCCGAATTTTTCGCGGTAGGCGCCGGCCATGCGGCCGAGATGGGTGAAGCCGAGATCGAAGGCGAGGTCGGTGATGGAGACGCCGGCGGACGCTTGGGCGAGGCGAGCGTGGAGGCCAGCGAGCCGCATGTCGAGCAGCATCTGCGAGATGGACACGCCGAAGTGACGGCGGAAGCCGAGCTGGAGCGCGCGGATGCCGATGCCGGACACGCAGGCGAGTTGCGCGAGATCGAGCGGCTCGCCGGCATTGTCCGCCAGATGGTCGCGCGCGGCGCGGAGCGCGCGCGGCAGGCGCTCGGCCTGCCCTGAGAACGTCCTGATCGCATCCGACAGGCCATGCCGCTGCCCGTTGAGGAGATGATCGAGCAGCAGCTCGCGCCAATCGGCCATCGCCGCCGGCGAAAGCCTTCCCGATGGCCCGAGACGCTCGGCAAGCGTCATCAGCCCGGCGAGGCTGGTCTGCAAGGCCCGCCCGGACGGCGCGTCCAGGTCGATCGCGGGGGCGAACTCGACCACCCCGGCCGCCCTGCCCGACAGCGCTGCAGCGCGCTGCTCGACCAGGCGGCGGTCGAGCAGCAGGATCGCTTGCGCGCAGTCGGCCCAGATCATCCGGGTCGGGATCGTCGGCGACAGCAGCGACGCCGTCCGGGCCGGCGCGACGTCGAGCTCGCTGACGCCGGCACGAATGTGGGCGCTGCCCGCAAGCGGGACCTGCACCAGGAAGAAGCGCTCGAGGCACCCGGGATCGATGCCGACCGATCCGCCATAGGCCACGTAGTTGATGGAGAAGCCGTCGAACGCCGCGCAATTGTGCCGGGCGGAGAAGCCGTCCGCCCGCGCCTGCGCCGGCTTGAGATCGTGCGGACAAAAGATACGCCCGATCTGCTCGGCCGCTTCGTCGACATCATCCGTAGTGACGCGGGCGAAGGCCGCAAGCCGCTCGGCTGCGGGCGCTCTTGCGTTCGTTTCCAGCACGGCTGCGGACATCATCGACCACGCTTCGCGTCACGGAATTGTTTTAAGCCTATAATAGTTCCTCGGACGCGAAAAGGGCCACGTCGGTGAAATCGCCGTGCTGCATGGCAACAGCAGGATCCGGATTCGTTTAGCGGATAGACAGACGGCCCCTGGCTGGTCGAAGCTCCGTCCCCGCCGGTATCCATGAGGAGGTGAGCATGACTGCACTCGAAAAGGGCATTACTGCAAACGGCACGGGCTATGGCGGCAAGAGCTGGAACATCCTGGGCCAAGTCTATTTCCCCAAGGCCGTCACAGACTCCACCTTCGCTTTCGAGACCAACAGCGATCCCGGCCAGTTCGTGCCGGTGCACATCCACCCGACCCAGGACGAGTTCATCCTGGTCCAGGAAGGCACGCTCGACCTCAAGCTGGACGGTCAATGGGTCAAGGCCCATGCCGGCGACCTCGTCCGCATGCCGCGCGGCATCCCGCACGGCTATTTCAACAAGTCCGACAAGCCGTGCCGCGCGCTGTTCTGGGTCTCGCCGATGCAGAAGCTGGAGGCGCTGTTCAACCAGCTCCACAATCTGACCGACCCTGCCGAAGTCGTGCGCATCTCGGCGCTGCACGAGGTCGACTTCCTGCCGCCCGAAGCCAACGACTAGGCCGATCGCCTCCTCGTCCACTTTCATCTGCTTGCAGCTCGGCCGGCCGCGCCTTGCGGCCGAACGTGGCCGCCTGCGCGAAACATACTGATTGCGAGCCATCCCATGGTCAGCCCCAAGCATGTCTGCGTGATCGGCGCCGGTGTCTCCGGACTTGCCGCCGCAAAAGCGTTCTCCACCCGCGGCCACCGCGTCGCCATCGTCGAGCGCAGCGCCGATCTCGGCGGCGTCTGGGAGCTGGCGCGCTCCTATCCAGACGTGCAGACGCAGAGCCCGAAGGAGCTCTACCGCTACACCGATCGCGCCATGCCGGACGCCTATCCGGAATGGCCGACCGGACCGCAGGTCCATGCCTATCTCGCCGACTACGCCAGGAGTTTTGGCCTCGACCGCATGCTGCGCCTGAACACGGAGATCACCGGCATGGCGCGCCGCGCCGACGGCAAGCCGGGTTGGACGCTTACCCTGAAGGACAAGGACGGCACGAGCACGAGCGAGACTTTCGATTTCGTCGCGGTCTGCACCGGACAGTTCAACGAGCCACGCGAGCTGCATTGTCCCGGCGAGGACGGCTTTCTCGCACAGGGCGGCCATATCCTGCATTCGTCGAAATACGGCGATCAGACGCTGGCGAAAGGACGCCGCGTCGTCGTGCTCGGCGGCTCGAAGTCGGCGACCGACATCGCCGTGAACGCGGTGAAATCGGGCGCGCGCGAGGTCACGATCGTGATGCGCGAGCCGGTCTGGCGCATTCCCTATTTCATCGGCGGCCTCGTGAACTTCAAGCGCATCCTCTACATCCGCGCGCAGGAAGAGATGTTTCCGGGCTGGGGCATCGGCCCGATGGCGCGGCTCGCGCACCGCCTCGCCGCGCCACTGGTCTGGGCGAACTGGCGTGGGCTGGAGAGCCTGTTGAAGGCGCAGCTCAAGCTTGCCCGGTGCAAGATGGTGCCGAAGGAGCGGATCGAGGACGGCGTCAACTGCTCGGTACCGATCGCAACGCCGGGCTTCTACCCGATGGTCGCCGACGGCCGCATCAAGGCGGTGTTCGGCACGTTCGACCATTATGAAGGCGACAACATCGTGATGAGCGGCGGCGAGCGCGTCGGTGCCGACGTCGCGGTGCTCGCGATCGGCTACAAGCTCGGCGTGCCGTTCCTTCCCGAAGCTTACAGGCAGAAGCTGGTCGATGCCGACGGACAGTACCGGCTCTACCGCCTGATCGCCAATCCAGATCTGCCGGAGCTCGGCTTCGTCGGCTTCAACTCGTCGTTCTGCACCGTGCTCTGCGCCGACCTCGCCGCCAACTGGTTGGTGCGCTATGCCGACGGCCAGCTCGCCAACCAACCGACGGCGCAAGCGATGCGCGACAACATCGAGATGATGCTGCGCTTCAAGCGCGTCGAGCGCCCGGCCGCGGGCGTCTATGGCGGCCTGTGCGTCGCGCCCTATCACTACCGCCATTTCGACGAGCTGATGGCCGACATCGGCGCGAAGAACCAGAAGCGCGGCGGGCTCGCAGGCCGCTTCCTGCCTCCGGATGCTGATGACTACGCCAAATTCCTGGCTTCCGCGCCGGAGTACCCGGTGACGGCATGACGGCTGGCAAGTTGCCGCCGACCCGAACTCGCGGCTCGCCAGGCCAGCCCGCATTGCCTACGATTCCCGCTGCCGAATCGACCGGCCCGGGAGCCCCGCGATGGAACCAAGACGTCACGCCGCCGCCTGTCTCGCAGTGCTTGCCCTGCTTCTCGCGGCGCCTGCCATGGGACAAAGCGCGCCAACGCCAAGGCAATCCGAGGCGCTTGCCGACTATGATCGCGCGCTCGGCGATTTCAAATCCATCCTCGCCGAGCGGCGGCGCCAGATCGAAGCGAAGGAGGCGCTGCCGAACCTGCCGGGCCAGGCGCTCTACCTCGCGCGCGTCGCAGTGATCAGTACTTACAAGGACCTCACCGACGCCATGCCGTCGCGGATCGGCCGGCCCAACAAGTTCGAGATTCCGCCGGCCTATTTCGATGCCGACATCGAGCCGCTGGTCGACGAATACGGAAGGCTGTTCGACATCATGGAGGCGCCGCCTGCCAGCGCGCAGAACTCGCCAACGCCGTTCAAGGACGTGGTCGATCTCGCCGTTGCGATTGCGCGCGCCAAGGGGCTTGCGCCTGAACATGCCGAGACTGCGGGCCGCATCAGCCTCGGGCTGTTCTTTGCGGAAACCAATGGCAAGCAGAACGTCCGCAACGCGCGCTCGAACACCTATATGGGCAGCTTCCAGACCGGCCCCTCCGAAGACCGCAACGGCCGGAGAAAATGGGAAGCCATCAAGAGCGAGATCGCAGCGATCGATCCGGCGCTGAGTACGCGCGACGACAAGGAAGAGGCGCGGGCCCGCGGCACCGATCACCGCTTCAACCACTGGACCAACGTGCGCGACGGCCTGATGAACGCGCACGCCGATCTGTTCCGTGAGATCCCTGGAATCGTGAAGACGCTGCCTGACCCGATCGACCAGATGAAGCTGTTCGAGCTGATCCAGATCGTGCCGACCCCGACACGGTCCGCGCTCAAATCGGGCGATCTCCTGAACTACAGGGTGTCCAGCCCCACGATCATGAAGCACCTGCGCAACAACAGCATCTTTGCTTTCGGACAGGCCGACCGGGCGCGCAGCTCGGCGAGCTACCGCGAGATCCTCGCTGCCATGTGGCTGTTCAACCGGAAGTTCGAGAAAGCGATGGCGAAATACGCGGAGATCAGGCCGCGCTGATGGATCGGTTGCAACCGCTACCGGACGTTGTAGTCTCGCGATCTCATCGGAGACACGGACCGTTTCATGCGCGTACTCATCCTCGGCGGCAGCCAGTTTCTCGGGCGCGCGATCGCAAGCCATGCTTGCGCGACCGGCCATGACGTGACCTGCGCTGCCCGCGGCCTTGCGGGGCCGATTGCCGCGGGCGCGCGCTTCGTACGGATCGACCGCGACCTCGCCGACGGTCTTGCGCCGCTCGCGGGCAAGACATTTGACGCCGTGGTCGATGTCTCGCGTCATCCCGGCCAGGTCCGCAACGCGGTCGCCGCGCTGAAGCGGCCGGGCGTGCATTGGACCTTCGTGTCGACGATCAGTGTGTATGCGGACAACCGCATTCCGGGGCAACGCGCCGACACCGCGCCAATGCGCGAGCCCAGTTCAGCGGAGATCGAGCAGAGCACCGACGCGATCTACGGCGCCGCCAAGGTCGCCTGCGAACAAGCGGTCGGCAACGACGCCTTCATCTGCCGGGCCGGCCTCATCGCCGGGCCGGAAGACCCGACCGGGCGGTTCGCCTACTGGCCGGCGCGGCTGGCGCGCGGCGGCGAGGTGCTGGCGCCGGGATCGCCGGAGGATGCCGTCCAGTTCATCGACGTGCGCGACCTTGCGCAATGGATCGTGCATGCGGCAGAGATTCGCCTCACCGGAATCTATGATGGGATTGGGCCAGTTCGCACGCGCGGCGAATTCCTGGCCGAGTGCGCGTCGGCGCTGAATCCATCCTGCACCCTCACTTGGGTCGATCGCGCCTTTCTGGATGCGCATGACGTGCGGCGCTGGGCAGGTCCGCGGTCATTGCCGATGTGGCTGCCCCTGCCCGACTTCGCCGGATTCCTGACACGCGACACCTCGCCGGCGCGTGCGGCCGGACTGATCTCGCGACCACCGGCAGACACCGCGCGCGACACGCTTCATTGGCTCCACGCCAGCAACGGCCCGGTCATCGGGCTTACCGCCGATGAAGAGCGGGACGTGCTTGCGGCCTGGCATGCGCAAGGGGCTGCGCCCCGCATCTAGCCCCATCGCGCCGACGGACCATTCCGTCCCGATCGGTGAGCCCTTCTGGCCACTGTTGTCGTAGGCCTTGCGCAGCGCGTGCCGTTGGTCTAGGTCGCGCCGCCTTTGATACAATTGTGGTCGATCGTGGACTCGGTGCGAAGCGGTTTGTCACGACAAATCTGTCAAAGGCCACACCGCTCCTTGCACTGCAAGGCCGGTGACTGCCATGGCTATGGTGTTCCACGGCCAGTCATTTGTTGCTAGCCTGCCACACCGACAGACACTCATCGGGGACCATCGAATGACCTCAGCGAATCCCGCATCTCCCGCACGGCGCAATGGAGTGTGGCGACCTATCGGGCGGGGACTGGCCATCGCGGCATCGGTGGCCGTGCTCGCCGGGTGCGAGGACAAGAACACGTTCGTGGCGCCGCCGCCGCCCAAGGTGGACGTCGCGACGCCGGTGCAGCGTCCGGTGACGCGCTACATCGAGGCCACCGGCAACACCGCTCCGATCAAGAGCGTCGATCTGGTCGCGCGCGTGCAGGGCTTTCTGCAAACGATCGACTATCAGGACGGCGCCTTCGTCAAGCAGGGCACCCAGCTGTTCACGATCGAGCCGGAGACCTACAAGCTCAAGCTCGAGCAGGCGCAGGCGGCCGAGGCCGGCGCGCAGGCCTCGCTCCGGCAGGCGGAGGCCGACTACAAGCGGCAGGCCGAGCTGGTGCAGCGCCAGGCGGTCTCGCAGGCGACGCTCGACACCTCGACTGCCAACCGCGACAACGCGCAAGCCAACCTCCAGCAAGCCCAGGCCAACACCAGGCTCGCCGAAGTCAACTACGGCTACACCAAGGTCACCGCGCCGTTCGACGGCGTCGTCAGCGCGCACATGGTCTCCATCGGCGAGCTCGTCGGCGTCTCCTCGCCGACTCAGCTCGCGACCATCGTCGCGATGGACCCGATCTTCGTGAACTTCACCGTCAACGAGCAGGACGTGCTGCGCATCCGCGCCGAAGCGGCGCGCCGCGGACTGACGCCGGCCGACCTCAAGCAATTACCGATCCAGATCGGACTCCAGACCGAGACCGGCTATCCCCATGCGGGCCATCTCGACTACGTTGCGCCGACTCTCAACCAATCGACCGGCACGCTGGCGGTGCGCGGTCTCATTCCCAATGACAAGCGGGTGCTGCTGCCCGGCTACTTCGCGCGGGTCCGCGTGCCCTTCGACCAGGAGAAGAACGCCCTGCTCGTCCCCGATACCGCACTCGGCAGCGACCAGGGCGGCCGCTATCTGCTGGTGGTGAACGGCGACAACGTCGTCGAGCAGCGCAGGGTGCAGATCGGCCCCGTCGACAACGGGTTGCGCGTCATCGAAAGCGGCCTGAAGCCGGAGGACCGCGTCGTGACCGCGGGGCTCTTGCGCGTCATCCCGGGCCAGAAGGTCGATCCGCAAGCGACCAAGATCGACCAGTCTCAGGCCTCGGCCAAGTGAGGGGCTGCCAGCCATGATCTCGAAATTCTTCATCGAGCGGCCGGTCCTCTCCAACGTCATCGCACTTCTGATGATCCTGATCGGCGGCGTCGCGCTGTTCAACCTCGCCATCGCGCAATACCCCGACGTGGTGCCGCCGACGGTGCAGGTCACCACGCGCTATCCCGGCGCCAGCGCCAAGACCGTGATCGACACCGTTGCCTTGCCGATCGAGCAGCAGGTCAACGGCGTCGAGGACATGCTCTACATGCAGTCCTACAGCGGCGCGGACGGCACCTACACGCTGACCGTGACCTTCAAGATCGGCACCGACCTCAACTTCGCGCAGGTGCTGGTGCAGAACCGCGTCTCCAGCGCATTGTCGCAATTGCCGCAGGCGGTGCAGAATCAGGGCGTCACGGTGCAGAAGCGATCGACCTCGATCCTCCTGTTCGTGACGCTGACCTCGCCGGATGCGCGGTACGACAGCCTCTTTTTGAGCAATTACGCCACCATCAACATCCGCGACGAGCTCTCGCGCCTGCCCGGCGTCGGCAACGTCACCGTGTTCGGCGCCGGCCAGTATTCGATGCGGGTCTGGCTCGATCCGAACAAGCTGCAGGCTAGGAGCCTGGTGCCGCAGGACGTCATCCAGGCGATCCAGCAGCAGAGCCAGCAGGTCTCGGCCGGCCAGGTCGGCGCGCCGCCGACGCCGCCGGGCCAGGCGTTCCAGTACACGCTCAACGTCAACGGACGGCTCGAGGACACCAGCCAGTTCGAGAACATCATCGTCAAGTCGGGCAGCAGCGGCGACGTCACCCGCGTGCGCGACGTCGGTTGGGTCGAGCTGGGCGCGCAGACTTACAGCCAGATCTTCTCGCTCAACAATCAGCCGGCCGTCGGCATCGGCGTGTTCCAGTCGCCCGGCGCCAATGCGCTCCAGGTCGAACAGGCCGTCGAGAAGAAGATGGCTGAGCTCGCCAGGCAATTCCCTGAGGGCATCAAGTACGACACGCCGTTCGACACCACCAAATTCGTCGAGGCCTCGGTGCACGAGGTCTACATGACGCTGATCGAGGCCGGCCTGCTGGTGCTGGTCGTGATCCTGGTGTTCCTGCAGGATTGGCGCGCGATGCTGGTGCCGGCAACGACCGTGCCCGTCACCATCATCGGCGCCTTCGCCGCGATGGCGGCGCTCGGTTTCACCATCAACATGTCGACGCTGTTCGCGATCGTGCTCGCGATCGGCATCGTGGTCGACGACGCCATTGTCGTGGTCGAGGGCGCGGCCCACAACA
Source organism: Bradyrhizobium sp. CCBAU 25338 (assembly GCF_028128965.1). Classification (NCBI taxonomy): domain Bacteria; kingdom Pseudomonadati; phylum Pseudomonadota; class Alphaproteobacteria; order Hyphomicrobiales; family Nitrobacteraceae; genus Bradyrhizobium; species Bradyrhizobium sp. CCBAU 25338. Next base: position 345,840 of record NZ_LFKY01000041.1, read on the forward strand.
TCGAGCAGGGCATGAACGGCCACGATGCCGCGATCAAGGCGATGGACCAGCTGTTCGCACCGATCGTCGGCATCACCCTGGTGCTGATCTCGGTGTTCCTGCCGGCCTCGTTCCTCGCAGGACTCACCGGGCGCATCTATTCGCAATTCGCGCTGGTGATCGCCGCGACCGCGCTGTTGTCCGCCATCAACGCGGCGACCCTGAAGCCGACGCAATGCGCGCTTTGGCTGCGGCCGACAGTGCCGCCGGAGCAGCGCAATTTCTTCTATCGCGGCTTCAACGCGGTCTATGACCGCGTCGAGCGCGGCTATACAAGGCTGATCACGTTCCTCGTGAGACATGCCACCATCTCGGTCGCGTTCGCGCTCTTGGTGATCGGAGCCAGCGGCTACGGCCTGTCGCGGGTGCCGACCGGCTTCCTGCCGATCGAGGATCAGGGCTATCTGATCGCAGCGGTGCAATTGCCCGACGGCGCGGCGCTGGAGCGGACGCAAGCCGTGCTCGACAGGGCAAGCGGGCTGATCAAGGACACCCCTGGAGTCCAGCAGGTCATCACCATCGCCGGCATCTCCGCGCTCGACAACAGCGCCAGCCTCGCCAATGCCGGCGTCGCCTACATCATCCTGAAGGACTGGGACGCGCGCAAAGGACCCGGCGAGGATCTGCGTTCGCTGGTCTTTGGACTCAACGACAAGCTCGCGACCATCATGGAGGCGCGCACCATCGTGCTGCCGCCGCCCCCGATCCAGGGCATCGGCAACGCCGCCGGCTTCTCGATGCAGGTCGAGCTGCGCGACGGCAACAGCGATTTCGCCAAGCTGCAGGCGATCACCGCGGCGGTGGTCTCCAACGCCCAGAGCCAGAGCGCGCTGCAGCGCGTGCAGTCCTCATTCCGCTCCTCGGTGCCGCAATTCAACGTCGAGATCGACCGCGTCAAGACCCAGACGCTGCACGTCACCACCGATCAAGTGTTCTCGGCACTGTCGACCTATCTCGGCTCGTCCTACGTCAACCAGTTCAACAAGTTCGGCCGCGTGTTCCAGGTCTACACCCAGGCCGATTCGGCATTCCGCGTCACCGAGCGCGACATTGCCAACATGCAGGTGCGCAACTCCAACGGCGACATGATCCCGATCGGCACCGTCGCCAAGATCACGCCGGCCACCGGCCCGTCGCTGATCAGCCTCTACAACCTCTATCCGTCTGCGACGGTGATCGGCCTGCCGGCGCAGGGCTACTCCTCGGGCCAGTCGCTGAAGCTGATGGAGGAGATCGCCGACAAGACGCTGCCGCCGGGCACCGGCTTTGAATGGACCGCGATGTCGTATCAGGAGAAGGCGGTCTCGAACCAGATCTACTGGGTGTTCGGCCTCGCCATGCTGCTGGTCTATCTCGTGCTCGCCGGCCAGTACGAGAGCTGGTACGCGCCGATCTCGGTGATCCTCGCGGTGCCGCTGTCACTGCTCGGGCCGATGCTGGTCCTCTCCGGGCTCAAGATCGACAACAACCTCTACTGCCAGATCGGCCTCATCCTGCTGATCGCATTGTCGGCCAAGAACGCCATCCTGATCGTCGAGGTCGGACTCGAGTTGCACGGCCGCGAGGGCAAGCCGATCATCGAATCCGCGATCGAGGCGGCGCGCGCCCGCTTCCGCCCGATCCTGATGACCTCCTTCGCCTTCATCCTCGGCGTGGTGCCGCTGGTGCTCGCCACCGGCGCCGGCGCCAGCGCGCGCAAGTCGATCGGCATCACCGTGTTCTCGGGCATGCTGGCCTCGACCTGCCTCGCGGTGCTGTTCGTGCCGGCCTTCTTCGTGGTGGTGCAGCGCTTCGAGAACTGGCGGGCGTCGAAGAAGACGCCGAAGGCGCAGCCGGTAGCGGAGGTGGAATCCTAAAGTCCGTTCGACCGAACAGCGGCGCGGCGCGTTCGGTGTAACCTCGCCCGCTTGCGGGAGGGGTCGGCGCTTAGCGCCGGGTGAGGGCTCTGTCCCCTTGGGGAATGTCCCGACGCGGAGACAGCCCTCTCCCGCAAGCGGGAGAGGGAGAACACCTAAGCCTTCTCCACCGGCGTCTGCCGCGCCTCGCCGCTCGACACCAGGAGCACCGACACTTTCGACTGCCTGAGCACGGCGTCTGCGACGCCGCCGAAGGAGAGGTGATCGGCCTGGATGCGGTCGACGCCCATGACGACGAGATCGAGGTCGGTGGTGTCGATCTCGCGGAGGATCGCCGCCTCCGGCGCCCGGTTCACCCGCAGCGTGGTGGTGATGTCGACGTCGTAGCGGGCGGCGAGGTCGCTGGTGTCCTTGAGGATGCCCGTCTCCTGGTTCAGTCCGCGGGAGGCCCCGCGCTGCGCACCCTTGTCCCGCGTCGTCGCCACGTAGATCACCCGGAGCGAGCCCGATCCGGCCTGCGTCAGCGCCACCGCCACCTCGGCCCCGCGTTTGGAGACGCCGCTGCCTGAAACGGGAACGAGGATGTTGAGCGCGTCGGGCATCGGCTGCTTCAGGTGCTTGCCCTTGGCCGCGACGATCGCGAGCGGTCCTTCGAACGCCGCGGCGATGTCGTCGATCCTCCGGTCGAAGCGGTCCTTGGTCGCGGTCACCCTGTCGATACCGACGACCAGAAGATCGAAGCCCTTGCGCGCTTCGTCGGCGATGGTCGCGCCGAGCTCCGCCTGCCTCGCACGGGTGACGACATCGACCTTGCCGACGTCTCCGTCACCGTTGACGGACACCGTCCCGGCGGCCTTCTTCACCACGGCTTCGTGGCTTTCCTCCTCGCCGCGTCCCTTCTCCCGTTCCTTGGCGCGCGGGCCGATATGCAGCACGGTGATGGGCAGGCCGCGCATGCCGGCGATCAGACCCGCGATGTGGGCGGCGAAGCTGGCGTTGACGCTTTCGTCCACCGCCAGCAAGGGGCGCTCGAGATTGGCGACAAAGCCGCGCTTCTCGAATTCTTCCCGCTCCAGCCGCTCCTTCTCCTCCCTGTTCATCGGCAGCCTGGCCAGCGCGGCGCGCAGCATCGGCGGCATCGCCATCGTGGTCACGATCGCCATGGTCACGATCATCGTGAACAGGTTCTGGCTGAGCACGCCGATGGAGAGGCCGATGGTGGCGATGATGACCTCGGTCGACCCGCGCGCGTTCATCCCGCTCGCGAGCGCCAACGACTCCCGATAGCTCAGGCCGCCCGCGGTGCCGCCGACAAAGGCGCCGCCGAACTTGCCGACGCTGGCGATCACCACCAGCAGGCCGGTGAGCATCAGGAGGTTGGGATCGCGCAACACCGAAAGATCGGCGCTGAGGCCGGCGAGGCCGAAGAACACCGGCATGAAGAAGCTCGAGATCAGTCCGCGCAGGCGCTCGTCGATCTGCCGCGTCAGGATCGGGGACTCGCCGACCAGGATGCCGGCGACGAAGGCGCCGAGCACGGTGTGGACGCCGATCAGATGCGTGATCAGTGCCATGACGCTCATCAACAGCAGGATCACGGTGATGACGGCAGCCGCGCTGACAAGCGTGTCGTTGGCCCAGCGGATCAGCTGAAACACAAGGCGGCGCCCGATGGTGAAGCTGACGGCGAGGAAGGCGAGCGTTCCCAGCACGGCCTTCGCCACCGAGGCGATATCGAGCGTGCCGTGCGAGGCCAGGCTGAAGATGACGGCGATGATGATCCAGCCGATGGTGTCGTCGATGACGGCGGTCGCGACGATGATCTGCCCGACGTTGCGGCGCATGAAGTTCATCTCGCGCACCACCACGGCGACGATCTTCACCGAGGAGATCGACAGCGCCGTGCCCATGAACAGCGAGGCCACGAGGCGCTCCTGCGGATTGGGCAGCAGCGCGTCCGGCAGGAATTCACCCAGGGCAAAGCCGCAGGCGAAGGGCACGACGATGCCAGCAATCGAGATCGCGATCGCGGCCCTGCCGACCTTCCGTACCAGCTTGAGGTCGGTCTCCATGCCGGTGAGCAATAGCAGCAGCAGGATGCCCACTTGCGCGATGCCGTCGATCATCGCCTTCTGCTCGGGCGCGTTCGGGAAGATCGCGTGCTGCGCCTCGGGCCAGATCCAGCCGAACAGCGACGGCCCCAGGATGATGCCGGCGAGCAGTTCGCCGATCACCGAGGGCTGGCCGATCCGCTGCATGACCTCGCCGAGCCCGCGGCCGACCGCGATCAGCAGCACGATCTGAACGATCAGGAGGAATTCTGACGGACCGGCCGATTTGCCGGCTTCGGCACTGGCCGCAAGGGTGGTGAGGACAAGCGCCGCGGGAACGAGGACGACCGGTCGGAGCAGGCGCCATGGCATGCAGGTGTCTTTCCCCCTTCATCTGCCCCGGTGTCGGGGCGCCACAGGGACAGAACCCGTGAAAGGCGGCGCCGGTTCCGCCGCGCGCGCCGGCGTCAAAAACGAAAAGTGCGAGAACAACCCCATGCACAGTAGGGATGGGGTTGAAAAACCTCGCGAACATTTCGGCCTTGCCGAAGTGACTTGCGCCGTCGGGCAAAACACTGGCAGAATGGCATCATGGGTGGCATGCGTGACGTGGCGACGTTCGCCGTCATTGCTGCGAGTGCAGCGAAGCAAGCCGGGGCCCCTCCGCGGCACCTTCATCGCCACGCTCCTCGCAAATGACGAGTGGAGAGAGTCCCGGCCCTACGCCACGCTCGTGCCCCGGACGCAGCGCAGCGCCACTTCGGCGGTGCGCTGCAGAGCCGGGGCCCATGCGACACGGGAAATTCGCGGCCTCTGGGTCCCGGATCTGCGTCCGGGACACGAGAGCAGTGCCCCCTCACACCGTTTGCGGCGTCCTGATCTCGCGCGGCAGGATCAGCGCGGCGGCGATCGCGAGCAGGCAGAGCGCGGCGAAAGCGTGCAGCATGGTGACGAAGCCGCCCTGCTCGTACAGCCAGGCGACGAGGCCAACGGAGGCGCCGGCCGCGGTGAAGCCGACGAAATAGCGCACCGCGTAAGCGCGCGATCGCCACTCCTCGGTGGTGTACTTGCCGACCATGGCGTCGTTCACCGTGACCTGACCGAACGCGCCCATGACGATGCCGATCGAGACCAGGATCAGCGGCAGGTTGCTCAGGCTCGCGGCCAGATAGAGGAACGGAGCCAGCATGAAGGACAGCGGCAACGCCACAGTCTTGAGCGAGTAGCGGTCGAGCAGCCGGCCGATCGTGTACTGCGTCATCGCGCCGAACACGTAGACGCAGGCAGCGATCAGGCCGAGCAGCGCCGGGCTCTTCGTCAGGTCCGCAAGCCGCTCCGCAAACAGTTTTGGCAGCGCCACTGTGACCGCGTTGAATGTCGTAGAGATCGCGATCACGACGATCAGCAGGGCCAGGATCACGCGCCACATGTCCTGCCTGGCGACGCGGGCCTGCGCTCCCGCCTGCTTCGAGCCCTTGCGGTCCTCGTGCACGACCGTCCTTGCAAACGCGAGGCCGATCAGGATCGTGACGACTCCGGGAACGATGAAGGCGAAGCGCCAGCCGAGATATTGGCCGATCACGCCGGTGACCAACGCCGAGGAGGCGACGCCGAGATTGCCCCAGACGCCGTTCAGCCCCATCTCGCGGCCGAGCTTCTCGGCATAAGATACGATCATCGCCGTGCCGACGGGGTGATAGATCGAGGCGAAGATGCCGATCGCAAGCAGCGCCGCGCCGAGTTGCACGGGCGTCTGCACGAAGCCGACCGCGATCATGGAGGCGCCGATGCCGACGAAGAAGATCAGCATCATGTGGCGGCGGCTCCAGCGGTCCCCGAGCCAGCCGGTCAGCAGCGAGCCCGCGCCGAAGGCGACGAAGCCCGGCGTCGCGTAAGGCAGGAGTTCCGAATAGGCCATGCCGAGCGCCGGCCCCATGATGATGACGGCGGCGGCAAAGATCAGCATCGAATAATGGTCGATGAAATGGCCTGCGTTGACGAAACTAATGACCCGGCTGGGGCTGTTCATACGAATCCTCTCCCGCTCCGAAATGAGTTATATGTCGTGCCCATGACGGGATGCCGCCAATGACTGTCTTGGAAACGCCAATCTTGGAAACGCCAATCCTGCGGGAGGTCCGGAGCAATCACCGCTCGCCCGCGGGCGTCCACCTGGTCGCCCGCGACTATCCCAGGGGCATGCGGATCGAGCCACACCTGCACCGCGAGGCGCAGCTGATCTATGCGGCCAAGGGCACGATGCAGGTGACGACGCCGGGGGGACGCTGGCTGGTGCCGCCGGACCGCGCGGTCTGGGTGCCGGCCGGGCTTCAACATGCCATCGACCTGCTCGCCGACATCGAGATGCGCACGCTGTATTTCGACCTGCCCTGGCTCAAGCGCGAAAAGCGCTATGAGGGATTGACCAGGGAATTCGTGGTCCGGGTATCGCCGCTGCTGAACCAGGCGATCCTGGCACTGTTCGACGCCCGCAATACGGAAGAGCGGACCGAGCTGCTGGTGCGCCTGGTGTTGCTGGAGTTGCACCAGGCCGAGGATTCCACCACCTTCGTGCCGCTGCCGCGCGAGCCGCGCTGCCGCCGCGCCGCCATGATCGTGCTCGACGACCCCACCGGCCTGCACGACATCGACACGCTCGCGCGCGAGGTCGGAACCTCGGCGCGCACGCTGTCGCGGTTGTTCTCGAGCGAGACGCAACTGAGCTTCAAGAGCTGGTGCCAGCGCGCGCGAATCGCCTCCGCGATCCAGCGCCTGTCCACGGATGCGGGCGTGTCGGTGAAGCAGCTCGCCACCCAGCTCGGCTATGCCAGCGTGCCGGCATTCTCGGCCGCGTTCCGCCAGGTGACGGGGCGCACGCCGACAGAATTTGCGAAGGGGTGAGGAACACTCTGGATGGCGCCAGCACAATGAACGGAGGGGCCGTCATGCCCGGGCTCGTCCCGGGCATCCACGTTCTTTGTGCTGCGTGGCAAGGCGTGGATGGCCGGGACAAGCCCGGCCATGACGACGTGGAGGCTTGGACGCCCAGCGTGCACCGCCTTCGCGGGGCATGACAGCATCCGCGAAACGCATGGCCCAGCTAAAGTTGCCAAAATCCCCTGCTTGATTGTGATCGGCTTCAGCCCAAATCTTGTGTAAACTTCCGCAACGCACAAACCCGGAATCGAAAAGCCCAGATGGCCAATGCCTTCTTCTCCGACCTGCTCGCCACCATCTCCGAGCGCGGCCGCACGCTGCTTCGCCGCGGGGACTCCGCCGATACCAGGCGGGATGCCGATGGGCTGATCGAGCTTTGCGACGCGTTGCTGTCGGGCCGGGGCGAAGCCTCCGGCACCGCGATTGCGCGTGAGGTGCTCGACATCTACCGGGAGTTGGATGCGGCAGGACGCCGCGCCTTCTTCGAGGGACTGGTGCGCGATTTCGGCCCCGATCGGGAGCGCCTGTCCAAGGCGATCGAGAAATGGCGCGCCAAGCCCAGCGACGAGGACGCGAGCTCGCTGCACTTCGCCTCCGAGCCGCGGCGGCAGGAGCTGATCCGCCGCCTCAACCGCGCGCCGGGCGGCACCGGCGATCTCGTCAACATGCGCGCCGACCTGCTCGGCATGATGAACGGGCACACAGATCTCGCCGCGCTCGACCGCGACGTCTCGCACCTTCTCTCTTCGTGGTTCAACAGGGGGTTTCTCGTGCTGCGCAGGATCGACTGGTCGACCCCGGCCAACATCCTCGAAAAGATCATCCGTTACGAAGCCGTGCATGAGATCAGCGACTGGGACGATCTGCGCCGCCGCATCGATCCGGTCGACCGCCGCTGCTACGCGTTCTTCCATCCTGCGATGGTCGACGAGCCCCTGATCTTCGTCGAGGTGGCGCTGACCGAGACGATGCCGGGCGCGATCGCGCCCTTGCTTGCGGTGGACCGCCAGCATCTGCCGATCGAGCGCGCGCGCACCGCCGTGTTCTATTCGATCTCCAATACCCAGCGCGGCCTTGGCGGCATCTCCTTCGGCAGCTTCCTGATCAAGCAGGTGGTGGAAGAGTTGCGCCGCGAGCTGCCGAAGCTCGACACTTTCGTGACGCTGTCGCCGGTGCCCGGCTTCATGGCTTGGGTGAAGCAGGACAAGGACCTGCCGCTATCGGACGAGGATCGCGAGGTGCTGAAGCGTCTCGACGAGCCCAAATGGTTCGAGAGTCCCGAGACAGCGGCGCTGCTGCGCAGCGTGCTGGAGCCGCTCGCGGCGCATTATTTCCTCAAGGCACGCACGCCGAAGGGCCGGCTGATCGATTCCGTCGCGCGCTTCCATCTCGGCAACGGCGCGAGGCTCGAGCGCATCAACTGGCTCGGAGACCTCTCGCCGAAGGGCATGCGCGAGTCGGCTGGCATCATGGTCAACTACCTCTACCGCCTCGACGACATCGAGAAGAACCACGAGGCCTACGCCAACGACGGCGAGGTGGTCGCGTCGAGCGCCGTGAAGAAGCTGCTGAAGAGCGAAGGACGGCGGCTGCTGGATATGCGGTTGTCGTAGGGGCCTCAGACGACGCACCAGAGACGGTGTCTTCGCCCGGCTTGACCGGGCGATCCAGTATTCCAGAGGCCGGTGTTGAAGAGCTCGTTCTCCCCACATCCGCCGCGGCGTACTGGATGCCCCGGTCAAGCCGGGGCATGACAGCGGAGGGTTTGGCGCGGCCTTCGTGCCCGCAGTACGCTCAGCCCCTACTCCGCCAGCGCTCTCATCTCCTTGTAGAGATCCGACTTGCCTTCGAAGCCGATGCCTGGAAGCTCCGGCATGGTGATGTGGCCGTTCTCGACGCGGACGCCGTCCGGGAAGCCGCCATAGGGCTGGAACAGGTCGGGATAGCTTTCGTTGCCGCCGAGACCGAGGCCGGCGGCTATGTTGAGCGACATCTGGTGACCGCCATGCGGGATGCAGCGGCTGGGTGACCAGCCGTGGGTCTTCAGGACCTCGAGCGTGCGCTGGTACTCGCACAGGCCATAGGACAGCGCGCAGTCGAATTGCAGCCAGTCGCGGTCGGGGCGCATGCCGCCGTAGCGGACGAGGTTGCGGGCGTCCTGGTGGCTGAAAAGGTTCTCGCCTGTCGCCATCGGGCGCGGATAGAATTCGGCGAGCGCGGCCTGCAGCGCATAGTCGAGGGGATCGCCGGCCTCCTCGTACCAGAACAGCGGATAGTCGCGCAGCATCTTGGCGTAGGCAATCGCCGTCTCCAGGTCGAAGCGGCCGTTGGCATCGACGGCGAGCTGCGCGTCCTTGCCGATCTCTTCCAGCACGGCCTCGATGCGCTTACGGTCTTCCTCGATCGGAGCGCCGCCGATCTTCATCTTCACGACGTTGTAGCCGCGATCGAGATAGCCGCGCATCTCGCCGCGCAGCATCGACAGGCCCTTGCCGGGATAGTAATAGCCGCCGGCGGCATACACGAACACGCGCGGATTGGCGGTCACGCCGTGGCGCTCGGCGAGCAGGCGAAACAGCGGCTTGCCGGCGATCTTCGCCACCGCATCCCACACCGCCATGTCGATGGTGCCGACCGCGACCGAGCGCTCGCCATGACCGCCCGGCTTCTCGTTGGTCATCATCGCGCCCCAGACCTTGTCGGGGTCGAGATTGTCGCCGGCCGCATCCAGCAGCGACTTCGGATCGGCTTCGAAGATGCGCGCGGCGAAGCGCTCGCGGATCAGGCCGCCCTGCCCGTAGCGGCCGTTGGAGTTGAAGCCGTAGCCGACGACGCGCTTGCCGTCGCGCACGACATCGGTGATGACGGCGACGAGGCTCGTCGTCATCCTGGTGAAGTCGATATAGGCGTTGCGGATCGGGGACGAGATCGGTTTCGTGATCTCGCGGACGTCGACGATGCGGACGGACATGGGGGTCTCATCTTTCTCTTGTCGTCATTCCGGGGCGATGCGCAGCATCGAACTATGGTGCGCTCGTGCGCACCTGAGAATCTCGAGATTCCGGGTTCTCGCTTCGCGAGCCCCGGAATGACGGCTTTGCCGTCACTTCTTGTCCCTGAAATACGGCTCCACCGGTCCGTGCACCTTGATGGTCAGCGGGTTGCCGTGACGGTCCTTGGCGTTGCCGGCGGTGACGCGGACCCAGCCTTCGCTGATGCAGTACTCCTCGACATTGGTCTTCTCGATGCCCTTGAAGCGAATGCCGACGTCGCGCGCCAGAATGTCCGCGTTGTAATAGGGGCTGTTCGGGTCGACCGACAGGCGGTCCGGAAATTCGTCGCTCATGATTGTCTCGCTCACAACAGGGTCTCGATTTGCTGCCGCAATCCTTCGGGCCGTGCGGTCGGCGCGTAGCGCGCGACCACCTTGCCGGCACGATCCACCAGGAATTTGGTGAAATTCCATTTGATGGAGGCGCCGAGCAGGCCGGATTGCTGACGTTTCAGGTACTCATAGAGAGGATGCGCCTTCGGCCCGTTGACGTCGATCTTCTCGAACAGGGGAAAGGTGACGTCGTAATTGGTCGAGCAGAACTCCTGGATCTCGCTCGCCTGCCCCGGCTCCTGCGCCCCGAACTGGTTGCAGGGAAAGCCGAGCACGGAGAAGCCGCGCGGCGAGAGATCGCGGTAGAGATCCTCGAGGCCGCGATATTGCGGCGTGAAGCCGCATTTGCTCGCGGTGTTGACGATCAGCAGCACCTGCCCCTCGAAACGCCTCATCGGCACCTCCTCGCCGGCAAGCGAGTTGGCCTTGAAGTCGTAGATGGCGGTCATCGCTAGCCCACGGGATCGATCGGCGACGGCGGCACGCCGCCGGCCTCGATCGCTTCGCCCGCGAGCAGGCAGAGGTCTTCGCGGTAGCGGCTGGAGACGATATGCACGCCGACGGGCGACTTGCCGACGAGGCCGGTGGAGACCACGAGGCCCGGCAATCCCATGAAGGGAATGGCGATCTGCGGCAGCTGCGCCTCCCAGACCCGCTTGAAGGATTCGTCGTCCTTGCAGTCGAGATGATCCGGGAACGGCAGCTCGCCGGAGACCGGCGTCAGCAGCACCGCATATTTCTCGAAGAACAGCATCCATTCGCGGGTCAGCGTGGCCCTTCGGGTCAGCGCCTTGGCGTAATCCGCCTGGTCCATCGGCGTGACCCTGGCGCGGTTGCCGCGCAGGCAGGCCAGCGCACCGGGATCGCCCTCGCGCTCGGCCATCTCGAGCTGCGCCTCATAGCCGTCGCCGAGCCAGAGCTTGATCTGCCACTCCACCGCCTCGCGCATCGGCGGCGTGTCTTCGATGACGTCGACGGTCCAGCCGGCGCGTTCGAGGCGCTTTCCGGCGTCGCTCACCGCGGCCTTGACCTCCGGCGTGGTGGCGAGGCCGCCCGGGTTGAGGCAGAGCGCGGCGCGCTTGTCCCGCGCGGGGCCTTGCAGCGGCACCGGCACGAACCAGGGATCGCGGATGTCGCGGGCCGACATCGCCTCGAGCGAGATCCTGATGTCGTTGACGGTGCGCGCCAGGGGCCCCGACACCGCCATGATCTGCGGCCCGATCGGGCGCTCCGGCAGCGCCGGGTTGAAGGCGGGGATCCGGCCGAGCGTCGGACGCAGGCCGTGGACGCCGCAGGCATAGGCGGGATAGCGGATCGATCCGGCGATGTCGGTGCCGTGGGCGATGTGGCCGATGCCGGCCGCGACCGCCGAGCCGGCGCCGCCGGAGGAACCGCCCGGCGTCAGCGCGGCGTCGCGGGGGTTCTTGGTATCGCCATGAATGAGATTGGTGGTGAACCAGCGGTAGGAGAAGGCCGGGCAATTGGTGCGGCCGAGCAGGACGGCGCCGGCCTTGCGGAAATTGGCGACCACCGGATTGTCCTCGCGCGCGATGACGTCGCGCTGGAGCTTCAGGCCGTTGGTGGTGGCAAAGCCTTCCTGGTCGACATTGGCCTTGATGGTGACGGGCACGCCGGCGAGCACACCGGGGTCCTCCCCCCGGGCGATGGCGGCATCGACGGCATCGGCCTGCCTGAGAACATCGTCCGGCCGGTGATCGATCACCGCGTTGAGCCGGGGATTGACGGCATCCAGGCGCGCGAGGCCGGCCTGCGCGGCCTCCCTGGCGGACACCTTTCTGGATTTGACGAGGGTGGCGAGGTCGGCGGCCGACAGGCGCCAGAGATCTTGCATGGCTTGCTCCGTGTAATCGGCGTCTTTTAGCGCCGGGAACGCGGCAAAGCCATGCGGATTTCGCGGGGGTGAAGAGGTCGCTCACCTCTCCCGCAGGGAGAGGTCGGAGCACATCGAAGATGCGATCCGGGTGAGGGGTTGCGGTCTCTCGGTCTGGTGCGGCCCCTCACCCGGATTGCTTCGCAATCCGACCTCTCCCCGGCGGGGAGAGGTGGACGCCGCCGCCTCAGCCATGGCTGACCCGCGGCTAATGCCTTGTCGCGGACTGGTCGGGGATGTCGAGCAGCGCCTCGGTGAAGGGAAACTCCAGCACGATCTCCCCATCATCGTCGGTCACCTCGATGACCGCCTCGAGCAGCGCCGGCTGTGCGCCCTCGGACTTCACCACCTCCAGGATCATCTGGCGAGCGACCTCCCAGGCGCGGTCGGGGTTGCGCAGGTCCTCGCCGTCGGGGTCAACGATCAGCTCGTCGCCGATACGGGTGTTGAAGAAGTATCTGGGCATATCGAGATCCAGTTGGTTCGCCTGTATCGGATTGAAAGCTGCACTGCACTCACAACAGCTTTATCAGGACAGGGTTCGCGACCGAATGCGTCTGACGCAAGGCAGCGCTTCAGAAGTGATGTTCCCCTAGCATTTTTCGCGGCGCAGCATGGACTTCTCGGGAAAATTTCACTGGCGAAGTTCTCCGCCAGCATTAGTCTAACGGGTGGGCGGATACGTCCCGAATTCGCGAAAATGGAGAGCCGAAATGGCCTGGAAAGCCCCGAAGATCGTCGAAGTGCCCTGCGGCATGGAAATCAACATGTATGTAAGCGCCACCCGCAAGTAAGCGGTTGGTGAGATTGCGTTCTGCGTAGGTGGATCTTTCGCCCCGAGCTCTTTCGGTCACGATACGTTTCCGAAAGACAGGATTTGTGTGGGCCTGAGATCCACCTCGCGACTTTACCTTCCAGGAGACGGATCATGCTTCGCGTCGTCGTCCTGGGCGCCGGGGCCGGCGGCGGAGTTCCGCAATGGAATTGCGGCTGCGAGGGCTGCCGAGCGGCCCGTAGCGGCGGCCACGAGCTTCAAAGGACCCAAGCCTCGGTCGCCTTCAGCGGCGACGGCGAGCACTGGTTCCTGATCAACGCCTCCCCCGACCTGCGGCAGCAATTGAACGCCACGCCACAGTTGCACCCCAAGGCGGGCGCACTGCGTCACACGCCGATCGCGGGTGTGATCCTGACCAACAGCGAAGTCGATGCGGTGGCGGGCCTGCTGTCGATGCGCGAGGGCTCGCCCTTTACGGTCTATGCGCACGAGAAGGTGCTGGCGATCCTTGCGAGCAACAGCATCTTCAACGTGCTGAATGAGAAGAACGTGCGGCGCCAGCCGATCACTCTCCGCGAGCCGTTCGAGCCCCGCCTGCCGGATGGCGCGCGCTCCGGCCTGGAGGTGCTGCCCTTCGCGGTGCCGGGCAAGTCGGCCTGGTATCTGGAAGGCAAGGCGCATCCGGGCGGCGAGAGCGGCGACGGCGACACGCTGGGCCTTGAGATCACCGACAAGGCGACGGGCAAGTGCTTCTACTTCATCGCGGCCTGTGCCGAGGTGACCGACGCGCTCAAGGCCCAGATCGACGGCGCCGCACTGGTGTTCTTCGACGGCACGGTCTGGCGCGACGACGAGATGATCAGGGCCGGCCTCGGCCACAAGACCGGCAAGAGCATGGGACATGTCGCCATGTCGGGCGACGACGGAGCCATCGCGCGGCTGGCCGACCTCAGTATCGACAGGAAGCTGTTTCTGCATATCAACAACTCGAATCCGGCGCTGCTGCCCGGCTCGCCCGAGCGCAAGGCCGCTGAGCAGGCGGGCTGGCAGATACCCGCGGATGGAACGGAGATCGTGCTGTGAACGTCGCATCACTGACTGGAATGACCGCGCTCTCGATCGGCAAGGACATCAGGCTCACCAGCGCCGATGAGCTCGAGGCGGCGCTGCGCCATATCGGGGCGACGCGCTATCACAGCCTGCATCCGTTCCATAAGCTGCTGCATGGCGGCAAGCTGAACAAGGGCCAGGTGCAGGCCTGGGCGCTGAACCGCTACTATTACCAGAGCACGATCCCGATCAAGGACGCGGTGGTGATCTCGCGCTTCCGCGACCGCGCCACCCGCCTGGAATGGCGCCATCGCATCGAGGACCACGACGGCGATGTCGGCAGCGAAGGCGGCATCGAGCGCTGGCTGAAGCTGACCGAAGGGCTCGGCCTCGACACGGCTTACGTGGAATCCACCGAGGGCATCCTGCCGGCGACGCGCTTCGCGGTGGAGGCCTATGTCCATTACTGCCGCGAGAAGAGCCCGCTGGAGGCGATCGCCTCCTCGCTCACCGAACTGTTCGCGCCAAGCATCCATGAGGAGCGCATCGCCGGCATGTTGCAGCATTACGATTTCGTCAATCCTGATACCATGAGCTACTTCAAGCGGCGGCTGACGCAGGCGCCGCGCGACGCCAATTTCGCGCTGGACTATGTCAAGACGCACGCGACGACGCCGGAGCAGCGTGCGCAGGTCTGCAACGCGCTGATCTTCAAGACCAACGTGCTGTGGGTGCAGCTGGACGCACTCCAGCACGCCTATGTCGAGGGCCACATTCCGCCGGGCGCGTTCGTGCCCAAAGCGAGCTGAGGGACAAGAGCAATGGCCGGGCCGCGGAACATCAGCGTCAGCGAGGCAAGCCGCCCCGTGCTGCCGCGGCATGCCAAGCTGAAATATGACGAGACGCGAAAGGTCTGGGTGATCCTGGCGCCGGAGCGGGTGCTGGCCCCCGACGAGATCGCGGTCGAGGTGCTGCAGCTCTGCGACGGCCAGCGCAGCGTCGGCGACGTGTCCGATCAGCTGGCCGCGAAATACGCGGCGCCACGCGAGGCGATCCTCGCTGATGTCATCGCCATGCTGCAGGATCTCGCCGACAAAGGCTTTCTCACCGAGATCAGGGAGAAGACGTCATGAGCGACGTGACCATCCCGCCCAGCGACAGCCTCGCGGTGCTGGAGAAGCAGCGCTCGACGGCGGAGACGTTCGGCATTCCGCTTGCCGTGCTGCTCGAGATTACCCATCGCTGCCCGCTGCAATGCCCCTATTGCTCCAACCCGGTCGAGCTCGACCGTTCGGCCAAGGAGCTGACCACCGAAGAATGGAAGAAGGTGCTGAGCGAGCTCGCCGAGATCGGCGTGCTCCAGGTGCATTTCTCCGGCGGCGAGCCGACCGCGCGCAAGGACCTCGTCGAGCTGGTGAAGCACGCTAGCGACGCCGGCCTCTACACCAATCTGATCACCTCGGCCGTGCTGCTGACGCGCGAGAAGCTCGGCGATCTCGCAGATGCCGGGCTCTGCCATGTGCAGATATCTTTCCAGGGCATCGAGGAAGGCCTCGCCGATCGCGTCGCCGGCTACAAAGGCGGACATCGCAAGAAGCTCGAAGTCGCGAAATGGACGCGCGAGCTCGATCTGCCGCTCACCGTGAACGCGGTGATGCATCGGCAGAACCTGCATCAGCTCCCTGACATCATCCAGATGGCGCTCGACCTCGACGCCGACCGGCTCGAGGTCGCCAACGTGCAATATTACGGCTGGGCGCTGAAGAACCGCGCCGCGCTGATGCCGACCGTGGCGCAGCTCGACGAGTGCACCCGCATCGTCGAGGAGGCGCGCGAACGGCTGAAGGGCCGGCTGACGATCGACTACGTCGTGCCGGACTATTACGCGCTGCGGCCGAAGAAATGCATGGGCGGCTGGGGCCGGCAGTTCTTCAACATCTCGCCCGCCGGCAAGGTGCTGCCCTGCCACGCCGCCGAGAGCATCACCGGGCTCGACTTCGAATCCGTGCGCTCCAACCATTCGATCGCCTGGATCTGGCAGAACTCGGAGGCCTTCAACCGCTATCGCGGCACCGGGTGGATGAAGGAGCCGTGCAAAAGTTGCGAATTCCGCGAGATCGATTTCGGCGGCTGCCGCTGCCAGGCCTTCGCGCTGACGGGCGATGCGGCCAACACCGATCCGGCCTGCGCGCTGTCGCCGCTGCACGAGACCATCTTCAAGCAGGCCGAGCGCGAGGCCGAGGGCGAGACCAACCGTTTCCTCTATCGCAACTTCGCCGGCGGCACTCTGGAATCCGAGAATGATGCCTGACGCCGACGCGGCCAGTTCGGTCAGGCGTGCCGATCCCTTTGCGCCGCTGACCTCCGAGATGCTCGATGTCGGCGACGGCCATGAGCTCCATGTCGAGAGCGTCGGCCGCGCTGACGGAATCCCTGCGGTCTATCTGCATGGCGGCCCCGGCAGCGGCTGCCAGCCCGACCATCGCCGGCTGTTCGACCCCGATCGTTTCTGCGCCGTATTGTTCGACCAGCGCGGCTGCGGCCGCAGCCGGCCCAAGGGATCGCGCGAGCACAACACGACGGCGCATCTGGTCGCGGACATGGAGAAGATCCGCGAGAAATTCGGCTTCGAGCGCTGGATGATGGTCGGCGGGTCCTGGGGCGCGACGCTGGCGCTGGCCTACGCCGAGGCGCATCCGGAGCGCGTCTCCGGCATTGCGCTGCGCGCAACCTTCCTTGGCACGCGGGCGGAGGTCGAGACGGCCTTCACCTCGCGCCTGTCGCAGTTCTATCCCGCGCTCTACGAGGATTTCCTCAGCGTGCTGACGCCCGAGGAGCGCGAGCAACCGGTGAGCGCCTATTGGCGCCGTATCCTCGATGCCGATCCTGCCGTGCACGGTCCCGCGGTGCGAGCCTGGCACGACGCTGAACGAACCTTGTCCGAGCACAAGCCGGCACGGACCCGGCTGGACCTCGCCGCGCTGAACGTCTGGCGCACACTGCCGGCGACGCCTTTCATGGAGGCGCATTACTTCGTCAACGACAGCTTCATGAGCGAAGATCAGCTGTTGCGAAACGCGCATCGGCTCGCCGGCATTCCCGGCATCATCGTGCAGGGCCGCTATGACCTGCTATGTCCTCCCGGAACATCGCAGGCGCTCGCGAAAGTTTGGCCGGGTTCCGAGATTCGGATCGTGGAAGAGGCCGGACATTCGCTCTATGATGGCGGCGTGAGGGATGCCGTCATGAAGTCGATCGCGGACCTCGCGTCGAAGGCCGCGCGCTAGCGCGCATAGCAGGACAACAAGAAAATGCCGCTCGCCGCGAAAGGCATGCTGCTGACGTCGATGAATATCGACGCAGCCGATGAGGCCGATTTCAACCGCTGGTATGATCGCGAGCATCTGGAAGAGCGCGTCGCGACCGAGGGGTTCCTCGAAGCGCGGCGCTATGTCGCGCATGCCGCCAATCCCAAATATCTCTGCCTGTATTCGACCGCGACGCTCGACGTGCTCGACAGCCCCGCCTACCGGGCGCGGCTCGCGAACCCGACCGACTGGTCGCGGCAGACCATGGCGCGCTTCAAGGACATGCTCCGCGTCGTCGCGCGCATCACCATCAGCAAGGGCACCGGACGCGGGGCTGCGCTCGGCGTGGTGCGTCTGCGGCCGACGCCCGACAATGCCGTGTTCTGGCGTGATGCGCTGCAGGACAGACTGATGCCGGAGACGCGCGACGGCATCATCTCGATGCACCTGCTCGAAAGCGAGCCGGAACTGTCGGGTGCAACGGCGGGAATTCCGGCGGCGCGCAACGAAGGCGCGCGCGACTGGTTCGTGCTGATCGACGGCACGCATATCGGCGCAGTCTCGGCTGTCATCGCCGAACGCTTCACCGGTCCTGCGGCGGCGCCCTTCCCGCTTCCGATCTCGGTCGGCACCTACTGCCTGATGTGGGACCTCGCGAAGAGCGATATCGCGCACGGCTGAGGCAGTCATCCGCAACGCAACATATTGCACCGCACATGCTGCGCGGAGGGCGCTAATGCTGTGCGCGCGTGGCTCCCATGAAAGGCGATGATCGCGCAACTTTGCCGTTGTACTTCGGAACGGTTCTAATAAGCTAACCCAATGACGTCATTCAGAAACCGGATCGAGACGCATTAAGCGTCCACCAAGCTCAAGATAAAGGCCGCGGGGTCTTTGAGCCTGCGCGGACAGGGTAGGAATGAAACCGACCGATATCGCGGCCCCCGACTACTTTCACAAGGTGGTCGATTGCCAATGGGCCTGTCCTGCGCACACCCCCGTTCCCGAATACATTCGACTGATCGCACAAGGCCGCTACAGCGACGCCTACATGATCAATTGGAAGTCGAACGTGTTTCCCGGCATCCTGGGACGCACCTGCGACCGCCCGTGCGAGCCCGCGTGCCGGCGCGGACGCGTCGAGGAGACTCCGGTGGCAATCTGCCGCCTCAAGCGGGTCGCCGCGGACTTCAAGGACGACATCAGGCAGCGCCTGCCGCAGCCCGCGCCGAAGAACGGCAAGCGTGTTGCGCTGGTCGGCGGCGGTCCCGCGTCGCTGACGGTGGCGCGCGATCTCGTCCCGCTCGGCTATCACTGCACCGTGTTCGATGCCGATCCGGAAGCCGGCGGCATGATGCGCACGCAGATCCCGAAGTTCCGCCTGCCCAATTCGGTGATCGACGAGGAGACCGGCTACATCCTGGGTCTCGGCGTCGACTTCAAGGGCGGTCACCGCATCGACAGCATGAAATCGCTGCTGGCGGAGAAATACGACGCGATCTTCGTCGGCTCCGGCGCACCGCGCGGCCGCGAGCTCGACATTCCCGGCCGGGAGGAAGCCGCCGGCAACATCCATATCGGCATCGAATGGCTGGCCAACGTGTCGTTCGGCCATGTCGACAAGATCGGCAAGCGCGTGATCGTGCTCGGCGGCGGCAACACCGCGATGGATTGCTGCCGAACCGCGCGCCGCCTCGGCGGCGAGAAAGTCACGGTGATCGTGCGCTCCGGCTTCGAGGAGATGAAGGCCTCGCCGTGGGAGAAGGAGGACGCGATCCACGAGGATATTCCGATCCTCAACTACATGGTGCCGGTGGCATTCAAGCACGTCGCCGGCAAGCTCATCGGCGTCACCTTCCAGCACGTCAAAGCCGAATATGACGCCAAAGGCCGCCGTAACCTCGTGCCTTCGGGCGACCCCGATCAGACCATTCCCTGCGACGACGTGCTGGTCGCGGTCGGCCAGGAGAACGCCTTCCCCTGGATCGAGCAGGATTGCGGCATCGAGTTCGACAAATGGCACATGCCCAAGGTCGACCCCAAGACCTTCGCTTCGACCAACCCGAAAGTATTCTTCGGCGGCGACGCCGCATTCGGCCCGAAGAACATCATCTGGGCGGTCGCGCACGGCCATGACGCCGCGCTGTCGATCCACAAGATGCTGTCGGGCGAGGATATCAGCGAGCGTCCGCTGCCGGAGGTGCAAATCTCCTCGCAGAAGATGGGCATCCACGAATGGAGCTATGACAACGACATCTCCGTCGACAAGCGCTACAAGGTGCCGCATCGCGACAAGGTCGTCGCGCTCAAGGACATCCGCGCCGAGGTCGAGCTCGGCTATGACGTCAAGCTCGCGCTCGGCGAGGCGCACCGCTGCCTGAACTGCGACGTGCAGACGGTGTTCTCGACCTCGCTCTGCATCGAGTGCGATGCCTGCGTCGACATCTGCCCGATGGATTGCATCACCTTCACTGATAACGGCGAGGAAAGCGACCTGCGCCAGCGCCTGAAGGCGCCTTCACTGCATCCGGACCAGGATCTCTACGTCTCCGGCGACCTCAAGACCGGGCGGGTGATGGTCAAGGACGAGGACGTCTGCCTGCATTGCGGGCTGTGCGCCGAGCGCTGTCCCACCGGCGCCTGGGACATGCAGAAATATTTCATCGAGATGACCTACGCAGGTTCGACATGTCCGACAAAAAGCCGATCAGCAGCGTAAACGACTTCGTCGTCCGCTTCGCCAACGTCAACGGCTCGGGCTCGGCCAGCGCCAACGAGATGTTCGCCCGCGCGATCCTGCGCCATGGCGTTCCGGTGTCCCCGCGCAACATCTTCCCCTCCAACATCCAGGGCCTGCCGACCTGGTACGAGGTGCGGGTGACGGAAGCCGGCCATCTCGGCGCCCGCGGCGGCGTCGACATGATGGTGGCGATGAATCCGCAGACCTGGGACAAGGACGTCGCCGGCATCGAGCCCGGCGGCTATCTGTTCTACGATTCCACCAAGCCGATGCCGTCGACCAAATTCCGCGACGACATCACCGTGATCGGCGTGCCGCTGACCGCGATCACCAATTCGACCTACACCGATCCGCGCCAGCGCCAGCTGTTCAAGAACATCATCTATCTGGGCAGCCTCAGTGCGCTGCTCGACATGGATCCGAAGCTGATCGAGCAGCTGATCGGCGAGCAGTACAAGGGCAAGGAGAAGCTGCTCTCCTCCAACGTCCATGCGCTGCATCTCGGCCGCGACTGGGCACTGCAGAACCTGAAATGCCCGATCGGGCTCAGGGTGAAGAAGTCCGACAAGGTCGGCGACCGCATCTTCATCGAAGGCAACAGCGCCGCCGCGCTCGGCGCGGTCTATGGCGGCGCCACGGTGTGCGCCTGGTACCCGATCACGCCGTCCTCGTCGGTGGCGGAGGCTTTCACCGCCCACTGCAAGAAGTACCGGCACGACCCGGAGACGGGCAAGGCGAAGTACGCGATCGTGCAGGGCGAGGACGAGCTGGCCTCGATCGGCATCGTCATCGGCGCGTCCTGGAACGGCGCCCGCGCCTTCACCGCGACCTCGGGCCCCGGCATCTCGCTCATGACGGAATTCATCGGCCTGTCATATTTCGCCGAGATCCCGGCCGTGATCATGAACATCCAGCGTGCCGGCCCCTCCACGGGCATGCCGACCCGCACCCAGCAATGCGACATCATCGCCTGCGCCTATGCCTCGCATGGCGACACCAAGCATGTGCTGCTGTTCCCGGAGGATCCCGCCGAGGCGTTCGAGTTCGCGGCAGCGGCGTTCGACCTCGCCGAACGGCTCCAGACCACGATCTTCCTGATGCTCGATCTCGACATCGGCATGAACCACCGGCTCTGCCGTCCGCTGAAGTGGGACGACGCCCGGCAATACGACCGCGGCAAGATCATGACCGCACAGATGCTGGAGGAGGGCCGCGACTTCGGCCGCTATCTCGACGTCGACGGCGACGGCATTCCCTACCGCACCTATCCCGGCACGCATCCGACCAAGGGCTCCTACTTCACCCGCGGCACCTCGCGTGATCGCTATGCGCGTTACTCCGAGGAAGGCACGGTCTACGCCGACAACATGCAGCGCCTTGTGCGCAAGTTCGAGACCGCGCAGGACCTGGTGCCGCGGCCCCTGCAGGCCAATGCGGAACGTCCGACCAAGTATGGCGTGATCTATTTCGGCTCGACTTCGCCTGCGATGGACGAGGCGATCGGATTGCTCGAAGCGCGCGGGCATCAGCTCGACCGCCTGCGCATCCGCGCCTTCCCGTTCCATTCGAGCGTGGCGAGCTTCCTCGCCGAGCACGATTTCGTCTACGTGGTCGAGCAGAATCGCGACAGCCAGCTGCGCCAGCTGATCGTCAACGAGAACGGCATCGATCCGGTGCGGCTCGTGCCGATCGTGCATTACGACGGCACGCCGATCACCGCCCGTTTCATCGCAAAAGCCATTGGCGACCACCAGGATCACCTCAAGGTGACCCCGCTCCGCAAGGCAGTATCATGATTTGCGCGTCACTCTCTCCGTCGTCATGCCCGGGCAAAGCCGTCCGAAGGACGGCGTCGCTTCCGCTCGCCTATGCCCGGGCATCCACGCGTTTCTTCTTCCTGGCCAAGACGTGGATGGCCGGGACAAGCCCGGCCATGACGCCGCGGAAGCTTCAGGTGCTCGCATGACCTACATTGCCAAGCCGAAATTCCATCACCCCGGGCTGAAGAAGAACGAGCTCGGCTACACGCATCGCGACTACGAGGGCAAGATCTCGACGCTGTGCGCCGGCTGCGGCCACGATTCGATCACGGCCTCGATCATCGAGGCCTGCTACGAGCTCTCGATCGAGCCGCACCGGGTGGCAAAGATCTCCGGCATCGGCTGCTCGTCGAAGACGCCGGACTATTTCCTCGGAAATTCGCACGGCTTCAATTCCGTGCACGGCCGCATGCCCAGCGTGCTGACCGGCGCCAACCTCGCCAACCGCGACCTGATCTATCTCGGCGTCTCCGGCGACGGCGATTCCGCCTCGATCGGCTTCGGCCAGTTCGCGCATTCGATCCGGCGCGGCGTCAACATGACCTATATCGTCGAGAACAACGGCGTCTACGGCCTGACCAAGGGCCAGTTCTCGGCGACCGCCGACCGCGGCTCGAAGAGCAAGAAGGGCGTGATCAACACCGACAACGCGATCGACCTCGTTGCGATCGCCCTGCAACTCGGCGCCACCTTCGTCGCGCGCTCGTTCTCCGGCGACAAGACCCAGCTGGTGCCGCTGATCGCGGCCGCGATCCGCCACAAGGGCGCGTCCTTCATCGACGTCATCAGCCCCTGCATCGCCTTCAACAACCACGCCGGCTCGACCAAGAGTTTCGACTATGTCCGCGAGCACAACGACGCGGTGAACCGGCTCGACGTGCTGGTCGGCCGCGATCCGATCGCCGTCGATTACGCGCCGGGGACGGTGCAGGTGGTCGAGCAGCACGACGGCAGCAAGATTGCGCTGCGCAAGATCGATGCCGACTACGATCCACACGACCGTCTGGGGGCGATGACCTTCCTGCAGAAGCACGCCGCCAAGGGCCAGATCGTCACCGGCCTACTCTATGTCGATCCCGACGCCGAAGACCTGCACGAGCATCTCAACACGGTCGAGACGCCGCTCAACAGCCTGGAGGCGGACACGCTGTGCCCGGGCTCGGCGGCGCTGGACAAGTTCAACGCCAGCCTGCGGTGATCATCGGCGCCGGACCGGACCGGGCTGCCTGACTCGCACGGTGATCTTGTCGGACACGACGGGCGGTTCGAACGGATAGTGCTTCGCATCGCCGAGCACCAGCTGCAGCGTGTGCGTGCCGGGCGGAAGCTCGAGAAAAGTCTCGGTCTGCCCTGCTCCGAAATGCAGGTGGGACTTGTCCTGCGGGATCGGCTCCTTGGGATCGATGGGATCCTTGACGTCGACCAGCAGATGATGATGACCGGCGTTCTGGTAGTCATCGCCGGCATGCGTCACGCCCATGTTGCGCAGGCCGAACCGGACCCAGAACCCACCACGGATCTTCTGCCCGTCCTGCGGGGTGATGAAATAGAGCTTTGCGTCTTTGGGAGCGGTCTTGCCCTGAGAGTAGGCCGCGCCCGGCAACAATGCGAGCGCCGCCGCCAGCGCGGCGCAGCAAATGATCTTCATCAAACCTACTCCAGCTCAAAAAGCGCGATGCGATCAGGAAGAATCGTCATCGTGGTTTGGGTTATTGTTTGAGCATGATCCTTTCGGAAAACCGCTGCACGCCTTTCCGGATCATGCGTCAGGGACTGAGCGCGATCCGGAATCCATGCGTGGGATAACGGACATTGGTATCGTAGCCATCGCGATTGGACGGCCGCACGTATCTCGAATCGTTCTTCCAGGAGCCCGAGCGCAGGACGTGCGATGAGCAGTCGCCGCTCGTCCATGCCGAACCGTCGACCGGCGCACCCTGATAGTTCTTGTGCCAGCAGTCCTCGACCCACTGATCGATGCCGCCGCCCATGTCGTGGAGTCCGAATGGATTGGGCTTGAAGCTGCCGACCTTCGCCGGCTGCTCGGCGGCGAGGTCGCCGCAGTCCTTGCATCCGGCCATGCCCGGCTGGAGCTTGTCGCCCCACCAATACTTGGTTTGCGTTCCGCCGCGGGCCGCGTATTCCCATTCGGCCTCGCTCGGGAGCCGGTACTGCTTCTTCGTCGCCTGCGACAGAAAGGCGGCATATTGCTGCGCGTCAGTCCAGCTCACGTTGCTGACCGGCGCATCGTCCTTGCCGGTCGCGGTGAAACCACACGCGCCCGCAGCCGCGCATTCGTTCCACTCCCGCACGGTCACCGGATATTTTCCGATCGAGAACGGCTTGACCGTGACCTGGTGGACGGGACGCTCGGTCGGATCATCATTGCTTCCCATCGCGAAACTGCCGCCGCGAATGGCGATCATTTCGGGCTCGCGTACCGGCGTCGCGGACGCACTCGGCGCCGGTGCGGGCGATGAAGGCGCCGAAGCCAATGAGGGAGATGGTTGCGGCGCCTGCGTCGCCGCTTCGCGCGGCGGAGCTTGCGGGACCGGGGATGGCGCCGGAGAAGCGGCGGGCGTTGCGACCTGCTCGCCCACCTTGCCCTGAGGCTGTGCCAGCAAATACCAGAGTGCGCCGGCGGCAATGACGAGCAGCGTGATGCCAAGGAGAAAGATCAGCGTGTTCTCGCGCCGGCTTCTTGTCTTGCCAACGGCATCTGCATCCGGCAGCACGCGATAGACGCGCACGGGATCGGTGATGTTCTTGACCTTGCGGTCTCCGAGCGACTCATAGCCGCACACGACCTTGTGCTTGATCTGTTCATAGATTGCGCCGGAGATGTAGACCTGCCCCGGCTCCGCGATGCCCTCGATGCGCGTGGCGATGTTGACACCGTCACCATAGATGTCGTCCGGCTCCACGATGACATCGCCGAGATTGACGCCGATCCGATATTCGAGCCGGGAATGCTTGGGAAGCGAGGCGTTGCGGCCGATGAGATTCTGCTGGATGACGATGCTGCATCGAACGGCCTCCACGGGACTGTCGAAGATGGCGATGAAGCCGTCGCCGGTCGTCTTCACCAGGCTTCCATGGTGCTCGATGATGCTGGGCTGGATGAGGTCTCGCTCGATCCGCTTGACGCGAACATGCGTGCCTTCCTCGTCGGCCTGCATCAACCGACTGTAGGAGGCGATGTCACCGACGATGATCGCGGCGAGTCGACGAGGCACTCCGCTGTGTGGCGGCGGCTCATCCTGATTTCCGGATCTGAAGTTGCGAATTTCGCCCATGCGGGGGGACTCCAGAAACTTGCGAGGCAGTCCCAGCTTACGACGGCCAAAGGCAGCCGTCTGTGAAGGCTATCACATTGACGAACCGAGACAATGTCCCAGCGATCGCCGGCGTCGGGTTCCAAAGAACCAGGGCGCTACATCCGTTGAACCTTCTTGATCGCAGCAATGACTAAGGCCCGACGAAAGGCTACTGGCCCGTGTCCCCTGTACGCTGCTCACACGCGCGACGTGCAAACGTTGAACGCAATGCATCTGCCGGGCGTCCAACGGACAGCAGTTCTGTTGTGCTGCGGCAAAGTCGTCACCCGCCCGAGGCCGTCATGAAGCGCTCCCTCATTGCTGCCCTAGCTTTCGCTGCCCTGACCGGCGTCGCCCACGCGGATGAGGCCGACAACGTCCGGGAGACCACAAAGGCCGAAGCCGACGCCTTCAATGCGCGGCTCTATGCGGAGATGCCCGGCACCAAGTCCTATGCCTGCTTCGTGCGTCGTTACGATGCCGAGCATCTGGCCCGGCATCCCAAGCAGAAGGTGGCTTCCATGAAGCTGCTAATCTCGGCGGAAATCGACAAGGAGGACAAGCAGCTGTACAATTCCTTCCGTCTGGGTTTTCGCTATCGCCATCGCTCCGGCGATTTCGACTCCAGCGGCTCGTGTGGCAGCCACGCGGTGCTTCTCAGCCAGGGAGACGAGGTCCGCCTGGGCTGCGGCGTGGACTGCGAAGGCGGCGGGATCGAAGTGGCGCTGTCCAAGGACAACAAGTCCGCCATCATCCGCCTCGAGCGGATCAGGGTCTGGCAGAACAACAAGCCGGACGACGACGCCGAGCAATCGCTGGTCGCCGGCGCCGACGACAAGATCTTCCGTCTCGACCGCACCGACAACAGCGAATGCACCTCGCTCGTGACTGACCGCAAGGAACTCGCCGCATTGCGGCACAAGTGATATCTGTCGCGCGAGCTCAGTCCAGCCGAAGGAGATCGCCATGAACCGACGGAACATCTTGTGGAGCGCCGTCTCGGCCCTGGGCGCGGCGCTGGGCGCCTCCAGCGCGAAAGCTGCGACGGAAGCCGGCACGGGCAACAAGCTGAAGGTCGTCTATCATCTCAACGATGCCGAGAAGGTCAATTTCGTGCTCGGCAACATCCAGAACCACATCGATGGCGTCGGTGGTCCCGAGCACGTGACCCTCGCGCTGGTGATCCACGGGCCGGCGCTGAAAGCGTTTCACGCGGCGCAGGCCAATCCCGATGTCAGCAAGCGCGTCGGCGCGTTCTCCAAGGACGGCGTCGAGCTCGCCGCCTGCGGCAACACCATGAAGGCGCAGAACGTCACGCTGAAGGAGCTGCTGCCTGGCTTCGTCAGCGCGGAGAACGGCGGCGTGGTCCGCCTCGCTGAGCTGCAGTCGCAGGGGTATTTGTATCTGCGGCCGTAAGGCACTGCACTTGCCACGAGAGAGGTGCGCTCCCTCCCCCGCCTGCGGGGGAGGGTTGGGGAGAGGGTGTCTCGGCGATGGGACAATCCCCTAGAGGAAAGAGCCCTCACCCGGCGCACGGGACGATGCTGCGCATCGCCCGGGCGCGCCGACCTCTCCCGCAAGCAAGCGGGAGAGGTAAGAGGAGCCCGCGGATGCCTTTCGCTTCAAAGCTACCAGCGCGGCCAATCTCACTTGACTGACCCATAACTCCACGGTTATGAGTTTATCCATAACTTCCTGGTTATGGATCTCGCATGTCCGCCACCCACGACCTCCTGTTCAGGACGCTCGCCGATCCGACCCGGCGGGCGATCTTCGAGCGGCTGTGCCGCGAAGGAGAGCAGACCGTCGGGGCACTGACGGCGCGATCCGGCGTGTCCCAGCCGGCCGTGTCGAAACATCTCGGCGCCTTGAAGCAGGCCGGCCTGGTGCGCGACCGCCACGAGGGACGCCAGACCCATTACAGCGCGCGGCCCGGTGCGCTCAATCCGCTGATCGACTGGACCGGCCAGATGGCCGGCTTCTGGCAGAACCGGCTCGACGCGCTCGACGATCTCCTGAAGAGGATGGACCAATGACCGAAACCGCGACCGAAAAGCGTTCAGTCGTCATCGAGCGCGAATTTGCCTATCCGGCTGAACGGCTCTGGCGCGCGCTGACGCAGCCGCATCTGATCGAGGAATGGCTGATGAAGAACGACTTCAAGCCGACCGTCGGTCATCGCTTCAACCTGCGCGGCGAATGGGGCGGCGTGCTGGACTGCGAGGTGCTCACCATAGAGCCGCAGAAGACGCTCGCCTACACCTGGAATTTCTCCCACGAGGACGCCGCGTTCGACCTCAAGAGCGTTGTGACCTTCACGCTGACGCCAACGAACGCCGGCACGCATTTGCGCGTCGAGCAGGCGGGCTTCAGCCCGACGCAGAAGCAGGCTTTCGGCGGCGCGCATGCCGGCTGGAAGCAATTTCTGGCCAGGCTGGACGACGTGCTGGCGCGGGCAGGCTAAAGCCTCCGCCGGTTGTCTCTTCCGATCAATCTCCAAAGAGGACCCAATGAGCACGCATATGTGGATTCGGCAGATTCATCGCTGGCTGTCGATGGCCTTCACCCTCGCGGTCATCGCCAACATCGTGGCGATGATCATGCAGGTACAGGCCGTGTGGATCGGCTTCCTCGCGCTCGTGCCGCTCATTCCGCTGCTTGCGACCGGGCTGTATCTGTTCGCGCTGCCCTATGTCCGCCGCGGCACCGCGTGAGTGAGGCGGGATGATGAAGACGACGAAGAAGACTGGCGCGAAGGACGCGAATGCGGCTCCGCCTTCCAAGATGATCGACGGCCGGATCAAGGAGCTCGGCGACTGGCGCGGCGAGATGCTGGGGCGCATCCGCGGCCTGATCAGGGAGGCCGACCCTGATGTGGTCGAAGAGTGGAAATGGCGCGGCGTTCCCGTATGGGAGCACGACGGCATCATCTGCACCGGCGAAACCTACAAGGAAGTGGTGAAGCTGACCTTTGCCAAGGGCGCGGCGCTGGAGGATCCGTCAGGCCTGTTCAACTCCAGCCTCGACGGAAATGTGCGCCGCGCGATCGATATTCGCGAAGGCGAGACCATCAACGAGAAGGCGTTGAAGGCGCTGATCCGCGCCGCGGTGAAGCTGAATACGTCCAAGAAGAAGACGGCCAAGCGCTCGGCCTAAAGCGCGATGCGATTAGGATGAATCGTCATCGCGCTTTAGGTTGTCGTTCAAGCATGATCTTTTCGGAAAACCGCTGCGCACTTTTCCGGATCATGCTTTGGGCGCGATGGGTCCACCTAATCTCTTGAGCCGCCCCGCAGGCTCCACCTCTCTCGCTTGCGGGAGAGGTCGGCGTGCCCGGGCGATGCGCAGCATCGTCCCGTGCGCCGGGTGAGGGTTCTCTCCTCTGGGGGACTCCCACCGCGGAGACACCCTCTCCCCAGCCCTCCCCCGCAAGCGCAGGGCTATCGCATGTGAGGTGTGAGTTGTGGGGCACCGACTGTTTCTACAGCGTCATGGCCGGGCTTGTCCCGGCCATCCACGCGTTTCCACGCAGCACAAGAACGTGGATGCCCGGGACAAGCCCGGGCATGACGACCTCTGCAAAATGTGCACATGCGATAGCCCTGCCCGCAAGCGGGGGAGGGAGCGCACCTTCATCGGAGCACTAGCTGAGTCCCAAGCAAGCCGTGGCCTTACGCCACCGCGGCCGGGATCGGGCGCGGGCTCACGACATATTCGCGCAGGACCTTGTCGTTGGCATCGACCTCGATCAGCGCGACGTCGTAGGTCCAGAGATCGGCGAGGTGCTGGAGCACGCGCTTGGCATCGGTCTCGTTGAGCTGCGAGCCCTTGATGACGTGGTGATGCAGGATCAGCCGGCGGTCGCCGGCAAGATCAACGTCGACCACCTCGATGTTGGCGTCGATATAGCCGACGTCGTGCTGCCGCGCCAGCTCGCGGCGGACGCGGCGGAAACCGCGCTCGTCATGGATGGCATCGACGCGGATGCCGGCGCGCTCCTCGGGATCGTCGTGCAGATGGAACATGCGGAAGTGCCGCATCAACTTGGGACTCAGGAACTGGCCGATGAAGCTCTCGTCGCGGTAATTGGCCCAGACGTCGCGCAGCACGCCCATGACGTCGTTCTTGCCGGCGATGTCGGGGAACCATTCGCGGTCCTCGTCCTCCGGCCTGGTGACGATGCGCTCGATGTCCTGCATCACGGCGAAGCCGAGCGCGTAGGGGTTGAAACCCGAGAAGCGCGGGTCGTCGAATTCGGGCTGGAACACCACGTTGGTGTGCGATCCCAGGAATTCGAGGAAGTTGCCGTCGCTGATGCGCCCCTGCTGATGCAGCTGGGTCATGATGCGATAGTGGACGTAGGTCGCCGTCCCCTCGTTCATCACCTTGGTCTGGCTCTGCGGATAGAAATACTGCGCGATGTGGCGGACGATGCGCAGGAGCTCGCGCTGCCAGGGCGCCAGCCGCGGCGCGCTCTTCTCCAGGAAATAGAGCAGGTTCTCCTGCGGCAGGCCGAGCAGCTTGCGGCGGCGCTCGATGCTGAGCGTGGACCGGCTCTTGGCGACGCCCTTGGGCACCGTGCGCCAGAGATCGTTGAAGACCTCCTCCTCGTGCTGGCGGCGGCGCCCTGCCCGCTTCTCCTCGGCGCGCAGATCGAGCTTCTTCTTGCCGGGATAGCGGTCGATGCCGTGCGACATCAGCGCATGCGCGGCATCGAGCGTGCGCTCGACCTCGATGCGGCCGTAGCGGTCCTCGCACTGCATGACGTAGTTCTTTGCGAAGTCGAGATAATCCAGAATGCCGTCGGCATCGGTCCACTGCTTGAACAGATAATTGTTCTTGAAGAAATGATTGTGGCCGAAGGCAGCGTGCGCGATCACCAGCGTCTGCATCGTCGCCGTGTTCTCCTCCATCAGATAGGAGATGCAGGGCGAGGAGTTGATCACGATCTCATAGGCGAGCCCCATCAGGCCCTTGCGATAGGACGCCTCATGGAAGGCAAAGTGCTTGCCGAACGACCAGTGCTTGTAGAACAAGGGCATGCCGACCGAGGAATAGGCGTCCAGCATCTGCTCGGCCGTGATGACCTCGATCTGGTTCGGATAGACGTCGAGCCCGAGATCCTTCAGCGCCACCTCCTCGCAGGCATCGGTGATGCGCTGCAAGGTGTGGAAATCCCAATCGGCGCCTTCGAACAATCGTTCCGTCATGGAGCGGTCTTCTCCTGGGCAGTTTCGCGGCGCTGGAACAAGTCGTGGAACACCGGAAAGATCTCGCTGCGCTCAGAGACCTTGCGCATCGAGAGCGGTGCGCCGTTGTTGCGCAGGCGCTCGTAGAGGGTCCAAAGCGAGGAGTCGGAGAGATCGAAGGCGCTTCCGCCTGCTTCCCCGACCTCGAGATAGGCAAAGAACTGGCAGACCGGCAGGATCTTCTCGGTCAGCAGGAGCCCCGTCAGCTCGCCGTCGGAATAGGAATTGTCGCCGTCGGAGGCTTGCGCGGCGTAGATGTTCCAGTCCGACGGGTTGAAGCGCTCGCGCACGATCTCATGCATCGCCTGGAGCGCGCTGGAGACCAGCGTGCCGCCCGAGGCCGGGCCGTAGAAGAAGGTCTGCTCGTCCACCTCCTCGGCGCGGTCGGTGTGGCGGATGAAGACGATCTCGACATGCTTGTAGCGGCGCTTCAGGAACACGTAGAGCAGCATGTAGAAGCGCTTTGCCAGATCCTTCATGTGCTCCGACATCGAGCCGGAGACGTCCATCAGGCAGAACATCACGGCCTGCGCGACGGGCTTCGGCACCGTCTCGAAGCGCCGGTAGCGGATGTCGAGCGGATCGATGAAGGGAATGCGCTTGGACTTCGCCTTCAGCCTTTCCAGCTGAGCGACCAGCTCCGCGCGCTCGTCCTCGTCCGTGCATGCTTCGACCGCGGCTTCCAGCTCCTCGATCTCGTCCTTGCGGGGACGCTTGAGCGCGATGCGGCGCGCAAGCGCGAGCTTCACCGTCCGGCTCACCGAGATGTTGGCGGGCGAGCCCGACATGGTGTAGCCGGCGCGCTGGATGCCCTCGCTCTCGGTCTGCGCGATCTTGCGCTTGGCGAGATCCGGAAGCTCGAGGTCGTCGAGGAAGAGATCGACGAACTCGTCCCGGCTGAGCACGAAGCGGAAGGCGTCCTCGCTGTCGCCTTCGCCGGGACCGGAGTCCTTGGCGCTGCCCTGGCCGGAGCGCTGCAGATAGTCGCCCTCGACGAACTTCTTGTTGCCGGGCAGGACCATGTCCCGCGTTCCGCCTTCACGGCGGAAGCGCGGCTCGTGCATGCCGTCGAGCGGAATCGTGACCTCACCACCCTCCAGGACGTCCTTGATGTCGCGTTCCTGCGAGGTCTTCTTGACGGCGCCCTGCACCAGGGACTTGGCCCGACGCAAGAACCGCTGACGGTTCTCAAGACTCTTGCCGCCTGGATTCAGGCGCCTGTCAATAATGTGGATGGGCACTTTTCCATTCGCCTCCCAGGCGCCTCAACCGGCCTGCTTCACGCGCATGTACCATTCGACGAGCCGGCGAACCTGACGCTCGGTGTAGCCGCGCTCCACCATGCGTGCCACGAACTCGCCGTGCTTTTTCTCCGTCTCGCCGTCCTTCTTCGACCCGAAGGAGATGACCGGAAGCAGGTCCTCGACCTGGGAGAATATCCGCTTTTCGATCACATCGCGAATCTTCTCGTAGGAGGTCCAGGTCGGATTCTTGCCGCCATTCTGGGCCCGCGACCGTAACGAGAATTTGACGACCTCGTTGCGGAAGTCCTTGGGGTTGGCGATCCCCGCCGGCTTCTCGATTTTCGTCAGCTCCTGGTTCAAAAGCTCGCGATCGAGCAGCTGGCCGGTGTCGGGATCCTTGAAGTCCTGGTCCTCGATCCAGGCGTCGGCATAGTCGACGTAGCGATCGAACAGGTTCTGGCCGTAATCCGAGTAGGATTCGAGATAGGCCTTCTGGATCTCGTTACCGATGAACTCGGCATAGCGCGGCGCCAGCTCCGCCTTGATGAATTCCAGATAGCGCTTCTCGGTCTCCTCCGGCAGCTGCTCGCGGCGGATCGCCTGCTCCAGCGCGTACATCAGATGCACGGCGTCGGCGGCGACCTCCTGCGGATCGTGGTTGAAGGTCGCAGCCAGAATCTTGAAGGCGAAGCGGGTCGAGACGCCGTCCATGCCCTCGTCGACGCCGGCGGCGTCGCGATATTCCTGGACGCTGCGCGCCTTCGGGTCGGATTCCTTCAGGCTCTCGCCGTCGTAGACCCGCATCTTGGCGAACAGGGTGGAATTCTCGTGCTTGCGCAGGCGCGACATCACCGAGAACCGCGCCAGCGTCTCCAGCGTCGAAGGCGCACAAGGAGCCGCCGCGAGCTCGGAGCCCTGGATCAGCTTCTCGTAGATCTTCTGCTCCTCGGTGACCCTGAGGCAGTAGGGCACCTTGATCACGCAGATGCGGTCGATGAAGGCTTCGTTGTTCTTGTTGGCTTTGAAGCTCGCCCACTCCGCTTCGTTGGAGTGCGCGAGGATCACGCCCGTGTACGGGATCGCGCCGATGTTCTCGGTGCCGATGTAGTTGCCTTCCTGCGTTGCGGTCAGCAGCGGGTGCAGCATCTTGATCGGCGCCTTGAACATCTCGACGAACTCGAGCACGCCCTGGTTGGCGCGGTTGAGGCCGCCGGAATAGCTGTAGGCGTCGGGATCGTTCTGGGCGTAGGTCTCGAGCTTGCGGATGTCGACCTTGCCGACCAGCGAGGAGATGTCCTGGTTGTTCTCGTCACCGGGCTCGGTCTTGGCGATCGCGATCTGGCGCAGCCGCGACGGCTGGATTTTTGCGACCCGGAACTGGGAAATGTCGCCGCCGAAGGCCTCGAGCCGCTTGTAGCACCACGGGCTCATCAGGCCGGTGAGACGACGGCGCGGAATGCCGTACTTCTCTTCCAGCATCGGGCCGAGCTGATCGGGATCGAACAGGCTGAGCGGACTTTCAAACACGGGCGAGAGTTCGTCGCCGGCCTTGAGCACGTAGATCGGATGCACTTCCATCAGCGACTTCAGCCGCTCGGCGAGCGAGGACTTGCCGCCGCCGACCGGGCCGAGCAGATAAAGGATCTGCTTGCGCTCCTCCAGTCCCTGCGCCGCATGCCGGAAGAAACCGACGATGCGCTCGATCGTTTCCTCCATGCCGTAGAAGCCGGCGAAGGCTGGATAGGTGCGGATCGTGCGGTTCAAAAAAATACGGCCAAGGCGTGGGTCCTTGGCCGTGTCAATCGTCTGGGGCTCACCGATCGCCGCTAGCAGTCGTTCGGCCGCGTTCGCGTATTTCATGGGATCGCTTCGACACGATTCCAGATATTCCGCCATCGACATGTCGTGCTGGCTTCTCGCCTCGAACGACCGAGCGAAAGCGTTGAATAAAGAATCGTTGTACATGATCCCTCTCCGCGTGAGTTCCGCTACAAGCTGAAACGAAAGCAGTTACCGGACCGTTCCTCAGGCCGTTTCGAATCAGCGTGAGCACATGACGATCATTGGACACCCGGGTGCCAACTCGACGCAACGCACAACGTAGGCACTCTATGAGTTACGAACAGGCACATGCCCGTAATTTGTGCGAATCTTTGTCTATATTGGCTCATTTCCAGAAAATGTCACTTGGTCGCAACATCCGGGCATTCCCGGGGATGCGCCCATCCGGCAATGCAGCATAGCGATCCGGGCGCGGCGATCTTATGACACTTGTACGGCGAAGCCTTGGGGGACCACGTTCATCTTCCTGCTGCAATGCAGTGCGCGGGCTGCTGGCAGCGTGACAGTCGCGGAAAGGGCGCAGCAGTGTATCAAAATCGGTCGCCGGGACCTCCGACCGGATGACGATGCGATCCTCCTGCGCGCAACCGGCCAAAGCGCGGATGGCGTACAGCTGCCGCCGCAACGCCGGCGTCGGCACGATCCTGCGGCTGCGGCATTCTTCAACCGAAATGTCGGCGCGATGCCGACATAGCAATCGTCGTCTCGTCGTCGCCGAGATCGTCCCACCAGTCGATGGCAGGGAGCAAGATCAAGGCTTGCACTGAGCAAGATCATGGCAAAGCCCGCCGCGACCAGCAGCCGCGTCGCGCATCGACTGACTTGGTGATCACGCCATCCGTCGACGCTGACTGCAGACGGAACCGATCGCTGGCTGTGTTGGCAACGGCCAGCGCCAAGTCTTCATGACGGGCGAACACGTATTTCCAGCATGGCCCTTCGCGGCCACATAACATCACGACCACCCGCCTGGATCGCCATGATCGCGACGGAGTTACACCGGAGGGTATGACGCACATACCCTTGATTGGTTCCCTCCCGGGAGCATGTAAGCTAGAGGATAGCGCGTCAGGACCGGCGCGGAAACCCCTCGTCCGCAGGCTTGGAGAAAATAAGCATCATGAATCCCGTCAAAGAACTGGAAAAGCACGGACAAGCGGTCTGGCTGGACTTCCTGGCCCGTGGCTTCATCGCCAAGGGCGACCTGAAGCGGCTGATCGACACCGACGGCGTCAAGGGCGTCACCTCCAATCCGTCGATCTTCGAGAAGGCGATCGGCAGCTCCGACGAATACGATGCCCCGATCGGCAAGGCGCTGAAGCGCGGCGACCGCACCGTGGCCGACCTGTTCGAGGCCGTCGCGGTCGAGGACATCCAGAACGCCGCCGATGTGCTCCGTCCGGTCTATGACCGCCTCAAGGGCGGCGACGGCTATGTCAGCCTGGAGGTCTCGCCCTATCTCGCGATGGACACCGCCGGCACGGTCGCCGAGGCGCGGCGGCTCTGGAAGGACGTTGGTCGCAAGAACCTGATGGTGAAGGTGCCGGCAACGCCGGAGGGCCTGCCGGCGATCGAGCAGCTGATCGGCGAAGGCATTAGCATCAACATCACGCTGCTGTTCTCCAAGGCGGTGTACCTCGAGGTGGCCGAAGCCTACATCGCCGGCCTCGAAAAATACGTCGCAGGCGGCGGTGACCCCTCGCATGTCGCGAGCGTGGCGAGCTTCTTCGTCAGCCGCATCGACTCGGTGGTCGACAAGCAGCTCGACGAGAAGATCGCGCGCGCCAACGATCCGTCCGAGAAGGAACGGCTCGCCGCGCTCAAGGGCAAGGTCGCGATCGCCAATGCCAAGCTCGCCTATCAGGACTACAAGCGCCTGTTCTCGGGTCCCCGCTGGGAGAAGCTCGCCGCCAAGGGCGCCAAGCCGCAGCGCATGCTGTGGGCCTCCACCGGGACCAAGAACAAGGACTACAGCGACGTCCTCTATGTCGAGGAGCTGATCGGTCCCAACACCATCAACACCGTGCCGCCGGCGACGCTGGATGCGTTCCGCGACCATGGCAAGCCGCGTGACAGCCTGGAAGAGAATATCGAGGACGCAAGGCGCGTGCTGGAGGAACTGGAGCGCTCCGGCATCTCGCTCGAGGCGATCACCGAGGAGCTGGTCAAGGACGGCGTCAAGCTGTTCGCGGATGCCGCCGACAAGCTCTACGGCGCCGTCGCGCACAAGCGCGCGGTCGTGCTCGGGCCCGCCCTCGATCGCCAGCTTCTCTCGCTCGGCGACGGTCTCGGCAAGGCCGTGGCTAAGAGCACCGAGGCCTGGCGCGCCTCGGCTAAGATCCGCAGGCTGTGGCAGCGTGACAAGTCGGTCTGGACCGGTGCGGACGAGGACAAATGGCTGGGCTGGCTCGACAGCGCGGCCAAGGCCGACATCGCCGATTACGAGGACTATGCGGGCCGCGTGAAGGGTCAGAAATTCTCCGATGCCGTCGTGCTCGGCATGGGCGGATCGAGCCTGGGGCCCGAGGTGCTGGCCGAAACCTTTGGCAAGAAGCCCGGCTTCCCGAAGCTGCATGTGCTGGATTCCACCGATCCGGCGCAGGTGCGGGCGATGGAGGCGAGGATCGACATCGCCAACACCGTGTTCATCGTCTCCAGCAAGTCCGGCGGCACCACCGAGCCGAACGCGATGAAGGACTATTTCCATGAGCGGGTTGCCGAGGCCGTCGGGCCGAAGGTGAAGACCGGCCATCGCTTCATCGCGGTGACTGATCCCGGCTCGTCGCTGGAGAAGGCGGCGAAGAAGCTGAACTATGCGCGCATCTTCCATGGCGAGCCCTCGATCGGCGGCCGCTATTCGGTGCTATCGCCCTTCGGCCTCGTGCCGGCGGCGACCGCGGGCGTCGACGTCAAGACCTTCATCA
Source organism: Bradyrhizobium sp. CCBAU 25338 (assembly GCF_028128965.1). NCBI lineage: Bacteria > Pseudomonadati > Pseudomonadota > Alphaproteobacteria > Hyphomicrobiales > Nitrobacteraceae > Bradyrhizobium > Bradyrhizobium sp. CCBAU 25338. Next base: position 382,268 of record NZ_LFKY01000041.1, read on the forward strand.
AGCATGCGCTTGCGATGGCCCGCTCCTGCGGGCCGGACGTGCCGCCAGCCGAGAACCCGGGCGTGCAGCTTGGCCTCGCCATGGGCCTCGCAGGCCTCGAGGGCCGCGACAAGGTGACGATCCTGGCGTCGAAGAAGATCGCCGATTTCGGCGCCTGGGCCGAGCAGCTCATCGCGGAGTCCACCGGCAAGGAGGGCAAGGGCCTGATCCCGATCGAGGGTGAGCCGCTCGGCGATCCCAGCGTCTATGGCAACGACCGGTTCTTCATCGACATCCGTGTCGACGGCGAAGCGGACGCCGCCCATGACTCCAAGCTCGCCGCGATCGAAGCGGCCGGTCATCCCGTGGTGCGCATCGTCATGAAGTCGATCGAGCATCTCGGCCAGGAGTTCTTCCGCTTCGAGATGGCGACGGCGGTTGCAGGCGCGATCCTCGGCATCAACCCGTTCGACCAGCCGGACGTGGAAGCGGCCAAGATCAAGACCCGCGAGCTCACCGCCGCGTTCGAGAAGAGCGGGGCGTTGCCGGAAGAGCAGCCGGTGGTCAGCACGGACGAGGCTGACCTCTACACCGACGAGGCCAACGCCACGGCGCTGCGCGCCGCCGGCGCCAACGGCGATCTCACCTCCTGGCTGAAGGCGCATCTCTCGCGCTCGAACCACGGCGACTATGTCGCCCTGCTCGGCTACATCGCGCGTGACAAGGCGACGATCGACGCGCTCCAGGCCATGCGGCTCGAAGTGCGCGAGAAGCGGCACGTCGCGACCTGCGCCGAGTTCGGACCGCGCTTCCTCCACTCCACCGGGCAGGCCTACAAGGGCGGCCCCGACAGCGGCGTGTTCCTCCAGATCACGGCGGACGATGCCAAGGATCTGCCGGTGCCGGGGCAGAAGGCCAGCTTTGGTGTCATCAAGGCGGCGCAGGCACGCGGCGATTTCGACGTGCTCACCGAGCGCGGTCGGCGGGCGCTGCGGGTGCACCTGAAGGGCGGAGTCAAAAAAGGCCTCGCGGCGCTCAATGCGGCGCTCAACGACGCGCTGAACTAAGGGAATCTCTCACATGCAACTCGGCATGATCGGCCTCGGCCGGATGGGCGGCAACATCGTTCGCCGCCTGATGCGCCAGGGACATTCGACCGTGGTCTACGACAAGGACGCCAAGGCCGTCGCCGGCCTTGCCGCCGACGGTGCGACAGGTTCGGCGACTCTGGAAGAGTTCGTCTCGAAACTCGAGCGGCCGCGCACGGCCTGGGTGATGCTGCCTGCCGGACACATCACCGAGACGACGATCGACACGATCGCGGGCGTGATGCAGCCAGGCGATGTCATCATCGACGGCGGCAACACCTTCTGGCAGGACGACGTCCGCCGCGGCAAGGCATTGAAGGAGCGCGGCATCCACTATGTCGACGTCGGCACCTCCGGCGGCGTCTGGGGCCTCGACCGCGGTTACTGCATGATGATCGGCGGTGAGAAGCAGGTGGTCGACCGGCTCGATCCGATCTTCGCCGCGCTCGCGCCCGGCGCCGGCGACATTCCGCGCACGGAAGGACGCGAGGGCCGCGATCCCCGCATCGAGCAGGGCTACATCCATGCCGGCCCGGTGGGCGCCGGCCACTTCGTCAAGATGATCCACAACGGCATCGAATACGGCCTGATGCAGGCCTACGCCGAAGGTTTCGACATTCTCAAGAATGCCAATATCGAGGCGTTGCCGGCAGATCACCGCTACGATTTCGATCTCGCCGACATCGCCGAAGTGTGGCGGCGCGGCAGCGTGATTCCGTCCTGGCTGCTCGACCTCACCTCGACGGCACTCGCCGACAGCCCGCAGCTGTCGGAATATTCCGGCTTCGTCGAGGATTCCGGCGAGGGTCGCTGGACCGTGAATGCCGCGATCGATGAGGCGGTGCCGGCCGAAGTCTTGACCGCGGCGCTCTACACACGTTTCCGTTCCCGCAAGGAACACACCTTCGCCGAAAAAATTCTCTCCGCGATGCGTGCGGGGTTCGGCGGCCACAGGGAGCCGAAGCAGCCGGGCGCGGCGAAGCCCAAATAGGATCAAGAAAGACGTAACAAGCGAAGGCCGACAATTCGTGACAAAAGACCCGCAGCCAAAGCGCAAGCCGGAAAATTGCGCCTTCGTCATCTTTGGCGTGACCGGCGACCTGACCCATCGGCTGGTGATGCCATCGCTGTACAATCTGGCGGCCGAGAATCTGTTGCCGGAAAAATTCTGCGTCGTCGGCGTCGCCCGCAAGAGCCAGTCGGATGACGAGCTGCGCGACGGCCTGATGAAGGGCCTGCGCGAATTTGCGACCCGGCCTGTCGACGAGGACATCGCCAGGCAGCTGCTGCAATGCGTCACCTTCGTCGAGGCCGACCCGAAGGAGCCACCGTCGTTCGACCGCTTGCGCGAGCACCTGGATTCGCTGGAATGCTCGCAAGGCACCGGCGGCAACCGCCTGTTCTACCTCGCGACCCCGCCGGCCGCATTCGCGCCGACCGCTCGGGAGCTCGGCCGCACCGGATTGATGAAGGAGAACGGCGCCTGGCGGCGGCTGGTGATCGAGAAGCCGTTCGGCACCGATCTCGCCTCGGCCCGCGCGCTCAATGCCGAGCTCCTGAAGATCATGGAGGAGCACCAGATCTACCGGATCGATCACTATCTCGGCAAGGAGACGGTGCAGAACATCCTGGTGCTGCGCTTCGCCAACGGCATGTTCGAGCCGATCTGGAATCGCAACCACATCGACCACATCCAGATCACCGTGGAGGAGAAGCTCGGCGTCGGCCATCGCGGCGGCTTCTATGATGCCACCGGTGCACTGCGCGACATGGTGCCGAACCATCTGTTCCAGCTGATGTCCCTCGTCGCGATGGAGCCACCGACGCGCTTCGATGCCCATTCGGTCCGCTCCGAGAAGGCCGAGGTGCTCACCGCGATCCAACGGCCCAGCCGGGAGGAGGCGCTGAGGAGCTCGGTACGCGCGCAGTATCTCGCAGGCCGCATTGGCGACGAGGAGATTCCGGACTACCGCAAGACCGCGGACGTCAAGTCCGGCAGCACCACCGAGACCTATGTCGCGCTGAAGCTGATGATCGACAATTGGCGCTGGGCCGGCGTGCCGTTCTATCTGCGCACCGGCAAGGCGCTGGCGCACAAGCGCACGGAAGTCGCGATCAAGTTCAAGCAGGCACCGCTGTCGATGTTCTCAGGCACGGCGGTCGACCGCCTGTCGCAGAACTTCCTCACCATCGGCATCGCGCCCACGGAGACCATCGAGCTTCAGTTCAACGCCAAGATCCCCGGACCGAGCGTCACCATCGACGGCGTCGAGATGAAATTCCGCTACGGCGACTATTTCCGCGCCGATCCCTCGACCGGCTACGAGACGCTGATCTACGACTGCATGATCGGCGACAATATCCTGTTCCAGCGCGCCGACGGCGTCGAGGCCGGCTGGCAGGCGGTTCAGCCGTTCCTGGACGCCTGGACAAGCGCCGGCACCAACGGCATCGAAACCTATGAAGCCGGCAGCGACGGCCCCGCCTGCGCCGATGAGCTGCTCCGGCGCGACGGGCGAAGCTGGCGGAAGTACTCGTGATGGCGGCGGCCGACCAGCCGAAGCTGATCGTCGAAGCTGATGCCGAAGCACTTGCCCGCGCCGCGGCCGAACGGGTGATGGCGCGGCTCGCGGCCAATCCCGGACGGATCGCGATCTGCCTCACCGGCGGCTCCAGCCCGAAGAAGCTCTACCATTTGCTCGGCAGCGAAGCCTGGCGCGGCAGGATTCCATGGGACCGCGTGCACTGGTTCGTCGGCGACGAGCGCTTCGTGCCCGAGAGCGATCCGCTCAACAACATGGCCGTCGCACGCGCGATCTTTCTCGATCGCAATGCGCCCGCCGGCCATATCCACCCGATCCCGACCACGGCAGAGAATCCCGACGCCGGCGCTGACGCCTACGCACGCGAGCTCCAGGCCTTCTATGGCGCGGACCAGCTCGATCCGGAGCGCCCGCTGTTCGATCTCGTCCTGATGGGCGCCGGGCCGGACGGCCACACCGCCTCGCTATTTCCCGGTTATCCCGAGATCGAGGAGACCCGACGCTGGGTCGTCGGCGTCGCCAAAGCCAATGTCGCGCCCTTCGTGCCGCGGGTCTCGCTTACCCTGCCCGTTCTGGCCTCCTGCCGCGAGATGCTGTTCGAGATTGCCGGGCACGACAAGCAACCGATCTTGACGCGCCTCCTCAACGGCGAGAACCTGCCGGCCTTGCGCGCGCGCTCGAATGGCGAGACCGTCTGGCTGGTCGACCAGGCCGCGCTTCCGGAGGACATTCGTGGCGGGCGCTGAAGCACCTTGTGCATTGATCGTGATGGGCGTGTCGGGTTCGGGCAAGAGCACGGTTGCGAACGCGCTCGGCGAGCGGCTCGGCTGGCGTTTCGAGGACGGCGACAGCTTCCATCCTGCCAGCAATGTCGAGAAGATGCGGGCCGGCCATCCGCTCACCGACGAAGACCGCTGGCCCTGGCTCAATGCCATCGCCGACGAGATCGCGCTCGTGTGCGGACGCGGCGAGCACGTCATCATCGCCTGCTCGGCGCTGAAACATACCTATCGCGACGTGCTGCTGCGTGGTCGCGACGACGTGCGCTTCGTCTTCCTGAAAGGCACGAAGGAGCTGATCGCCGAGCGGCTGGCGCACCGCAAGGGGCACTTCATGCCGCCCGAGCTGCTGGCGAGCCAATTCAACACGCTGGAACCGCCGGAGGCGAGCGAGCACGTCATCACCGTCTCGATCGACGAATCCGTCGAAGCGATCGTGGACGGCGTAGTGCGGCAATTGAAGCTGAGCGGCGCGATACCCAAGGTCCTGCCATGACGCAAATCTCACTCGTGGTCTCCGACGTCGACGGCACGCTGCTGACCAAGGACAAGACGCTGACCGAACGCGCGAGAGGCGCGGTGCAGCGGCTGCACCAGGCCGGCATCGGCTTCACCATCACCTCCAGCCGCCCCGCGATCGGCATGCGCTTCCTGATCGAGCCGCTGGCGCTGTGGCTGCCGGTCGGCCCGTTCAACGGCTCCTCGATCGTCGATCCCGAGATGAGGCCGGTCGAGCAGCACCTGATTCCCGCAAGCGCAGCCGAGCGATCCTTGCAGATCCTCCGCGAATTCGGCGCCGACATCTGGCTCTTCACCACCGACAAATGGCTGATCGACAATCCCAGCGGCAGCTACGTCGCCCACGAGCAGCACACGATCCGCGCCGCCCCCACCATCGTGTCCGATTTCTCGCCCTACCTTTCGAGCGCCTGCAAGATCGTCGGCGCCAGTGCCGATGCCGCGGGCCTCGCGGCTTGCGAGAAGGCGATGCAGGAGGCGCTCGGCAGCGAAGCCACCGCGGTGCGCTCGCAGACCTACTATCTCGACATCACCCCGCCCGGATTCGACAAGGGCACCTTCGTCGAGGCCATGGCAAGGCGCTTGGGCATCGCGACCGCCGCGGTCGCCACCATCGGCGACATGCAGAACGACCTTGCGATGTTCCGCGTCAGCGGCGTCTCGATCGCCATGGGCAACGCCGCCGACAACGTCAAGGACCAGGCCACCCACGTCACCGCGAGCAACGAGCAGGACGGTTTTGCGGAGGCGATGGAGATGATCCTGAAGTGGAATGGGGTGGGTTGAGCCTGCGGCACGCTCGTTCAACCTCTCCCTCTTGCAGGCGGGAGAGGGAGCGCACCTCCCTCGGAGCGCTAGCTTACTTCGACCGTTGCACCGCCGGCTTCTCGCTCTCCTGTCTCGCCGCCGACAGGTTATGCGCGGTGTTGATCAGCGCGATGTGGGTCAGCGCCTGCGGAAAGTTTCCGGTCTGGCGCCGCGCCACGGAATCGTATTCCTCGGCGAGCAGCCCGACATCGTTCGCGATGCCCACCACGCGATCGAACAAGACTTGCGCCTTGTCGAGATCGCCTGACAGCACGTAGGCATCGGCGAGCCACAGGCTGCAGGCCAGGAACGCGCCTTCGAGCGGCGGCTGGTCCGCTGGCAGCTCGCGCGGATCGTGCCGCAGCACGAAACCGTCGCGCATCAGGCATTTCTCGACAAAAGCAATGGTGCCGCGGATGCGCGGATCCGAGGCCGGCAGGAAGCCGACGGCCGGCAGCAGCAGCACGCTGGCATCGAGCAGCTTCGAGCCGTAGGATTCGACGAAGGCATTCTCCTCCGCGTCGAAGCCCCTGTTGCAGACGTCGCGATGAATCGCATCGCGCAAGGTGCGCCAGTGCAGGAGCGGCGCCTTGAAGCCGAAGGTCTCGGCGCTCTTGATGCCGCGGTCGAAGGCGACCCAGGTCATCACCTTGGAGAAGACGTAGTGCTTGGGCTGTCCGCGCCGCTCCCAGATGCCGTGATCGGGCCTGTCCCAGACCTCGGCCAGATGATTGAGCACGGCGCATTCCAGCGCCCAGGTCTCGTCGTCGAGCTGGAGCCTGGCCATGCGCGACTGGTGAAAGGCGTCGATCAACTCGCCATAGACGTCGAGCTGAAGCTGCGCATGCGCGGCGTTGCCGACACGCACCGGCTGCGCGCCCTCGTAGCCGCCGAGCCAGCCCGCCTCCCATTCCAGGAGCCGCCGCTGCCCCCAGATGCCGTACATGATCTGCATGTTCGCCGGCGAACCGGCGGCCGCGCGCAGCAGCCAATTGTGCCAGGCCAAGGCTTCCTCGGTGTAGCCCGAGTTCATCAGTGCCAGCAGCGTGAAGGTGGCGTCGCGCAGCCAGCAGAAGCGGTAATCCCAGTTCCTGCTGCCTCCGAGCTTTTCCGGCAAGGAGGTGGTGGGTGCCGCGACAATGCCGCCGGTCGGCGCGAAGGTCAGCGCCTTCAGCGTGATCAGCGAGCGCAAGACGAGCTCCTGATAGTCGCCGTCACGGGTGCAACGGCCGCACCAGTCCTGCCAGAATTTCTCGGTCTCCTGGAGAGCGACCTCCGGATCGATCGACGCGGGCGGCTCGAGATGCGAGGGGCCGTAAGTCAGCACGAAAGGCACGGTCTCGCCTTCCTTCACCTCGAAGTCGGAGACGGTGGTCAGGTCCTCGCCGCGGGTCTCGACCGGCGTGCGCAACACCGTCATGTCCTGGCCGGCGATGGCCATCAAGGAATGGTCGATCCGTCGCACCCAGGGAATGTCCACGCCGAAACCGAAACGGATGACGAGCTCCATCCGCATTTTCACGGTGCCGCTGACGCCGCGGACCAGCCGCACGATGTCCGACGCCTTGCCGCGCGGCGGCATGAAGTCGATCAGCGCGACGGTGCCGCTCTTCGTCTCAAAACGCGTTTCGAGAATGAGGGTATTGCCGAGATAGCGCCGCGAGATGCGGGGCGCGGTCTCGCTCGGCGCGATCAGCCAGCGTCCGTTCTTGTGCGTGCCGAGGATGGCGGCAAAGCAGGCGTCGGAATCGAAGGCGGGCCAGCACAGCCAGTCGATCGAGCCGTTGCGTCCGACCAGCGCCGCGGTCTCGCAATCGCCGATCAGCGCATAGTCCTCGATCCTCTGAGACAATGTCGTGCAACCCTGGGAAACCCCGGCCGTTCAACTCCCGCCGGGCAATGAACGTTCCCGCGTCGCGGCCTTCAAAGCCGCGAGATCGATCCTGGACGCGATCTTGTCGAGCGCAACAGGAAGACGCTGGCGCCAGTTCGGGTGCTCGTCGATCGTGCCGGGAATGTTGGGCTGGTCGGTCACGCCCAGCAGATCTTCCATTGACACCGCGAGCAGCCGGGACGGCGTGCGCGACAGGAAGGCGAGCACCGAATAGAGGTCGTTCGCTCGAATGCCGTTCTGGCGCAGGATCTCGTCGAGCCTGCCGAGCGCATCCCAGCGCGCCTGGTCGTTCTCGCCGGGATCGAGCCCGAGCGAGCGCTTCATCTTCAGGTCGCTGAAGGAGCGCCAGCCGGCATAGGTCGACAGGTCATGCGTGTTCAGCGTGACCAGCGCATTGGGCCTGTAGTGGTCGACATTGCGGAAATGGCCGGCATCGTCGCGCTCGAACATCATGACGAGATAGGACCAGATGCCGAAATCCTGCATCATCTCGCGAAAGCCTTCAGGCACGGTGCCGAGGTCCTCGCCGATCACGATGCATTGATGGGCCGCGCTCTCGCGCGCCACGGCCGCCAGCAGCGCCTCGAACGGCATCTGCACATAGGCGCCGTTGTCGGGCTTGAAGCCGCGCGGCACCAGATAAAGCCGTTTCAGGCCGAGCACGTGATCGAGCCTGATGGCGCCGGCATGGCGCATCGACGCCGCGAGCATGTCCGCGAACGGCACGAAGGACTGCGCCTCGAGCCCCCCGGCGTTGAAGCCGGCGAGACCCCAGTCCTGGCCGATGGTATTGAGCACGTCGGGCGGCGCGCCGACGGCGAGATGGCGGGAAATCGCCGTCTGCTCGTTCCAGGCATCGAAGCCGTTGGACTGCACGCCGACGGCAACGTCGAGATAAAGTCCGACCCGCATGCCGAGCCGGCTGGCGAGCTCCTTGGCGGCGTGTAGCTGGCTATCGGCGGTCCATTGCACGAATTCGACGAACTCGACCTCGCGCTTGTCCGGACCCTTGCGCAGCTCGGCGCATTTCGCCTCATCCGGCTGCTGCCATTCCGACGGCCATTCCCACCAGGGGGCGTTGAAGCGATGGCGCAGCACCTCGAAGCAGGCAAAGCGGGACAACAGCGGCGCGCGGGCGGTACGGAAGGCGTCAAACGCCTTGCGGCGCGCCTCGCTCGCGCTTGTCACGAAGCTGTCAAAGGCGGCGCGAAGACCCAGCCATTTCAACGCCGCCATGTCGGCATAAGGGACGCGGTCACCTTCGCGCAGGCGGGCGGCCGTCGCGGCCGCGTCGGGCACGAGGTCTGCCGAGAATTCGGGAATCGCCTCGACGTCAATATAGAGCGGGTTGAGGAAGAGCCGGCTGTTGGGCGAATAGGGGCTGCAATCGGCCGGGCGGTCGTCGAACAGGACATGCAGCGGATTGAGCCCGACGCCGTCGGCCCCGAGCTGCTTGGCAAGCCGGACGAGCCCTGCGAGGTCGGTGAAGTCGCCGATGCCCCAGTTGCGGTCCGAACGGACGCTGTAGAGCTGGACGGCAAGCAGCCAGCCGCGGTCGAAATCGCCGCCGAAGGCGCGCTCGGGCGCCACGATCATCGGCACCTCTTCCGTCACGCCTTCGGCATCGGTCAGCATCAAGCGGTGGTACCCGAGCGCCAGGCCGGCGGGCCAGGCGATCACGGGCTCGCGCGTCTCGCCTTGGGCGATCACATTGCCGTTGCCGAGGATTTTCCATCGCAGCGGCGCTGCACCGATCGCCGCCAATTCCGTGCGCGGATGCCCCAATGCGCGGACCACGACCGGTCCGCTGACGAAGCGATAGACCCGCCTCTCCGGCAGGGCATCGAGGATGGATTTGAGCGCCTCGGGCGCGGTGACGCGCAGCTTGCCGAGGGCGTCAACGAATTCGGACTGAACGCCCTTGATCCGGGCTTGAGCTAAAAGATCCATTCGGCACGCAGCTTGCAGGCCATTGTTTGGCCAAGGGCATCGATTTTAACGAGGTCGCGGAAGAGGTTAGCCAGGGGTAACTCGCAAACTGCGCTTGCCGTTCCCCAGGGAACCAATGACATACAAGCGGCTTTCTATAATGGTACCAAGCGTAGGTTCCCGGCAAGGGAAACGGGCTCCTGCTTTCTTGTCAATGGCATCACCGTGAACAAGACAATTCAAACTGTCGAAAGTGCCGCAGCCGGCAGCGCTTTCCTGATCGAGGACGTCTATCCCTCGATCGATGGCGGCCGCTTCGCGGTGAAGCGGATCGCGGGCGAACCGGTCCAGGTCTGGGCAGACATCTATCGCGGCGGCGACGCCGTGATCGCCGCCGCCCTGATCTGGCGCCGCGAGCAGGAGCGCGAATGGCGGAGCGAACCGATGACCCATCACGGCAATGACCGCTGGTCCGGTGCGTTCACGCCCGTTGAGCCCGGCCAATATGTCTACGCGATCGAAGCCTGGACCGATGAGTTCGCCACCTGGTCTCACGCGGTCGCGCGCAAGCAGCGTAGCGGGGCCGATGTCAGCCTCGATGCGATCGAGGGCGCCGGACTCCTGACCAAGGCGCATGGCGCGCGACAGGACGCAGCGGCGGTCATCATCAGGCAGTGCGAGGATTATCTCAGGAACGGCGACGTCAATTCGCTGCTCGCAACCGAGCTCGGCGAAGCCATGGCCGAGAGCCAGCAGCGGCCCGACCTGACGCGCTCGCAGCTCTTCCCGCTGACGGTCGACCGCGACAAGGCGCGCTTCGGCGCCTGGTATCAGATGATGCCGCGAAGCCAGAGCGCATTGCCGGGGCGGCATGGGACGCTGCGCGACTGCATCGCGCGCGTGCCTGACATCGCCGCCATGGGCTTTGACGTGCTCTACTTCACGCCGATTCACCCGATCGGCCATACAAGCCGCAAGGGCCGCAACAATGCGCCGGTTGCGCGTGACGGCGATCCCGGCTCGCCCTACGCGATCGGCTCGGCCGAGGGCGGCCACGATGCGTTGCATCCCGAGCTCGGCACGATCGAGGATTTCCGCGCACTGGTCGCGACCTGCCTGGAATACGGCCTCGAGTTGGCGCTCGACTTCGCCGTGCAGTGCTCGCCGGACCATCCCTGGCTGACGCAACACCCGGAATGGTTCAAATGGCGGCCGGACCGCTCGGTCCGGACGGCGGACGGCCCTTATTCCGACATCGTCATCCCCGATTTCGGCTCGGTGGATCGCGCCGGCCTGTGGAACGCGTTTCGCGATGCCATGCTGTTCTGGATCGACCATGGCGTGACCATCTTCGCCCTCGACAATCACGACACCGCGCCGCTTGCATTCTGGGAGTGGCTGATCCGCGACATCCGCCACCGTCACCCCGAGGTAATCCTGTTCTCCAAGACCTACGCACGGCCGAAGCTGATGAGGGGCCTCGCCAAGCTCGGCTTTGCGCAGTCCTTCACCTATTTCCCCTGGCGCACCTCGCGGTGGGAGCTGGAGCAATATCTCGGCGAGCTGACGCGCTATCCCGAACGCGATTTCTATCGTTCGCACATGTTCGTCAACACGCCCGACCTGTTGCCCTACCACCTCCAGAGCGGAGAGGCCTGGGCATTCAAGTCGCGCGTCGCGCTGGCCGCGACGCTCTCGGGCAATTACGGCATCTTTGGCGGATTCGAGCTGCTGGAGCATGAGGCCATTCCCGGCCGCGAAGAATATCTCGATTCCGAGAAGTACCAGATCAGGCAGCGCGACTGGGATAAGCCCGGCAACATCAAATCCTACATTGCCGAGCTCAACCGCGTCCGCAACGAGAACGCAGCGCTGCAGCAGACGGCCAATGTGCGCTTCCTCGGCATCGAGGATGGCGAGACGATCGCCTTCGCGAAGGAGGCGGCTGATCCGGCCAACACCGTCGTCATCGTCATCGCACTCTCGCGTCATGTGCGCGAATGCTGGCTGCCGCTCGGCGACGTCACCATTGACGCCGGTGGAGGGCGCCACCATGTGACGGAACTCGAAGACCTTCTCACCGGCGAACGGTCCCGCATCGAATGGGGCGGGATCAGGTTGCGTATCGATCCCGACCGCGATCCGGCGCTCCTGTTCCGCTGCCTGGCGTAAAGGTTCACGCCATGAATGTTCTGTCTTCCGTCGACACCAAGAAGGCTGAGGCTGCCGAGATCGTGGATGAGCTCTGGTACAAGGACGCCATCATCTACCAGCTCCACGTCAAAGCCTTCGCCGACAGCAACAATGACGGCATCGGCGACTTCGCCGGACTGACCGAGAAGCTGCCCTATCTCCAGGAGCTCGGCGTCACCGCGCTGTGGCTGCTGCCGTTCTACCCCTCGCCCGGCCGCGACGACGGCTACGACATCGCCGATTACGGCTCGGTCAATCCCGATTTCGGGACGATGAAGGATTTCAAGCGCTTCATCCAGGAGGCGCAGAAGCGCGGCCTGCGCGTCATCACCGAGCTCGTCGTCAACCACACCTCGGACCAGCACAAATGGTTCAAGCGCGCGCGCCGCAGCCATCCCGGCTCCAGCGCCCGCAACTGGTATGTCTGGAGCGACACCGACCAGAAATACCAGGGCACGCGCATCATCTTCACCGACACGGAGAAGTCCAACTGGACCTGGGATCCCGAGGCCGGCTCGTTCTACTGGCACCGCTTCTTCTCGCACCAGCCGGACCTCAATTTCGACAATCCGCGCGTGGTCAGCGCCATCATCCAGGTCATGAAGCGCTGGTTGGACGCCGGTGTCGACGGCTTCCGGCTCGACGCCATTCCCTATCTCTGCGAGCGCGAGGGCACCTCGAACGAGAACCTGCCGGAGACGCATGCGATCATCAAGCGGCTGCGCCAGGAGCTCGACGCCTACTCCAAGGGCAAGCTGCTGCTGGCCGAGGCCAATCAATGGCCGGAGGACGTGCAGGAATATTTCGGCCGCGGCGACGAATGCCACATGGCCTACCATTTTCCGCTGATGCCGCGCATCTACATGGCGATCGCGCAGGAGGACCGCTTCCCGATCACCGACATCCTGCGCCAGACGCCGGATATTCCCGCGACCTGCCAATGGGCGCTGTTTCTGCGCAACCATGACGAGCTGACGCTGGAGATGGTCACCGACGTCGAGCGCGATTATCTCTGGACCACCTACGCCAACGATCCGCGCGCGCGCATCAATGTCGGCATCCGCCGGCGCCTTGCGCCGCTGATGGACAACGACCGCCGCAAGATCGAGCTGATGAACTCGCTGCTGCTGTCGTTCCCCGGCACGCCGATCATCTATTACGGCGACGAGATCGGGATGGGCGACAACATCTATCTCGGCGACCGCAACGGCGTGCGCACGCCAATGCAGTGGAGCCCGGACCGCAACGGCGGCTTCTCGCGCTGCGACCCGGCGCGCCTCTACGCGCCGCTGATCATGGATCCCGTCTACGGCTATGAGTCCGTGAACGTGGAGGCGCAGTCGCGCAGCCTCTCCTCGCTGCTCAGCGCCACCAAACGGCTGATCTCCGTGCGCAAGTCGACGCTCGCCTTCGGCCGCGGCAGCATGACCTTCATCCGCCCGGCCAACCGCGCCGTGCTGGCCTATGTCCGGCAATACCGCGACGAGGTGATCCTCTGCGTCGCCAATCTCTCGCGCGCGGCGCAGGCGACCGAGCTCGACCTGTCACCGTGGAAGGACCGCATCCCACAGGAGATGCTCGGCCGCACCCGCTTCCCCGCGATCGGCGAGCTGCCCTACATGATCACGCTCGGGCCCTACGGCTTCTACTGGTTCCAGCTGCTGGAACGCGACAAGTCCGAGCCGGTGACGCCGCGCGCGGTGCCGGAGTTCGAAACGCTGGTCGTGCCGGTGAATTCGAACTGGGTCTCCCTCGCCCGCGAGCGCGGCGTGTTCGAGCGCGACGTGTTGCCGGGCTTCCTGTCACGAACGCGGTGGTATCCCGAGCACAATCCCAAGCAGATCAAGACCGCGCTGACCTCGGCGGTGCCGTTCTGCGACATCGGCGACAACAGACCCTGGATCGCGTTCTTCGAGACCAGTCAAGGGGACGCGGCCACACGCTACGTGTTGCCGCTACAGATCGAGTGGGTGCGCTTCGACCGCGAGCGGTTCAACCCCAGGGCGCTGGCCGCGGTGCGCCAGGGCGCGCGCGAGGGCACGCTGCTCGACGTCGCGACCGACCAGATCTTCATCGGCCTGTTCCTGCGCAATCTGTCGCAGCATCTGGTGGTCGAAGAGAACAATCTGCGGCTGGAGTTCAAACCCACCAGCCGCTTCGCCGATTACACCATCAAGGAGCCCGAACGCATCCGCGCGATCGAGCAGTCGAACAGCACCGCGCTGGTCGACAACCAGTACGTCGCCAAGATCTACCGCCAGCTCGAAAGCGGCATCAGCCCCGAGATCGAGATCGGCCACTATCTCACGGAGGTCGCGCGCTTCGCCAATACGCCGGCGCTGCTCGGCAGCGTCGAGCTGGTCGAGGGTGACCAGCGCAGCGCGCTCGGCGTACTGCACGCCTATGTCGAGAACCAGGGCGACGGCTGGACCGTGACCACGGGCTATCTCGATCGATATATCGACGAGCAGCGCGTGTTGCCGGCGGGCGAGAAGCTCCGCGAGACCCAGGAGCAGGCGCCTTACCTGCACTTCGTCGCGCAGATTGGCCGGCGGCTCGGCGAGCTGCATGTCGCTCTCGCCGCGGCAAAGCCGGACGATCTCGCTCCGGAGCCGATCGGCTCCGCATACATCAGGCGCCTGGTATCCGACCTCAAAGCACGCGCCGAGCGGGTTTTGGACCGGCTCGCCGACAGCCGCGACGGCCTGCGGGAGGCGGACCGCCCGCTGATCGATCAGCTCGCGGAGGCCCGTGCGAGCCTGTCCGACCGACTGAATGCGCTATTGCCTTCCGGGATCGGCGGGTTGAACATCCGTCATCACGGCGACTTCCGCCTGGGGCAAACTCTGATCGTGAAGGACGATATCTTCATCATCGACTTCGACGGTGATCCGCGTGTGCCGCTGGCCGACAAGCGGCGCAAGGCGCCGGCCGCGCGCGACGTCGCGGGCCTGATCCACTCGATTGACGTTTCGATTGACACGGCTCTCAATCGCGCGCTCAAGGGCGCCTCCGACGAGCAGGGCCGGCTCACGGCGGCGCTCGACGAATGGCGCGAGCGCGCTACCGCAACCTTCTTGTCCGCCTATCACGAAACCATGACCGATCGGCGGCTCTGGCCGGAAAATCCGCAATCCGCGGACGGCCTGTTGAGGTTCTTCCTGCTTGATCACGCATTCAACGAAGTAGAGTACGAGCTGTCCCACCGGCCTGAGGGGCTCCATGCGCCGCTGACCGGACTGCTTCGCATTCTGTCCAGTGCCGAGAGCGAAGCCCATGCCTAAACTGCCTGCCGAGGCCTATGCGATCATCGAGGGCCGCCATTCCGATCCCTTCCACTATCTCGGACTGCATCCCGAGGGTGGTCGAAGCGTGGTGCGCGCGTTTCTACCCGAGGCCGTC
Source organism: Bradyrhizobium sp. CCBAU 25338 (assembly GCF_028128965.1). NCBI lineage: Bacteria > Pseudomonadati > Pseudomonadota > Alphaproteobacteria > Hyphomicrobiales > Nitrobacteraceae > Bradyrhizobium > Bradyrhizobium sp. CCBAU 25338. Next base: position 397,401 of record NZ_LFKY01000041.1, read on the forward strand.
AACGTCGAGGCGGTCGGCGAACATGGCGAGGTCGCCTCGCTCGACCGCGTCCACGACGCCGGTCTCTTCATCGGCGCCCTGCCCAATGGCTCGCAGCACTACCAGCTCCGCGCCAAGTTCGGCAACGACGTCGTCGAGTTCGAGGATGCCTACCGCTTTCCACCGATCCTGACCGATTTTGATCTCTACCTGCTCGGCGAAGGCACCCATCAGCGCATCTACGACAAGCTCGGCGCGCATCCGATGCAGCTCGATGGCGTCGACGGCATCGGCTTCGTGGTGCTGGCGCCGAATGCGCGGCGCGTGTCCGTGGTCGGCGACTTCAACTTCTGGGACGGTCGGCGCCATCCGATGCGGGTGCGCGGCAGCGGCTATTGGGAACTGTTCATCCCGCATGCGAAGACCGGCGATCACTACAAGTTCGAGATCATCGGCCCGCATGGTCATCTGCTTCCGCTGAAATCCGATCCGCTGGCATTCGCGAGCGAGGTGCGGCCGAAGACGGCGTCCATCGTGTTCGACGAAGCGCATCTGCCGCGGCCGCGGCCGGCGCCCGACGGCATCAATTCACTGTCGGCGCCGATGTCGATCTACGAGGTCCATCTCGGCTCGTGGCGGCGCAAGAACGACAATGAATGGCTGACCTATCGCGAGCTGGCCGAGCAGCTGCCGGCCTACGCCCGCGACATGGGCTTCACCCATCTCGAATTCCTTCCCGTGAGCGAGCATCCCTTCGACGGCTCGTGGGGCTACCAGCCGACCGGCCTCTATGCGCCGACCAGCCGCTTCGGCACACCCGACGAGTTTGCGATACTGGTCGATGCCTGCCACCGCGAAGGCATCGGCGTGCTGCTCGACTGGGTGCCCGGTCATTTCCCGGACGATCCGCACGGGCTCGGCCATTTCGACGGCACCTCGCTCTACGAGCACGCCAATCCGCTGCAGGGGCGCCACCTCGACTGGGGCACGCTGATCTACAATTACGGCCGCACCGAGGTGACGAACTTCCTGGTGTCGAATGCGCTGTTCTGGCTGGAGCGCTATGCGATCGACGGCCTGCGCGTCGACGCGGTCGCGTCCATGCTCTATCTCGACTACAGCCGGCCGCCCGGCGCATGGATTCCGAACCAGCATGGCGGGCGGGAGAACATCGAGGCGATCGACTTCCTGCGCCGCTTCAACACGGAAGTGTTCGCCCGCTTCCCGCAGGCGACCACGGCCGCCGAGGAGTCCACGGCCTGGCCGCAGGTCTCGCGCCCGGTCGAATTCGGCGGGCTCGGCTTCGGCTACAAGTGGAACATGGGGTGGATGCACGACACGCTGAGCTACATCAGCAAGGATCCGATCTACCGCAAGCACCATCACGGCGAGATTCTGTTCGGCCTGCACTACGCCTTCTCGGAAAACTTCATCCTGCCGCTGTCGCACGACGAGGTCGTGCACGGCAAACGCTCTATCCTCGGCCGCATGCCCGGCGACGAGTGGCAGCGCTTCGCCAATTTGCGCGCCTATTACAGCTTCATGTTCGGCCATCCCGGCAAGAAGCTGCTGTTCATGGGTGCGGAAATCGCGCAGAGCCGCGAATGGAATCACGACCAGTCGCTCGACTGGCACCTGCTCGAATACAAGTACCATTCCGGCGTCCAGGCGCTGATCCGCGACCTCAACCGGCTCTATGGCGCGGTGCCGGCGCTGCACCAGATGGATTGCGACCAGGCCGGCTTCGAATGGCTGATCACCGATGACGCCAACCGCAACGTGTTCGCCTGGCTGCGCAAGGGATTCGACGAGCACGCGCGGTGCCTGGTGATCGTCAACTTCTCGCCGAATGTCTACCAGAACTATCGCGTTCGTGTACCCTTTGGCGGCAAATGGAAGGAAGTGCTCAACTCGGATTCCGCCCATTATGGCGGCAGCAATGTCGGGAATATCGGCGAAGTTCATGCCGAGGACGGCGAGCTCCGCCTCACCATTCCACCGCTCGCTGCGATCTTCCTCGTTCCGGAAAGCTGACTGATGCGTCTGACTGCTGGATCGCCCGCACGCCTCGGCGCAAGCTGGGACGGACGCGGCACCAATTTCGCGCTGTTCTCCGCCAACGCGCAGAAGGTCGAGCTCTGCCTGTTCGACGCACAAGGCCGCCGCGAGCTCGAGCGCATCGAACTGCCTGAGAGGACCGAGGATGTCTGGCACGGCTATCTCAACGACGTATCGCCCGGCCAGCTCTATGGCTACCGCGTGCACGGCCCGTACGAGCCCGAGCACGGTCACCGCTTCAACGCCAACAAGCTGGTGCTCGACCCCTATGCCAAGCGGCTTGCCGGGCGGCTAGTCTGGAGCGATGCGCATTTTGCCTACCGCACCGGGAGCCCGCGCGAGGACCTGTCCTTCGACCGGCGCGACAATGCGCGGGGCATGCCGAAGGCCGTCGTGGTCGACGAGACCTTCAACTGGGGCCGCCGCGAGATCCGCCCCAACATCCCCTGGGAAGACACCATCATCTACGAGGCCCACGTCAAGGGCCTGACGCAGAAGCGCGACGACGTGCCGCCGAATCTGCGCGGCACCTATGGCGGCCTGTCCTCGCCGGCGATGATCGAGCACCTGAAGAAGCTCGGCGTCACCACGGTCGAGCTGTTGCCGATCCACAGCTTCGTCGACGACCGCATCCTCGTGGAAAAGAAGCTCGCCAATTATTGGGGCTACAACACGCTGTCCTTCTTCGCGCCCGAGCCGCGCTACGCCCAGGACAATGCACTCGATTCCTTCCGCACCACGGTGGCGCGGCTGCACGATGCCGGCATCGAGGTGATGCTCGACGTCGTCTACAACCACACCGCCGAAGGCAACCATCTCGGCCCGACGCTGTGCTATCGCGGCATCGACAACGCCTCCTACTATTGGCTGAACCGCGAGAACCCGCGCTATTACGACGACTTCACCGGCTGCGGCTCGTCGGTGAACCTCACCCATCCACGCGTGCTGCAGATGGTGATGGATTCCTTGCGCTACTGGGTCGAGGTCTGCCACGTCGACGGCTTCCGCTTCGACCTCGCCACCACGCTGGCACGCGGGCCGAACGGCTTCGATCGCGGCAGCTCGTTCCTGACAGCGGTCCGGCAGGACCCGGTGCTGGCGACCGTCAAGCTCGTCGCCGAGCCGTGGGACCTTGGCCTCGGCGGCTACCAGGTCGGCGCCTTCCCCTCGCAATGGTCTGAATGGAACGACCGCTATCGCAGCGCCATGCGCCGCTACTGGAGCGGCGAAGGCAGCCTGATCGGCGACATTTCCAGCCGCATGACCGCGTCGTCCGACCTGTTCAACCACGACGGACGGCGGCCGCGCGCCAGCATCAACCACATCACTGTCCACGACGGCTTCACGCTCGCCGACCTCTTCAGCTACAACGAGAAGCACAACGAGGCCAATGGCGAGGACAATCGCGACGGCTCCAACGACAATCACAGCAACAATTGCGGTGTCGAGGGTCCGACCGACGATCCGAACATCATCAGCCTGCGCCGGCAGCTGCGCAAGAACGTGCTGGCCTGCCTGATGCTGGCGCAGGGCGTTCCGCTGATCCTCGCCGGCGACGAGGTCGGCAACTCGCAATCCGGCAACAACAACGCCTATTGCCAGGACAACGAAGTCGGCTGGGTAGGCTGGGACAATCTCGGCAAGGAGGACGACGACATGGTCGACTTCGTCGCCCATCTCGCCGACATCCGCCGCCGGTTCTCGCAGCTCCGCAGCCATCGCTGGCTCGATGGCCGCCCCAAGGACGGCATCTCCTACGGCGCACTGTGGCTGACCCCTGCCGGCGACGAGATGACGGAGAGCGACTGGAAATTCCCGGAAGGCCGATTCCTCTCCTATGTGATGGGGCCGATGGAACCGGGTGGTGCTGCGATCTTTATCGTACTGAACGCCGCTCCCGAAGAGATCGCATTCAAATTGCCGCAAATGTCCGAATACAAGAGCTGGCAGCAGATCCTGAACACGACCGATGCCATGCTGAATACGATCGACTTCCTGCCCGGGAGCGACAGCAAGGCGCCGCCGCGTTCCGTGCTCGCCTTCGCGGGGGCGCTATGAGACCGTCCTTCGGGGCGAGGCCGACGAAGGACGGCGTGTCGTTCCGACTATGGGCGCCCGCCGCGCGCCGCGTCGACCTCCTGCTCGACCACCGCGGGCACGCGATGCAGCGCCGGCAGGATGGCTGGTACGTCGCAGAGATTGCAGGCCTCACGGCCGGCAGTCCCTACAAGTTCAGGATCGACGACGAGATCGACGTGCCGGATCCTGCTTCGGCCTTCCAGCCCGAGGACGTGTTTGGCCCGAGCGAGGTGATCGATCACGACGCCTTCGTATGGCGCGCGCGCGATTGGCGCGGCCGCCCCTGGGAAGAGACGGTACTGATCGAGACTCACGTCGGCACCTTCACGCCGGAGGGCACCTACCGCGCCATGATCGACAAGCTCGATCATCTCACGGCGACGGGCATCACTGCGCTGGAATTGATGCCGCTCGCCGATTTCGCGGGACGCCGCGGCTGGGGCTATGACGGCGTGCTGTGGTACGCGCCCGACAGCGCCTATGGCCGGCCCGAAGACCTGAAGACGCTGATCGACGAGGCTCATCTGCGCGGGCTGATGGTGTTTCTCGACGTGGTCTACAATCATTTCGGCCCGGAAGGAAACTACCTCGGCCGCTATGCGCCGACCTTCTTCACCGATGCGCACACGCCGTGGGGCAGTGCGATCGACTATCGCGTGCCGCAGGCGCGAGCCTTTGCCGTCGAGAACGCGCTGTCCTGGCTCGGCGACTACCGCTTCGACGGCCTGAGGCTGGATGCCGCCAACCACATCATGGCGATCCCCGGCGAGCAATCGATGCTGCAGGACCTGAGCGTTGCCGCCGGCGAGCTCGCCAAGGCCACGGGACGCCACATCCATCTCGTGCTGGAGAACGGCGACAATCGCGCCAGTCTGCTCGACGCCGCGCAAGAGCCGCCGAACGGCAAATATCGCGGCCAGTGGAACGATGACTATCATCACGTCTGGCATGTGATGCTGACCGGCGAGCTCGCCGGTTACTACGCCGACTACCAGACGCCGCGCATGGACCTCGCGCGCGCGCTCGCCTCCGGCTTCGTCTATCAGGGCGAGATCTCCGAGTTCTGGGGCAAGAGGCCGCGCGGTGAGCCGAGCGGAGAGCTGCCGCCGGCGACTTTCGTCAATTTCCTGCAGAACCACGACCAGATCGGCAACCGTCCGCTCGGCGAACGGCTGGAAAGCCTGGCATCGCCAGAACAGATCGAGGCCGCCCTCGCAGTCACCCTGCTCGCGCCGATGGTGCCGATGCTGTTTCAGGGCGAGGAATGGGGCTCGACAGTCCCCTTCCCGTTCTTCTGCGATTTCAACGGCGGACTCGCCGAGGCCGTGCGCAAGGGTCGCAAGCAGGAATATGCCTGGGCTTACGAAAAATACGGCGACGAAGTGCCCGACCCGCTCGATCCGGCAACGCTGCAATCCGCCGTGCTCGACTGGACCGGTCGCACGCCGCAACAGGACGCGCGGCTTGCGCTGGTGAAAGAGCTGCTCGCGCTGCGTCGCAAGGAGATCGTGCCCCGGCTCAGGGGCGCAAGCTTCGGCGACGCCGAGGCGGCCGACAACGGCCTGCTCACCGCGCATTGGCGGATGGGCGACGGCACGACGTTGCGCCTCGTCGCCAATCTGTCGGATTGCGAGATCACCTCCACCCTCAGCGCGGGCACGCCGATCTGGGGCGGCGCCAGCGAGCGGCTCCCGCCCTGGTCGGTGGTCTGGCGTCTCGGAGGTTGACATGCCTCCTGCCATTCCGCTCGCAACCTACAGGCTTCAGCTCACCGCGGATTTCGACTTCGACAAGGCCGCCGCGGTCGTGCCTTACCTCAAAGCGCTGGGGATCACGCATCTCTACGCTTCGCCGGTGATGAAGGCCCGCAAGGGATCGACCCACGGCTACGACACCGTCGATCACAGCCAGTTCAATCCCGAGCTCGGCGGCGAGGCCGGCTTCGCACGACTGAACGAGGCGCTCGAGGCGCACGATCTCGGACTCATCATCGATTTCGTGCCCAACCATGTCGGCGTGCATTTCGCCGACAACCCCTGGTGGCTCGACGTGCTGGAATGGGGCCAGGCCTCGCCGCACGCCGCCTCCTTCGACATCGACTGGGATCAACTGGCCTTCCGCGCCCGCGGCGGCGTGCTGCTGCCGATCCTCGGCTCGTCCTACGGCGAGGCGCTGGAGCGCGGCGACATCGAACTGCGCTACGATCCCGATGAGGGAAGCCTTTCGGCCTGGTATTTCGAGCATCGCCTGCCGATCGCACCGGAGCGCTATGGCGAAATTCTGCGCGTAATCGTCAAGGAGGCGGACGCGGCGGAAACGGAGCCCGGCAAGCGCCTGCTGTCACTCGCGACCCGCTACACCGGGCTGCGCCGTCCCAATCGCAAGGAAGCTCCCGTCTTCAAGACCGAGCTCAAGGACATCGCGGGCGCCGCCGACATCATCGGTCGCGGCCTTGCCGCCTATCGCGCCGGCAAGGACCGCCCGGCGCAGACGCTGACGCTGCATCATCTGCTGGAGCGCCAGCACTACAAGCTCGGGCACTGGCGGCTTGCCTCCAGCGATATCAACTATCGCCGCTTCTTCGACGTCAACGGGCTCGCCGGACTGCGCGTCGAGGACGCGAGCACATTTGCCGCCACGCACCGGCTGGTGAAGCAACTCATCGCCGACGGCAAACTACAGGGAATCCGGCTCGATCACATCGACGGCCTGCGTGACCCCGCACAATATTGCCAGCGATTGCGCCGGCTGGTGCGCGATGCCCATGGCAATACAAAGCCGTTCTATACCGTGATCGAAAAGATTCTGTGCGAGCACGAGCGCCTGCCGAAGTTCGCCGGCGTCCAGGGCACCACGGGCTATGAATGGATGAACGTCATCACCCATGTGCTGGTCGATCCCAAGGGCCTCGAAGCGCTGGACGAGACCTGGCGGCAGATCAGCAACCGGCCGCCGCGGCTTGCGCCTTACGTCAAGGACGCCAAGCGGCGGGTTCTGGAGACGTTGCTCGCCAGCGAATTCACCGTGCTGTCGCGTCTGCTCGCGCGCATCGCCAACGGGCATTACTCGACACGAGACTTCTCAGCCGACAGCCTGCGACAGGCGCTCGAGCTCTATGTGCTGCATTTCCCGGTCTATCGCACCTACCTGACGCACAGCAGCCCGACGGCACCGGACCGCAAGCTGATCGAGGACACCATCGAGCGCGCCCGCGCGGAGTGGTTTGCCGCCGACGAAGGCATTTTCGACTTCCTGCGCGATGCCCTCACCATGGACCTGCTCAAGCCCGGCCGTCCCCCGCACGGCGCCCCGCGTGTGCGCCGCTTCGCGCTGAAGGTGCAGCAATTCACCGGGCCGATGATGGCGAAGTCGCTGGAGGACACCGCGTTCTATCAATTCCACCGGCTGCTTGCGCTGAACGAGGTCGGCGGCGATCCCGCGAGCAGCGGCCTCACCGTTCCCGCCTTTCACCAGGTCATGCAGGCCCGCGCCAGGGAATGGCCGCAAGGCATGACCGCAACGGCCACCCACGACACCAAGCGCGGTGAGGATGCCCGCACGCGCATCGCCGCGCTCAGCGAGATTCCTGGCGAATGGACCAGCGCGGTGGCACGCTGGAAAGTGTTGAACGCCCCGCATCTCGCACACCAGGGCAGTTTCCGCGCGCCGTCGGCGACGTTCGAATACATGCTCTACCAGACGCTGCTCGGCGCCTGGCCGCTCGAGGAGCCGGCCGATGCCGCTTTCGTCGGGCGTATCCGGGCCTATGCCCTCAAGGCCGCGCGCGAGGGCAAGGAGGAGACGAGCTGGCTCAACCCGCATGAAACCTATGAGGACGGCATACGGGACTTCGTCGGGAAGATCCTCGATCCCGCCCGATCCGCAGAATTCCTGGAGGCATTGCAAACGCTGGCTCGCCGCGTCGCACTGCTCGGCACGTTGAACTCGCTGAGCCAGCTCACACTCAAGGCGACTCTGCCGGGCGTGCCGGACTTCTATCAAGGCACCGAGTTCTGGGACCTGTCGCTGGTCGATCCCGACAACCGCCGCCCGGTGGACTTTGCCGCACGCCACGCGGCGCTGAGCTCTTTGGAAGCTCCGGACTGGGGCAGCCTGATCAAGTCCTGGCCGGACGGCCGGCTCAAGCTGGCCTGGACGCGGCATCTCCTCAAGCTGCGCAATGGACTCGCCGACGTATTCGCCCAGGGTGACTATCAGCCGCTCGAGGTGCGCGGCGCACATGCCGACCACGTGATCGCCTTTGCCCGCCGTCATGGCCGCGCGGTCGCGATCGTCGTGGTCGGGCGTCATTTCGCGCCGTTCACGCAAGGCGGCCGGGAATGGCCCGCGCCGGAGAGCCTGGACGCGACTATCGACATCACGGGCTACACCGTACCCGGCCTTGCCGGTAACGACTTGCCGCTCGCGCAGGCGTTCCGCGATTGTCCCGCCTCGCTCATCGAGGCCCGAGCCGCAAGCGCCATCAGGCCCTCGCGGCGGCGCGTGCGCGCCTGAAGTTACTTTCCCTCGTCCTTGGTCAGCAGCAACTGCCCGCGCTTCCTGATCGTCGCCTGCGCCATCTCGGCAAAGCGCTGCAACAGCCAGGGCAACACCACCTCGACCTTCACATGGTCGTCGGCGACGTCGACCTGACCGGTCGCGATCTGCCCGAGCGCGCGGATGCGGAAATTCATGCTGTCGCCGCTCCAGCGTTCCTCCTCGACCTGCATCACCGGAATGCTGGCCGCGGCGCGGCCAAGCCCCGTCTTGAGCCGGCGCACCGCCTCCTCGCGCCCGAGGCGGTGTGGGATGGAAACGACAAGCGGTGCTGACATGGTTCCTGTCCGGTGGTGGCTCTTGCCACATAGTCATCCCTGCTGCACCTGCAAAGGTTCCATGCAAGTTGGACCCTCGGCCTTGTTTCAATGCGGGAACTTTACAACCTGCGGCAAGTTGCCCCCGCACGACGGGACAGGTGCAAACGACCCTTTCGACAAAGGGCTGGAGGAGACTCGTATGTCAATCGGCACGATCATTCTGATCATTCTGATCATCGCCCTGCTTGGCGGCTTCAGCGGCATCGGCGGCGGGCCGTTCTACGGCACCGGCTATTATGGCGGCGGCGGCCTCGGGCTCGTCATCATCATCCTGCTGATCCTGCTGCTGATGGGACGGATCTAACAAAACGTGGATCGCGCAGGGTGGGCAAAGGCGCAACGCGCCATGCCCACCTTCCTCGCCACGACAGGGAAAGACGTGGGCACGCTTCGCTTTGCCCACCCTACGAGACCGGCCTTCGCCGCAACAGCGACAAACCTACTTCACCTTCGCCGCCAGCTTCTTCATCGCCGCCTTGATCGAAGCGGCGGCATCGTCATAGCCCTCCCATGCTTTCGATCGCGCCAGCAGGCCCGGCACGGTGCGTAGCGTGTAGCGCTTCGGGTCGAGATCGCTCTTCACTTGCGCCCAGGTGACCGGCATCGATACCGTGGCCCCGGCGCGCGCCCGCGGCGACAAGGGGGCCACCGCGGTCGACATGCGGTCGTTGCGCAGATAATCCAGGAAGATCTTTCCCTTGCGCAGCTTCTTCGACATGTTGAGCAGATAGCGTTCGGGATCGTCGTCGGCCATCCACTGACAGACGCCTTGTGCGAAGGCCTTGGCTTCCTTCCAGCTCACCTTGTCGCGCGCGCCGTGACGCAGCGGCACCACGACGTGCAGGCCCTTGCCACCCGTGGTCTTGCAGAAGCTGTCCATGCCGATGTCGGAAAGGCGCTGCCGCATCTCCTTGGCCGCCTCGACGACGTCGGCGAAGTCGACGTCGGGCGCGGGATCGAGATCGAACACCAGCCGGCCCGGCGTGTCATAGGCATAAGGCGCGCAATTCCAGGGATGCAGCTCGACGCCGCCGATCTGCGCCACGGCGGCGAGCCCCTCGATCCGATCGATCTGAAGGTAGGGCTTGCGGTCGCCGGAGACCCTTGCGAGCTCCAGAAGGTTCGACGTCCCCTGCATCGCATGGCGCTGGAAGAAGCATTCGCCCTTGATGCCATCCGGCGCGCGGATCAGCGAACACGGCCGGCCCTTGAGGTGCACGATCATCCATTCGCCGACGGCCTCGAGATAGCGGGCAAGGTCCAGCTTTGTGACGACGCCGCCATCGCCATCGTCGGGCCAGAGCTCCTTGTCCGGCTTGGAGATGATTACGCCCATGACCTCGGCATTTTGAGCGGTCTGCTTCGACTGCCGGCCCGCCTTCGTGCGCACCGCCTTCCTGGCGGAGGGCTCGGCGAGCTCGGTGTCGACGGGCGTCTCCGCCTCGACCTCCTCGGCAGGCTTGTCCTGCCGCAGTCCCTTGAACGCCGCCTGGCGAATGTTGCCGTCGGCGGTGAAGCCGGCGAACTCGATTTCGGCGACCAGCTCCGGCTTCAGCCAGTGCACGTCGCGGGTCTTCTTCGGCGCATTCTTGCCGCCGAAGGGGCTGTCCTTGGCCGCCATGGCTTTCAGCGCAGGCATGATGCGCTTGACCTTGTCCGCGCCGAAGCCGGTGCCGACCATGCCGACAAAGGCGAGATGATCGCCGCGCTGCACGCCCGCCATCAGCGAGCGGAACTTGCCGTTGGTGGTCTTGTAACCGCCGATCACCACCTCGTGGCCGGCGCGACATTTCGACTTGACCCAGCTCTCGGTGCGGCCGGACCGATAGGGCGCGTTCAGCTTCTTCGAGACGACGCCCTCAAGTTCGAGCTTGCAGGCCGATTGCAGCACGGCATCGCCGCCGCTCTCGAAATGCTCGACATAGCGGAGCTGGCTCGATTTCTGTTTGCGCGATTCCAGCAGTTTCTTGAGCTGCGCCTTGCGTTCGCCGAGCGACAGGCGGCGGTAGTCCTCGCCCTCGGCGAACAGCAGGTCGAAGGCAAAGAAGATCAGCTCGTCGGTCTTGCCGTCGGACAACGCAGCCTGCAGCGAGGAGAAGTTCGGCGCGCCGTTATGGTCGAGCGCGACGATCTCGCCGTCGATCATCACGTCGGGCAGCGCAGCCGCTTCCTTGGCAATGGAGGCGAACTTGCCGGTCCAGTCGAGACCCTTGCGCGTCTTCAGGGTCGCCTCGCCGTCCTCGACCCGGAGCTGCACCCGGTAGCCGTCGAACTTGATCTCGTGGCACCAGCCCTGGTCGGCCGGCGGCCGCTCCACCAGCGTACAGAGCTGCGGCGCGACGAAATCCGGCATCTCCGCGACCTTCCTGGCGTTCGTCGCGGTCGCGGCGCTCCTCTTCGCCGCTCTGCCGCCCTTCAGCACCGTGCGCGGCGCCGGCTTGACCGTGCGCCCTTTCGTCTCCTCGGCACGGTTGGATTGCCAGACTGCATCGGCCTTGCCCCTGGGACCCTTGGCCAGCATGAACGGCTTTGGCGCGCGGCCCTTGCCTTCGGCGATCTGCTCCATCGCGCGGCCGGAGGCGACGGACTTGTCCTGGTCGAGAACGTCGTTGTCCGCGCCTTCGCGGACATATTCGTCACGATGCTTGATCAGGAGCCAGTTGGCGCGCTTGCCGCCGGTGCGGTCGTTGCGCATGCGCACCAGGACCCAGCTTCCATGCAGCTTCTCGCCGTGCAGGGTGAACTTCAGATCTCCCTTCTTGAAGCCGGCTTCCGGATCGTCCGATTCCCACGTGCCGCGGTCCCACAGCATCACCGTGCCGCCGCCATATTGCCCTTCCGGAATCGTGCCTTCGAAATCGCCATAGTCGAGCGGATGGTCTTCCACCTCGACCGCCAGCCGCTTGTCGTGCGGATCGAGCGAGGGTCCTTTCGTCACCGCCCAAGACTTGAACACGCCGTCGAATTCGAGCCTGAGATCGTAGTGCAGGCGGCTGGCATCGTGCTTCTGGATGACGAAGCGCCGCTGCTTCGCCGGCGCCACTGCGCTCTTGCCCGATGGCTCGGGCGTCTTTTCGAAATCCCGCTTCTGTCGGTAAGTGGAGAGTTTTTGCAGCACGACCGGTCCCGCTTCTCTTTCGGCGTCCAAGCCTATCACGGCGAAAGTCCCGCCCGGAACCAAAACCCCACGGGACGGTTGGGGTTCCAAAACGCCTTGAAAACCCTGGAGAATGGAATGGCCCCGCGCGCCTATTGGAAGGGAACGTTGAAGCTGTCGCTGGTCAGTTGCCCGGTCGTGCTTTATCCGGCGACCACGGCGGCCGAAAAGACGCGGTTTCACCTGATCAACCGCGAGACCGGAAACCGGCTCAAGCAGCAGATGATCGATTCCGAGACCGGTGACGTCGTCGAGACCGACCAGAAGGGCCGCGGCTACGAGCTGCGCAAGGGCAAATATGTCGAGATCGAGCCGGAGGAGCTCGAAGCGGTCCAGATCGAGAGCAATCACACCATCGACATCGAGAGCTTCGTGCCGCGCGATGAGATCGACCAGCGCTATCTCAACCATCCCTACTACATCGCACCCGACGGCAAGGCCGCGGTCGACGCCTTCGCCGTGATCCGCGACGCCATGAAGGACGAGGAACGCGTCGCGCTCGCCAAGATCGTGCTGACCAACCGCGAGCATGTGATGGCGATCGAGCCGCTCGGCAAGGGCCTGCTCGGCACCACGCTGCGTTTCCCATACGAGCTGCGCGAGGAGGACCAGTTCTTCGACGACATCAAGAGCCCGAAGATCACCAAGGACATGGTCGAGCTCGCCGGCCATATCCTGCGCACCAAGGCGGCGCATTTCGACCCCAGCAAATTCAAGGACGAGTACGAGGACGCGCTGAAGGCGCTGGTGAAGCGCAAGGCCAGCGGCAAGAAGATCGAGCTGCCCGAGCCCGAGGAGCGACCGAGCAATGTCGTCAGCCTGATGGACGCGCTGAAGCAGAGCCTGAAGGGACGCGGCAAGAAGACGGCGACGAAGTCGCATGCGCGGCGGGCGACCGGACGGCATCGCGCCGCTAAGAAGACCCCCCGGTCGACGGCGAGGCACCGGAAGGCGGGCTAATCCGGCTCGACGTGAGCTCGCGGCTCAACCTCCGTCGTCATGCCCGGGCTTGACCCGGGCATCTACGTCTATCCCATGCGCTGATGCACGTGGATGGCCGGGACAAGCCCGGCCATGACGGCTCGCTTGACGGTGCTAATCCCCCGCCTTCAGCCGGTACCCGATCCCCGTTTCCGTCAGCACATATTGCGGCCGTTCCGGATCTGCTTCGATCTTCTGCCGGAGCTGCCGGATATAGACGCGCAGATATTGCGCATCCGTCAGCTCGTCCCAGAGCTCCCTCAGCAGGAAGCGGTGGGTGAGCACCTTGCCGGCATGCTGCACCAGCACGCGCAACAGGTCATACTCCTTCGGCGAGAGCTTCACTTCGCGCTCGCCGACCTTGACGATGCGGCGGACCAGATCGACGGAGAGATCGCCGGTGCGGAACACAGGGCGCTCGCCCTTGACCTGAAGCTGGTGGCGCAGCGCGGCGCGCAGGCGCGCCAAAAGCTCCTCCATGCCGAACGGCTTGGTCAGATAGTCGTCGGCGCCGAGATCGAGCGCCTGCACCTTGCCGGCTTCGTCGCCGCGGCTCGACAGCACCACGATCGGCACGCCTTCGTTGCGGGCGCGCATGGTGCGGAGCAGCTCATGCCCCTGAACGTCGGGCAGGCCGAGATCGAGGATGATCAGCGCCGGCCCTTCGTCAAGCTTCTCCAGCGCGGTCTTGCCGTTCGACGCCTCCAGGATCTCATAGCCTTGCGTCGTCAGCCCCATCCGCAGCAATTTGCGGATCGGCGGCTCGTCGTCGATGACCAGGACCTTGATCGGAGCAGCGCTCATGCGGCGGTATCCAATGCGTGGCTCTCTGCCGGAACGGGCAGGCGAATGGTGAGGACCGCGCCACTCCGCTCGCTGCGATTGGCAGCGGAGATCGTACCGTGCATCGCCTCGACGAAGCCGCGGGAGATGGCGAGCCCGAGCCCGGTGCCGGGACGGACGTGATCGCCCTTCTGCGCGCGATAGAACTTGTCGAACACGCTCTCTAGCTCGTCAGGCGGAATGCCGGCCCCCTCGTCAGCGATCTCGATCACGACATGACCGCTCTCGCGCCGGCCGCGAATCGAGATCGTGGTCTCGGGTGGCGAGTATTTTGCGGCATTGTCGAGCAGATTGAACACCACCTGCTCGAACAGCACGGCATCGAGCTGGAGCATCGGCAGATCGGCGGCCAGCACCAGCTCGACCTTGTGTCGGTTGAGGATCTTGCTGGCGCGCCGCAGCGCGCTGCCCACGATTTCGCCGAGATCGTGCAGCGCCGTGTTGGGCACGATAGCGCCGGATTCGAGCTTGGTCATGTCGAGCAGATTGGCAATGAAGCGGTTGAGCCGCTCGGATTCGTCAATCACTGTGGCGAGCAGGTCGCGCTTCTCGGTGTCGGAGAGGGCGCCGGCGAGATCGCGCATGGTTGAGGCCGCTCCCAACACGGAGGCGAGCGGCGTCTTCAGATCATGCGAGATCGAGGTCAACAGCGCCGAGCGCAGCCGTTCGGATTCGACCGTGCGCTTGACGCGGTCCATGTCCTCGACCAGCAGCACGCGCTCGATCGCGAGCGCGCCCTGGTCGACCAGCGCATCGAGCAGCCGGCGCTGGTCCGGCGTCAGCAGCGGGCCGGTGCGGTCGTTGTCGATGCCGATGACGCCGATCGGGCCGCGCCCGGTGCGCATCGGCAAGAACAGCCGCTTGGCGCCCGGCAACGTGTCCGAGCCGCGGCCGGCGGGGCGGTCGTTGCTCCAGGCCCAGTTGGCCGCAGCGAGGTCGGCCTGATCGAGCTCATCTTCGGGCGGATAGCCGGACTTCACCGTGAGCAGGCCCTCGTCCGGCAGCAGCAGCACCACGCGCACCTTCAGCATCAACGCGATCTGGTAGGCGGTCGCCCACAGCACGTCGTCGAGCGTGGCGGTGCCGGCGAGCTTGCGGCTGAAGGCATGGAGCTGCTCGGTCATCCTGATCCGGCCGATGGCGGTGTCGGCCTGGATGCGCACGCGCGCCGCGACATTCGAGACGATCATCGCGACCACCAGGAATAGCAGGAAGGCGGCGACATTGGTCGGGTCGGTGATCGTGAAGGTGTAGAGTGGCGGCAGGAAGAAAAAATTATAGCACAGGGAAGCCGCGACGGTCGCCAGCAGCGATGGCCATAGGCCATAGCGCACGGCAACCGCGACCACCGCCGTCAGCAGCACGAGGTCGACGTTCTCGATGCCGAAACGGGGCTGGATCAGCTCCGCGGCGCCGAGGCCGATCAGCACGATCCCGAGCGCCTTCAGATAGGGCAGCGGATTGAACGGCTCCGACCGCGCGGCGGTCTGCACCGCGGTCTTGGGCGCGGCCTCGCCGGGCATTTCGTCACCGGCGATGACGTGGACCGTGATGTTGCCGGCGCGGCGCACCAGGTCGTGCACGACGGAGCCGCGCGTCATCTCGAACCAGCGCGAGCGCGTCGACTTGCCGATCACGATCTGGGTGACGTTGTTGCCTTGCGCGAAATTGACGACGTCATCGGCGATACGGCGGCCGACGGCGGGAATGGTCAGCGCTTCGCCGCCGAGAGCTTCCGCCAGCCGCAACGTGTCGGCCAGCCGATCGCGCTCCTCGTCGGACAATTGCAGGGATCGCCGCGTCTCGATCGAGATCGCGGTGAACGGCGCATGCAGCCGGTCGGCCAGCCGCTTGGTGTAGCGCACGAGGCCGGCGGCGCGTGCATCCTCGCCGATGCAGACCAGGATGCGCTCACCCGCGGCCCAGGGCCCGGGAATCGCATTCGCCTGCATGTGGTTGAGGAGCTGCTCGTCGACCCGCTCGGCGGTGCGCCGCAGTGCGAGCTCACGGAGCGCGGTGAGGTTGCCCGGCGAGAAATAATGCTCCAGTGCCCGCTCGGCCTGCTTGGGCACATAGACCTTGCCCTCCTTCAGCCGCTGGATCAGATCGTCTGGCGTCAGGTCGATCAGCTCGATCGCATCGGCGCGGTCGAATACCGAATCCGGCACGGTCTCGCGGACCCTGACATGGGTGATCTGGGCAACGACGTCGTTGAGGCTCTCGATGTGTTGGATGTTGACGGCGGTGTAGACGTCGATGCCGTGGGAGAGCAGCTCCTCGACGTCGAGATAGCGCTTGGGATGGCGGCAAAGGGGCGCGTTGGTGTGGGCGAGCTCATCGACCAAAGCAATCTGCGGCCGCCGCGCGATCACCGCATCGAGATCCATCTCCTCGACAATCTGGCCGCGGTACTCCAGCCTCTTGCGCGGGACCACTTCGAGGCCGCGTACCAGCGCCTCGGTCTCGGCGCGGCCATGGGTTTCGACGAACCCGACCACGACATCGATGCCGGCCTTGCGCTTGGCATGGGCGCTTTGCAGCATCTCGTAGGTCTTGCCGACGCCGGGAGCGGCGCCGACGAAGATCTTCAGCTTGCCGCTCGCACTCTCCTCCCGGCGCGCGGCTTCCAGCAGCGCTTCGGGAGAGGGACGTTGTTCGGGATCGCGGCGCTCTCGGACCATCTCGCCAATATAATCATCTGCGCGCTGCGAGCCTAGACTGCTACTTCGCGGCCATGCGATCGAGCGCAAGATTCAGCGCCAGAACGTTAACCCTGGGTTCGCCGAGCAGGCCGAGCAGACGGCCTTCGGTGTTGGCGGTCACGAGCTGCTTGAGCTGATCCTCAGGCAGATTCCGCGCCTTTGCCACGCGCGGCACCTGGAATTGCGCCGCTTCCGGCGAGATGTTCGGATCGAGGCCGCTGGCCGAGGTCGTCACCAGGTCGACCGGCACGGCCGCGTTCGGATTCTCGCTCCTGAGCTTGTCCACATCTTCCTTGAGCCGGTCGGCCAGCGCCTTGCTGGTCGGGCCGAGGTTGGAGCCGCCCGAATTGGCGGCGTTGTAGGGGGCCGACACCGTCTTGGCCGAATCATTGGGGTCCGGCGCAAGCGTCGCCGAGGGACGGCCGTGGAAGTACTTGTCGTCCTTGAACTCCTGCCCGATCAGGGCGGAGCCGATCACCTTGCCGTCCTTCTCGATGAGGCTGCCCTGCGCCTGCACGGGAAACAACGTGCCGGCAATGGCGGTCATCGCGAGCGGATAGGCGAGGCCGGTGATGGCGGTGAGTGCGAGCAAGAGGACGATCGCGGGGCGGATTTCTCTGAGCATGTTGGGTCTCCAATTATTCTGTCACTGCGAGCTGGGAAGCCGGACCCTCACCCTGAGGAGCCGCGCCTGCGCGGCGTCTCGAAGGGCGAGGCCACCAGCCGGGCCTTCATCCTTCGACACGCGCGTTCCGCGTTCCTCAGGATGAGGGTCTGGCAGAATCGCCTCGTCGCTCGCGATGACATGTCAGGCCAGATGCAAGGCGGTCACCAGGAGGTCGATCGCCTTGATTCCGATGAAAGGGATGACGATTCCGCCCAGGCCATAGATCAGCAGGTTACGCCGGAGCAACGCACCGGCACCGACCGCGCGATAGGCGACGCCCTTCAGCGCGAGCGGGATCAGCGCAATGATGATCAACGCGTTGAAGATGATCGCCGACAGGATGGCGCTCTGCGGGCTCGACAGGTTCATGACGTTGAGCACGTTGAGCTGGGGGTAGAACGCCAGGAACATCGCCGGGATGATCGCAAAGTACTTGGCCACGTCGTTGGCGATCGAGAACGTCGTCAGCGCGCCGCGCGTCATCAAGAGCTGCTTGCCGATCTCGACCACCTCGATGAGCTTGGTCGGGTTCGAGTCGAGGTCGACCATGTTGCCGGCCTCGCGGGCGGCCTGGGTGCCGGTGTTCATGGCGACACCGACGTCGGCCTGGGCGAGCGCCGGCGCGTCGTTGGTGCCGTCGCCGCACATGGCGACCAGCTTGCCCTTGGCCTGCTCGTCGCGGATCAGCTTGAGCTTGTCCTCGGGAGTTGCCTGCGCCAGGAAGTCGTCGACGCCGGCCTCGGCCGCGATGGCGGCAGCCGTCATCGGATTGTCGCCGGTGATCATGATGGTGCGGATGCCCATGCGACGCAGCTCCGCGAAGCGCTCGCGAATGCCGCCCTTGACGATGTCCTTGAGCTGGACGATCCCGAGCAGCTTGCCGTCCTTGGCGACGGCCAGCGGCGTGCCGCCGGACTTCGACACGTCATCGGCGATGGCCTGGATCTCGCGGCCGAGCTCGGAAAGCGCGGCAGACTGCATCGCCCGCGCCGCGTTGCCGGAAGCGACCGCGGTCGGAGCGCCGCCGCCGACATAGTTCAGCATGGCATCGACCGCACCCTTGCGCACCGACGAGCCGCCGGCATCGACGCCGCTCATGCGGGTCTGCGCCGTGAACGGAATGAAGGTGGCCCCCAATTCGGCCATGTCGCGGCCGCGGATGCCATACTTCTCCTTCGCCAGCACGACGATGGAGCGACCTTCCGGTGTCTCGTCCGCCAGCGAGGCGAGCTGGGCGGCATCGGCCAACTCCTGCTCGGTCACACCGCGCACGGGACGGAACGCGGTCGCCTGCCGGTTGCCGAGGGTGATGGTGCCGGTCTTGTCGAGCAACAGTGTGTCGACGTCGCCGGCCGCCTCGACCGCGCGGCCAGACATCGCCAGCACGTTGAAGCGGACCAGGCGGTCCATGCCGGCGATGCCGATCGCCGACAGCAGCGCGCCGATGGTGGTCGGGATCAGCGTCACGAACAGCGCCACCAGCACGATGACCGAGATCGAGCCGCCGGCATAGGCCGCGTAGCTCGGGATCGTCACGGTGGCGAACACGAAGATGATGGTGAGGCCGGCGAGCAGAATGTTGAGCGCGATCTCGTTCGGCGTCTTCTGCCGCTCCGCGCCCTCGACCAGCTTGATCATGCGGTCGATGAAGGTCGAACCCTGGGCTGCCGTGATGCGGACGCGGATCCAGTCCGACAGAACCTGCGTGCCGCCGGTCACCGCCGAACGGTCGCCGCCGGATTCGCGGATCACGGGCGCCGACTCGCCCGTGATGGCGGCTTCGTTGACGGAGGCGACGCCCTCGATCACCTCACCGTCCGAGGGGATCGTGTCGCCCGCCTCGACCAGCACGAGATCGCCGACCTTCAGGCTCGTGCCGGGCACGAGCTTGTAATCGCGGCTCGCGCCGCTCAGGAGCTTGGCCTGGCTCTCGGTGCGGGTCTTGCGCAGCGTCTCGGCCTGCGCCTTGCCCCGGCCCTCGGCCACTGCTTCGGCAAGGTTGGCGAACAGCACGGTGAACCACAGCCAGAGGATGATCTGGAAGGTGAATCCGAGATTTTCCCCGCCGGTCAGGAGATCGCGCAGGAAGATCACGGTGGTGAGCGCGGCAACGATCTCGACCACGAACATGACCGGGTTCTTGATCATGGCGCGTGGATCGAGCTTGGCGAAAGCCGCGCCGATCGCCGGCATCACGATCCTGGGATCCAGCATCGCCGACACCGGCATGCGCTTGTTGGGTTTATGGACGGGTTCCATGGAGGTCACTCCGAAAGAGCTGGATCAGAACAGGTTGCCGGCGTTCATCGCGAGGTGCTCGACGATGGGGCCGAGCGCGAGCGCCGGGAAGAAGGTCAGGCCGCCCATGATCAGGATGACGCCGACGACGAGGCCGACGAACAGGCCTCCGGTGGTCGGGAACGTGCCCATCGACGGCGGGATCGATTTCTTCGCCGCGAGCGATCCCGCGATCGCCATCGCCGGCACGATCATGAAGAAGCGGCCGACGAACATCGCGCTGGCGAGCGTGAGATTGTAGAAGAAGGTGTTGCCGGTGAGGCCCGCGAAGGCCGAGCCGTTGTTCCCCGTCCCCGAGGTGAAGGCGTACAGCACTTCGGTGAAGCCGTGCGGTCCGGCATTCGCCATGGAGGCGACCGCCGCCGGATAGACCACGCCGACGGCGGTCCAGCCGAGAATCATCAGCGGCAGGACGAGAATGGCGAGCATCGCCATCTTGACCTCGCGCGCCTCGATCTTCTTGCCGACATATTCCGGCGTGCGGCCGACCATCAGGCCCGCGACGAAGATCGCGAGGATGACGAACAGCAGCATGCCGTACATGCCGGCACCGACGCCGCCGACGATGATCTCACCGAGCTGCATGTTGATCAGCGGGATCATGCCGCCGAGCGCCGTGAAGCTGTCGTGCATGGCGTTGACGGCACCGCAGGAGGCGGCCGTGGTGATCACGGCGAACAGCGAGGACGCGACGATGCCGAAGCGGACCTCCTTGCCTTCCATGTTGCCGCCGGTCAGGCCCAGCGCATGCATGGTCGAGGTGCCGTTGGCTTCCGCCCAATAGCAGACGCCAACGCCGGCAACGAACAGGACGCCCATCACGGCGAGGATCGCCCAGCCCTGGCGCTGGTTGCCGACCATGCGGCCGAACACGTTGGTCAGCGCGGCGCCAAGCACGAAGATCGACAGCATCTGTACGAAGTTCGACAGCGCAGTCGGGTTCTCGAAGGGGTGCGACGCATTGGCGTTGAAGAAGCCGCCGCCATTAGTGCCGAGCATCTTGATCGCAACCTGCGAGGCGACCGGGCCGACCGCGATGGTCTGCTTGGCGCCTTCGAGCGTGGTCGCCTCGACATAGGCGCCGAGCGTCTGCGGCATGCCCTGCCAGACCAGGAACAGCGTGTAGACGATGCAGATCGGCAGCAGGACATAGAGCGTGCAGCGGGTCACATCGACCCAGAAATTGCCGACGGTGCGAACCGAGGCGCGGGCAAAGCCGCGGATCAGCGCGACCGCGAGCACGATGCCGGTCGCCGCCGACAGGAAATTCTGGTGCGTGAGGCCGACCATCTGGGTCAGATAGGACAGCGTGCTCTCGCCGCCGTAGTTCTGCCAGTTGGTGTTGGTGATGAAGGAAATCGCGGTGTTGAACGACAGATCTTCGGCGACCGCGGACTGCCCAGCCGGATTGAAGGGCAGCATGGCCTGGAGCCGCATCAGACCGTAGATGATGAGGAAGCCGCCGACATGAAACAACAGCATGGCGACCGTGTAGGTCATCCAGTGCTGCTCCCGCCTCTCGTCGACACCGGAAATCCAATAGATGCCGGCCTCGATCGGGCGCAGGACGGGCGACAGGAACGTGCGCTCGCCGTTGAACACGCGCGTCATGTACCAGCCGAGCGGCTTGGTCAGCGCGACGACGATCGCACAATAAAGAATGATCTGGAACCAACCGATGACAGTCATGACATCAACCCTTCAGGCTTCGGGTCCGGCGCAATAGCGGCAGGAGCAGCGCAAGCAGGCCCGCGACGAGCGCAGCGTCGGCCAGCAGCAATTCGACGAGCAGCAGCACGGCGTCAGAACCGTTCGGGCCGCAGCAGTGCGTAGGTGAGATAGATCAGGAGGCCGAACGAGACGGCGCCGGCGAGCGTATAGTCGAAGATCATGGTCCGCTCCGTCACAGCCGTTCGCAGGCGTAGGTGTAGCCGATCGCGAGCGCGAAGAAGCCGAAGGCCAGCGCCAGCATCAGAAGGTCCATCATGACGATACTCCTCGGTTGAGACGTTTCCGGCATGGCCCGTCTCTGGATTCCGGCGGGCCGCTTGCCGCGATCGAACGCAGCGCGGCCGGGAACTTCACCGCGCTGACATGCCACCGCGCACATAGGTTTTCGAGATGGGGCCTATGGCGACGTTATAGGAATCTCATAAAGGCCGGCACGCCATGACCGGCGGCGACGTGACGCCGGCAATGCTTTCCAGGCGGTCGTTCCGGGCCGGCACCGCAGCGGCGCGGCCCACCATCGCTCTCGCAATCGTGGTTACAGCAAGCCGTGGTCAAGGTCTTTTCAAAAAGCCCTGCTTCTATAAGCCGCCACCTTCCGCGCAGATGACAGTCGAAGATCCGGCGCCTGGACGGAATACTCCATGTACTTATGAGATCCCTATATCTCTCGCCCGATCCCTATCTCGTTTTCAAATGCGCTCCGGCCCATCTTGGAGAAGCCGGCCGACTGACCGACGCCAACTCCAGGAGGCCTGACATGACCGCTGCTCTCCGACGCTACGATCCGCCATCACTCGGCGACCGCTTGTGCTATGCGCAGGTGATGACACGGCCGTTGATGATCGAGATCTTCGAACAGGCCTGCCGGCGCATCACCTCGCTCGACCAGAACGGCCGCACCGTACGCCTCACGCGCCTGATCGACGCCGAGGCATGGGCCGACGCGGCGCTGCTGCTGATGGAGCTGGAGCTGCCGATGTGGCAGGTCCGCCGCATCGCCTATGACGAGGGCGAGTGGCATTGCGCGCTCTCGCGCGAGCGCGAGCTGCCGGACTGGCTGGATGCCGCGGTCGAGGCGCGCCATGCCGACCTCGCGCTCGCCCTGCTGTCGGCGTTCCTCGAGGTGCGGGCGCTGGCGGCGGATGTATCGCGGCCGAGCGTTCCTTCCGTTCGTCCCGTCCCGGATCCGCTCTGCGAGCCGGTGATCTGCGACAATTTCGGCTAGACTCGCCCGACGGATCGACGCCATGCCGCAAGCTCCGGACATGCCGCGCATGCTGAGCCCGTCGCGCGTGATCGTGCGTTTCGCCGTCCGCCTCGTGCTGCTCATGGGCTTTGCCGCATTCGGCAGCGTCGGCTTCGGCCGGAGCCTCGCCGTCCTGCTCTGGGTGTCGATCGTCCTGTGCGCACTCGCCAGCCTCGTCAGGCGGGAGCCGCTGTTCGGGGCTGCGCTCAATCATTGGGACGAAGCTGTCGCGTTCGGCGCGCTGTTCGCGCTGGTCCACGTCGTCATTGATCCGGCCTGAATGGCACAGTTCCGGCTTTATGATCTTCCTATGAAATCGCGGCTCACCCGCCCTCGAAATCATATTCGCGACTGAGGATATTGAGCACGCCGGCGAGGACCTCGTCCGAGTCCGGCGTCGTTCAGAAGGATCAAACCCGTGAAACTCGTCGAACCTCCCTCGTGCAGCTCGCCTTCGACCATCGTCTTCATCGGCCGCAATCGCCGGGGACAATGGGTCGCTCAAGAGCAGAACGGCCTCTATGGCGGCCTGTTCGTCAGCCGCGCCCAGGCGATCAAATATGCGCTGTTCGAGAACGGACAGCATCCCGAAACCATCGTCGAGCTGCCGCGCGAGATCGAGCTCGACATGGGCAGGCGCCCCAACGCCACCGTCGCGCAGCGCGCCGCCTGAGCCAGCGCCAACAGGGGAAAACCAATGCTCATCCCTCCCGCCGCCTGGTTCACCGGATTCATTCCTGACCTGCCGACCCCGTTCGACGCGGCAGATGCGATCGATCTCAAGGCATTCGCCGCACTGTGCGAGCGACAGGTCGCGGCCGGCGTTCCCGCCATCGTGGTCTGCGAGACGGCCGGGGAAGCGCCGACGCTCTCGCCGGCCGAGCAGGAGCTCGTCATTCGCACCGCGGTCGACGTCGCTCGCGGCCGCGTGCGGATCATCGCAGGCGCGGTATCCAACGCAACCAGCCACGCCATCGAGCTTGCGCGGCGCGCGGAGGCGGCCGGCGCCGATGCCGTCATGTCGGTCGTGCCCGCCTACAACAAGCCGATGCAGGAAGGTATGCTCGCGCATTTCCGCACCATCGCCGGTGCGATCGGACTGCCCGTGATCCTGCACGACAATCCCTCCCGCACGCTGCGCCCGCTCGCCGACGAGACGCTTCTGCGTCTGGTCGAGTCCCGCCAGTTCGTCGGGCTGCGCGATGGCAGCGGTGACATCGCCCGTCCGATGCGGCTGTCCCGCAACTTGCCGGCAAGTTTTCGCTTTCTCTCCGGCGACGACACCACCGCATTCGGCTTCATCGCGGACGGCGGCGACGGCGCGATCTCGGAAGTCGCCAACATCGCGCCGGATCTCTGTCGCACGATCTTCTCGCATGTCAGGCAGGGTCGGCTGCAATCCGCGCGTTATCTGCACAAGCGCCTGATCCCGCTCATCGCCTGCCTGTCCAGGGAAAGTCCGGCCGCGCTCAAATACGGTCTCAACATCCTTGGCTTGATGTCCGCCGCGACCAGGCTTCCGATCGTGCCGCTGGACGCAGCCGCGCAGAGAGGCGTTGTGCGCGCATTCGCTGCGATCGCCGACGAAGAATTGATCGACAGCGTCGGAGCCTGACGCGGCGAGCCCGTCCGGAATTGCATGATCAACCCGCTCGATGGATCTGACAGGCTGCTCCACGCCTGGAAGCTGGCGCTGCTGCGCTTTGCCGTGACGCGGGATGAAGCCGACAGGCTCAACGTTGCAGCACTCGCGGCGGAGCTCGATCGCCTCGGGGACGGCGCACCGCCGACGAGACGTTCCACTTCTTCCGGCGAACCAGTTCCCAGCTCTGCGCGGCGATCAGCGGGCAGCCACAGAACGCGGCGGACATCCTGGACCGGTTCTGCAAGCAGATCGAGGAGCCGCGGCTGCGCCTCGCCTTTGCCGCGGCGGTCGGGATCACGCATTCGGATCCCGCGCCGTCTCAGGTCCCCCGACCGAAGCGGAACCCCGATCTCTTCAGAGGGCTGCCGGCGCGAGGATCGGCATCTTTATGACATTCCTATGCGGATGCGCCGGCGCTCATCTCGCAATCCTACGCAACGATGGACATCATAAGCAGCAGATTGGAGCGGCCGTCTCGCTGCGCCAAGGACAAGGACTTCCACGATGTCGATCCTGACACATGGTTTCGACCGGCCCTTCGGGGCCAAACGCACGGCGCGCATCTCCGAAGCGCGCAAGGCCCGGCTCGAGCGTATCGCGCTCCAGGCGCTCGGCCTGCTCTCGACGGGCAGCGTGCTCACCGCGCTGATCGCGCTGAGAACCGCAATCCATGTCTGGCATCTCCCCGCCTGACCGGTGCGGCAGACGTCATGACCTTGCAGATGTGTGAGGAGGCCGCCATGGCCGCGATCGCCCTTCAAGCCGTGCACCGCCTGCCGGAGTCGCGAACGACGACGCCTGAAATCGGCGCGACGACGGCCCTGAAGCCACTCGACCCTGATGTCGTCAGTGCCGCCATTCCCGCTTTTTTCATCGGACGAAACCGTGCCGGGCTCTGGGTGGCCCGCGAGGCCAGGGGGCGCGTCGGCGGCCTCTTCCTGTTCAGGAGTTCCGCGATCGATTTCGCCAACCGGCAGAGCGCGCCGGCACGATGAGCGCTGGTGTTTCCTGCCGAGACCTTCGAGCTCGACGTCGCGAACCATGGCAATCCGCTGGGCGCGCTGGCGGCGCGATGGCTGAGCGGGGTGAAGCGGCGCCTGGCGCGCCTTGCGAGGTAACGACATGGTCGAGCTCAAGATCGTCATCCTGGTCGCATTGATGGGCGCGTTGCTGCTCGGCATGCGCGCCACTACGAACCCGACCTCGGACGGCTAGCATGCAGCCCTTCAGGGGAACTCTGGAGCAGGCAGTCAGCGTGACCATTCTGACGATGATGCTGAGCCTGGTCTGGGGCGGCATCCTGACGCTCGTGATCACGCTGGTGGCCCGCGGGCTTGGAGTCTAGCTCATCCGCTCCGCTTCGATCAGCCGTGCCAGCTCCGCCGCGGTGACCTCGATCGGCCGGCGGCTACGCTCGACGCGGGCCTGGATCAATGCGCCCTGCAGCGCCGACGTGCAGAGCACGGCCAGCGCCTCCGCCCGCGGCCTGGCGAAGCCGTCGGAAACCAGCTTGTCACGCAGGATCGATAGACGCGCCGCATAGGCCTTGCGACCGGCCTCCGACACGGCCCGTTCGCGCGGCGCAAGCTCGAGCAGGACGGTCGTGATCGGGCAGCCGTTGCGGAAGCCGGAGCCCTGCATCCAGCTCGCCAGCAGCCTTGCGTGCGCGCGCAGGAGCTCGCCGGTCGAGCCGCACTCCGCCGCGAGCTTGGCGACCGTCTCCGCGACGCGGCGGCCCGCCTCCTCCACCGCTGCCACCGCGATCGAGGATTTTCCGTCCGGAAAGTAATGGTAGAGCGAGCCCTTCGGCGCGCCGCTGACGTCGACGATGTCGTTGAGGCCGGTGCGGGCAAATCCCTGCCGGCGGAACAGGGTCACCGCGGCATTGATGATGGGCTGACGGTGCTTTGGCACGGCCGGCATCGTACTCTCCTTCGGTCAAGAATTATATTGATTGGTCTACATCAGCCTCCGACAGTCAAGACATGACCATGACAGGGAGAGGCAGATGCCCAAGGGAGTGACCTACGAACTCAGAGACGGCGTGGCGCGAATCGGGCTCGACGACGGCAAGGTCAATGCGATGTCGGCCGCGATGCTGGGCGAGATCGCGGCCGCCTTCGACCGTGCCGAGATGGAAGCGGAGATCGTGGTGCTGCGCTCGGCGCGGCCGGGCGTCTTTTCCGCGGGCTTCGACCTGAAAGTGTTCGCCTCGGGCGATGCCGCCAGGAGCCTCGAGATGGTCCGGGCCGGCGCGGAGCTTGCGCTGCGGCTGATGTCGTTTCCGCACCCGACCATCGGCGTGATGGAGGGCCATGCTTACCCGATGGGGACGTTCCTGCTGCTCGCCTGCGACGTCAGGCTCGGCGCCCGCGGATCGCACCGCATGGGGCTGAACGAGGTCGCGATCGGCATCGCGCCACCCAGCTTTGCCATCGAGCTCGCGCGCAGCCGCCTGCATCCGGCCTGGCTCAGCCGGACCGCCACGCTGGGCGAGATGTACGAGCCGGAGGAGGCGTTGACCGCTGGCCTTCTCGATCGCGTGGTCGCGCCGGAGATGGTCGACACCACGCTCGATAAGATCATCGCTGGCTTGCGCGCCATCCACAAGCCGTCGCATGCAACCGCCAAGAGGCGCCTGCGCCAGCCGGCCATGGACGCCATGCGCATGGCGATCGACCGCGAGCTGACCATGGCTGCCTACGAGGCGAGCAACCGCGCCCGCAGCGCCGTCGCGATGCCCGGTTAGGCCGCGTCTCCCACGGAAAGGGCCGACCCGATCTGGCGCAGTTTCACGGAAGCGTGTAGATCGGTTTCATGAGCACCAGCAACGTCAACGTCGTCGTCCACCCCCTGGTCCAGCACAAGCTCTCCCTGATGCGGGAGAAGGACCGCTCGACCAAGAGCTTTCGCGAGATCCTGAACGAGATCGGGATGCTGCTCTGCTACGAGGTGACGCGCGACCTGCCGCTGGAGCTGGTCGATATCGAGACGCCGATCGCGCCGGTGCGGGCGCCGAAGATCGCCGGCAAGAAGCTCACGCTGGCGCCGATCCTGCGTGCCGGCGTCGGCTTCCTCGACGGCATGCTCGCCTTGATGCCTTCGGCGCGCATCGCCCATATCGGGCTCTACCGCGACCCCGAGACGTTGCAGGCCGTGGAATATTACTTCAAGGCGCCGCAGGACCTGTCCGACCGCACCGTGATCCTGATGGACCCGATGCTGGCGACCGGCAACTCGGCCTGCGCCGGCGCCTCCCTGCTCAAGGCGCGCGGCGCCCGCGACATCCGTTTCGTCTGTCTTCTGGCCGCACCCGAGGGCATCGCCCAGTTTCAGAGCGAGCATGGCGACGTGCCGATCTGGACCGCCGCAATCGACGAGCGGCTCAACGACCACGGCTACATCGTGCCGGGCCTGGGCGATGCCGGCGACCGGATGTTCGGCACCAAGTAGACAGCTTGGCGCGATCGGGTTACTCCGATTGCCATGAGCGCCAACGATTTTTCGCTGCAATCGCTGATCCGGACCGAGGCCGCCGATCCCGCCCTGGTATTCGACGGCACGCCCGTCTCTCGCGCGGAATTCTCGACGAAGGTCGAGCAGACCGCCGCCTGGCTTGCGGCCCAAGGCATCGGCAAGGGCGACGTCGTCGCGGTCTGGCTGGTCAACCGGATTGAATGGCTGGCACTGCTGTTCGCCGCCGCACGGCTCGGCGCGGTCGTCGCGGCCGTCAATACGCGCTACCGCAGCGCGGAAGTCGCGCACCTGCTCAAGGTGTCCGCTGCCAGGCTGATGGTGGTCGAGGCCGCATTCCGCGCGATCGACTTTGCCGCCATCCTCGCCGATATCGCCAAGGCCGAGGTGCCCGCGCTGCAAAAGCTTGCCGTGGTCGGCGCGGATGCGATCCCGGCACACTGGCCCTGCGTGCGGTTCGATGCCTTCGACAAGTCCTATCCGCTGGCTCCGCCTGCTCAAGGTGACGTCGACCTGCCGGTGCTGCTCTACACGACATCAGGCACGACCAAGGGACCGAAGCTCGTCGCACATTCGCAGCGGACGCTGGCGACGCACGCCGCCTCCGTCGCCCAGGCGCTCCGGCTCGATCACCAGCGTCACTCGCTGCTGGCCATGCTGCCGTTCTGCGGCACCTTCGGCATGACCAGCCTGCTCGGCTTCATCGCAGCCGGCGCGACCATTCATGTGCTCGACGCCTTCGAGGCGGCGCCAGCCCTGAAGATCCTTGGCGAGCACGGGATCACGCACTCCTTCGGCTCGGACGAGATGTTCCGCCGCATCCTCGCCCTCACCGATGAGCCACGCCCATTTCCAAATCTCGAGGTCTGCGGCTTCGCCGCGTTTCAGCCCGGCTGGCGCGAGCTTGCAGCGGAGGCCGAGACGCGCGGCATGCCGTTGTTCGGCCTCTACGGCTCGAGCGAGGTGCAGGCGCTGTTTTCGATCGCCCGCGCCGATGATGCCTTCGGCGACCGCCTCGAGGGCGGCGGCTGGCCAATGTCGCCAAATGCGAGAGTCCGCGTCCGCGACATCGAGACCGGCGAGCTTGCGGCCCAGGGCGTCTCCGGGGAGATCGAGATCAGCGCACCATCACGCTTCCTCGGCTATTTCAACAATCCCGAGGCGACGCGCGAAGCGATCACCGCCGACGGGTTCTTCCGCACCGGCGACATCGGCCGGCTGCGCGGCGACGGCTCCTTCGCCTACGAGACCCGCGCCGGCGATGCAATGCGGCTCGGCGGTTTCCTGGTCGCGCCCGGCGAGATCGAGGACGAGCTCAAATCGTGCACCGGCGTTGCCGACGCCCAGGTGGTTGCAGTCGATCTGAAGGGCCAGGCGCGCTGCGTCGCCTTCGTGATCCCGGCAAGGCAGCCGCCGCAGCAGGAAGCGATCACGGCGCGTCTGCGCGAGCGGCTCGCCGGCTACAAGGTGCCGGCGCGGATCTATGTCGTCGACGCTTTCCCCGTCACCGACAGCGCCAACGGCGTCAAGATCCAGCGCGCGAGGCTCCGTGCCATCGCGATGGAGCGGATCGCTGCCGAATAGGCCGCCTATCTGGTTTGCGCCACAAGACCCGTTCAATACGACTTCGCGAGCCCCAGCACCTTTTCCGCGATGAAGCTGAGCGCGAGCTGCGGGCTGACCGGCGCGATGCGCGGGATCAGCACTTCGCGCAAGTAGCGCTCGACGTGGTATTCCTTGGCATAGCCGAAGCCGCCATGGGTCATCACCGCCTGCTCGCAGGCCGAGAAGCCCGCTTCGCCGGCGAGATATTTCGCGGCATTGGCCGCGGCGCCGCATGGCATGCCCTTGTCGTACTGCCACGCCGCCGACATCACCATCAGCCAGGCGGCCTCGAGCTCGACCCAGTTCACTGCGAGCGGATGCTGGATGCCCTGGTTCTTGCCGATCGGGCGATTGAACACGACGCGGGTCTTGGCGTATTCGGTGGCGCGCGACAGCGCGAGCTTGCCGAGGCCGACCGCCTCCGCGGCAATCAGGATGCGCTCGGGGTTCATGCCTTCGAGGATGTACTCGAAGCCCTTGCCCTCTTCGCCGATCCGATCCTCCATCGGAATTTCAAAGTCCTCGAAGAACAGCTCGTTGGAATCGACGATCTTGCGGCCCATCTTCTCGATCTCGTGGACCTTGATCCTGTTGCGGTCGAAATCGGTATAGAACAGGCTGAGGCCATGGGTGGGCGAGCGCACCTCTTCCAGCGGCGTGGTGCGCGCCAGCAGCAGGATCTTGTGCGCGACCTGCGCGGTCGAGATCCACACCTTCTGGCCGTTGACGATGTAGCGGTCGTTCTTGGCGACCGCACGGGTCTTGAGTTGCGTGGTGTTGAGACCGGTGTTGGGCTCGGTCACGGCAAAGCACGCCTTCTCGCGGCCCTCGACCATCGGCGGCAGCATGCGCCTGCGCTGTTCTTCCGTGCCGAACACGACGACCGGATTGAGGCCGAACACGTTGATGTGCACCGCGGAGGCGCCGGACATGCCGGCACCCGACTCCGCGATGGTTCGCATCATGACCGCGGCTTCGGTGATGCCGAGCCCCGAGCCGCCATATTCTTCCGGCACGCAGATACCGAGCCAGCCGGCGTCCGCCAGTGCCTTGTGGAAGTCGTGCGGGAAGCCGCCGTCGTGATCCTTCTTCAGCCAGTAAGCATCGGGAAAGCCCTCGCAGATCTTGGCGACGGCGTCGCGAATGGCTTCCTGCTGATCGGTGAGCGCGAAATCCATGTCCTTGGTCTCCTTCTTGGGAGCCGCGACCGCGCCATCTCCCTTCTTTCGCGTTCCCCACGCAAAGGCCGTGGACGCTTGCTGCGCCCGGGCGTGCCTTCGCTCGCGTTCTTTAGCTCGAAAATCCGCGCACAGATACGTGAATTTATCCGTGAAGTGTGTCTACCATGCATAGGGTCATGCGGCGCGAAAGTATGCGCGCGCCGTAATTTCGCAGGGAGGAAACCGCGATGGCCGGACTTTATTTCGAAGACTTTTCCGTCGGCCAGGAGTTCAGGCATCCGCTGACCCGGACCGTCACGGAAATGGACAACACCATGTTCAGCCTGCTGACGCTCAACCCGCAGCCGCTCCATATCGACGCGCATTTCGCCGAGAAGACCGAGTTCGGTCAGCGCATTTTCAACAGCCTTTACACCCTCGGCATCATGATCGGCATGACGGTCTATGATACGACCCTGGGGACCACCGTCGCCAATCTCGGCATGACCGACGTCACCTTTCCAAAGCCGGTCTTCCATGGCGACACGTTGCGGGCCACGACAAAGGTGCTCTCGGTGCGGGACTCCAAATCGCGGCCCAGGGCCGGTATCGTCGAGTTCGAGCACCATGCCTTGAACCAGAACGACGAGATCGTCGGCAAATGCCGCCGCATGGCGATGATGCACAAGAGGCCGGTCTGATGCGTTCGATGCTGTTCGTGCCGGGCGATTCCCCGCGCAAATTCGAAAAGGCGAGCGAAGGCAAGGCCGACGCGCTGATCATCGATCTCGAGGACTCCGTCGTCACCGAGAAGAAAGCGGAGGCGCGCGAGCTGACACTTGCGATGCTGAAAGGCCGCAGCAAGCCACGTCAGCTCTATGTCCGGATCAACGCGCTCGACACCGGCATGACGCTGGCCGATCTCGCCGCGGTGATGCCGGGCAGGCCGGACGGCATCGTGCTGCCGAAATCGCAGGGCGGCGACGACGTGCGGCGGGTCGCCACCTGGCTCGAGGCGTTGGAAGCAGCAGCCGGCATCGCGGTCGGCACGACCCGCATCGTCTGCGTCGCGACGGAGACCGCCGGCTCGATCTTCGGGCTCGGCAGCTACAAGGGCTGCTCCCCTCGCCTTGCCGGCCTGATGTGGGGCGCGGAGGATCTCTCCGCCTCGCTCGGCGCGACCGAGAAAGCGAGCGGCGGCGTCTTCCACAGCCCCTATCGCCTGGCGCGCGATCTCTGCCTGATGGCCGCGGCGGCGGCCGACGTCGCGCCGATCGACACCGTCTACACCGACATCGACAATCTCGCGGGCCTCGAAGCCGAGACGCGCGCGGCACGGCGCGACGGCTTCTCCGCAAAGGCGCTGATCCATCCCAAGCACGTCGACATCGTCAACGCGGCCTTCGAGCCGACCGACACCGAGCGGAAATGGGCGGAGAAGGTGATCGCGGCGTTCGCCAGCAATCCCGATTCCGGCACGCTGCGGCTCGACGGCCAGATGATCGACAGGCCGCACCTTCGCGCCGCGAGAAAGATCCTGGGCCAATCCTAGACGAGGACGCAGGCCTCGCCAGCTCGATCGGCTGCGCCCGAAGCTTCGACTTGAGGTCCGGCTTCAGTCGAAGCCCTGAACGGGCGGCGCCGACGTTGGCGCCGGCACGGCAGGCGCAGCTTGAACCGGTGGGGCCGGATTGCCGGCGGCTCTCATCTGGCTGTTGGCTGCCATCGCCTCGCGCGTGCGCGGCGGGCCGCCGGTCGCGGCGGACCGGCGCGGCGGCTGCCGAGGCCTTGCCGATTGCGAACCTCTCATGCCCCAGGAGCGGGCGATCGAAGGTCCGGCAGTGTAGCCGATCAGGGCTCCGGCGACCGCACCGACCGGGCCCAGCACGACCGCGCCCGACACCGCGCCGAGCGCCGCATCGCCCGCGCGCTCCTGCGCAATCGCGCTCGCCGGTACGCACGCCAGTATTGCAACAGCGGTGATCAGAGCTTTGGTCATCGGAGCGCCTCCCTTTCGGGAAATCACTCCTGCCGAAATATGGCCGCACGAGGTTCGCTTGCCGGCCAACACGAGGCAATGGCCAAATGGAACTCGGGCAGACCAGACGACCAGCGCCAGACGTGCCGAGCGCACGCTGCTCGCTGGCCGGAGCGATCGGGCCGGGCGCCGCGGCGGGATCGAAGCCCTTGCCGTGTTCCCGGCGGTTCTGCTGCGCCGCCACGCCGTCCTGGAGATCGCGAGCACGGCAGCAGCACCGCCTTCGCACATCTTGACACCGATCTTCCGCGGCATATTTTTCCGTCGCGAAAGGACTTCTCACCCTCTCGACAATCAAAGGATCAAACGCGACCGTCTGGAGAGACGATGATGCTCGATGAGAATCTGGCCCGCATTCGTGCGCACCGCAACAACATCCACCGCTACCGGCGTCTGCTGAAGACCAGGCTGTCTCAGTTGGAGCGCCAGTTCGTCGAGAGACGCCTCGCGGAAGAGCAATCGGCGCTCGATGGCCTGACCGCGGCGACCTTCCCTGTCAGCTTCCGCGCTTCCGGAGCGCCGGCCAATGCGACGGGGATGGCGCAATGAACAGCCAGCAGGACCTGCTCATTCGAGGCAGCGAGAAGGTCATCGGCCATTACGAGCTGCTTCTTGCAAGCGCCAAGACCGAGCATGAGCACGAGCTCTATCGCCAACGCATCGAACGCAAGCGGCGGCTGATCCGGGACCTGCAGGGCGGGCTGGATCACCGCGCGGCCTGAGCTGGGAGATCACACGCCCCGTCACCCCAGGTCAATCGCATTTGAATTTTGCAGAGGTCGTCATGCCCGGGCTTGTCCCGGGCATCCACGTTCTTTGCGCCGCGTGGAAAGGCGTGGATGGCCGGGTCAAGCCCGGCCATGACGCTGTGGAGACAGCCGGTGCCCATAGCGACATCTCATATGCGATAGCCCTGCCATCGCGGGGACGAACCGCTTGCGCGGTTCGTCCCCGCATTCGTTTCAGCGAACGAGGCGGTTGGGGCCTGCGAGCGCGCTGCTGGGCTCGGTCGCTGGCGCCACTCTCACGGTAGCGGTGAGCGGCGTACCCTTGCGCAGCAGAGTGAGCCTCACATCCTCGCCGATGCGCGCAAGACCGATCGTATTGCGGAGCTGGGCGGCGGTGCGGATCGGGCGGTCGTCGGCTCCGGTGACGATATCGCCCTTGCGCAAGCCGGCCTTCTCTGCAGGCGAATCTGCAGCGATCTCGGCGATGACGGCGCCTTGATTCAAGCCCTTGTTGATCGAGGGATGCAGGTCCTTCAGCGAGACGCCGATGCGACCGCGCTCGACGCGGCCGCTCACGATGATCTGCTCCATCACTTTTCGCGCCATGTTGACCGGGATGGCAAAGCCGATGCCGACATTGCCGCCCGCGGGCGAGATGATCGCAGAGTTGATGCCGACGAGTTCGCCGCGCAGGCTGACCAGCGCCCCGCCGGAATTGCCGGGATTGATCGCCGCATCGGTCTGGATGAAGTCCTCATAGCCCTGCTTGCCGAGGCCGGTGCGGCCGAGCGCGCTGACGAGCCCTGACGTCACGGTCTGGCCGAGGCCGAACGGATTGCCGATCGCAAGGACGAAATCACCGACCTCGAGCCCGTCGCTGTCGCCGAAGGGAAGCGCCTTGAGCCCGGCCGGGTTCTCGACCTGAAGCACCGCGACATCCGTCGGCGGATCACGGCCGATGACCCTGGCGGAAAACTGGCGGCCGTCCTTGGTCGTGATCTGAACGGCGGAGGTGCCTTCGACCACGTGATTATTGGTCAGCACATAGCCGCGCTGGGCGTCGACGATGACCCCGGAGCCGGTCGCGTTGACCTCCTTCTCGATCTGCCTGGGGACGTCGAAGAATTCGCGGAAGAGCGGATCGCGATAGAGCGGGTTGTCCTCGCGCACGCGGCCGTGCACGGAAATGTTGACCACGGCGGGCGTCACCTGGCGCACCAGCGGCGCCAGGGTCGGCACTGGGCCGCCGGTCTTCAGATCCGGAACCTGGCCGACGGCAGGCTGCGACGCCGTGAGCGTCAGCACCAGCAGGGCCAGCGAGAGCAGACGCACAGCATTCATCTTCGTCACCTGCCGCTTGCGTTGTGTGGATATGCGCGACCTGCGTGGCCTCAGCCTTCGTCGCGTGGTGCGACGATCCAGCCCTGCAGGGCCAGAAGCGGGACGGTCCAGGCTGCCGCGGCCTGGCCGAGCAGCACGAGTCCGAGAACGGCGGGCGTGAACATCATGCGGCCCGCCCTTCTGCGGCGGCCCATGGCCGCCGCAGCCGCATCGGCACGCCGCCGCCCCGCGGCGGATCGTCATTGTCGTTGTCGCCGTCGAGCCTGCGCAAGGCGGCCAGAATATCGGCGAGCCGGACCGTGTGGCTCATGCCGGGAATCTCGCGCAAGGCGGGACAGGATTCGACCGCGTACATGTCGGATGCCCAGGACGACAGGATGATGCGCTTCTCGGGCGAAGAAAGCTCCGGCGCATTCAGAACGTCGGCAGGCGAGTCGTAATGGGCCGCAGGGTGAAACAGCGGATTGAGAGTGCCGGGATTGGAATTCACGTTGGTCATCGGCGTGTCTCCCTCATGCTCCTTTCCAGGGGACGGGTTTGTCGACGATGGGACGGCGGCGCCGAACGCCGCCGTCCCGCTTGACATCAATGCGTGTTGATGGCGATGCGCTTGACGCCTTCGCGC
Organism: Bradyrhizobium sp. CCBAU 25338; assembly: GCF_028128965.1. Taxonomy (NCBI): domain Bacteria; kingdom Pseudomonadati; phylum Pseudomonadota; class Alphaproteobacteria; order Hyphomicrobiales; family Nitrobacteraceae; genus Bradyrhizobium; species Bradyrhizobium sp. CCBAU 25338. The sequence goes on from NZ_LFKY01000041.1 coordinate 432,635, forward strand.
GCCTTCTCCGATTTCGGCAACGACACGGTCAGGACGCCGTTCTTGAACGACGCCTCGGCCTTGTCCTCCTCGACACCGTCCAGCGGGATCTGCCGCTCGAAGGCGCCGTAATAGCGCTCGGTGAAGTACCTGCCTTCGCCGTTGCGCTCCGCCTTCTTCTCGCCGCGGACGGTCAGGACGCCATTGGCGATCTCGACCTGCACGTCCTTCTCGGTGAGGCCGGGAAGCTCGGCGGATACCGTCAGCGTCTTGTCGGTCTCGCTGAGCTCGACCTTCGGCCAGCCGAACCGGCCTTCCATCAGCGGCGACAGGCTTGTCCCGCCGAAGCCGCGGAAGACGTCGTCGAACAGACGGTTCATCTCGCGGTGAAGCGTCAGGAACGGATCGAAATTGTCGCGCGCGGGCGCAAGCTCCTGGTTTCTCGACCAGGGAATGAGATCACGAAAAGCCATGGTTCTCTCCTTCATGCATCGGGAGCGCGGCCCGCGCATCCGCGCGCCGCGTTCCGCCATTCAATCGATCGAGCGCTTTAGGCTGCTTTCTTCTGCTCGATCTGCGATGCCGCAGAAGCGCCGCCCGCGATCGGAATGCGGCGCGGCTTCATGGCTTCCGGAACCTCGCGGACGAGGTCGATGATCAGGAGCCCGTCCTGGAACGAGGCCTGCTTCACCTGGACGTAGTCGGCGAGATTGAACACGCGCCGGAACGGACGCGCGGCGATGCCCTGGTATAGATATTCGCGCGCAGCGGTCTCGGGCTTCCTGCCCTCGATGGTGAGTGCGTTCTGCTCGGCCGTCACGGTGATGTCGCTGGCGCCGAAGCCTGCCACCGCAAGGCTGATCCGGTAATGGTCTTCGCCGGAGCGCTCGATGTTGTAGGGGGGATAGTTGTCCTCGGTCGCCTGGCGCAGCGTGCTGTCGACGAGGTCGGCCAGATGATCGAAGCCGATGGTGGAGCGCCACAGGGGCGCGAAATCAAAACTGGTCCTCATAACCAAGTCCTCCAAAGAGCAAGATGGATACGAAGGAGCGCAAGGCGGGAATTCAGACGGGTCCGAAAGACCAGCCCGGCGCCCGTGCCGGACCCGATTCCGGCGTCCGGCACACCGCTCTCGCGGCGAAAAACGACTTAGAAAATCCGAGACCGCTTTCAAGAGGGGGCGGAGAAAAATTTCGGGGGCCGCCGCACCCCCTGGCGGGGGCTGACCTTCAGGATCTCAGCGGGCCCCGCGCCGTCTCCGGCGCCAGCAGCGTCGCGATGATCGTGACGATCGACAGCGCGATGATGTAGACCGACACCGCCCAGTACGAGCCGGCCCATGCCAGCAGCCCGGCCGCGATCAGCGGCGAGAAGCCTCCGCTCAAAGCTGCCGCGACGTTGGCGCCGAGCGAAGCACCGCTGTAGCGCACCTGGGTGCGGAACAGCTCCGGCATGAACGCGGCCTTCGGCCCGAACAGCAGCGCATGGGTCAGCGTCATCGTGACGACGAGCGCGAGCGTGATCAGCGCCGGCTCCCTGGTGTCGAGGAACCAGAACAGCGGAAAGGCCAGCGCCACCGAGAATACGCCGCCGGCGAGATACAGCGCCTTGCGTCCGAAGATGTCGGACAGCCAGCCGGCAAGCGGCAGCGTCGCGAACTCGACGATGGCGGCATAGACCACGGCATCCAGGATCACCTGCCGTGGCAGACCGAGCTTTGTCGTGGCATAGACCACCGTGAACACGGTGAGGAGGTAAGCGAGCCCGACCTCCGATACCGTGATGCCGACCGCGAGGAGGAAGCTGCGCCAGTCGCGGCGTAGCACCTCGAGCGCCGGCTGCGCCAGCACCTCCTTGCGCTCGACCACTTCCTTGAAGTGCGGCGTCTCCGCGAGTTTGAGCCGCACGATGAAGCCGACGCCGACGAGCAGAATGCTGATCAGGAAGGGCACGCGCCAGCCCCAGCTGAGGAAGTCCGCCTCGGGCAGCTTCGTCATCAAAGCGAAGATGCCCGTGGACGCGGCGACCCCGACGGGAAAGCCGATCTGCACCAGGCTGCCGTAGAAGCCACGGCGATTGCCGGCATGCTCGATCACCATCACCACCGCGCCGCTCCATTCGCCGCCGAGCCCGATGCCCTGAACGAAGCGCAGGCAGACGAGCAGGATCGGCGCCCAGATGCCGATCTGGCTATAGGTCGGCAGGCAGCCGATCAGGAAGGTGCCGAGCCCCATTGCGATCATGGTCGCGACCAGCATGGTCTTGCGGCCGAGCCGGTCGCCGTAATGCCCGATGATGGCACCGCCGATCGGCCGCGCCACGAAGCCGACCGCATAGGTCGAGAATGCCACGAGCGTGCCGACGAAGGGATCGAAGCTCGGGAAGAACAGCCTGTTGAAGACCAGCGCTGCCGCCGTGCCGTAGATCAGGAAATCGTACCACTCGATGGCGGTGCCGAGCGCGCTCGCCCACACCACATGCGCCGTCGTCGATCTCTCCGCCGAAGCGGAGGCCCCTACTGCTGCCGTCATGCCCTGCCCAGAGATTCCGTTGGACATCATGGCCAATCGCAGCGGCCGTTGCAACCTGCGGCAGCGCTGGCTCCCGCACGATACGGCGCGAGATTTTGGCGCACGACTGCCACATCAGTCATTGCGAGGAGCCCTTGCGATGAAGCAACCCAGAATGCCTCGGCGGAGAGATCTGGATTGCTTCGCTTCCGCTCTCGTCTTCGAGCTTCGGTGGACAAGCCGCTCGCAATGATGGTGGCGGGGCAATTGCACATGCCAAGCGCGCCGGCGATCGCGGAACCCGGCTCCGCATCTATTCGCCATTGACAAACTTATTCGTCATTATCTAATTTACCTCCAGAACAACCCCGCCGCGTCAGGCGGCCAGTCAAGAGAGGGAACGACGATGAGAGGGCTTTTGGCCTGCGCCATGCTCGCGGCCATGACGTCGGCTGCCATGACCACAGCGGCCACCGCACAAGTCTCCGACGACGTGGTGCGGATCGGCGTGCTGACGGATCTGTCGAGCTGGGGCCGCGACAACAGCGGACCGGGCTCGGTGGAAGCCGCGAAGATGGCGGTGGAGGAGTTCGGGCCGACCGTGCTCGGCAAGCCCATCGAGATCATCGGCGCCGACCATCAGATGAAGACCGACGTCGGCGTGCAGATCGTGCGCGGCTGGTTCGACAACGGCAAGGTCGACGCCGTGGTCGACATCCCCAATTCCGGCATCGCGATCGCCGTGCACAACATGGTGCGCGAGCGCAACAAGATCGCGCTGCTGTCCGGTCCCGGCGCGAGCTCGCTGACGGACGAGCTGTGCAGCCCGAACACCGTGCACTTCACTTATGACACCTACGCGCTGTCGAAGGTGACGGCCTCGGCCGTCATCAAGGAAGGCGGCAAGTCCTGGTACTTCATCACGGCCGATTACGCCTTCGGCCAGCAGCTCGAGAAGGACGCAACCCGCTTCATCAACGAGATGGGCGGCAAGGTGCTCGGCGGCGTGAAGCATCCGACCAACACGGCGGACTTCTCCTCCTTCGCACTCCAGGCGCAGAGCTCCAAATCCGACGTCGTCGCCTTCGCCAATGCCGGCCAGGACACCGACAACGCCATCAAGCAGTCCGGCGAGTTCGGGCTCGTCCAGGGTGGCCAGAAGCTGGTCGGCCTCCTGATGTTCGACACCGACGTGCACGCGATCGGCCTGAGGGCTGCGCAGGGCACCTACATGACCACGGCTTCCTACTGGAACATGGACGAGGCCACGCGCGCCTGGTCGAAGAAGTTCTACGAGCGCACCAAGGTGATGCCGACCATGATCCAGACCGGCGTCTACGGCTCGGTGCTGCATTATCTGAAGGCCATCAAGGCTGCCGGCACCGACGATTCCGCCAAGGTGATGGCCAGGATGCGCGAGCTGCCGATCGAGGATATCTTCGTTCACGGCGGCAAATTGCGCGAGGACGGCCGCGTCATCCGCGACATGTATCTCGCCAAGGTGAAGACGCCCGAGCAATCGAAGGAGCCGTGGGACTATCTGGATATCGTCAAGACCGTGAAGGGCGAGGACGCCTTCCGCCCGGTCTCCGAATCCAAATGTCCGCTCCTGAAGAAATGAGGTGAGGCATGACCGGCAACGAGCATGGCGCCATTGAGACTTACGAGTGCGACGTGCTCGTGGCCGGATCGGGTTGCTCCGGCATGTCGGCCGCGATCACCGCGCGCTCCCGCGGCCTCGATGTGCTGATCGTCGAGAAGGAGCCGCGCTTCGGCGGCACCACCGCGCGCTCCGGCGGCTGGCTCTGGATTCCCGGTACGTCGCTGGCGAAAGCCTACGGCATCGAGGAGACGCCGGAACAGGCCCGCACATATTTGCGCCACGAGGCCGGCAACAATTACGACGCCGCGCGGGTCGATGCCTTCCTGAGCGCCGGCCCCGAGGCGGTCGATTTCTTCACCACCAAGACCGCGCTTCGCTTCGACATGCCGCTGGTGTTTCCGGACTACCATGCCGAGGCGCCCGGCGGCGCGCAGGGCGGCCGCTCCATGGTGACGCGCCCGTTCGACGGCCGCGAGCTTGGCGATCAGATCAAGACGCTGGGCATGCCGCTGCCCGAGCTCACCGTGTTCGGCATGATGCTTGGCTCCGGCAAGGAGATCATCCATTTCATGCGGGTGACGAAGTCGCTGACCTCGGCGGTCTACGTCGCCAAGCGCCTGTCGCGGCATCTGATGGACGTGCTGCGCTACGGCCGCGGCATGACGCTCACGAACGGCAATGCGCTGGCGGGGCGCCTCGCGAAATCCGCGCTCGATCTGAAGATTCCGATGTGGCTGTCCTCGCCGGTGCGCGAGCTGACGGTCGAGAACGGCGCCGTCACCGGCGCGATCGTCTCGCGCGAGGGACGCGACGTGCGCGTGCATGCGCGCCAGGGCGTCGTGCTCGCCTGCGGTGGTTTTCCCCATGACGTCGAACGGCGCAGGAAGATGTTTCCGCATGCACCGACCGGCAATGAGCACTATTCGCCGGGGCCGACCGGCAATACCGGGGATGGACTACGCCTGGCGGAAGCCGCCGGCGGGCATGTCGAGAATCGCTTGCCGAACGCGGCAGCCTGGGTGCCGGTGTCGCTGACCACGCGCAAGGACGGCTCGAAGGGCGTGATGCCGCATTTCATCGACCGCGCCAAGCCCGGCGTGATCGCGGTGATGGGCGACGGCAAGCGCTTTGCCAATGAAGGCAATTCCTATCACGACTTCGTCCAGGCCATGGTCAAGGCGGCCAAGCCCGGCGAGGAGATCGCCGCCTTCCTCGTCTGCGATCACAGGACGTTGCGCAAATACGGCCTCGGCTGCGTGCCGCCCTTCCCGATGCCGCTGGGCCATCACCTGAAGTCCGGCTATCTCATGCGCGGCGACACGCTGGAGGCGCTGGCGGCGAAGGCCGGCATCGATGCCAAGGCGTTCACCGAAACGGTCAGGCAGTTCAATGCGACCGCCCCACTCGGTCACGATGCTGCCTTCGGCAAGGGCTCGAAGGCCTATAACCGCTACCAGGGCGACGCACTGCACGGCCCGAACCCCTGCGTCGCACCGATCGAAAACGGACCGTTCTACGCCATCAAGATGGTGATCGGCGATCTCGGCACCTATGCCGGCATCGTCACCGACGAGAACGCGCGGGCGCTCGACGCCGAAGGCCGCGTGATTCCCGGCCTCTATGCCGCCGGCAACGACATGGCGAGCATCATGGGCGGCAATTATCCAGGCGCCGGCATCACGCTTGGGCCGGCACTGACCTTCGGTTACATTGCCGGACGGCATCTTGCCGACAGCGCCGCCAGGCGCGACGCAGCGTAGGCCACCCGCCAGGAGGCGCATGAAGAGAGAAAGCCGCGGCATCCAGTCGATCGAGGTCGGCGGAGAATTGCTCCGCGCGCTCGCGAGATGCGGCGAGCCGATGATGCTGCGCGATCTCGCCCGCGAAGCCGGCATGACGCCGGCCAAGGCGCATCCCTATCTCGCCAGCTTCTCCCGCATCGGCCTGATCGAGCAGGACGAAACCACCGGCCGCTACGAGATCGGCGCGCTGGCGCTCGAGCTCGGCCTCATCAGCCTGCGCCGCCTCTCAGGCGTGCGCATCGCGCGCCCCAGGATCGCCGCGCTCGCGAACCAGATCGGACATGCAGTCTCGCTTGCCGTCTGGGGCACGCACGGTCCAACCGTGGTGCAGCTCGAAGAGCCGGCCCAGCCCGTCCACATCGTGATGCGGGCCGGTTCGGTGATGGCACTGCTGGAGACCGCGACGGGCCGCGCTTTTGCGGCGTTCCTGCCGGAGAAGACGATCGCTGCCGCGCTCGAAAGCGGGCTCGATCGTCGCGGCGTCGGCTACAATCCGAAGCGCGCGGTGAAGGGCGCGAAGGTCGCCGAGATACTCGCCGAGGTCCGCAAGCACGGCCTTGCCCGTGCGCTCGGCGATCCCCTGCCCGGGGTCAACGCATTCTCGGCGCCCGTGTTCGACCATTCCGGCCACGTCGCGCTGGTCATCACCGCGATGGGGCCGGAAGGCACTTTCGACGCGCGCTGGGACAGCCCGATCGCGCATGCCTTGCGCGACTGCGCCGGCGGCATCTCGAAGCGGCTCGGCCATGGGATGACGGTTGCGGCGGAGTGAGGGAGACTGCCTGCCTCACGACGACTGTCATTCCCCGCGAAAGCGGGTAATCCAGTACGCCGCGGCCCATCGATCCGATCACGACCGCCTCGGCGTACTGGATCGCCCGGTCAAGCCGGGCGATGACATCGAGTGTGGGGCGGCAACGTGCCTACTTTTCCTTCACCGGCACCGTGTAGTTCAGGATCAGCCGGCCGCCATCGGGATAGATCGTCTGGCCGGTGATGTAGGACGCATCGTCGCTGGCAAGGAACGCCACGACCGACGCCACCTCGCTCGGCTCGCCGCCGCGGCCGGCCGGCGTGCGCGACATCACGGTCCTGCGGGCATCCTCCGAGGTGTAGATGGACGAGGCCACCATGTCGGTCAGGATCGTGCCGGGGCCAACCGCCACCACACGAATGTTGTGCGGGGCGAGCGCGACAGCCGCGACCGAGGTGAGCTGCTTCATGCCGCCCTTGGAAATCGCGTAGGTCGCAAGTGACGGAATCGCGAGCAGCGCATTGACCGAGGACATGTTGATGATGACCCCGCCGCCGCCCTGCGCGATCATCTGCCTGGCGGCCGCCTGCACGCCGAAGAACGCGCCTTTCAGGTTGATGCCGATGATCTCGTCGAAATCCTGCTCGGTGATGTCGAGGATGTCCTGATTGCGGGCCACGCCGGCATTGTTGACCATGATGTCGAGCCGGCCGAACTCCTTCACGGCAGTCGCGACCAGCTGATCCACGTCAGTGCGCTTGGCAACATTGCCGGCGACGGTGCGCAAGGCCTCCGGCCACCCCAACTCGGCAGCCGTGGCGGCCAAGCCGCCGGCATCGATATCGGAGATGACCACCTTGACGCCGTCATCGAGCAATCGTTTTGCACATGCCTTGCCGATACCGCGCGCCGCGCCGGTGATGGCGGCGACCTTGCCGGATAGTTTCATGGGTTCGCTCCAGGACTTGTGACGATCTCGCGGTCGCGTTCACGCAAAGACGCGCGGGCGCAGTCCAGCATGAAACCAGGTGATCATGGAATAGATGTCGTAGACCGGCAGCCCGACTTCGGCTTGAAGCGCTGCGGCATAAGGCGGCATGTTGGTGCATTCGAGCACGATGGCGCCGACATCCGGATTCCTGGCGACGAGCGCCTTGCCGGCCTCGACCACGTCGCGCTCGGCTTGCGCCACGTCCATGTCGTCCTTCTCGGCCTTGATCAGGACACGGAAAAACTCCTTGCCGTTCTCGGTACCGACCAGCGGCGTATCGAGCGGCACGCCGGCGCCTTCGAGATGGGCCGGCGTCAGGGTCGAGCCCGACACCGTGACGAGACCGACGCGCTTGCCCGGCGGCAAGGTCGCCTGCACCCAGGGCACCTGCATCAGCGACGAGGTCGCGACGGGAACGCCGACGGCCGCCGCGATCTCCTTCTGGAACAGCGAGAGGAAGCCGCAATTGGTGGTGATGGCCTCGGCGCCCAACCGCACCAGATCCTTGGCCGCGTCGATGAAGTCAGGCAGCAGGCCGGCTGCGCCCTTCAGCACCACCTTCTCCGGCGAAGCCCCACTCACCACGCGATAAAGCACGGGGAACGGCCAGGTCGTGCCGTTGCCCATGTCGCCGGCAATGCGGGGGAAGCGCGCCTCCAGCATCAGGATGCCGAGCGGCGCGCCATAGATGGCCTTGCCACCACGGGCGATGCGGGAAGACGGGCTGGCTGAGACGATCATGGTGCGCTCTCAGAGGAAACGATCGGGCGCGAACGGCGCGAGTGGAATCTCCGGCGCCTTGCCGCTCAGGAGCTGGGCGACGAGACGGCCGGTGCGGGCCGAGCCGACCAGGCCGACATGGCCGTGGCCGAAGGCATAGACGATATCGCGCGAGGCGCGCGCGTAGCCGATACAGGGACGCCCGTCCGGCATGCTCGGGCGATGGCCGAACCAGGTCTTGATGCGGGAAGCCGGGATGTCCTTCGGCAGTTTCGGGAACATGCTGAGGAGGTGGCTGCGCAGGATCTCGGCGCGTTTCCAGTTCGGCGCGGCCTCTAAGCCGGCGATCTCCACCGTGCCGGCGGCGCGCAGGCCCTTGTTGGTCCAGTTCACCACCATCTTGGCGTCGGATGCCATCATCGAACTACGCGGGCCCGATTCCGGATTCTCGATCACGACATGATAGCCGCGCTCGGTCTCGAGCGGGAGGGGATCGCCGACCGATGCGGTGAGTTGCTTCGAGCGGGCACCCGCCGCGACCACAGCGGCATCGCATGCGATCTCGCCGGTTTCGGTGACGACCGCGACGAGCTTGTTGCCGGAGAGCTTGAGCCCCGTCGCCTTGGCGCGCACATGCTTCGCGCCGCTGGCGATCGCATGATTGGCAAGCGCAGCAACGTAAGCACCGGGATCGCGGCAGCGTCCGGCCTCCTCCACCACCACGCCAAAGGTGTAGCGCGGATGCAGGTCCGGCTCGCGCTGCCGCATCTCGTCCGCGTTGAGCTCAAGCCATTGGACGCCGACCTTGTTGCGCAGGCGCCAGCCGAGGTCGCTGTCGAAATTGCCTCGCGACGGGAAGACATGCATCACGCCGTTGCGCTCGATCAATTCAGGGACGCCCGCCTCTTCCGCGAGCTTCCGGTGCAGCAACGGCGCGTCCTTCAGGAGATCACGCAACGCAAACGCCGTCGTCTCGACGCGCGCCGCGGTCCAGCCCGAGAGCAGGTACTTGATCAACCAGGGCAACGCCTTCGGCAGGTACGACCAGCGGATCGCGAGCGGGCCGAGCGGGTCCAAAAGATATCCCGGCACCTTCATCCAGATGCCCGGCTCGGCCGGCGGGATCACCGAATGCGACGACAGCCAGCCGGCATTGCCGTAGCTCGCCGCCTGTTCGCCGCCGGGCTCGCCCGGATCGATCAGCGTGACGCGATGGCCCTCGCGCAGCGCCTCGATCGCGCTGATCACGCCGATCGCGCCGGCACCGATGATGGCGACGTGGCGGCCGGCCGACATCGCCTAGGCCTTCACCGCGGGCACAAAATCCTTGCCGACCGAGATCGCGCGCGGATCGATGATGCAATGGAGGATCGACGGCTTGCCGGAAGCGAGCGCGCGCTCGAAGGCCGGCGCGAACTCTTCGGTGCGCTCAACGCGCTCGCCATGGCCGCCGAACGCCTTCGCGTACATCGCAAAGTCCGGATTCTTGAGCTGGGTACCGACGACACGGCCCGGATAGTCGCGCTCCTGGTGCATGCGAATGGTGCCGTATTGTGAATTGTCGACGACGATCACGATCAGCGGCGCGTCATACTGCACGGCCGTTGCGAATTCCTGGCCGTTCATCAGGAAGCAGCCGTCACCGGCGAACGCGACGACGACGCGATCCGGATACTGCCGCTTGGCGAGCACGCCCGCCGGCACGCCATAGCCCATCGAGCCCGAGGTCGGCGCGAGCTGGGCGGCAAAGCTGTGGAAGCGGTGGTGGCGATGGATCCAGCCGGCATAGTTGCCGGCGCCGTTGCAGACGATAGCATCCTTCGGCAGGCGATCGCGCAGCCAGGTCATCACCTGGCCGTACTGGAACGAGCCCGGCAGCTCGCGCGCCTTCTCGGTCCAGGCGAGATAATCGGCGTGCGCCTTGGCAGCCTCGCCCTTCCAGGCCACCGCGCCGGCGGGCTTCAACGTCTCGATGGCGGCAGCGAATGCGGCCGGCGTCGCCTGGATCGCAAGCGCCGGCTGATAGACCCGGCCAAGCTCTTCGGAGCCAGGATGCACATGGATCAGCTTTTGCTGCGGGGTCGGAATGTCGAGCAGCGTATAGGACGAGGACGGCATCTCCGACATGCGGCCTCCGATCAGCAGGATGACATCGGCGCCCTCGATGCGCGCCTTCAGGCCCGGGCTCGGCCCGATGCCGAGATCGCCGGCATAGTGCGAATGGTCGGCATCGATCAGCGAAGCCCTGCGGAACGAGGTCGCGACCGGCAGGTCGAAGCGCTCGGCAAAGCGCGCAATGCTCCTGGTCGCCTCATCGGTCCAGCGCGTGCCGCCGAGAATGACGAGCGGTGCCTTGGCGCTCGCAAGCATCGCACCGACGCGTTCGATATCGGCAGGCGCCGGCCAGCTCACGGCGGGCTCGATGCGCATGGCATCGGCAACGGCGGCGGTCTCGGTCAGCATGTTCTCCGGCAGCGCGATCACCACGGGACCGGGGCGGCCCTGCATGGCGACGCGGAAGGCGCGCGCCACCAGCTCCGGAATGCGGTCGGGACGATCGATCTCGACCGCCCATTTCGCCATGGAGCCGAACACCGCCTTGTAGTCGAGCTCCTGGAACGCCTCGCGCTCGCGCATGCCGGTGTCGACCTGGCCGACGAACAGGATCATCGGCGTCGAATCCTGCATCGCGATGTGGACGCCGTGGCTGGCATTGGTCGCGCCGGGGCCGCGGGTGACGAAGCAGACACCGGGGCGGCCGGTCAGCTTGCCATAGGCTTCCGCCATCATCGCAGCGCCGCCTTCGGCCCGGCATATCACGACGTCGATCGGGCTGTCATGCAGCGCATCGAGCGCCGCCAGATAGCTCTCGCCCGGCACGCAGGTGACGCGCTCGACGCCTTGGGCGACGAGCTGATCGATCAGGATCTGGCCCCCGGTGCGGGTGTTGCGAATGGTCATGTCGGCTCCCTCGAGACTTCGGCAGTGCCCCTCACCGCCTCGCAAAATTTCGTTCGGACGTGGCGTAGGACAGGCCGACAAGACGCGCAAGATCGAAAGGCTTTTCGCACCCTGCGCAGGCGGCATGCCCGTCCCTGCCGTTTGCACGACCGCCCCTGTCGCGGCCATCCTGGACCAGATCCGTGAACAGATACCGGAGCGCTTCGAGGTCCGCAGCGTCAGCGCGGCACCATGGAGCGCCGTTCTGACCTGGTGCCAGCCTAACTCCGTTACGGTCGAATCCAACCGGTTGCAATCGCGCTCGCCCAGGTGAGCATGCCCCTGCTGCGCGCCAGTGCGGCCATGGCTGCGCTATCGTAGGGCACATAGCGGATCGTCGCGCTCCAGGCGCGTCCGGCATGCTCCAATATGGCGTAGCACGCATGGGGCGTGCCGACCTCAACCACGTAAGGCACAGGCAACTTCCCGTCGTAACCAGGCAGCCCGACGCTGCCGGGGTTTACGACCAGTCGACCATTCCTCAGACGAACGACCCTCGGAATGTGAGTGTGCCCGCACAGGATGACCTGAGCAGTGATCCCCGCGGCTTCGGACTCGATCGCCTCGATCGGACTGGCGCGCACGCCGCCGTCATCGGCTATATGATCGAGCCAGAAGGCGGCATCGTTCCCAGGTGACGCATGGCACAGGAACACGCGGTCTCTGTACATCAGCGTGGGTGGCATGCTGGCCATCCAGTCGAAATGCTTGCGCGCGAGTTGCTGGAAATCGCTGCGCGCCGAAGTACCCGCCTGCCGGAGCTCCAGGAGGATTCGATCCTGATCGCCCCGCACCGACGGAAAGCCCCGCTCGATGAGCAGGTCTGCGGTTCTTGACGCCTCGAGCGGCCCGCTGACGTGGTCTCCAAGATTTACGACGTCCTCGATACCGAGCGCGGCAATGTCCGCAAGGACGGCGTCCAGCGCCGGGAGATTCCCGTGCACATCCGCGATCGCAGCAAATTTCATTTGACCCTCCCAGTCGAGATGGCCGACGATTCACGCAATGCGGGACGATGCAGGGATAGCGGTTCTCTTTAGCTGCATTTGTAGAAGCGCCCGCAAGCTGAGGATCAAATCGGCGCGGGGGAACAATGACACAACGAAGGTGCCGCAATCAAGGGACGGCTACCGAGCTTCGGCGTCTTCGTCTACGATCCGATTGAATCACTGCTGGGAGCACTGGAATGCAAACCATCGGCCTGATCGGCGGCATGAGCTGGGAGAGCACCGCGCTCTACTACAAGCTGATCAACGAGCGGGTTCGCGACCGCATGGGCAAGCTGCATTCGGCACCCTTGTTGCTGTATTCCTACGATTTCGAGGAGATCAAACAGATGCAGTATGCCGGCCGCTGGCAGGAGGCGGCGGCCAGCCTGGCGGAGGTCGCACGGCGGCTCGAAAGCGCCGGGGCGCGTGCGATCGTGCTCTGCACGAACACGATGCATAAACTGGCGCCCGAGATCACGGCCAGCGTAACCGTTCCGTTCATCGACATCGGCGACGCGACGGCGCAGCGGATTCGGGCCAAGGGATACCGGCGAGTCGGGCTGCTCGGCACCAAGTTCACGATGGAGCAGGATTTCTACATCGATCGGTTGCGCGCGCATGATCTCGATGTCCTGATTCCTGCGGCCGACGAGCGCGCCGACGTGAACCGCATCATCTACGACGAGCTGTGCCTCGGGAACGTCGCTGCTCCCTCGCGCCGTCGCTATCAGGAGGTGATGGCGGCCCTCGTCGCCCGCGGCGCCGAGTGCATGATCCTCGGCTGCACCGAAATCACGATGCTGGTCGGCCAGGACGATACCTCGGTCGAGACGTTCGACACGACGGCAATACACGCGGAGACGGCAGCCGATTTTGCGATCGGATGATGCGTCTTCGCCCGCCTACCCCCGCGTGGACCGCCCACAGAGCGGGCGCGAACTTGAATGCTGCACTGCGGCCAAAATCGACGGAAGTCGCGCTTGATTTTTGCCTGTCCTTGCCCCACCCCGGAGGCATGGCAAACGACAGCAAGGTCATCGCCGCCAACGCGGCCTTCTACGCCGCCTTTTCGACCGGCGATTTCGACGAAATGCAACGGATGTGGGCGGATGACGACGCCATCTCCTGCATCCATCCCGGCTGGCCGGCCATCATCGGGCGCGCCACCGTGATCGGAAGCTGGCGCGACATCCTGCAAAACCCGGAGCGACCGCAGATCGTCTGCGCCGAGCCGCAGGCGATCGTCGATGGCGACAGCGCGCGGGTGCTCTGCATCGAGATCGTTGACGGCACCGCCTTGGCCGCCGCGAACCATTTTCGGCGCGTCGGCGACGACTGGCGCCTGGTGCACCATCAATCCAGCCCGATCGCGCAGATTGTCGAACAGGCCGAGGACGATAGAACGAGTCACCGCGTCCACTGACCGCAGCGATCACGTAGGCGTGATCTACTGTGCATGGGGTTGTTCCTCAGTTTTTTATTTGGCGGCACCGAGTTCCGACAGGTCGTCCAGCACGACCCGCGCCGCGGTGAAGTCATCGTCCCCAAAGAACATGCTGCGCGTGATCAAAACCGGGATGCCGGCACGCGAGGCCGCGACCAGGCCGTTGGCGGAATCCTCGATCGCGACACAGTCCGTCGCGCCGAGCTTCAGCCGCACCAGGATCTCGAGATAGACGTCCGGCGCAGGCTTCTTGTGCCGCACGTCATCGCCGGCGACGATTGCATCGAAGTCCGCGGCCCAGCGCCTGCCCAGCGCCTGCGAGAGCAGCGCATCGATATTGCCGTGCGAGGTGGTGGTCGCAATGGCAAGCTGCTGGCCGCGCGCACGGGCCGCAGCGAGCAGATCCGTCACGCCCGGCCGCAAGGGGCAGCAGCCAGTTTCGATCAGCTCGGCATAATGCGCGGTCTTGATGCGGTGCAGCTCTGCGATGTCCATGTCCGACAATGGCGGAGCGGTCCCCAGCCTGATGTGGTAGGCGCGCATGCGCTCCTTGCCGCCCGTGACCCGCAACAGCTCCTTGTAGACGGCACGGTCCCACCGCCAGTCGAGACCGTGGCGGGCGAAGGCGAAGTTGAAAGCCCGGCGATGCAGTTCCTCGGTCTCGGCCAGGGTGCCGTCGACGTCGAAGATCAGCGCAGCCGCGCGCCGGATCAGTTCACCGGCATCGCGTCGCGCTACCGCGGGCGCTCCCGTCTGAATGATCGATCCGGTCGCCAACGACGCCTCCCTCCCGAACTGGCTGTGACGTGCGAGCATTGCCCGCAGTGGCGGGCGAGACAAATCGCAATATCTTTTGCCGGACCCAAAAATCTCTTATGAGCGTGGGGCGCCACGGCGCGAGCGGGAACTCCGACCTGCACAGGAGACGCATGCGGCTCTTCATCCTCGGCCTCGGCTACAGTGCCCGGCACTTCGTTCGCCAGCACGGCGGCAGCTTCTCGCATGTCGCCGGCACCGTGCGCGACCCCGCGCAGCGGAACGACCTCGGCCGCCTTGAGGTGCATCCGTATTCCAACGGCCGTCCGTCGCAAGAGACGGTTCAGCAGGTTCGCGACGCCGATGTCCTCCTGGTGTCGATCCCGCCCGGCAGCGCCGGCGATCCCGCGATCGCGGCGTTCGGCGACGTGCTACAGGAACGCCGCCGCAAGGTCGTCTATCTCTCGACCATCGGCGTGTACGGCGATCACGGCGGCGCGTGGGTCGACGAGAGCACGCCGCCGCAGGCCGTCCTCGACCGCACGCGCATGCGGGTTGCCGCGGAGCAGGCCTGGACGGACGCGGCGCGCGGCGATGCGGCGGTCCTGCGGCTCGCGGGCATCTACGGTCCCGGTCGCAACGCGCTCGTGACGCTGCGCGCGGGAACGGCAAGGCGCATCATCAAGCCGGGACAGGTCTTCAACCGCATCCACGTCGACGACATCGCGAGCGCGATCATGGCCGCTATTCGTTATCCGAACGGCGGCACCTGGAACGTCTGCGATGACGAGCCCGCGCCGCCGCAGGACGTGATCGCCTATGCGGCGAAGCTGATGGGCGTGGCGCCGCCGCCCGAAGAGGCGTTCGCGACCGCCGAGATGTCGGCGATGGCCCGCAGCTTCTATGCCAGCAGCGCCCGTGTCTCCAACGCGAAATTGAAGCACGAGCTCGGCGTCTCGCTGGCCTACCCCACCTATCGGCACGGCCTCGACGCGCTGTGGCGGGCAGGCGAAGGACGATAGGGTTCCTGCACTCCCACGCCTCCCAGACATGCCTTGCCCGCGCTTGACTTCATCCCGGTGCGGTCGTGATCTAGCCATCGAGCGAGCCACCACACAACGAGCTCGCCTCTTGGGAGAATGCAATGAACAAGACGATCGCCATGATCGCTGCGACTGCCGTCATCGCGCTCGGTGCGGCGCGCGCCGCGCCGCTGCCCGAAGCCAATCCCGACGACGTCGGTTTTTCGAAACAAGGCCTTGCGCGCCTCGATAGCTTCTTCGCGCGCGAGATCGCGGCCAAGCGCGTACCCGGCGCAGTGGTCGCCATCGCGCGCGACGGCAAGCTCGTCCACTACAAGGCCTATGGCATGCTCGATCCCGCCAAGAGCACGCCGATGCCGATCGATGCGATCTTTGCGCTGGCCTCGATGACCAAGCCGATGGCCGCGGTCGCCGGCCTGACTCTGATGGAGCAGGGACGGCTGCCGCTCCAAGCCAAGCTGTCCGACTACTACCCGGGCTTCGCCGACATGAAGGTCGGCGTTCCCCAGGCTGACGGTTCGCTCAAGCTCGAGCCGCAGGCCTCGCCGATCTTCATCCACGATCTCTACCGGCATACGTCGGGATTGATGTACGGCGGCCGCCCGGACTCATCGAGCCCGGTGGCGCGGCAATATCCCGACGGCGTCGCGCCGGCGATCGAAGGCGACACCCAGGCCTTCATCGACCGCATCACCAGGCTGCCGCTGGCGCATCAGCCCTCGACCGAGTTCGAGTATGGTTTCTCGATCGACGTGCTCGGCGCGGTCGTCGAGAAGGTGAGCGAGCAGAAGCTCGGCGACTATCTCGCTGCCAGCGTCTGGCAGCCGCTCGGCATGAAGGATGCGACCTTCCACCCGACTGACGCCCAGCGCCCTCGCCTTGCCCGCCCGTTCACGAACGATCCGCTGACCGGCAAGCCGCAGGCCATCAAGCTCCTGGACACCCCGATCAAATTCGATTGTGGCGGCGCCTGCTCGTTCGCGACGGTCGGCGACTACATCCGCTTCGGACAGATGCTGCTCAACGGCGGCGAGCTCGACGGCCAGCGCATCCTCGGTCCGAAGACCGTGCATCACATGACGTCCAATCACCTCGGCCCCGAGATCAAGAACAAGGTGGCCAATGTCGAGCCACATCGCGGCGGCTTCGGCTTCGGCCTTTCGGTTGCGGTCCGGACCAGCGAAGGATTGTCGTCAGTCCCCGGCAATCCCGGCGAGTTCACCTGGAATGGTGCCTACGGAACGCAGTTCTTCTGCGATCCCAAGGAGCGTCTCGTCGTGGTGGTGGGGACGGCGGCCCCTGGTGAGCTCAGGAAATATTACCGCGAGCAGGTCCAGGACATCGTCTACGGCGCGATGGTGAAGTGAGGTCGCTGCGTGCAAATCAAAAGGGCGGCCGATCGGGCCGCCCTTCGAAACCATGCATCAGCTCAACACGCCGTACTTCTTGAACCAGGCCTGCGCCTGCTTCCAGGCGTCTTCTGCGGCGTCCTTGCGGTAACTACCGCGATAGTCGGCATGGAAACCGTGCGGCGCTTCGGGGTAGATCTTGAACTCGGCCGTCTTCTTGTTCTGCTCGAGCGCTGCCTTCATCTGCTCGACCTGGGCGACGGGAATGCCGGTATCAGCGCCGCCGTAAAGGCCGAGCACCGGCGCCTTCATCTCGGGCGCGAGCTGCATCGGGCTCTTCGGCCACGCCGGATTGGCAGGATCGACCAGTGTGCCATAGAAGGCAACGCCCGCCTTGAGAGCGCCGCTGTGGGCGGCATATTCCCAGACCGTGCGGCCGCCCCGGCAGAAGCCGATGATGCCGAGCCTGGTGACGTCACCGCCTTGCGATCCCGCCCACGCCACCGTCGCGTCGAGATCGGACAACAGCTCGGCGTCCGGCTTCGCGTTCACCACCAGCAGCAGGTCCTTGAGCTCCGAGACCTTGGTCAGGTCGACGCCCTTGCGGAAATAATAGTCGGGCGCGACCGCGAACGCGCCGAGCTTGGCCAGGCGCCGCGTCACGTCCTTGATGTATTCGTGCAGGCCGAAAATCTCCATCGCCACGACGATCACCGGCGCCTTGGTATTGCCGGCCGGGCGGGCGAAATAGACCGGCATCTCCTCGGAGCCGACCTTGATCTTGGCATCGCCGGCCTCAAGACCATTGGTGTCGGTCGTGACCACCCCGGCGCGCACGGGCCCGGCCGCAAGCGTATAGCCCGCCGCCACGGCCGCGGTGGCACTCATGAATCCGCGACGTGAGACCGGGGCGCTTTTGGTCAGCCCGACGACGTCGGATGCCATGGTGGTTTCGAAGCTCATCGGTCCATTCCTTCCTGCTTCCTGCTGCCTGCTACCCCTTGGGGCGACGCATTCGCCAATAGCTGCCGGTGAAACGCAAATCACCAGCCTGCGAGCACGAGTCGTCGAATTCGAGGATGCTGCGATCGTGGCCACGAAGGCGGCACGTTCTGACGTCGAACCGCGCCTGCCTGTCCGAGGCCCCAAGGACACTCACAGTCCCTGGATCGCGCGTGTACCGGACTTAACCGTCTAGCTACATTGCATCGCAACATCCATTAACCGAGAAAGACTGTTCTTTCCCGGCCGGCCACACCGCGAGAGGTTGCGAAGAATGCCCTTGTTCGCACACTCGACATGCTCAGCCGCAACAAATGGCCACTGCAGCGGCGGCAATGACACATCATGTTGCTCGGGCATCGCACATCATCGCCAATTCCCGGGCGAACCGTCGTCATTTGATTGAAATTTTCCGATGATCCGAGCCGTGCGATTTACTCGAACTTTCTTTGTGACGCACTAGTCCACGGCCGGAAGTTCCATCTCCGAAACGGAGAGGCTCTTCCCCCAAGCGCGATCCGCCGCCCACCGATGGACGAAGGAGCGCCTGCGGGCTTCATTCTCGTCCACCCAGATTGCGCTACCCAAGGCTCAATTGAATAGACGTTTATACGACCTGGAACTGAAATGAACTTGGCTCGCGAATCGATTGAACTGTTGGAGCAGGCCGCGCGAATCCTGTGGTTCGAAGGCACCAAGCATGGCTTGCGCGACCGCGAATGGATGGCGCTGCGCTTCCTCTCCCGGGCCAACCGATTTTCCCGAACCCCGTCGGCGCTGGCGAGCTACGTCGGCACCACGCGGGGCACCGCCTCGTTCATCATCGGCGAGCTCGAGCGGCTCGGCTACCTCGAACGAAAACGTTCGGCCACGGACAAGCGGTCGGTGATGTTGAGCGTGACCCAGCAGGGCAAGAAGTTCCTGGTGCGCGACCCCGTCAACGTTCTCGTCGAGGCGATTGCCGTTCTCGACGACGACGTCAAGATCCGCTTCCGCGACACGTTCCGGCACGTGTTGGACCAATCCGACGCAGCCGAGCAGCGGCATCATACCGACGTTTGCAAGCGATGCATCTTCCTGCGGGAAGATCGCACCACCACGGACGGCAAGACGACGGTCGAGTTCAGCTGCCGCCTGTTTCGTGCACCGATCGCGGAGACGGAGGTCGATCTGCTATGCACCAGCTTCGAGCATCACCGTCAATAGAAGACTGCTCAAGGCGTTGCCTTACGTGACGAATAGATGACGCCGCCGCTGGATTCCACCACCAAGCGCCCGTTCTCGTTTCTGATCTCTACGATGCGACCGAGGCCGGGCACTTGTTGTCCCAGCACGGCCTCGATGACCCCGTTCGGGCCTTGCAGGATCGCAATCCCCTCATAGGCCTGACGGACCGACCAGCCCTTGATCGCCCTGCGCGGCACCGACGCGCGCTCGGACGCAGGCACCGAGCCCGTGAATTCGGGCGCTGCGACCGAAGCCATCATCGGCCCTTGCTGCGACACCGGCTGCGATTGCACCATTGCCGGCGCCGGAGCCTGCGCCTGGGCCTGTCCCTGGGCAAGCTTGTCGAGCTTCGCCGTCGAGGACGAGCTTACCCGCTCGATCCGGTCCAGGTTCTCGGCAAATCTGCCGAAGCGATCATTCGTCGCCTTGCTCGATTGATCGACCGCAGTGCGCAAGCCATCGAGATTTTCGGACACGCCCGACACCTGCCTGCGCAATTGCGCCACGGTCTCGCGCAGATTTCTGATCTCGGCATTGGCCGCAACGTTGTTCTGAGCGGGCTGGGTGGTGAGATAGGCGATCACGCCGGTGCAGGCGCAGACCACCAGCATGGCAGCGACCGCCAGAGTTGCGAGCGGTGCGACCCATGTCGGACGGGGTGGCGGCGGCTTCGCCACGATCACGGCCGGCTTGATCACGGCCGGCGCAGGTTTCGGGATCGCCATCTTGTCGAGGCGTGCCTTTGCACGAATGCGCTTCAGCCCCTCGAGAGCTTCCTTCGCGAGAGTTTCGTCGCTCGCCGCAGCCGATACACGCTTTGCGCTCGCAACGGGCTTGGCCGCTCGCGTCGCCTTATCCTTTGTATCGCGCGCCTCCGGAGCCGGCTGCGCCGCAGCGGAAGCATCCGCGGTCGCGTTGGGACGAGCTTGTCCATCGGACAACATGTGAAAATGCTCCGTTCGTTGGATCTGTCGAACGATGACGTTATTTGCCGAAGCTTGCCTGAAACGTGCGCATCGAAAACTTTCCATAGTGCGCGATGCGACGCTGCAAGAGTCGACCGCGCCACACACGCGGCGATAGTGCGACTCGAAAGACACACACTCGCCAAGATTTCACCAAGCTGGAGTCGTGTCGCCACAAGTGAGTCGACTTGTCGCATGTGGAAAAGCAAACGCCAGAGTCAATCCGGGGTTGAAGACAGCTCAGTTTGCAAGACCTCTGCACTACTCAAAATAGCTGTAATTGTACGGGGATGCGGAACTTTACATCCGCCGCGGTGCAAAACTAGTTTGGAATCCAAATCAACTGATGCGATTGAATACACCAAGAAACAACCAGAAACGTATCAACAACATCAAGCACGTGTAGCAACCGCTTTGCTGCGCACGCTTGATCGGAAATCGGCAATTGTTACGGTCCTACTCAAGTGATTCTCGCCAGTTGGCGAGGAGATCGACACAGTTCAGCAGTGTTCGGAAGCGATGAGCAACTTGACGCAACTGATCTAGGTCGTTTCTCAATCCGCTCCGCGAGGTGATCCGCAAGGCACCCGCCGGGCCTCACGCCAGTAAGCGTTCAGTATCGAGTTGATGTAGCAGGCCTGCGTGACGCAGGCACTGAATGCGTAGGGCTGCCCGCGAATATCGAAACCATAACAACGGTTCGCGGGAAGGAATGTCGTCAAACAGCATCGTTGCCGAGCCGGAGCATCACAACAACCAACCGGCCGCAACAAGTGCGAAACAGGGGCGAAAGACTGATGTATATTATCGTTGATGATCGCGAGAGCGTCGCGAACAGCTACGTCGGAGGGCTCATTCGCGAAGGTGTGTCGTCGATCGGCTTCTCTTCCGGAGAATTCTGGGACTGGCTGCAATCCGCGAGTGAATCGGATTTGGCAGCGGTGGACGCCTTTCTCCTCGGGGATTGCGATGCACGCGGAAGTCTGCCACGGGCGATGCGCAAGCGTTCCTCGGCGCCCATCATCGCCATGAGCGGCCAGAAGATGCTCAAGAACACGCTGGAGCTGTTCGAATCGGGCGTCGACGACGTCGTGCACGTGCCGGTTCACCTGCGTGAGATCCTCGCCCGAACGGCCGCGATCGCGCGGCGCCGGGTGGGCGAGCTGCCGAGGCCCTGTGAGAGCAGGATCCAGGTCTTCTTCAACGGCCGTGACCCCGAGATCGCGGGCCACGCCCTCACCCTGCCCCGCCGCGAACTGCGCATTCTCGAATATATGGTCGCCAACCACGGCAAGTGGATCACCAAGACGCAGATCTTCAACGCGGTCTACGGCATCTTCGAGTCCACCTTCGATGAGAGCGTGATCGAGAGTCACGTCAGCAAGCTGCGCAAGAAGCTCCGCGACCGCCTCGGCTTCGACGCCATCGTGGCCCGACGTTACGTCGGATACCGCCTCAACATCCCGGCCGGCGAGACCCTCGACGAGCCGGTGCAGGAGCTCGATGAGGTCGGGATTCTCCTGAACAGAGCCCATGCCGCCCCGGCGGCCTATCCGGCCGGAAACTGACGCGACAGGAGGCTGCCGCCAAACCTGCAACGGCCTCTGCGAGCAACTTCGCGGAGGCCGTTGTGCTTTCAGCGGCAGAGACGGCAGGACATATGCCTGCATTCGAGGCGCGACTGTCGTGGCGCCGGCGTCAGCTGGCCATTGGGGGGACGATCCTCCCGGAAACGCTGTTCCGGATCGCTTGCTCTACGGCTTCTGCTGGAATTCTTCCTTGGACACGTAGTTGAAGTCCTCCACCAGGACGTCCTGGACGATTTCAGCCTGCATCCGTTCGTTGACACGCTGCTTGATGGCCGTGGTCAGGATGGAGAGGTCGTAACGGGCGAGCTTCCTGAAGTCGAGACGCTCGTCGGCATAGATCCTGCGAAAGGCCTCGTCGACGACGAACGGTTCCGGCGGAACGTTCAGCTGATGCATGGTCCGCCCCTCGACGGTATAGACGAAGCGCGCGACGATGTAGCCCTGCACATTGCCGTTCTCGACCATGGGCACGCTCAGTGCCCGCGTCTTCTGATATTGCAGCCCGTCGAGATATTCGTCCTTCGCCGGCAGCAGGCTGCCGTTCTCCTTCCAATAGGCGACGGCATAACTCGTGCCCGCGGTGAGGATGCATACCCACAGTCCGGCCAGCACCAGCCTGATCATTTTCCGTCCTGCGTTGCGCGACCGGTATAAGTGCCGTCCGATTCGGCTTCCTTGATCGCCGTGACGATGATGCTCGCGACCTCACGCACCGCATCGTAGTGCATTTCCAGAATGGAACGATTCCGCTCGAGCTTCTCGCGCAGGCGCTGGATCTCCTCGGTGATCTCGACTTCGCCGCCGAGGTGCATCCGCGCCCGCATCAGGCGGACGAACTCGAGCATGCTCCGGCTCTTCCGCGCGCTGAAGTCGTCGAAATCGATCTTTTGACCCGTCGCGAGCGCGGCCGTCTCCTCCTCGACGATACTCGCGAGCCGGCGGATTGCGGCCAGCAGGCCGCGCACCTCGTCCGATCTCACCGCGTCCGCGGCCTCGACCATCGCCTCGCCGCCCGCGATCGGCAGCAGGACAGGCAGCAGCGCATCGCTTGCCGCTGCTTCCGTGGTCATCATTTCGGTGTCCGCGACCGCCTGGTCCATCGCCATGGCCGCCGCGCCTTCTTGTGTCTGCATCGGAAATTCACCCCTCAACTTCTGTCACCCGTTCGCAGATCATGATCCAGCCTTCCCCGCAGCGTCCGGTCCGGCCGGATGTGCTGCGGCGAGCTGCCTGGCAAGGCCAATGCCCTTGTCCTTTGCCAGCTGGTTGCCAAGCTGCTCAGCAAGCATCGACTTCCAGACGCCGCCAGCCGTGCCCTTGCCAAACACCTCCTCCGACTCCTTCGGCAACATCGTCTCGACGAAGGTCTGGAGGATGAAGGCTTCGAACTTGCGGTAAACCTCGCCGGATCCCGGCGCCTTGATCACCTGCACTGGCGGACCGTTCACTGCCCCCGACTGCGATTCCGAAACCTTCGTCGCGGATTGATCGGCGGCGGCCTTGCCGATCTCCGCGTCCATCGTGGCGGCGAAGTCGGCATCGGCGGATTTCAACGCGTCGAGCTTCGCGGTCGCCGCACGCTGCGACACGGGATCGGCGGCTTCGAGGACATCGAGAACGAGGTCGGGTGTGGCGGTCACGATCATATCTTGTCCCGGTTGGCTGGCCGTGGCATCCACGCGCGCACGGCAGGGCTTATTCCCGTCATCTCCTCGAGCGAGCGCTTCTCCGCGTCACGGAGCTTGTCGGCGAGCGCGGCCTTCGCGACCTCCTCGAGCTGCTTCACGCGGCGGCTCTCCGCGCGAACCTGGTCGAGCTGCTGCGCGGCCTGCGCCTGCACCGCGCGTGCGCCGACGCTCGTCCTGTTCAAGCGCCGCGCGATCGATTCGCTCGACGATCCCGCGGGCGGCCTGCCATCGTTCAGGGCTCCGACCAGCCATTCCTGCTCGTCCTGCAGGCTGCGCTCCTGCTGCCGCAGTTGCACGAGCTGCCATTCGGACAGCCGAAGCTGGAGCTTCACCAGCGAGACCATCCGGCCGAGCTTGTCCGCGCGCGACGTCATGACCGGGTCACTCCGCCAGCCACGACGAGACGCCGAGCATGAATTGCGTCAGCAGTTCGTCGCTGGTGAGGTAGAGCAGCAGGAAGCCGCCGAACAGCACGAAGGGCACGGAGATGAAATAGACCGGGATCGCCGGCGTCAGCTTGTTGATCAGGCCAACCGCCAGGTTGACGATCACCGAATAGACGATGAAGGGACTGGTGATCCGCAGCGTCAGCACGAACGCTTCCGAGAGGCGGCCGACGAGCAGGTCGAGCGCCATGCTGCCACCAAGCTTGCTGCCGGGCTGCCAGACGTCGTAGGAGTTCATCAGCCCGCGCAGCACCTGCCAATGCTGGTCGGTCATGAAGAACAGCGTGGTGACGGCCGCCATGATCAGAGGCACCAGGGCCGGCGCCGGATCGGTGTCACCGACCGGGGTGCCCGGGATGTTGCTCAGCCCGATCGCACTCGCCATCATGGTCGCCATGGTCTGGAGCGCGAGAAAGAACACGCGCCCGCCGAGCCCGATGACGCTGCCGACCACGAGCTCCGAGCAGATCAGGAGCGCCAGCGTCAGCGGTGCCGCGTTGTCCGTGAGCGGCTTCAGGACCGCGATCAGGATCGGCGTCAGCGCAAACGTCGTGACCAGCGCGACGAACAGGCGCACCTGGGGCGGAACGTTGACGCTGGAATAGCCGGGCACCAGCATCAGGCAGGCGCCGATGCGGCAGAACACGATGAACGTCATCAGTACGCTGTCGGCGAGGCCGCTGATCACGATACGGCTCCGAGCGCCCTGATCTCGGCACTGCGCGCGACTTCGACATGCGACAGGATCGGCAGGGTCGGGAACACCCGCTCCAGGATCATCCGGACATAGGGACGGGCTTCGGGGGTCACCGCCAGCACCACGCTGGTGCCGTTCTCGGTGAACTTGCGGATCGCGGCGCTGGCTTCGGTCGCGAACTGCTCGATCAGGCGCGGATCGGCGTCGAACTCGACGACGTCGCCCTTGGCATCGCGCTTCAGGCTCTGGTGGAACGCCAGGTCCCAGCGGTTGCCGAGACGGACGACGTTGAGCACGCCATTGTCGGAGAGGTCGCCGCAGATCTGCTGGGCAAGCCGCGTCCGCACGTGCTCTGCGACCTGCTCGGAGCGCCGCACATGGGGCGCGATCTCGGCGATCGCCTCGAGGATCAGATGGAGGTTGCGGATCGACACGCGCTCGGCCAGCAGGATCTTGAGGATTGCCAGCAGGCCCGAATAGGAGATCTGCGAAGGGCAGAGGTCCTCGACAAGGCGCTTGTATTCGGGATCGAGCCGGTCGAGCAGCCCGCGCATGTCCTTGTAGGACAGGAGCTGGGCGAGGTTCGCCCTGATCACTTCGCTCAAATGGGTGAGCAGCACCGACAGATTGTCGACCGGCTTGCAGCCCTGCCGCTTGACCTCTTCGGTGAAGGCTTCCGTCACCCACAGCGCCTTCATGCCGAAGGCAGGCTCGATCACCTCGTCGCCCGGCACGTCGGGCTTACCGTCCTTGTCGACCAGCACCAGCACCTCGCCGAGCCTGAGCTCGCCATGAGCAACGCGCGTGTCGTGGATCCGGATCTGGTAGCTCTTGGGATCGATCGACAGATTGTCGGTGAGCTTGATCTCGGGAATGACGAAGCCGTACTGCTTGGCAAACTTCTTGCGGATCTTGGCCACGCGGTGGGCGAGCTCGGTGCGCGAGCCCAGGAGATGGACCGAAAGGTGGCCGCCGAGCGCCAGCTCGATCTCGGCGGTCTTGAGCTGCTCCTTCACCGATTCCTTCGCCTCGGCCTGGGCGCGCTCGTCGGCCTTGGATGCCGCCTCCTTGCGCTCCCGCGCCGCTTGCCGCCTCGGCAGCGAATAGCCGACGAAGGCCATGACACCCCCAAGCAGCACGAACGGCGCCATCGGCAGCCCCGGCATCAGGGCCAGCACGAACATCATCAGCGCGGCAGCCGACACCGCGCGCGGATAGCCGCCGAGCTGCCGCAGCACCGCCTGCTCCGCCGAGCCCCTGGTGCCGCCCTTGGAGACCAGGAGGCCCGCGGACAGCGACACGATCAACGCCGGCATCTGCGACACCAGACCGTCGCCGACGGAGAGCTTGGTGTAGACGTCGGCGGCGCGGGAGAGAGTCAATCCGTGATGGGTGACGCCGATGACGATGCCGCCGAAGATGTTGATCGCAGTAATGATGAGGCCGGCGATGGCGTCGCCGCGGACGAACTTCGAGGCGCCGTCCATGGCGCCGAAGAACGCGCTCTCCTCTTCGAGCTCACGCCGGCGGCGCTGGGCTTCCTTGTCGTCGATCAGGCCGGCGGAGAGATCCGCGTCGATCGCCATCTGCTTGCCGGGAATGGCGTCCAGGGTGAAACGGGCGCCGACCTCGGCGATACGCGTCGCACCCTTGGTGATCACGACGAAATTCACCGTGACAAGGATCGCGAAAATGATCAGGCCGATGACGAAGTCGCCGCCCATGACGAACTTCGAGAAGCCGGCAACGACATGGCCCGCGGCCTGCTCGCCCTCCCCGCCCCGCGACAGGATCAGACGCGTCGTCGCGATGTTCAGCGCCAGGCGCAGGATCGTCGCGATCAGCAGCACGGTCGGGAAGGCCGAGAAGTCAAGCGGCCGCTGAATCCATAGCGCGACCATCAGAATCAGCGCCGACAGTGCGATCGAGAACGCGAGACCGAGATCGATCAGGATCGGTGGAATGGGCAGGAACAGGATCGTGAGCATGGTCACGATGCCGGCCGCGAAGAAGGCGTCCGCTCCGAGGCGGCGTGGGCTGGGCAGGCTGGCAGCTAACGTATCGGCCATGGGTCACCGGCAGAAGGGTCCGCCCGCAATCTGCCGCGCAAAGCTTACGCGAGGGTGGTGCCGGGGCTGTCCGGATCAGAAGCCGTGCTCGATCCGCGAATAGACCATCTCGGTGAAGGTCGAGAGATGCGCGCCGATGAAGGAGCCAGAGACGGCAACGACCAGGAGAATGACGATGATCTTCGGAACGAAGGTCAGCGTCACCTCCTGGATCTGGGTCAGGGCCTGGATCAACGCGATGACGGTGCCGACCAGCATCGCGGCGCCGACCGCGGGACCGGAGGCGACGATGATGGTCCAGATCGCGGCCTGGACGATATCGAGAGCATCCCGCTCGTTCATGACTGGCTGATCGTGAGCCCGGGCCCGACGGCGACCTTCGTGCCGTCCGCGAGGGTGGCGATGGAGCCGTCGCTGTTGATGGAGACCGACACGACCTTGCCGCTGAAACTGGCACCGGTCGAATCGGTGAAGCTGACCGTCTTCCCGATCAGCCCGTTGGCCTGCGACAAGGACTGCGAGGACAGCAGCGCGTCCAGCTTCGAATTCGTCTGCATCGCCTGCTCGACCGTCGAGAGCTGGGCGAACTGGCTCATATATTGCGAGGTATCCATCGGATTGGTCGGATCCTGATTCTTCATCTCGGCGATGAGGAGCTGAAGAAACGTGTTGTAATCCACGCTGTTGCTCGACGTCGCCGAACTGGTGTCGGTCGAACTTGACCTGCTGGTGCTATCGGTCGCGCTGGTGACGTTCATGTGTCTCTCCGCTGTCAGGCAGCCTCGACTGGAGGAATGGTGGCGGCGCCGGCCAGGATGGCCTGCTCCACCGGGAACAGGGCCCGAATCCGCTTGAGCGCCTCGAAGTAGCGGGTCGCCCCGACCAGTTCGTCGACAGCGCCAAGTCCGTCCAGCATCTCGCGGTTCTCGCACACAGCACACAGGGCGGCGTGATGCTGCGCGTAGAGCGCCGCGGCGTCGCGGACGTCGGTCGGGTTCATCAGCATGAGCTGGACGATGAAATAGAGCTGCCGCAGCGCCGTGGTGGCGTCGGACGCCTGCATGACCTGCCCTTCGAGCAGGAACATCACGTCGTTGACGAGTTCGACGGAGACCTTGCGGTCCACGCGGAGCACCGCGCCGTTGATGTAGATCCGTTCGCCCGCCCGCAAGGAGATCTTCATTAAAGCGCGTCTCGGATCAGGCGATTGATTTCGATGAGCTGCACCACGTCGTTCGACCTCTGCTCGCGAAGACGGTCGGCTTCCTTGACGACCCACAGGCCAATCGAGATGATGTCGGCGCGCAGCTTGTCCGGCAGCCCGTTTTCCGGGTGCGCGAGATCTTCAATGAAGATCGTCCACAACCGCCGCACATAGAGCAGGCTCTCGACCAGATCCTCGGCGCTGAAGCGACCCTTCTGAATCCGCTCGAGCCGGTCGATTCCGAGAGTGAGCGCCTGCCGCTCGCGGCTTCGCGCCTCATAGCCACTTTCGTCAACGACGGCTTCATAGGCTTCAAACGTCATCAGGACCACTCTTCGCAGGAGACCGAACAACTAGACAAAGGTTACGAGGCTTCCAGGGGCAGCCTTGGCTCAGAGATAATTGATGAGGCTGATCTTCTGGAGCTGCGAGGTGAGCGCCAGGGCGGTCTGGATCTGGGTCTGCAGGGTGTTGACCCGGACCGAGGCTTCGGTCGGGTCGACCTTCTCCATACCGACGATCTGATTGTTCAGAATGTCCTGCTGCGTCTTGAGCTTTTCGGTTGCGGTGGTGATCCGCTGCTGGACCGTGCCGACGCTGCCGCCGAGCGCAGCGAGGTCCGTGATGGCTTCACCGACGAGGCCGATCGCCTTGTCCACGACGACCTGGAACGTCTCCTGGCTCAGGTTTACATTCCCGAGATCGGCCATCATGGTGTAGGCCTCGGCGAGCTTGCGGAAGCCGGCCTCGTTGGCGCTGACGGACGTATCGGCGATCTCGGTCGTCGAGATGCGGCTTTGCATGGTCTGGTCGGTGGCCGATGACCAGTTGGTATTCCAGGCCGGGCTCGCGAACTCGGCATCGAACGTGGTGTCGAGGAAGGTCTGCATCTGGGCCGGGGTAATGGTGCCCACGGCGGGCGAAGACTGCGAGAAGCCGAAGGTTGCGAGAAAATCGGCGTCGACCTGATTCTTGCTGGCCGAGCCGGCGGTATAGGCCGTGATCGGCGCGTTCTGCGTGTTGATGCCCGAGAACAGATACGAGCCGTTGTAGGAGACGTTCAAGGCCCCGATCAGATCCTGGAGATTGGAGGCCGCAGGCGGCAGGATGACCCGCCCGCCGCCGTCGGTGCTGCGGGCCGCGATCAGGTCCTTGAGGAAGTCCGTCGCCGTCTTGCTGAGCTGGGTGATGCGGTTCTGCGTCACGTCCAGGCGTCCCGCGACGAGCCCGTTGGTATCGACGAGCTGATCGGCGAAGCTGAAGTCAGCCCGCAGCGTGAGGTCGCTTCCCGTCGTGGCGCCAAGCTCGAGGCCGACGTCGTAGAAGCGGCCGGTGGTCGCCTCCGTCGATGCCTTGCTCAGCGCAGCCTGGTTGTTCGTGATCGAGGACCTCAAGGACGAGGACAGCATCAAGGTCGAGACGTAGTTCGCGCTCATCATGGCTTAGTTCCCCACGGCAGCCAGCAGGCTCTGCAGCATTTCATCGACGGTCGAAATGATCTTTGACGAAGCCGAATAGGTTCGCTCGACCTGGAGCATCAACGCCATCTCGTCGTCCATGTTGACGCCGTTGACGTTCGACAACGCCGTGATGCTGCGGTTGAGCAGCGTGTTCTGGTACTCGGAGTTGTCGTTGGCGGTCTTGCGCTGGTTCTCGATCCAGCTCGTCGACGACGATGCGAAGTCGATCAGGTTGCCGCTCGGCTTGCCTTGCGTTGTTGGATCGAACGGCTGCGACGCATCCATGCCGTCGATGAGCTGCTGCAGCCGGGTCGAGTAGCCGCCGTTGCCGGCGGTGTTGTATTGGTAGGCGGGGTTGCCGCTGATCGCACCGTCGCGCAGCAGATTCGGGTTGCCGCCCTGGGCCGGATCGACCGATGCGGCGACCGAGATCGTGCCGGCGAGGCCCACCGAGACGGTGGCACTCGCGGGCATGGCTGGCGCGCCGGGATAGATGAACAGACCGGGGACGTCGGGCAGCGCGGCGGCGGTCTGATCGCTTTCCCTGAAAGTGTTGATCAGGCCGCGCGCGATTTCGTCGAGCTGGCTCTGATAGGTGACGGCGTCCTGGTCACGCAGCTGGGCGAGGCCCGCGAGCTTGCCCGATTTCAGGGGCATCACCGAATTGGCCCCGGTCACGGGAACGCCGTCGATGTAGACGGCATTGCCCGTGGTGCCGGCGGTGTAGGCATTCGTCGGCGCAAAGCTGACGGTCCGCGCCGACTTGTCGAACAGCACGACGCCGCTGTCGGCGTAGAGCGCAGCGTCGCCGTTGGGACGGATCGACATCGTGACGCCGACCTCCTGCGACAGCTGCGAGACGATGTTGTCGCGCTGGTCGAGGTAGTCGGTGATGTCGTCGCCGGAGATCGTGCCCTTCACGATCGCGGTGTTCACGGTCTCGAACTGGGAGAGCAACTGGTTGATGTTCTGGACCGACGTCCTCATGTCGGCATCGGCGCCCTCGCGGACCGACTGCACGGTCCGGGTCGCCTGGTTGAGCGCGGTGGCCATGTCCTTGGCGGACGCGACCGCCGCCTGCGCCAGCGTGGTGTTGTCCGGGGCGTTGGCATATTTCTGCAGCGCCTGCTTCAGCGCATTGAGCTGCGCCGTCGGCGATTGATCGAGCTCGGGATCATCCACGGTCGATGCCGCGATCTTCTGGAGACCGTCATAGATCACGCTTTGCTTGGCGGACGCCGAGGTCGCGGTCAGGACGTTGGTGAACAGGCCGCCGCTCGCGGCGCGCTGGATCGCCGCGACATAGACGCCGGCATTTGGCAGGTTGTCCAGCACGGCGATCTTGCGCGAATAGCCGGCAGCGCTCGCACCGGCGATGTTGCGCGAGATCGTCGAGGACTGAATGCCCGACGCCATGAGTGAAGCGCGAGCGGAGTCGAGAGCGGCGGTAAGGGACATGGCTTGCTCTTGCCCGGAATGGGCGCTGAAGAGTTCAGCGCTTCAAGTTGACGACGACGTCGAGCAGGTCGGCACCGGTCTGGAACGATTTCGAGTTCGCGGTGAAGCCGCGTTGGGCCTCGATCATCCCGGTGAGTTCGTCCGCGAGGTCGACGTTGGAGGCTTCCAGGGCGCCGGACTGGATCGTGCCGAGCCCGCCGGTACCGGCATTTCCGGCCTGCGCGTTGCCGGAATTCAGGTTGGTCGAATAGACGTTGCCCGGCTCGGGCGTCAGATTGTCGGGGCTCGCGACGTCGGCGAGCATGATCGTGTAGAGCGTCAACTGCTGCCCGTTCTTGAGGATCGCCGTCACGTGGCCCGCATCGTCGACGTCGACCTTGTCGATGGCCGAGGGAACGCTGCCATTGACGGTCGCCTTGAAGCTGAAGTCGGTTCCGACCTGCGTCATGTTCGACAGGTCCATGGTCAGCGGCGCACCGCCGGGGACGGTCACTGTGAGACCGGTCGGGCTCGCCGCAGCCAGCGCGCCCTTGCCGGCCGCCGTGGTGTCGAAGGTGAAAGTGGTGGCGGCGCCGAGCGAGGTGCCCGTCGCGGAGTCATAGACCTCAATCTGCCAGGTATCCGAGCCGGCAGCCGTCGCCGTGTGGGACATATAGACGTCGAGCGTAACGGCCTGGCCGATATTGTTGTAGGCGACGATCGAACTCTTCGATGAATACGACGCCGGACCCGGCGGACCGGCGATAACAGCCGCTTTCGGATCCAGATTGCCGGTCGTGAGCGTTGCCGCCGTCGACGGCACAGGCACCTGCGGAACCTGGGCAACGTTGACGATCTGCATGCCGGCCAGGCTGTTCTGCGAGAAGTTGGTCACGAGACCGGGCTGTCCCAGAAGATAGTAGCCGGCCGCGTTGACCAGATTGCCCTGACTGTCAGGCACGAAGGAGCCGGCGCGCGTCAGATACTGCTGCGTATTGTTTGCGTTCGACACCACGAAGAAGCCATTGCCCTGAACGGCGAGGTCCGTGCTCGACGTGGTGAACTGCGTATGCCCGGGATCGGTGATGGCGTAGCGGACCGTGGTCTCGACGGCGCCGGAATCGTAATTGCCGGAGCCGCTCTTCAGGATCAGCGAGGAGAACTCCGTGGAAGCCCGCTTGTAGCCGGTCGTGTTGACGTTGGCGATGTTGTCCGAGACCGTCGACAGCTTGTTGGACTGCGCAGACATACCGGAAACGCCGGTGCGCATAACACCATACAGGCTCATGAATTGGGCTCCTTTGGTAGATTGCAGCTACAATGGGGGGTCTTGCTTGCGCGGGGCTGATGATTGGAAGCGATGCACAACTTCATGTTGTCATGTCGTTTTCGGCTGACAGAACGAGCGCGCCTTGTCGGTCCACGCGCCGAACCCGCTCGAGACGAGATGAGCGACGATGTGACAGACGTAGCGCTTCTGCGCCGGCTGGTTGTTGGGACCGGCATTGTAGCGCGCGACAGCCATGGTCCAGCTGCCTTCGCGCTGCTTCAGCTCCTTCAGGAAGCGCGCGGCGTAGTCGACGTTCCTGGCGGGATCGAACATCGCCCGTACCGAAGCGAATTTGTCGCCGTGGTAATAGTGGTTGATCTGCATGCAACCGAGGTCGATGAGCTTGATCCCCTTGCTGCGCATCGTCTCGAAATTCGCGATTGCGTCATCCGTGTCCTTGGCGAACACGGTCTGGCCGTCGGCACCGAGGGCGTAAGGATGGAGCGCGCCGCGCCGACCGGTCTCGGTGAGGCCAACCGCGTAGAGAATGCCGAGCGGAATACCGTGCTGCCGCGCCGCGCGCGCCATCTCGCGCTCGCAGGGACGCGCAATTTCGGCGGCCGCCTGCGCAGCGCTCGCACTAGAGATAAACAGGGCCGCGACGATGATGCGGCGCCACGTCCTGATCATGACGCGTCTCCTGGTTGAACTGGTGCGCCTGCCGGGCCTGCTTCGCGCCGCCGTCGGACTGCCCCGACGACGTGCCGGCACCACCGAACGTGCCCTGCGACTGCGACGAGGGCTGGTGCTGGCCCGAGAGCTGCGGCTGCGATTGGCCGGAGCCGCTCTGGAATCCGTCCAGCGAGCCGTGCTGGACCGGCGCGACGTCGGCGACGTAGCCCGCCGACTGCATGAGATCGCGGATCTGGTCGCGCTGCTGGTCGAGCATTTGGCTCGTGTCCTTGCGCTCGGCCGCAAGCTGGACGGACACTTCGGTGCCGACGAGACGCAGGCGCACGGTGACGTTGCCGAGCGCCGGCGGCTCGAGATTGACGGTCAGGATCTTGAGCGGCTGATCCGGCGCATTGGTCTGGGAAGCTGCAAGGTCCGGCGCCGACGCCGCCGGTGCCGAGGACTCCTTCAGCTCGGCGACGACTGCATTGGCGACCTGTTGCGGGGCGTTGAACTGCGCTGGCGGCAGATGGGTCTCCTGCTGGACCACGGTGACCTTGGTCGTCTCGGGCAGCGCGGCGCGCGCCGAGGCCTTGGCGGCACGCTCGACATTGGCCGTGACCGCCTCGAAGCCCGCTGACCCGGGCATTGCGCTCGAAGCCTCCGTGCCTTGCATCGGTGCCGACTGCGCCGCGCCCATCGCTTGCGAAGCCGCAGCCTGCGAGCGCGCGGCGGTGGGAGCGACACTGGATGGGGCGGTGTCGACCGTCGCCGCCTTCGCCGCGCCTGTGCCGGAAGCCTCGCGCTTCGTCGTGGAGGACCGCTCGTCGCGCGCAGACACCTCCTTATCGGCGGACTGTAGTGGCATCTGCAGCTTCACGGCAGGCGCGGCAACGATCTCCTGCCCGACCACCACGGCAATGCCCGATTGCCCCTGGACGTCTGCTCCGGCGGCTTGATCCACCGGACGTAGTTTTTCCGACGACCTGTCGGCCTTGTTGTCGGAGGGCTCCTCTGTGGCCTCCGCTCCCTCGGACGCCGCGATGCGTTCGCGCACCGTCGCGTCCTTCGGCCTCTCCTGCTCGTTGGAATGAGCCAGACGCGTGCGCAGCGTTCCGGTCTTCGCGGTCGTGTCGCCGGCACCATCGCTCAGTGCCTGCTTCGCGAGATTCGAGACGGTGTGGAGCAGATCGTTGAACGACGAGTTTGCCTGCGATCTGGTTCCGGCGCCCTTTGCGGATCGTGACGTCCCGCGCACGTTGAGGCTCTCGGCGAGACCCGAGAAAAGCTGTCCGGAGGTTCCACTGAGCTTGGTCATGGACGGCGGTCCCTGGTAAGGAGTTCGAGCTCGGCGAGCTGCTTCTGCGCGCGCGCGAGCGTCACGGTCGATGAGGACAGATCGAGCCGCGCCGGCGTTGCCGGAGGCTTGTCGGCGGCCGCAACGGATCCGCCCGCGAACGGCTTGCGGACGTCGAGCGCGAGCTGCACCGTGGCATTCAGAAGGGGGAGGTCGCGCTCGGGGAGCTTCGACCGGTCGAGCGCCTTCAGCTCGGCCAGACCGCCGTCATACTCGTCGGTGAGCACCCGCGAGGCGCCGCGGAAGAAATGGGCCCGCTCGCGATCCGCCGAGGCGTCGGCGCTGAGCGCCAGCGCCCGCTCGCCGGCCAGCCGGGTCACGGCCAGCCGTCCGCGCACCATCGCGGCGCGCGCGATCACGAAATACAGCTTGAGGCGGCTCGTGCGATCGATCTGCTCCAGCAGGGCTGTGATCCGTGCAAAACGGTGCTCGTCGAGCGCCAGGCTCGATTGCGTCAGCCCCGCGGAGAAGCGCTGCCAGAAATCGCCGGCATAGATCGAGTTGCGGTAGTGGCGGATATAGGCCAGCGTCAGAAACTCGAACTTCTCGAAGTCCTCCGCCTGACCCACCAGCAGGATCTCGCGCCGCAGCGCCGCCTCCTCGACGAGCGTGCCGGGCAACAGCAGGCGCGCGTCGTCCAGACGCTCGATCGCGAGCGATGCCTCTGCACGCGCGAACAGCGCGCCCTGGACCAGCGCGACCTGTCCGCCCAGGCCCGAGGGAATCGTCCGCGGCTTGACGTCCTTGAGCAGCTCCCGCGCGTCGTCCTGACGACCCTCGACATAGGCGAGCGCACCATTGAACAGCCGCTCGTCGACGTTCATCCTGTCGCGCGGCAGCTTGCGAACGACCTGCGGCGCACCGCCGCTGAGCAGGTAGATGACCACGGCCTGGCTGTTCTGCGGATTGCTCCACACGGCGGGATCGGCCGCGAGAAACTTCTCGCCGATCTGCCGGATCAGCGCGATGTGGCTGCTGTGCGCGGCGGTGTCGCCGTTGGCGATGCCGTCCTGCACCGCCTGTAGCGCACGAACGAGCTCATAGGGCTCGCCGGACTGGGGCGCAGGCTGGGCAAACGCGCTCGCCGCCATGAACGGCAGCAGCAGCAAGGCGGCGCGGCGCAGCTGCCTGATCAAGGGCGCTTCTCCCGGATCAGGATCTCGATCCGGCGGTTCTGTGCGGCCGCCGGATCGTTCGGAAGCTTCGGCCGCCGGTCGGCGTAACCTTCGATATGCTCGATCCGCCGCGCATCGACGCCGGAGCGAACCAGCATGTAATATGCTATCTGCGCACGAGCGGTCGACAGCCGCCAGTTGTCGTAGGTTTCCGAACGGTATGGTCGATTGTCGGTATGGCCGCGGACGATGATCGTGCCCTGGCGTTTCGTCAGCAGCGGCCCGATCTTGTCGATCACGCGGATCAGCTCGGGCCGCGGCTCGGCCGAGCCGACCGCAAACATGCCGAAGCTCGCATCATCGGTCAGGCTGACCAGGAGACCTTCCTCGACCTGACGCACCTCGGCCGCGGGCCCCGCGCCCGCTTTGATATCCGACAGCGCGTCCGCGATCGCGGACTGAAGCTGCTTGAGGGTCGGCTGCTGCGTTTGCGCCGCATCGCGCGGTTCGGACTCCTTTGCCGTGTCGTTGGGACGCGCCTGGGGGGCGGCATTGGCTTGAACGCCAGATTGAGAGCTGCCCTCGCGCGAGGATTGCGTGGGTGTGGGGCCAGGCGGCAGCAGGGGCGACAGGCTTGCGGACGGGCTATCCGCGTTCGGAGCCACGCTTCCGCCGGCCTCTTCCGCCTTGGCCCGGCGCGCCTGCGGCTCGCCCGGGTTTGGGCCGACTGCACCGTCGCGCGTGGAAGCATTCGGCTTGGGCTCGCTCTCGATGAAACGATCGGCGTCCTTGGAGGCCTGCGGCGCCAGCTTCCAATAGCCGGGATCGAATGGATCGCGGTAGGCGTCGCCGCCCTTGAGGCCGTCCTCTTCGACGGACGTCAGAGCGCCGGCACGCCGCTGCCCCGTGGACTGGTTCGCGCTGTTGGCGATCTCCGCGAGCGTCGCATAGGGATCGCGGAACAGGACCTTCTCCTCGTAGGAGGCCGGCTTCTCGGCCGTCGGAGAGTCACCGCGACGTTCTTCGTTCGGCCCGGCCGGCTGACGCTTGCCGTCCTGGCCTTCGAACGAGGACGGCTCCTTCTTGGACAGATCCTTGAGACCCTTTGGAGCAGGTGCGTTCTCCGCGAGCTTGATCGGGTTGAAATAACTCGCGACCACCTGCTTCTGGTCCTGGTTGAGCGCATTGAGCAGCCACATGACCAGGAAGAACGCCATCATCGCGGTCATGAAGTCCGCATAGGCGATCTTCCAGACGCCGCCGTGATGCGCCTCCTCGGCGAAGGCGCTGCGCCGGCGGACGATCACGATCTCATGCTTGACCTCTTCCATGGCGGACTACCGGCGCGCTTCCTTGAGGCGTTCACTCCAGGCGGAGATCTGCGTCTCGATCACGGTCTGGTCGGCCACGACGCGGACCTCGAAGGTATCGGCGGCCTCGTACGCGATGCCGGTTCGCCTGGAAGCCTCGAGCTGCGTCTTCACGAGGTCGAGCAGCTCGCTCGGGCCGGTGACCTTGAAGACCGGCACCGGTGAACCGCCGGTCAGCACCGCAATCTGCTCGACCAGTGACCCGATTGCCTTGTTACGCACCGCCTCGGTGAGGAACGGCAGCAATATCCGCGCAACGGAGCTTGCGATGTTGCTCTCGATCTCCCGGCAGGCCGCCTCGAAGCCGCCGACGATCGCGACCGCCTGCTGGTCGGACCATTTGGCCCGCTCCTCACCGAGCCGGATCGCACTGCGGACGCGCTCCTCCGCCAACTTGGCCTCGCCCTCCGCGACGCCGGCCGCATGGCCTCGCCGATAGGCATCGTCCAGCAGGTTGGCGGGCGGAGCTTCCGTCGCGGGCGCCGGAGGCGGCGCCTGTAGCTGCGGTTGCGGCTGGGTCTGGGGCCGCGGTTGAGGTTCGCGCCGGGCTTCCTTCGACCTCGTCAGCACGTCCTGGATTTTCGGCGACGGAGGCGGCGACGACTTGACCCGGCCATTCGCGTCGAACTGCGTCAGGAGTTTTCCGATTGCCGCGTTCATGCCGCCTCCTCACGTCGCATCCAGTCTTTAAGGATCGCAGCCGCCTGCATCTGATCGAGCCGGACGATCTGCTCCAGCCGCTTCTGCGGCGTTCGCTGCATCTTGCCTTCGAGGTCTTCGACGAGGTTGAGCTCGGCCTCCTCGCTGTCGGGCAACGCAAGGGCCGCCGCAGCCTCGATTTGGGCGGCCTCAGCCGCCTCGGCCTGCTCCTGCTCCGCGCGATGGGTCAGGATGCCGTTGACCGCGGGCCGAAGCCCGAACCAGACCAGCATCGCAGCAACCGCCAGGATCGTCACTGCATTGATGACGCTGCCGAGCTGCTTGTTGATCATCTCGACGAAGCTGATCGGGGGCACCGGCGCCAGCTCACGCGAGCCCTCGATGAAGTCGACGGCCGTCACCTGGATCTGGTCGCCGCGCGCCTTGTCCAGTCCGCCCGCCGTCGCCGCGAGCTGACTGATCTCTGCAAGCTTGCTGTCGACGATGGCCTGGTTGCTCTTGTCGCCGAGATCGGCGACCAGCCGCGCGCGGTTGACCAGGACGGCGATGAAGAGCTTCTTGACCGAATAGCCGTCGCTTACCGTCGTCGTGGTCTTGGACGAGACCTCGAAATTGGTGACGTCCTCGCGGCGGCTCTTGTCCTCGCTGGAGTTCTTGCCGCCGCCGGCATTCACCTGCTGGTCGGGAAGATTCTGCTGCACCGTGGTCGGCGTCGAGCGGTCGGCGTTCTGCGACGATTCCTTCTCGCGCACGTTCCGGACCGAACGTTCGGCGCGGCTCTCGGGATCATAGACCGTCTCGTTGATCTGCCGCTTGTCGGTGGAGAGCTGCGGTGCAACGCTCACCTCGAAATTGTCGAGGCCGAGATACGGCGTCAGCGCCTTGCGAATGTTCTCCTGCACCATGCCGCCGACCGTCTTCTGAAGGCTCGCCATCTTGGTCGGCGCGGCGCTAGCCTCGTCCTCTTCGGCGAGCAGCATCGATCCGTCGGCGTCCAGCACCGTCACCTTGTCGCGGCTCATGCCGGGGATGGCGGCGGCGACGAGATGACGGATCGACTGCGCCGTGCGCGCCTCGATCGCGCCGTCGGTGCGCAGCACGACCGAGGCCGATGGCGGCTGCTGCGTCGCGCGGAACGAGCCGCGGACCGGCAGCACGATATGCACCCGCGCCGCCTTCACGCCCTTCATCAGTTGTACCGTGCGCGCAATCTCGCCCTCCAGTGCGCGGAGCTTGGTGACCTCCTGCATGAACGACGTCAGGCCGAGCGAGCCGATCTTGTCGAACAGCTCGTAACCGGAGTTGGCGCTGGTCGGCAGCCCCTTCTCGGCGAGCAGCATCCGCGCCTGCATGGTCTGGCTCGGGCGCACCGAGACCGCATCGCCGGCGGTATTGACGTCGAAGGCGATGTTCTGCTCGCGCAGCGCAGCGCCCATGCGCGTCACATCTTCGCGGGTGAGGCCGGTATAGAGCGTCTCGAACTCGGGGCGGCTGAGATAATAGGTACCGCCGACGACGGTGACGAGAACGGCGAAGCCGATCAGTCCCAAGGCCATCAGGCGTCGCGGCCCAAGCTCCAGCAGATTGTTGAGCAGTTGCTGTACCTGCGCACGACTGAGCATATGACCTCGTACCAATGCGAACGTACAGGACACTCAGCTGCCAACCTTGTCTGAAGGTTGCGCGAGGCCGCGAATGTGTCAGTTCGCTGGCGGGGCGTTGCAGTTTTGCAAGAAGCCAGGACGACGCAATCCGTTCGGCGGCCACAAGCCGACGCTCGGGCGCATGGCAGCGCCATCGGCTGCGGCGTATTGCATGAAGTCTGGCGTCGGAAGGTCGATGCCGGCGTGTCGTTCGCCGTCGCATCCGCCGATCATGGCGGGGACCGTGCCCCCTGAGGGAGCACGGTCGTTTCGAAAGCGCCGCTTAGCCGCGGAACAGCGACAGGATGCTCTGGCTGTTCTGGTTGGCGATCGAGAGCGCCTGGACGCCGAGCTGCTGCTGGGTCTGCAGAGCCTGGAGGCGGGTCGATTCCGCGTTCATGTCGGCGTCCACGAGCTGGCCGACACCGCGGTCCACGGAGTCCATCAGGGTCTTCACGAACTCCGAGTTGGTCGAGATGCGGTTCTTGACCGCACCGAGATCAGCAGCGGCCGAGCTCACCGAGTTGATCGCAGCGGTGACCTGCGCGATGTAACCATCGAGCGTGGTCTGGTCAGCCGCCGAGTCGGTCAGCGCGGAGATGTTGATCGTGTCGACGGACGCGCTGCCGCTCACCGTGTCCAGAATGCCGGTCTGCGTGGTGGAGTAGAGCGTGTAGTTGGCGGTCGTCACGGTGATGGAGCCGATGGTGGGCGTGCCGCCGACACGCGAATACGACGATACGAGATTGAAGCTCGTCGGGGTGGTACCGGTCGTCGTGCTCAGCCAGTTGATGCCGTTGAAGGTGGCCGAATTGGCCTTGAGCTTCATATCCTGCTGGATCTGGGTGATGTCGGCCTGGATCTTGGTGCGGTCGATACCCGCGGTCTTGGCTTCGACCAGCAGCGCCTGCAGCTTGGTCAGGCCGGATTCCTTGTCGCCGATCACCGAGGTCAGAGCGGTGTATTCGGTGTCGACGGTCGCGGCCGACA
The DNA here is from genome assembly GCF_028128965.1 of Bradyrhizobium sp. CCBAU 25338. Lineage (NCBI taxonomy): Bacteria > Pseudomonadati > Pseudomonadota > Alphaproteobacteria > Hyphomicrobiales > Nitrobacteraceae > Bradyrhizobium > Bradyrhizobium sp. CCBAU 25338. The sequence goes on from NZ_LFKY01000041.1 coordinate 472,436, forward strand.
GACCGAGCGAGTCGGAAACGGCGGACAGCGCGGCGTTGTCGGAGCGCATCGACGTCGCGATCGACCAGTAGGCGGCGTTGTCCGAAGCGGTGGCCACGCGCTGGCCGGTGGAGATCCGGTTCTGCGTGGTGGCGAGTTGCGCGCTGACAGACCGCAGGGTCTGGAGCGCGGTCATGGCGGAGGAGTTGGTGAGGAGACTAGAACCCATTTTGATGTCCCTTTGAAGATTGAATCGAGCTTAGGGGACATACCGGGCTTGCACCGGTACGACAGGGCGGCGTCATGCCTTTGGGCTTCCCGCAAAACGCGGGTTCAAGGCCCAATCTGTCGTAACGGCGAGGTTAGCGAGCGAAGCTTGTGCGAGGCTTGTGGCTCTGTGCTCCAGCTGCAACAGGGAGCCGAAATGACGGCGTGCGCATGGCGTCACGCCAAACGAAAGGGCCGCGCTTCGCGAGAAGCGCGGCCCTCCTCCGATGACTTGGATCTTAGCGGAACAGCGACAGGATGCTCTGGCTGCTGTTGTTGGCGATCGAAAGCGCCTGAACGCCGAGCTGCTGCTGGACCTGAAGGGCGGCCAGGCGGGTGGATTCCGCATTCATGTCCGCGTCGACGAGCTGGCCGACACCACGATCAACCGAGTCCATCAGCGATTTCACGAACTGCGTGTTGGTCGAGATACGGTTCTTGACCGCACCGAGATTGGCAGCGGATGCGGCCACCGAGTTGATGGCGGTCGTGACCTGCGCGATGTAGCCGTCGAGCGTGGTCTGGTCAGCCGCCGAGTCCGTCAGCGCGGAGATGTTGATGGTGTTGACCGACGCACTGCCGCTCACGGTGTCCAGAATGCCGGTCTGCGTGCTGGAATAGAGCGTGTAGTCGGCGGTCGTCACGGTGATGGAACCGGTCGTGGGCGTGCCGCCGACGCGAGAGTACGACGACACGAGGCTGAAGCTCGTCGGTGTGGTTCCGGTCGTCGTGCTCAGCCAGTTGACGCCGTTGAAGGTCGCGGCATCGGCCGTGCTCTTCATCTGCTGCTGGATCTGGGTGATGTCCGCCTGGATCTTGGTGCGGTCGATACCGGCGGTCTTGGCCTGGACCAGCAGCGACTGCAGCTTGGTCAGACCGGAGTCCTTGTCGCCGATGACCGTGCTCAGAGCGGTATACTGCGTATCCACGGTCGCGGCCGACAGGCCGAGCGAGTCCGAGACGGCGGAGAGCGCGGCGTTGTCGGCGCGCATCGACGTCGCGATCGACCAGTAGGCGGCGTTGTCCGAAGCGGTGGCGACGCGCTGGCCGGTGGAGATCCGGTTCTGGGTGGTGGAGAGTTGCGAACTCACAGACCGCAGGGTCTGGAGTGCGGTCATGGCAGTCGAGTTCGTAAGCAGGCTTGACATTGCGAATGTCCCTTTTTTGTACGCGATACATTTTCACGAGGGGACATACCGGGCTTTCACCGGTACGGAGGGACGGCATCATGCCTTTGGACTGATGTGGGTGGGGTCCAACCCGCCGTGCCGCATTGCTAGCACGCCGAATCTTGCCTCCAGATTAAGGTCAGATAGAATTTCGCTGTAAAATCATATGGTTAACATTACCCACCGCTAACCATAACCAGCGCCTATCGCTTAACCATATCCAGCCGGTCAGCGATATCGGCTCTTACGAGAACGAGCGCACCAGTCCGGAGGCCAGCAGGTTCCAGCCGTCGATCAGCACGAAGAACAGCATCTTGAACGGCAGCGCGAGGATCGTGGGCGGCATCATCATCATGCCCATCGACATGGTCAGCGTCGCCACGATCATGTCGATCACCAGGAACGGCAGGATGATGAGGAATCCGATCTCGAACGAGCGCCTGAGCTCGGAGATCATGAAGGCCGGGATGATGACGCGCAAATCGACGCGCTTGTCGTCGAACTTCTTGCGGAAGCTCTCCGCGGCGAGCGCTTCGAAGGTCTGGAGATCCTTGTCGCGGACATGGGCCAGCATGAACTCGCGGAACGGGTCGGTGATCTTGAGATAGGCTTGCTCTTCCGAGATCTCGTTCTTCATCAGCGGCTGGACGCCGGTCTCCCAGGCCCTGTCGAAGGTCGGCGCCATGACGTAGAAGGTCATGAACAATGCGAGACTGATCAGTACGAGGTTGGCAGGCGTGGTCTGGAGGCCGAGACCGGCGCGCAGGAACGACAACGCCACCGCAAATCGCGTGAAGCTCGTCACCATGATGAGCAGCCCCGGCGCCACCGACAGCACCGTGATCAACGCCATCAGCTGGATGATCCGGCCGCTGGTCGAGCCGTTTCCCGGCGGCAACAGGGAATTCAGGTCCGGAATCTGGGCCAGCGCCGCTTCGGGCAGCACGACCAGAACCAACGCGATCAGCAGGACTTTCACTCTCACTGGATCACCAGCGTCTCGATGATCAATTCTCGGACCTTGCCCGACGAGCGGATGTTGGCGCGCTCGGTCAGGTCGTCACGCAGATGCTGGAGTCCGCGCGATCCCTCGAACTGCGCAACCGTCGCCGACCGCAGATAGGTCACGATGTCCTCGCTGATATGTGCGGCCAGAATGCCGGCATCCTCGTCGCTCATGCTGTCGGTCACCATGGAGGCTTCGATGCGCGCCCAGTTGTTGGTCGGCGCGGCGAGATTGGTCACGATCGGAGACAGTTTCCTGAGCCGCGCGCTGCCGGCGTAGCTCGAGGCGATCGGCGGCGGCGTGGCGCTCTTCTTCGCATCGGCAACGCGCTCGGCGGTCGCGATCAGATGCAGGCCGGCAACGGCGCCCGCGCCGATCGCGATCAAGGTCAGCACGACGATGGCGGCAATCAGGCGCATAACGTCCCCTGCCATCGTGACGCGACCCGGCCGGCGCAAGCCTCAGAATGGTGCCACGGCGTCATAGATACGGTGTCCCCATCCAGGCTGCTGCACGTCCGACAGATTGCCGCGCCCGCCATAGGACACGCGCGCCTCAGCGATCTTGTCGTAGGAGATCGTGTTGGTTCGCGAGATATCGCGCGGACGTACGATGCCGCCGACGTTGAGCACGCGCATCTCCGTGTTGACGCGAAATTCCTGCGAGCCGCTGATCATCATGTTGCCGTTCGGCAGCACGTCGGTGACGATGGCCGCGATCGACAGCTTGATGTCCTCGGTGCGATCGATCTGGCCGTTGCCCTTGATCTGGGTATTGGTGCTGAGGTTGGCGTTGGCCTGGCCCGTGTCGCTCCAGCCTGCGACGTCCATCAGCCAGTCGAGCCCGAACTTGACCTGGGAATCGCGGGAACGGCCCGTCTTGTTGTCGAGCTTGGCCTTGTCCTGCATCGAGATGATCACCGTCACGACGTCACCGGTGCGCCGGGCGCGGGGATCGCGGTAGAGATCGGTGCCGTCGTCCCAGGTCGAGCGATAGCTGACAGGCGTGCGCATGCGCGGCGTCACCGGGATCGGATCGGCCTGCATCCTCAGGCCGCTGCCGACAGGCGACATTTGCGGACCGGTCAGGACTTCGGCCGGATCATGATAGCATCCCGCCAGGGCCATGGACGCCAGCAGGAGCGAAGGGACGAGGATCGGCTTGTTCATCTATTTGGTCTTTCCGTCATCCACGCGACGCATGCCGCCGAGCAGGTCGGCGAGATGGGCCGCGCGAGCCGTATCCATCTCATTGAAGATCGCGCTCGAGCTCCTCGGGCTGAGCTTGGCGAGCACGGCGGCGGCGGTCTCGTCGGTCATGCCGGCGATCTGGGTCGCCGCAGCTTCGGGCTTCATGCGCGAATAGATCTCGACAACGCTCGCTTCAGCCTTCTTCAGGAAGTCGTCGCGCAGCACCATCCACTTCTCGTATTCGGCGCGCTTGGCCTCGACTTCGGCAATGCGCTCGCGCAGCAGGCTCTCGGCCTTCTCCAGCTCCTTGAGCTGCCAGGCCAGCCTTGCGTCGACGGCGGGATCGGCGACGTTGCTGCAGAACAGGGCGATTTCGTTGTCCGGGGCCGGCGCAGCCTGCGGCGGCGCAGGCTTCGGCGGCGCCGTGACGCTGCCGGGCCTGGCCGGACGGACCGGTGCGGGCGCAGGCGCGGGTGCCGGGGTCTCGGAAGCCGGCATCGCCCCGGTGACCGCGGGTCCCGACTCTTCGGCCGCCCATGCCGTCGCCCGGATCGAAGCACTCTCGCCGGAATTCGGGGCGGCCGGCACCTGCGGCTTCTGCGGTCCCGCCGCGCGGGCGCGCGCGAAGGAGAGCAGGTTGAGCGGCTTCGACGGCCTGGCCTCGTCCAGCGCCAGCACGGGCGATGCGCTCGCGAGCATTGAGGCCGCGGCCAGCAGGAGGAGTTTGGCTTTGTGATCCAGCTTCAGCATCGGGCCGCGTGCGATTCTCGGTCGAGACTTGAGCATTGAGCGACCAAGCTTGCACGACGCTTATGCATCATTGCACGATGACGTCGGCCTGGAGCGCGCCTGCCGTCTTGATCGCCTGGAGGATCGCGATGATCCCCGATGGCTTCAGGCCGATCTGGTTCAGCCCGCGCACCAGGCGCTGGAGATCGACCCCGCTCAGGATCGCCACCTGCGCTCCCGCCTCGTTGGCCTCGACCACCGTCTGCGGGACGACCACCGTCTGCCCTCGCGAGAACGGCGCCGGCTGCGAAACGACCGGCATCTCCGTGACACGAACCGTCAGATTGCCGTGGGTCACAGCAACGGTCGATATCCGCACGTCGCGCCCGATCACGACCGTGCCGGTGCGCTCGTTGATCACGACCCGCGCCGGTGTGTCCGGCTCGACCGTCAGTTCGCCGATCTCGGCCAGGAAACGGACAGGGCCGATGTGACGCGGCTTCGACAGCACGATGGTGCGGTAGTCGCGCTCGAAGGCGATCTGCGCGCGGTAGCGTCCGCCGGCGTATCGGTTGATGGCGTCGAGGATGCGCGTCGCGGTGACGAAGTCGGGGTTCTTCAGCTCCAGCACCAGGAACTCCATCTCGCGGAGACTCCCCTGCACCTCGCGCTCGACCAGCGCACCGTTCGGGATGCGCCCGGCCGTCGGCGTACCCTGGCTGACGTTCTGCGCCTGGCCTCCGACGCTGTAGCCGGCGACCGTGATCGCGCCCTGCGCCACCGCGTAAACGGCGCCGTCCGCGGCGCGCAGCGCCGTCATGACCAGCGTGCCTCCGAGCAGCGACGTGGCATCGCCGAGCGACGACACGGTCACGTCCATGCGCTCGCCGGGCCCGATCGATGGCGGCAGGTCCGCGGTTACCATCACCGCCGCGACGTTGCGCGTGCGTAGCGTCGTCGGACGCGGGGGGTTGTTGGTGCTCGTGGTCTCGTTCCTGACGTTGATGCCCATGTTCTCGAGCATCGATTGCAGGGACTGTTCCGTGAACGGCGCGTTGCGAAGCGTGTCGCCGGTGCCATTCAGGCCGATGACGAGGCCGTAACCGACGATCTGGTTTTCGCGCAAACCCTTGATGTCCGCGATGTCCTTGACGCGGACGGCCGCCTGGGCGCTGACGACCGACATGAGCAGGACGAGCGCAAGCAGGAGTCTTGTCATGACCCGTCCACGACCTTGACGGTGCCGTCCGGCTGGACGACGCCCCTGATGATCACCCCGGTATCCGTATTGCGTACCGGAATGAGTGCGCCGGCCGCACCCGACTGCATCGCCGAACCGTAGGTGACGATGGACAGGCCGCTGTCTTCGACCACGACCTTGACCGTGGCGCCGCGGGCGACGGTCCAGGGGTCTTCCACCGCATTGGTCGGAATGGGCTGGCCCGGAAACAGAGCGCGCCGCGCCATGCGGCCGACCAGGACCTGACGGCCCTCGATGAACATGGCGACGCCGAGCAGACTCGGCGCGAAGGCGCGTTCGGTGATCATCTCCTCCCGGATCAGCTCGCCGGCGCGGATCGAGACGGCCGGCACGGGAAGCCGCTTCTCCTCGGCCGCAGCGCCGCGCGCCGCGACGAGAACCAGCAGCACGGCGGCCAACCCGCGCATGATCAGGCCCACCCTGTTCAACATCGAGACACCGGAACTAGCGCATGCCCTTCGAGACCGTCTGGGCCATTTCATCCGAGGCCTGGATGACCTTGGCATTCATTTCGTAGGCGCGCTGCGCCGAGATCAATTCGGTGATTTCCTTGACCGGATCGACGTTGGAGGCTTCGAGCCATTTCTGGTTGATCTTGCCGTAACCGGCGTCGCCGGGCAGCCCGACGACCGGCGTGCCGGACGCCGTGGTCTCGCGATAGAGATTTCCGCCCAGCGGCTCCAGGCCCGCTTCATTGGCGAAGTTGGCGAGGTTGAGCTGACCGATCTGCCGCGGGTTCACTTCCGTATCCAGCTTGGCGAACACCTGGCCGGTGGCGTTGACCGTGACCTCGACCGTCCCCTGCGGCACGGTGATCGCGGGATCCAGGAGATAGCCGTCGATCGTGACGAGCTGAGCGTTCGCATTGGTATTGAACGAGCCCGCGCGGGTGTATTGCACCTCGTTGTTGGGGCCGAGCACCTGAAACCAGCCGCGACCGTTGATCGCGAGGTCGTAGGGGTTGCCGGTCTGGGTCAGCGCGCCCTGGATGTGCAGCTTGCGGATCGCCGCCGACTTGACGCCGAGGCCGAGATTGGCACCTTCCGGGATCGGCGAGGAGCCGTTGACGTTCGCGACGCCCTGCATGCGGTCCATCTGGTAGAACAGATCGGTGAACTCCGCGCGCGCCCGCTTGTACGAGGTCGAGTTGATGTTGGCGATGTTGTTCGCGATGACTTCGATGTTGGTCTGCTGGGCGTTCATGCCCGTGGCCGCAATGGCGAGCGATTTCACTTATTTCATTCCTTCAGGTCAGATCGACATCCGAACGACTTCTTGGTAGGCCTGCACGACCTTGTCGCGAACCGCGACCGCCGTCTGCAGGGCCTGCTCGGCCGACATCAACGCCTCCACGACGCGACGCGTCGATTCCTTGCCCTGCATCGCCGAGATCGACGCCGCCTCGCCCGCCTTCAGCGTCCCGATCGCGTCGGTCGTCACCTGCTTCATCACGGATTCGAAGCCGACGTCGTCACCGGTCTGGATCGCCGTGGTCGCCGCGGGCGAGATCGCCTGCGTCTCGGTGGCGCGGCTAGCCGCCTGGCCAGCGGATATCGCCGTGGATGAAATCGCCTCAAGCATTGTCAGCTCCTCAGAAGATCGATGGTCATGCCGAGCATGGATCTCACCTGCTTCACGACCTGAAGATTGGCTTCATAGGACCGGTTGACTTCCCGCATGTCGGCCATTTCGATCATCATGTTGACGTTCGGCAGCTTGACGTAGCCGGCCTTGTCGGCAGCGGGATGTCCCGGATCGTACTCCACGCGATACGGCGTGGTGTCGACCCCGATCTCCTTGACCTTCGCGAGCTGCGCGCCCGAGGCTCGGTCCATCGCGGCATCGAAGGTGATGGTCTTGCGCTGATACGGATCGGCGCCGGCAATGCGCCCGGTCGAGGTGGCGTTCGCGAGATTCTCCGAGACGATGCGCATGCGCGTCGACTGCGCTTCGAGCCCGGAGCTCGCGACCGTCAACGAAGCTTGCAGTGAGTCCAGCATGTCAGTTCACCTCAGGCTTTTGCGCTCGACAGAACCATGCGGTGGAACGACCGCACGATCGCCGAGTTCATCGAATAGTCGCGATTGACGTCGCTACCCTTGATCATTTCCTGCTCGAGACTGACGGAGTTGCCGGAGTGAACCACCTCCCAGCTGTCCTTCTTCGCGGTCGCCCGCGTGTCGGAATCGGTGGCGGACAATTGCATGTGCGACGGCGACGTCGTCGCAAGCCTGACCGGCATGCCGTCGAGCACCTTGTTGAACGGCTCGACGTCGCGCGCCCGAAAGCCCGGCGTGTTGGCGTTGGCGACATTCGTGGCGATGGTCGACTGGCGGAGTTCGAGGTACCGCGCCTGCGACGATGCGAGTTCGAAGAGATAAAGCGGTCCCACGACAGCCCCATTCTGGTCCATTCGAGGGAAGCTTAGGGAGTCAAGCTTTCGTCAGGCTGATGAGGCAGACGCCATCCTCCGAAATTCTACTGGACCTTCTCCGGCCGCGGCGTCTGCTTGGATTGGAGGAAGTAGATGATCTCGGCGACGGGTCGGAAGAATTCGGCCGGAATCACCTGATCGACCTGGACCGCCTCGTAGAGCGCGCGCGCCAGCGCCTTGTTCTCGATGACGGGGATTCGATTCTGCTCGGCAACCTCGCGGATCTTCAGCGCGATCACGTCCATGCCCTTGGCCACGACGAGCGGCGCGGCATTTTCCTCGCGCTTGTAGCGCAGCGCGATCGCGAAATGCGTCGGGTTCGCGATCACCAGCGTCGCGCGCGAGGCCGAGGCGATCATCCGCTGGCGCGAACGGTCGCGCGCCAGCGAGCGCAGCCGCGCCTTGATCAGCGGATCGCCTTCCGCCTGCTTGTGCTCGTCCTTGATCTCCTGCTTCGTCATGCGCAGCTCGCGCCGCCAGTGAAAGCGCGCCCAGGCGAGATCGATCGCCACCAGGACGATGGTCGCGATGCAGATCGCCGAGACGATCCGCATCGCGATGTTGAGAATCATCTCCGGCAGCGCGACCGGATCGGTGTACATCGCCTCGAACGCCCTCGCTTCGGACGAGCGCAGCACGAAGGCGACGACGGCGCTCACCGCGCCAAGCTTGAACAGCGACTTGGCGAACTCGATCAGGCCCTGCGTCCCGAACAACCGGCTCCAGCCGCTGATCGGGGAGATCCGGTTCAAGTCCGGCTTGATGCGCTCGAGCACCACGCGCGGGGCGTTTTGCAGCAGCGAGGCGGCGAGCCCGAACACCACCAGGATGACGACCAACGGCACCAGGAACCGGAGCGCCTGGAGTCCGACCACGGTGAGCAGGTTCTGCGCGTCTGCGCCCGTGCTGAGCGGGAAGCCCTCGGGATCGTCGAGGAGGCTCTTCAGCGTCGGCGTCAATTGCTGCACGCCCTGGCCGATCAGGAAGGCCTGGATCACCATCAGCGCGGCCATCGAGGCGAATATAGAGGCCTCCCGAGAGACCGGAATCTTGCCCTGCTCGAGCGCATCACGGACTTTCTTCTCGGTCGGCTCTTCTGTCTTGCTCTCCGGATCGGATGTTTCTGCCATGCCCGTTCAGCGGTCAGCGGAAGACCAGCTCATCCTCCTGCTCGGGGTTGAGCTCGATTTCGCCCTTCTCCGCCAGCTCGAGCGCAAGATCGGTGATCACGCGTCGCGCCTCCAGCACGTCGCGCTGGTTCGACGGCTCGCCGATGGCGAGCTCGTGCTCGACGACGCGGCGGACGCGCGAGGCGACCGAGGACAGGATCAGCTCGCGGAAATGCTTGTCGGTGCCCTTCAGCGCGACGACGATGCGATCGGTCGGCACCTGGTCGAAGATCATGGTGCGCGCCTTCGGTGTCAGGTTGACCACATCGTCGAAGGTGAACAGCAGTTCCTTCAGCACTTCGGCCGACTTCGGTCGCTTCTCCGACAGGCTCTTCAGCATGTCCTCGATATGACCGCGTTCCATCTTGTTGATGATGTCGGCGACGCGGGCGTAGGTATCAGCACCGAGGTTGCGGGCGAAGTTCAGCGTCAGGTCCTCGTGCAGCGTCTTCTCGATGATACGCATGGCGTCGTCGACGATCGGCTTGAGGCTCAGAACGCGCCGCATCAGCTCGTTGCGCAGGCTCGAGGGCAGCTGGCTCATCACCTTGGCGGCGCAGGCTGGCTTGACCTTGGACAGGATCAGCGCCGCCGTCTGCGGATGCTCCTTGGACAGATAGCTCGCGAGCGAGTTCTCAGACACCGACGAGACGCGGTCCCACACCGACCGGCTCGAATTGCCGAGCAGATCCGACATGATCTGCGAGACCTGGTCGGCCGGAAGCACGTCGCCGAGCACGGCTTCCAGGCCACCGAGGGTGCCGAGGATGTTCGCGCCCATCGAGAACTGCTGGGCGAACTCCTCGACGATTCCCTCGAGCTCCTGCGCGGTGATCGGCCGCAGCTCCGCCGCCGCCTTGGTGACGATGCGGATCTCCTGCGGCTCGAACTGCTGCAGCACGCTTGCCGCCGCCTGCCGGCCCATCGCCAGCAGGAGCGCGGCAACCTTTTCCGTGCCGCCCAGCGTGGTAACACCTCGCTGCTTGGCTGGCGCGATGCCGACAGGTGCCGCCATGATCAGGTATCACCCTGACCCAGCGGACCAACAATCTCCGTGAGCGAGACGCCGAAGCGGGAATTGTCCTCTTCGACGACGACCACCTCGCCGCGGGCGACGATGCGGCCGTTGACGACGACGTCGACTGGCTCTCCGACCCGGTGATCGAGCGGAACCACCGCGCCGCGACCGAGCTTCATCAAGTTCGCCACCGGAATGGTCGCCGAGCCGAGCACCACTTGCATCGTGACGGGAATCCGCAGGATGGCGTCGATATTGGCGAACTTGCCGGTCTCCTCGGCCGTGCGCTGGGCGATCTCCGCCAGCCGCTCGAGGGGAGACGGTTCGGCCTCTGCCGATGCGGGTGCAGATTCATAGTCGAAGGATTGCGCCATCTGGTATCGCCTCTTGGTATTTCCGCTGCCGGAGCGCCGTGGCGTTCCGATCGTAGTCGTCCTGCCGGCTTCGGCTTCAATGCTTGTTCAAGTCGGCGCCGCCTGCGGTCGCGGCGGGTGCGAGGCCGCTTCTGGCATCGAGCGCCGCGATCGCCTCGTGGGCCTGATCGATCTTCGTGCTCAGCACGTTGGCGAGCCGTCCGAGATTTGCGGTGGAATCGTGCGCCGCCGTGATGACCGTGTCGAAGGCGCCCGCCGTCTCGTGCACGATGGTCGAGAATTCGCCCTGATAGCTGCGTAGCCGCGCCAGCTCGCGGTGCATCCTTGTCACCCGCATGCTGGTGAAGGCGAGCGCGATCAGCAGCACCACATCAACGAGATAGGATATCATCGACGAACTCCCGCTTCTGGTCGACCGGATCTGCCACCTGCATGGCGTAATAGCCGTCAAGCTGGCCGATCTGACACCAGAACAGCACCTGATTGTTGCTTTCGAGACGGGCCAGCGTGCGCGGCGTGGCCTCGAGCTCGAGCACCTGCCCGACCTGGAACTTCACGACGTCGCCGAGAGACACCGTCTTCTCGTCGAGCACCGCGCTGAGCGTCACCTCGGTCCGGTGGACCTCGCTCTCCATCTGCTCGCGCCAGCGTGGGTCGGCCGCGCGACCGTCGCTGACCACGACATGAGCAAGCTTCTGCCGGAGCGGATTGAGCGCGGAGTGCGGGATGATGAGGAACATCTGGCCGCCGCGGTAGAGCGCCTGCAGCATGATGTTCGCGCAGATCGACATGTTGCCGCTTCGCCCGATCGCCAGCGAAGCCATCGCCGTCTCGACCCGCTCCACGCGAAAGGTGACGTTCGAAGTGCCGGCGAAGGCGGATTGCAGCGCCTTGGCAAACCGCTCGAACAGTGCCTGCACCAGGCGGAGCTCGATGTTCGAGAACGCGCGCTCGACGTCGAGCGGCGGCTCGGCGCCGTCGGAGCCGAACATCGCCTCGACCATCGTGAACACGAAGTCACGGTCGAGCATGATGATGACGCGGGAGTCCCACTGCTCAGCATACAGCACCGCCGCCACCGCGTTGGCCTCGTAGTCCTTGATGATGTCGCCGACGCGGTCGTTGGTAATGCCGTTGACCGAGAAATAGCAGGGGGTTCCAGCCATCGGCTGGAGACTGTCGGTGCACGATGCCGCCATGCGATCGAAGATCACATTGAGCATCGGCATACGATCGATCGATATGCCGGCGGCGTCCAGCAAATAGTTCGGCAGCTGCTTGCGCTGATCGACTTCGGCGTCTTCCATCATCATGCGCGCGCCGCCTTGGGTTCGGCCTCGGCCACGACCGGCTTGGGACCTGCGATGGTCTCGTTCTCGACGACGTCGATCGACGGCCGCTCTGTGCTCGCGATCATCTTGCGGCCGTGCTCGACGGCGATCTGCGGCATGGCGCCGTTCATGAACGCCAGCAGCGTCTGCTTGACGATGATGTAGGGCCGGCAGCGCTTCTCGCGCGTCATCTTGATCTTCAGCGCGAAGGGCGAAATGATGCCGTAGGACAGGAATATGCCGGCAAAGGTGCCGACGAGCGCGGCACCGATGAAGCCGCCCAGCAGCTTCGGCGACTGGTCGAGCGCGCCCATGGCCTTGATGACGCCGAGCACCGCCGCGACGATGCCGAGCGCCGGCAGCGCTTCGGAAACCACCACCAGCGCATTGTAGGGGGTCAGCTTGCTCTTCACGATGGTGTGGATCTCCTCGTCCATCAGCGCCTCGATCTCGTGCGTGCGCGCATTTCCCATGATGATGAGGCGGACGTAGTCGCAGATGAACTGGAGCAGCGAAGGATCGCCGAGCACGCTCGGAAACGCCTTGAAGATCTCGGAGGACGAGGGATCGTCGATATGCGCCTCGACCTCGTTGCGGCCCTTGCCCCGCAGCTCACGCATCAGGGCATGCAGGGCCCCGAGCAGGTCGAGATAATAGCGCTGCCCCGGCACCGCGCCGGTGATGGCCTGCATGCAGGCAACACCGGTGTCCACGACCGTCTTCCAGGGATTGGCCACGATAAAGGTGCCGACCGCGGTACCCATGATGATCACGAATTCCCACGGCTGCATGAGCACGGCCAGATGCCCGCCCATGGCTGCAAAGCCGCCGAGCAGTGCCGCTACCGTGATGAAAATCCCCACGAAACTGCCCAACGCGCCGCTCCATCGCCGATCCCATCGGGAATATCTAGTCGGCCACGCTTGCGCGAGGCTGGCTTCTTCGTCGCCAGCCTCGCGCAAGCAATTCGCGGCAGTTTGAGGCGAAGCCGCAACAGCGGCCAGAGGGGCGCGCGTCATGCTATCCACCATCGCGGACTACACCCGACTGACCAAGGACATGGGCAAGTCGCTGACGCAGGTCGCACAGCAGCCTGACGTCAGCCGCGAGACCGACTATTTCCTCAGCCATATCGGCAACGTGAAGACCATCGACGATTTCCTGAAGGACTATCGTCTCTATTCCTACGCGATGAAGGCCTACGGCCTCAGCGACATGACCTATGCCAAGGCGTTCATGCGCAAGGTGCTGACCGAGGGCGTTGCGAGCAAGGACGCCTTCGCCAACAAGCTGACCGACACCCGCTACCGGCAATTCGCGACCGCCTTCAATTTCGCTGCCCTCGGCGACAAGGCAACCCAGGCCACCGCAGCCACGACCGGCACTGCGACCCAATACGTCACCCAGACGATGGAGGAGAAGGCCGGCAATCAGAACGAAGGCTTGCGCCTGGCGCTGTATTTCACCCGCAAGGCTTCCACGGTCACGACCCCCTACCAGATCCTCGCCGACAAGGCGTTGACGCAGGTGGTTCAGACCGCGCTCGGCCTGCCGTCGACGATCAGCTCGGCCGACATCGACGCGCAGGCCAAGCTGATCGCGAGCAAGATCGATCTCACCGACTTCCAGGATCCGGCCAAGGTCACCAAGTTCGTGCAGCGCTTCGCGGCGATGTGGGACGCGACCCAGGCCCAGAACGATCCCTCGACCAACCCCGCGCTGGTCCTGATCGCCGGCGCGTCGACGTCGATCAGCATGGATACCAACATGCTCACGACACTTCAGAACATCAAGTTCAACAGGTAGGCCATGCAATCGGCTCTCTATGTGGGATTGTCGGCGCAGGTCGCGCTCGAAAAGCGTCTCCAGACGATCGCCAACAACGTCGCCAACGTCAACACGGCGGCGTTCCGCACCGACGTTGTGAAGTTCGAGACCGTGCTGTCCAAGGCGGGACCGACCCCGGTGGCGTTCTCCTCGCCCGGCGACAACATCATCTCCCGCGAGATGGGCAGCATCACCGAGAGCGGCAACCCGCTCGACGTCGCCGTGGTCGGACAGGGCTGGATCGCCTTCGCCGGTCCGAACGGCACGGTCTACACGCGCGACGGCCGCCTCCAGATCGCTCCCAACGGCGACCTTCAGACCGTGAGCGGTTTCCCCGTCGTCGATTCCGGCGGCGCGCAGATCACGCTCGACCCGAACGGCGGACCGATCTCGATCGCGCGCAGCGGCGCGATCACCCAGGACAACAACGAGATCGGCACAATCGGCCTGTTCAACATTCCGCCCGACGCCAATCTCGAACGCTACGGCAATTCCGGCGTGACGCCCGACCGGCCAGCGATCGCCATCGCCGATTTCTCCCGGGACGGCTTCAAGCAGGGCTATGTCGAGGGCTCCGGCGCCAATCCAATGCTCGAATTGACGCGGCTGATCTCGGCCTCGCGCGCCTTCGACGGCACCAATTCGATGATCGAGGGCACCGAGAGCTCGCTCCAGAATGCGATCCGGACACTCGGCGAACCCGGCAAGTAGACCGCGCCTCGGGCGCGTTGAGATTGAGGTTGGACGGTTTCCTTGAACGCTCTTCGGCAACTCGAGTGGGCGCTGCTGGAGCTTCAGCAGAGCACTCCCCTGGCAAGCATCAGCGGCGCGATCTCCGAGATCGCGCCGACGCATTTCCGCGTTTCCGGCCTGTCGCGCTTCGTCAGGCTCGGCGAGCTCATCGGCGTCAATTCGGCCGGAAAGCGCCAGATCGGGGAGGTGGTGCGGATCGACAGCGACGGCATCGTTGCCAAGCCGTTCGACCGGCAATTTGCCGGCGGGCTCGGCTCGGTCGCCTACCGGATGCCGCCGCTGTCCTTCGCGCCCGATCCGAGCTGGAAGGGCCGCGTCATCAACGCCCTCGGCGCACCGCTGGACGGACAGGGCCCCCTCACCCAGGGTCCCCAGGCGGTCTCGGCGGAGGCGGAGGCGCCGTCGGCCATGAAGCGCGCACGCGTGCACAAGCCGCTGCGCACCGGCGTGCGCGTCATCGACCTGTTCGCGCCGATCTGCGCCGGCCAGCGCGTCGGCATCTTCGCCGGCTCCGGCGTCGGCAAATCGACGCTGCTTGCGATGCTCGCCCGCAGCCAGGGTTTCGACACCGTCGTGCTGGCCCTGGTCGGCGAGCGCGGCCGCGAGGTGCGCGAGTTCATCGAGGACGTGCTGGGCACCGACCGTCACCGCGCCGTCACCATCGTGTCGACGGGAGACGAAAGCCCGATGATGCGGCGGCTGGCGCCGAAGACGGCCATGGCCGTCGCCGAATATTTCCGTGATCGGGGCGAATCGGTCCTGCTCATGGTCGATTCGATCACCCGTTTCGCCCATGCCGCCCGCGAGGTCGCGCTCGCCGCCGGGGAGCCCGCGGTCGCGCGCGGCTACGCGCCGACGGTCTTCACCGATTTGCCGCGTCTGCTCGAGCGCGCCGGTCCAGGCGAGGAGGGATCCGGCACGATTACCGGGATTTTCTCCGTGCTGGTCGACGGCGACGATCACAACGAGCCGATCGCCGACACCATCCGCAGCACACTTGATGGGCACATCGTGCTCTCCAGGCACATCGCCGACCAGGCGCGCTATCCGGCCGTCGACGTTCTGGCGTCGGTCTCACGCCTCGCCCATAACGTCTGGGACCCCGAGGAGCGCGAGCTGGTGAGCAAGCTGCGCGCCATGATCGCGCAATACGAGGACACGCGCGACCTTCGCTTGATGGGCGGATATCAGTCGGGACGTGATTCGGGTCTCGATCAGGCGGTCGACATGGTTCCGAGAATCTACAACGCGATGCGGCAAGGCGCTTCGGCTCCGCCGAGCGCCGATCCATTCCGCGAGCTCCGGGACATGCTCAAGGGCGATTAGCGGATGGAGAGGGTGAGGCGGCGTATGAGAGGCGTCTGCCGCCCATTCTGCGCGAGGTTTTCGACAGGATATTGCGCATGGCGTTACGCTGCCGGCGCATGCGTACCCGGATCCATCACCGATTTCCGTCACGAGCGCGTCACCATTCGGGTGAGCACAACGCCCCGCCGCGGCGCAGGCGATCGCGCGCGACGATTCTGCGAACACGGCGACGACAACCGTCACGTGCAATTCCTGTGAGTTCCCTTGGGGCATTCTCCGCCGGAACGCACAAGTTGTGGATGGCGTGCCGACACACATCATCGTCGTGCACAAGCTTCGGTCAGTTTGCGTCGACGACAGACAGCAACATGCCGTGCAATCAGCCCCTCGCAAAGTCGAGCGCATGTTGCTCGTCAGGCAGCGTATTGCGTTCACCATCATGTGTCCCGAAGAACGCGATTGTCTTGAACGTTGCAGCCGCTTACGACGACATCCAGTCTGCGCGAGCGTCTTGACTTGATTTTGTTGAGAAGCTCATTCATCGTTTCGCTCGAGTATAAGAAACGTCTGCCTGTGACTTGAACTTTGGGGGCTTCGGTTGAACCACTCCGATCCACCGTCTGCCGGTGACGGCAACCCGGGCTCCCGCGCGACGACGACGCTGCTGGCATGCCATCGACGCAGCCTCTCGTTCCGGACGATGCGTTCCGCAACGGCCAAGGTGCGGCGCGTTGCGGTCCGTGCCTTTGAACGAGAGCTCGGCACGACAGGCTCGTCGGACACTCAGGGCGCAGAGCGGCTCCGGGACGCCGCAGACAAAGTTCCGGGGACGAGGTAGATCCATGCCATTGGCGCGGGAAGCCGTCGAGCTGCTGGTTCAGGCGGCGAGGGCTTGGTATTTCGAAGGCGATCAGCATGGATTGCGCGATCGGGAGTGGATGGCGCTGCGCTTTCTCGGCCGCGCCAACAGATTTTCGCGCACCCCGTCCGCGCTGGCCGGCTTCATCGGCGCCACCCGGGCGACTGCATCGCAGATCGTGAAGACTCTGGAGAGCAAGTCCTTTCTGGTGCGAAAGCCGTCGCATGAGGACAAGCGTTCTGTCGTCCTGCACGTCACCGCCCAGGGCGAGAAATGCCTGAGCCAGCACGACCCGATCAATCACGTGGTGAATGCGGTCACTTCGCTCGGGACCGACGAGTGCATCAGGTTGCGCGACTCTCTCCGCGAGATCCTCAATCACCTCGATGCAGCCCATCAGCGGCTCAATGCCAGTATCTGCCGGGACTGCATGTTTCTCGCAGAGCGCGGTCCGGGCACCGGCAAGGGACGTGCAACCGCCGAATTCATGTGCCGGCTGTATCGTGCGCCGGTCTCGCTCGAAGAGACCGAGCTGCTCTGCACCAGTTTCGAGCGCACGCGCGACCGCCCCAAGATCGAGCAGCATCTCGACCCCGCGCGCGTGGCGAGCCGGGGGTGAGGCGGACGACTCGACCGCAGCCACACCAGCCTGGGATGAGACCCAAGTCTTGCGGAAGGTCTCGCAGCGGAAAAATCTCTTCGAGACGCGCACCTGTCCCTCCCGCGAGCACGTCGGCATTGCGAGCGCAGCGAAGCCAATCCGATGTGTTTCCCTGGAGGGATTCCAACGTTTCATTCAGCGCGCGTCTACTCCTCAAGGCTGGTCCCAACTCGCAATTGCGGAGCACACGGCGCCATCGCAGTCCCAACACGCATTTCGACTGGCAGACACGGCTTGGCATCCTCGCGGCTGAATTCGCCCGAGCTTTGCTTCGTCGCTCACCCTCTTGAGCCAGGAGGGCGCAGGGAAGACCGGGTGCTGACCTCGCACCCGCGGTCTGCTGCGCGAAAATGTAGCGCAAAGAGACCGCACAGCAGCATACAGGTGGAGCCAATCACTCGGCCTTCCCTGCGCGATGGTCGGACGGCTTATGCCGTGCTCTCCCGGGAGCCGAGTTCGTTCTGGCCTCCCTCACCCCGCGAAAGTCGCCGGCGCCGCGCCGGTTGACGCGACTGCCGCCTCCGCAAGAGCTTGACCGTAGCAACGACGGCCAGGACCACACGGTTGTGCCGTACGCGCGGCCCGCCATTTCGCCGCAGTTTTCCCAGCCCTGTCGACGGCGCTGGAAACTTACAGGCGAGACGAACCTGACAGCGCCGCTCGTCCGCACGCGGTTTCGGGCTCACGGAGAGCAATCCGCCCTGCCCTGACTCTCGTGCACGACGCTGCCGCGTCCACCGCAAGCCCGGCTCGCGACAATGACGACCTCATGATCGCCCCTCAAGGATGACCCGGGATGGACGACACATACGATAAATCAGAATTTCGGTAAAGCGGAATATTTTCGCACAGCCCGCTTGACAGCCCCGCGGGGTGTTTTGCCCGGTCGGGCAATTTGGGAGATTGCAGCCTCCAACCGTAGTCCGGCGTCTTGCCACCGGTGCGACGGTCCTAAAGGCGCTTTGCTCCATGCAGCCTGCAGACGCAGTTGTCCGCAGGGCTGCACAATGAAAAGCACCCGGCGGTTTCCCGCCGGGTGCTCCTCGAATTGCTTCGACGGATCTTACCAGTTGCGCTGAGCGCGGAGGAGCATGGTCAGGCTGTTCTGATCCTTCAGCTCGTAGGTTGCTGTCGGTTTGCCGTAGCTGGCTGCCGGCGTGACCGTGACCGTGCCTGCATACTTCTGGTCGAGATGGGTCCACGTGAGGTCGGCCGAGAAGGTCAGGTTCTTCACCGGCGTCCAGCGGGTGATCACACCCAATTGGGCGACATTGAAGTCCGGATTGCAGGACGTAACGCCGGCGACGTTCATGACACCAGCGTAACCGCCGCCACCGCAGACGTAGTTCTTAGCCAGCGTGCCGAAACGAGCCCCGGCATACGCACCGTACAGCGCGGTGTTCCAGTTCGGATTCCAGTTGTGGGTGTACGCGCCACGGAAGCCCCATGTCTTGACGCTCTCCTGCTGACTGCCCGTGACGAAGACCGTGTCAGGAGCATTGGCGAAACCGACGCTTCCGTACGAGCTGCTCGAGCTGCCATACATCGAGTAGGAGCTGCCCGCGAGGTTCTGGAAATTGTAGCGGGTCGCGCCATCGGTGTAGACGCCCGAAATGTTGATCGTATCCCCCGCGCCGGTCGGGATGTTCTTGATCGACAGAGCGAGCTGAATCGCCCAACCCCACTTATCGTCGGGGTGCCCGGTGGCCTCGGTGGCGCCGTAATAGGCGACGTGGTTGTCCTTGGCTGCAACAGACGCCTGGAACAGACCCCAGGCTTGGTCGACCCGCACCTGACCAACGAGGTTCGGCGAACGCGAGCCGCCAACGTCGTTGCTGCCATACGAGCCGCCCACGATGCCGGCGACGCTCGCACCCGACATGTTCAGATTGCCGGCCTGATAGTAGGCTGTCGCGTCTTCCACCGAGAACGAGGCCGTCACACCCTGACCGAAATCGGCGGTGTAGGAGCCCTGCAAGACACCGGTGACCGTGCCGCTGCCGCCGACGAGACCGTCGAAGTTGTTGCCGGGATAGTTGGTCCAGGGCGCGTCGAACTGCGACACGGCCTTACCCATCGTGAAGCCGGCGAACTGGATGAAGGCGTAATACACACCCACCGAACCGCCTGAGGTGCCGCCGTCCGTTGGATTGACGGTCGACGTACCGGAGGTGGTGGCGGAGTAGCCAGTCGCGCCAGTCGCGGAGCCCTGACCGGTGTAGTTCCCCGTGGTCCAGGAGAACGTTGCATCGAAGAAGGTGCGGACCACGCCGTACTCGGTCGCGGTGCGCGTATCGATGTTGAGGTCTTGACGAGCGCGCGCGGTGTAATAGTTGCTCAGGCGATTGTGGGAACCAGCGGTGGCGCCGTTCGCAGCGCCGTAGACGCTGTTGGTGCCCAGCGCGACTTCAGCGCGCAGGTAACCACCCAGCTTGATGCAGGTGTCAGAGCCCGGGATGTAGTAATATCCGGCGCCGTACAGCGAGCAGATCTTCACGTATTCGATCGCCTTGGCCTTTACGGGGAGATCGGCTGCGAGTGCCCCGGAGACAGCCATCAGGCCGGCGGCCGAGCCGAGAAAGAGCGTCTTCGTCAACTTCATTAGTACCTCCAAGTCGGTTCCGGGGGCTCGGCGCCTCGGTGGACGCCGCGTTGCCCTCTTCAATTTCCGTTCAGTTCAGGTCCGCACCGAAGGTCCGGACTGAAACGACAGTGAGGCGCCCCCTCCGTCGCGGGATCACATATAGTTTATAAAAACAATCACTCCAATTCATTAATTTCGTGAATCGTATGTTCTGAAGAAGCTGTTGCCCGTGGGCAACAGGAAGACGATACAAGCAGAAACGCAGCACAATAGCGCACAGAAAAGCCCTCAGGGGGCATCCTGAGGGCTTCCTTGGAGGTCTCGCATCGCTGTCCGTTGATGGTCAAGAGCAGCAAATATCGAGTACAGACTAAATAACTTCGTCAATTGTTTTTTGCAATTAAAAAACGACCAGTTCGTTGCCTCCATGCAATGCCCACGGGCCGAGGCTGCGCGCGATCATCGAGACATCAACGAAATATGCCGTTACAAGATCTGCTCTGCTCCCTTCGAACGAAACCGCGAACCGACATGATCGAGAAGAAACTCGACAGAGCGATTACGGACTTCATCTGGAACGTGGTCGAAATCCACTCCCAGCTGGAGGACATCCACACCAGTTGGGCCGAACTGCTGGGCATAACCGAGCCGCAGTGGCTGATCTTGATGGCAATAACTGAACTGGACGATGGTCGCGGCGTCGCCGGAATCGACATCGCAAATAAGTTACGGGTCCATCCGGCCTTTGTGACCAACCAGACCAAGAACCTCGAAAAGAGCGGCTTCATATCGCGGCGGCCCGGAGCGGAGGATGCGCGTTTCGTCCTGATGTCGCTCACGGCAAAGGCGACAACGGAAATCGAAAAACTGTCCAAGAGAAAGCTCGCCTTGAATTCCACCATGTTCAACGAGCTCGACGAGAAGACCTTGGCTGATCTGAACGTCGCACTCGCAAGGATCGCCAAGAACGCCCGACTGGCTGCGCGATTGCTGGCCATCGACGTTTCGTGATCCGTTGATGCCTGGGGCAGAATGACGCCCGGAGCTGCTGTGGTCGCGCCGAACCGCCTGCAGGCGATCCCCGACGCGGCTAGAGGTAGACTACGGGATCGAGCCGGCGGGCAGTTCCGAGCTTGCTGTCGAGCCATTCGAAAATGAAGTCGTCGACGGCGACGAAATTCTCGACCTCGCCCAGAGGGTACGGGATGCGATTCGGTACGACGATCGAGCAATCGGCTCCGGCCTGCCGATAGCCGGCTTGCAGTTCGAGAGCATCCTGCTCCCGCACCATCGAGCGACTTCCAACGACCACGAGAAGCGGGCAAGGTATTCGACGCGACGGCAGCAACGAATTCGTCGCCGTCCCCTCATGGCTGGCCTCCGCAAAGCCGGTCATCCAGCGAACCGATGCTCGACGCATGACCGACGTCAAAAGACCTCCGTCGCACACGGCGGCAGCTATCCTGCGGTCGGAGCGGGCAAGGCGGGATGCTTGACTGGCGCCCGCCCCTTCGCCGTAGATGGCGATCCGCCGCGAATCGACGTCCGGCCGAGCCTCCAGGTAATCCAACCAGCATTGAAGCAGATGTTCGGGCTTGAAGGTGCGGGGAATACGTGAATTGCAGGCATCGATCAGCAGGAGTGACACGTTGCGGCGGAGTGACGCCGGCAACAGCCTGCTCAGCATCGAGCGAAAGGAGATTTCCTCGTCGCCTATGCAGATGATCGCGGGTGCGGGAAGGACATGACAGGACGCCGCGAGAAAGAAGCCGGTCGTCCCCTGATCGTGGCAATCAATCTTGACGCGTTCGATCGCACCACCAAATTCTGTCTCGAACCTGCTCGTGATGGAATCAATCTTCCTTCCGAGGTCGATGCCCGCAAGGTCGCCCCGGCAAGCCAGACTTCTCGAAACTTCAAAGGCCGTCAGCGAACAAAGGTACGCCTCGCGCGCAATCTCAAGAAGCCCATCCGCGCTCGCAGTTTCCGCGAATGTCCAATATTCGTTTGCAATCCTCAACCAGTCCGAGACCCACAGATGCCTGTGTACGTCGCGCGCAAGTTCTGCCACGGACATGTTCTCGAAGAAATTCGACGCGCGATTCCGCAGACGCGCCAGGCTTCGACCCGCACCGTCGCACGGGCCGCGAGGCCAATGGTCAACTTCCATCTCTGTCTCCGAACGACGGCAACGGCACTGAATGAAGCAGTCTGCCCAAACGAACCGGTTTCGAGACAAGCTCCGGGTCGGCACAACTCGATCTCACGTCTCAGCTCCGTCATTCATAGGTAGTCATGCGCCTGCGCACTCTGCCGTTTTTGTGGTCCCGCTTTGTAGTTTTGTAGTTTTTCATTGCTGGCAGCGACGCGCCGTCGGGCGCGAGACCGCGAACGACGCAGCGGATTGCCGCTTCATCGGCGCCGCGCGTCCGCGGCCGAAGCGTGACGACACACGATCGCCTCCCGTCGAGGCGGGATCAGCAGAGGCGATATTTCCGAATTTCGGGCGATGCATGTCACTGCGGCGCTGACTGCCGGCGTCGCTCGCCGCACTCATCAAGATGCGAGCCGAGCCGTGTATTCAAATTGACTGGCATGCATTATCCCAGTTGCCATCGCGCGGCACTTCGCTTTACATGGCGCCAACTCGCCTCGGATGTCGAAGCCCGGGGCTCAAAACACAATTTTTCCAAAGGGACGGAACATGGCGCGCAACATATTGATTCTGGGGGCTTCTTACGGCTCCCTGCTGGGCACGAAGCTGCTGATGGCGGGGCATAACGTGACCCTGGTCTGCCGCGCCAAGACGGCGGAGCTGATCAATCGCGACGGTACCGAGGTGCGTATCAAGCTGCGTGACGAGGCGGCGCACCGTGCGATCTTCTCGCGCGACCTGCCCGGCAAGCTCGATGCGGTCACGCCGGCCAATGTCGACCTTTCCCGTTACGATCTGGTCGGCCTTGCGATGCAGGAGCCGCAATACACCAACCACACGGTGCGCGTTCTCATGGTCAAGATCGCCGCGGCGAAACTGCCGTGCCTGTCGATCATGAACATGCCGCCGCTGCCCTATCTGAAGCGGATTCCGGCACTCGCCGACATGGACCTCGAAGAGGCCTACACCAATGCGCAGGTGTGGGAGCGGTTCGAGCCGGGGCTGGTGACGCTGTGCTCGCCCGACCCGCAGGCATTCCGTCCGCCGGAGGAAGCCGCCAACGTGCTTCATGTCGGCCTGCCGACCAACTTCAAGGCATCGGTCTTTGCCGACGAGAAGCACAACAAGCTGCTGCGCGAGCTCGAAGCCGACATCGACGCCGTGACGCTCGACGGCCACGACGTGCCGGTGAAGCTGAAGGTGTTCGACTCGCTGTTCGTGCCGCTGGCGAAATGGTCGATGCTGCTCGCCGGCAATTACCGCTGCATCACGCCCGGCGAGCCGCAGTCGATCCGCGACGCCGTGCACGGCGATCTCAAGCGCTCGCAGACGATCTACGACCATGCCGACGCGATCGCCCGCCGGCTCGGCGCCGATCCGCAGGACCAGGTGCCGTTCGCGAAATACGCCAAGGCCGCCGAAAGCCTGCTCAAGCCGTCCTCGGCCGCGCGCGCGGTCGCGAGCGGCGCGCCCTTCATCGAGCGCGTCGACCTCCTGGTGAAACTGATCTCGCATCAGCTCGGCGTGCCGAACGCCGAGATCGACCGCACCGTCGACACCGTGGATCAGAAGCTGAACGAGAAGATCGTGCAGGGTGGATCGGGCGCGCCATAACGCGCCGTCTCCGGCGACGTCGGCGCTCAGGCGATCAGGAACGATTGAAGCCAGATCAGGCCGGTCACGGCGACCAGCGTGACCGCGCCGGTGCGCGCGATCAGGTCGGGATGCCCGAGGTGGCAGGCGCCGCGGCCAAGCGTTGCACCCAGAATGATCCACACGGCTCCGGCAGTGACGATCTGAAGCGCGACTATGCCGAGCCAGGGCAACAGTTCAAGCGGCCCGGCCCCAAGGGGCAGGAGCAGGAACGCGAAGACCAGCGCTTTCGGGTTCAACAGGGTCGTCAGCAGCACCTGAGCGAACGTCACCGCAGCTCCAGCGCGCAGCTCGCGTGTGTTGACGCGCCAGAGCATGACGGCGAGGCACAGGATGTAGACGGTCACAGCGACGCGGAGCACGATCGCCGCAATCGGGATGTCGTTGATGACGGGACCAAGCGCCAGCCGCAGCACGGCGATCGCCAGCAAATAGCCGCACAGCTCCGCCGCGAGCAGATGAAGGGAGCGCGAGATGCCAGCCCCTGCGCCTGATGTGGCGAGCAAGGTGTTGGTCGGCCCCGGCACCGCCAGCAGGAAATAGGCCGCCGTGATGAAGGTCAGAAAAGTCATACGGCCAAATAACAGGCCTGGGGCTCGCGGATCTTGATCTGCGTCATTCCGGGCCGAGCGTGGGATCGCCTCTTTGCATTGCCGCTCACTCCAGCTTCGGCGCGACACTGTTCCCGGTGTGGCGCAAACTCAACGACAATCCTTGCACCTCATCGGCCACACGATTGGCCGCGCCCGCGCGCGGACCGCTGATATCACGACTGCGTGAGACGACCGCATGCTGGTCGCCCTATCCCGGCGCTTCGTGGGCAAAGCGAGCCGGTTTCCACGCGAAATCGGCTCGCACACGTGCAGGTCCTTCATTCGCGCAAACGTTGCATGCGCACAGGACGGGCCCGGTGTCTTGCCTCCCACGGGGAGATGAGAAAGATATGTTTTTAAGTCAGGTTTCTGAGACCTGTTTGCCGGTCCGTTTGTTCCGGCGCGATCGCAATGCGCTGCTGAGAGAGCCAGACAAGAACAGCAAGAATGGATCAGGCGATGCTGAGCGTCGTCCGCGCAGTGGAGGCAGGCGCGACGACGATGAAGGGCGTGATCGACGCCACCGGACTATCCCGCCTCAAGATCGAACGCGCGTTGAATACGCTGGAGAAGCAGAAGCTGCTGGTCCGCGACGGACAGGGCTTTCGCGCCACCGGCCTGCCGAAGACGACCCGGCCGGCCCGGCAATGCGGATCGTGCAACGCCTGCTGCGATATCCTCGAAGTGGCCGCGGTCGACAAGCCGGTGAACCAGCTGTGCCGGCATTGGCAGACGGGCACGGGGTGCACGATCTATGACCGCCGCCCGCAGATGTGCCGCTCATTCGTATGCGCCTGGCTGCAAGGCCACCTCGACGACGACTGGTTTCCCGAGACGGCCGGCCTCGTCGTGCATTTCAGCCAGGACGCCGTCAATGTCACCGTCGACGACGGCTGCCCGGATCGCTGGCGCGAGGAGCCGTATTTCAGCAAGCTCGCCGAATGGTCGCTGAACGGCATCAGGCGGATCGGAAACCGCGGCTATGCCACCCTCGTCGTCTCCGGCACCGAGCGATTCCTGCTGCTTGGACGCACTGCCGTTCCCGATCCGACGCCGTTCGGCACTGCCTTCCTGCCGCTCACGGCCGACACGTTCCAATTCTGGAAGGCGACGTCGCCGGAGCATTTGCAGCGGCTGCACGAGCGAATCGCCGAGATCGAGCGGATCAGGCAGGAATTCGGCTCCTGCGCGATCCCCGAGACCGAGGACGACGATCCGCAAGCACCCTATCGGCCCGCGCTTCTACGGTTGTCGGGGCACGCCTGAACCCCGTCGTGGGCAACGCGGCATGATTCGCCCCGCGCCGCTCGACGCGCCGCGACGGGATTGATAAGCCCCTGTCCGCGAATGATGGGGACTTGAGTCGGGGACATGACGGTTGCGATCGAGATGGGGCAGACCACGGCAGGCGCCGCGGCCGCCATGGACCTCGAGGAACTGCTGGCGACCCGCCTCCTGGTGCAGGGCAATTCGGGCTCCGGCAAATCGCACCTGTTGCGGCGGCTCCTGGAGCAGAGCGCGCCGTGGGTGCAGCAGGCCATCATCGATCCCGAAGGCGACTTCGTGACGCTGGCCGAGCGCTTCGGCCATCTCGTGATCGAGGCCGAGGACCATACCGAGCGCGGCCTTCAGGTCGCCGGGGAGCGCGCCCGGCTGCATCGCGTCTCCACCGTGCTCAATCTCGAGGGGCTCGACGCCGAGAACCAGATGCGGCGTGCCGCGGCCTTCCTCGGCGGTCTGTTCGACGTCGACCGCGACCATTGGTATCCGATGCTGGTCGTGGTGGACGAGGCGCAGCTGTTCGCGCCGGCCGTTGCCGGCGAGGTCTCCGACGAGGCGCGAAAACTGTCGCTCGGCGCCATGACCAATCTGATGTGCCGCGGCCGCAAGCGCGGGCTCGCCGGCATCATCGCGACCCAGCGGCTGGCGAAGCTCGCCAAGAACGTCGCGGCGGAAGCCTCCAACTTCCTGATGGGACGGACCTTCCTCGACATCGACATGGCGCGCGCCGCCGATCTGCTCGGCATGGAGCGGCGGCAGGCCGAAGCCTTTCGCGACCTCGAGCGCGGACAGTTCATGGCGCTGGGACCTGCGCTGTCGCGCCGTCCGCTGCGCCTGAACATCGGCCCGACCGATACAAGCCCGCGCAATTCGACGCCGCGGCTGATGCCGTTGCCGGAGGCGACCCTGGAGGATGCGCGCGCCGTGATCCTGGCGGCACCACCGCCCGATGCCAGTCGGCCGCAGCGCCGGCCTGCGCCGGATCTGCTGGAGCAGCTTCGCGCAGCGAAGGCGGCCGCCGCGCCGGAGATCCGGCCCGAGGCGGCCGAGGTGCCGGTGAGCGCGGAAGAACTCGCCGAGCGGCGCGAACGCGTCGCCCGCACCTTGCGCGCCGTGCTGGCGGAGCCCGATGCCGGCTTCCGGGCCATCGGTGTGCTCTATCAGGAGTTCGTGGTCCGCTGCCGCATCGAGGGCCTCGGCGCGGCGGTGCCAGACCTCAACGAATTCCGCCGCATGCTGACGCATGCGCGCGCCGGGCTGGGGACTGATCTCACTGAAGACGACGCCTGGCAGGACGTCGCGCTGCGCGCCTCGATCCTGCCCGACGACATGCAGGGCGTGTTCATGATGATCGCGCGCGCGGCCAAGGAAGGCTGGCCGTGTCCCGGCGATGCTGCGATCGCCCGCGCCTACGGCTCGCATTCGCTGCGCCGCGCGCAGCGGCTGCTCGGCTACATGGAGGAGCAGGGCCTGATCGTCTGCCAGCTCGACGGCGGCGGACGCCGGATCGTGACGCTGGTGGAGCTCGCCTGGGCGACGGCGCCGGGCGATCCCAACGCCGACGACTTGCCGGTGGAACAGGTCCAGAGCGCGGCTTCGCTCTGAGTCGGCGGAATCAGGGACGTCTCATCACGACGGCCTCGGTCGCATCGAAGCCTTCTGCCGCGTCCGCCGAACCTCGCCCGTCAACCGAGAACATGCGGCGATAGAGCACGATCGAGGCGAGCCATGCGATCGCGAACAGCGCGATCACGGCGAAGCCGACATTCGCCAGCGACTCGTTCAGACCGTCGACCAGCGTCCACATGCCGCCGGAGAGGCCGAGCCGATCGCCGATCAGGCCGAGCGCTTCGATGCCGCCGATGAACAGCGCGACCGCGACGGAGGCGCCGGTGATCGTGAGATTGTACCAGAGCTTGCGCAGGGGATCGACGAAGGCCCAGCGATAGGCGCTGACCATCAGCGCCGAATCGGCGGTGTCGACCAGTGCCATACCGGCGGCGAACAGCGCCGGGAAGACCAGGACATCGGCGAGCGAGGCGCCGCGCGCGGCTTCGCTGGCGGAGATGCTGAGCAGGCCGATCTCGGTCGCGGTGTCGAAGCCGAGGCCGAACAGGAACCCGAGCGGATACATGTGCCACGGCTTCGTCACCAGACGGAACAGCGGCCCAAGCAGCCGCGCCAGGACGCCGCGACGGGCGAGGAGCGCATCGAGGCCTGCGGCATCGTGAACGCCCTGCTCTCGCGCCATGCGAAACGTCCGCCACAGGCCGGCGAAGATGGCGAGATTGATGGCCGCGATCACCAGCAGGAACAGCGCCGACACCGACGTGCCGATCAGACCGCCGATCTCCCTGAGCAGGCTGTCACCGCCAAGACTCACGACGCCCAGCGCCAGCAACATGGTCGCGACCACGACCACGGTGGAATGGCCGAGCGCAAAATAGAGACCGGCGCTGCGCGGCGTACCGCCCGCCTGCATCAGCTTGCGCACGACGTTGTCGATGGCGGCGATGTGATCGGCATCGACGGCGTGGCGGAGGCCGAAGACCCAGGCCAGCAGCGCGGTCGCCATCACCGTCGGCCGGTCGCCGAACAGCGAGAAGGCCCAGGCCCATGCGGCGACGTTGGCGGCGACGAGCCCGCCGAGCAGCACCACCGTTCCGGGCTCGGCCGCCCGCTCAGACAATTTCATCACGAAGTTCATTCCGTCCCGCTGCACACCCTGTCGCGCCAACGGTATGATTTTTTCATAGATTAGTCACACTGGCTAGTCCCAGAGAAGGTTCGTCGTGCCGCGGTTCCAGACGGCGATGGCCGGGACAGGCCATGACGGTGCGGGCGCGTCATCGCACCTGAATTGCTACGCCGCCTCGGAGCCGCCGAGATAGGCATCGCGCACCCGCGGATCATCCTTCAGCGCCCGCGCCGGACCTGACAGCACGATCCTGCCGGTCTGCAGCACATAGGCTTCATGTGCGATCTCGAGCGCGAGGCTGGCGTTCTGCTCGACCATGAACACCGAGACGCCCACCTGGTTGATGCTGCGGATCAGTTCCAGCACGCGGTCGACGTAGAGCGGCGACAGGCCCATGGTCGGCTCGTCCATCACGATCATGCGCGGCCGGCTCATCAGAGCGCGCGCCATCGCCACCATCTGCTGCTCGCCGCCGGACAAGGAGCCGGCGCGCTGCGACAGCCGCTCGCCGAGCTTCGGGAACAGCGTCAGCATCCTGTCGAGATCCTGCGCCACCGCCTCACGGTCGTTGCGCACGAAGGCGCCCATCAGGATGTTCTCGCGCACGCTCATGTCCGCGAACAGCCGGCGCGCCTCCGGCACTGAGGCGATGCCGCGGCGGACGATCTGCGGCGTGGAGAGGCCGATCAGCGAGGCGCCGTCGAACGTCACCTCGCCAGAGCGCGGCTTGACCAGACCGAGAATGATCTTCATCGTCGTCGACTTGCCGCTGGCATTGCCGCCGAGCAGGCAGACGATGTGGCCGCGCGCAACCGTGATCGACAGGTCGAAATGCACCTGCGCCTGGCCATAGAAGGTGTTGACGTTGAAGAGGGCCAGCAGCGGTTCGGGCGAAGGATTCGTCATGCCGCACTCTCCTGCTCCGTCGTGCCTGATAGCCCGTGGCCGAGATAGGCCTCGATCACCTTGGGATCACCACGCACCTCTTCGCCCGGCCCTTCCGCGATCGTCTTGCCCTCATCCATGACGATGACGCGGTCGGACAGGCGCATCACCATCTCCAGCTTGTGCTCGATCAGGAGGATGGTCAGCCCTTCCGCCTTCAGCTCGGCGACGAGGCCCTGCATCTCCGCGGTCTCGGTCGGGTTCATGCCGGCGGTGGGCTCGTCGAGCAGCAAGAGGCGCGGCCTCAAGGCGAGCGCACGCGCGATCTCGACACGGCGGCGATTGGCGTAGGACAGACTATAGGCGGGCTGGTCGATCCGCGGCAGCAGCCGCTCGCCGAAGCGAGCGAGAATAGCTTTCACCTCCTCGCGCAATCGTTCTTCTTCCGCCTTGACGCTGGCGGGCCGCAGCAGCGCAAGGCCCAACTCCAGCAGCGGGCCGATCACCGGCACCGCCGGCTTCACGGCACGCAGACGCGTGTGCGCCCCGATCAGGACGTTGTCCATGACGCTGAGATTGCCGAACACGCGCCCGAGCTGGAAGGTGCGGGCGATGCCTTCGGCCGCGAGCCGTTCCGGCGAGAGACCCGTGATGTCTCGGCCTTCGAAGCGTACGGCGCCGCCATCGGGCCGGTCGAGCCCGGTCACGAGATTGAACAGCGTCGTCTTGCCGGCGCCGTTCGGGCCGATGATGCTGATGAGCTCGCCCTTGGCGAGGTCGAGATCGATCGCATCGACCGCGGTGAGGCCGCCGAAGCGGCGCGTCAGGCCGCGCAGGGACAACATGGGCGCATGCTGATCCGCCATCAGACTGTCCCCAACAGGCCTTGCGGCCTGAACCGCACCAGCAGCAGCAGCACGATGCCATAGATCAGGATGCGGTACTCGGCCGCGATGCGGAAGAGTTCGGGCAAGCCGACCAACGCGACCGATCCGACGATCGCGCCGACGACGTTGCCGAGGCCGCCCAGGATCACGACCGTCAGCGCCAGGATGGATTGCTGCGTGTTGAAGGTCTCGTGGTTGATATAGGAGTAAAGATGCGCGGCGATGCCACCGCTGACGCCGGCGGCGAAACCGCCGAAGATGAAGGCGAGCGACTTGTAGCGGTTCAGGCTGAGGCCATAGGCACGTGCGGCGATGTCATCGTCGCGGATGGCGCGGAAGCTGCGACCGAGATGCGAACCGAGCAGCCGTCCTTGCAGCAGCGCCAGCACGAGCATCACCACGAAGCTGAACCAGTAGACCGAGGACGGGTTGATCAGGTCATGGCCGAACAGCGACAGCGGCGGGATGCCTGAGATGCCGATCGGACCGCGGGTGACGCTCTCCCAATTCAGGATCACCAGCGAGACGATTTCGCCGATCGCGAGTGTCGCGATCGACACGTAATGCCCGCGCAGGCGGAACGATGGGGAGATCAACAGCGTGCCGAGGGCAGCACTCATCAGGCCGCCGCCGATGACGGCAAGGCCGACCGGAACGGCCAGCGTCAGTGACAGCAGCGCGGAGGTGTAGGCGCCGATCGCGAGCAGCGCGGCGTGACCGAGCGAGACCTGGCCCATCGTGCCCGCGACCAGCGTCAGGCTGAGCGCGAGCATGCCGAGCAGCCAGGCGTTGATCAGGGTCTGGAGCACGTAGAAGGACACCGGGAAGAACGGCAGGACCGCGAAGGCAGCAGCCGCGCCCAACAGGACCCAGCGCGGAATGCGGACCGGACGGCTTGGCGCGATGAAGGTGCCGGTGAGCGGCTCGGGCGGGGCCTGCCGCGCGCTGGCGAACAGGCCGTTCGGGCGCAGCACGAGCACGACGACCAGCAGCAGGAACGCGAACAGATTGCGATAGCTGGTGCCGAACACGGCGACGCCGTAGCTCTCCACCAGTCCGAGCAGCAGGCTGCCGATCACCGCGCCGGGCACGTTGCCGGCGCCGCCGACCACTTCCGCGACGACGCCTTTGAGCGTCGCCTGCAGGCTCATCGCGGTGTCGATCTGGTTGTAGTACATGCCGACCAGCAGGCCGGAGACGCCGCCGAGCGCGGCCGCGATGCCGAACACCGCCTGATTGACGCGGTTGACGTCGACGCCCATCTGCATGGCGGCGTCGCGATCCTGCGCGGTGGCACGCACGGCCCAGCCGAGCTTGCTGTAGCGCAGGAATACGAACAGCAAGAGCGCGCTGGTGATGCCGACGCCGGCGATCAGGAGATCGAGCGGCCCGATGGTGCCGCCACCGAGCTGAAAGCGAACGTCAGGCAGTTGGCTCGGCAGCGCGCGCGGATTGGGCGAGAAGGTCAGCATCACCAGTTGGTCGAGCACGAAGCTGATGCCGATGGTCGCCAGCAGCGGCGCGATGCGCACCGAGTTCTGGAGCGGACGCAGGCCGAACCGCTCGATGATCAGGCCGACCATCGCGGCGGCCGCCGCCACCACGATGATAGTCAGCGGCAGCGGCGTATGCAGCCGCACCACCGCGACCCAGCCGATATAGGCGCCGACCAGGTAGATCGATCCTTGCGCGAAGTTGATCAGCCGGCTGACGCCGAAGATCAGCGCGAGCCCGACCGCAACGAGAGCGTAGACATTGCCGACGATCAGCCCGTTGATCGTGTAGTCGAGCCAGGAAGACAAGCGATGATCCCCGCGAAAAGAGAAGTGCGGCCGGAGCGCCCACTCCGGCCATCAGGTCAGGTCGGCTTGCCGTCCCACAGCGTGAACTGGCCCTTGCGCACGACGAGCTCGGCGTTCATGGCACCCTTGACGCGGCGGCTCTCGACGTCGAACGTCGCCTGGCCGTAGATGACGCTGGAGACGTCCTTCACCTTGGCGAAGGCGTCGCGGATGGCGCGGCGGTTGGTGCCGCCGATCTTCACCACTGCAGCGGCCATGTTCATCGCGTCATAGGAATAAGCGTTGAAGGCGTCGGGCTCCTGTCCGTTGTACTTGGCCTTGAAGCCCGCGATGAACTTCTTCACCTCTGGCCGCGGATCTTCCGGAAAATAGCGCGTGCCGAGATGGACGTCCTCGACCGCTTCGCCGCCGAGCTCCAGAAATTTCGGCGAGTACACCGAGCTTGCCGCGCAGATCGTCTGCTTCAGACCGACCTGGCGGGCCTGGCGGGCGATCAGCGCACCGTCGGAATAATAGGAGATCAGGATCAGCCCGTCCGGACTGGCGTCGCGCACGCGCACCAGCGTCGAGCGGAAGTCGCGCTCCTCCGCGATGTAGCCTTCGGTCACCGCGATCTCGGCGCCGTACTCCTTCGCTGCCTTGACGAAATGGTCGCGGCTGGTGCGGCCCCAATCGGTGTTGAGGTGCAGCACCGCGAGCTTCTTGAGGCCAAGACGCTTGACGGCATAGGACGCCAGCAGCGGCTGCTCGTCGGCCTGGCTGACGGAGGTGCTCCACATGAAGTCGCCGCCCTTGGTGAAATCAGGGTGGGAGTTGGTGAAGCCGAATTGCACGAGGCCGCCGCGCTGATAGATCGGCGAGGCCGCCATCGAGGCGGGACTCGAAAAATCGCCAAGCTCCATGATGATGCGGGGATCGGAGACGAATTTCTGGGCGATCGCCACCGACTGGCGCGGATCGCTCTGGCTGTCCTCGAACTGGTAGGCGAGCTTGCGTCCGTTGATGCCGCCGGCGGCGTGAATCTCATCAAGCGCGAGATCGAAGCCCTGCTTCCACTGGGCACCATATTGCGCATTGGGCCCGGTCAAGGGGCCGCTGACGCCGAGCAGGACCGGTTCGGCGGATTGCGCAAGGGCGGCGCGCGAAAAGGCCGCTCCCGCCATCATGGCGGCGAGTGAGCCCCTGACCAGGGTACGGCGATCGATGTTGCTCATGCACGGCTCCATCCATTCAATGTTGAAACAGCAGCAATTCTTGTGCCGGTGAGATTGCCTATTTCGAGGGCTCGCCAAGCGACAGCATCAGCCGGTTCGCCCAGTTGAAGAACGAGGCGCCATTGATGACGTCGACGATCTCGGCATCGTCGAGGCCCGCACGGCGCAGCTCCTCGATATTGTCGGGACCGAACGCGATCGGCGTCGCGGCCAATGCCACGGACGCCTTGACCACGGCATTCCAGCGTTCGCCGAGATCGGCTTCGACGCCTTCGTCGAGTAGGCGCTGCACGTCGTCGCGGCGTTTGGAGTAGGTGCTGGCGAACCGCACATGCACGGAGGCGCAGTAGATGCAGCCGTTGTAGCGCGAGGTCGCAGCCGCCGCGAGCTCACGCTCGGCGCGCGGCAGGCCGTCGGCCACATTGTAGAAGATGTCCTTGTCGGTCCTGGTGCGGGCTTCCAGCACCTCGGGATCGCGCACCAGGAGACGGAAATATTCCGACTTGGCGCGGGCGCGGTCGACCAGACCGGCGAAGTGCCGTTCGGTCAGCTCGGCCTCGGGCAGCGGATCGATCCACGAGACCCAGCCGAGCTCGTCCTGGGTGAAGACGACGGGCGGGTTGACGGTGTTCATGATGCGACCTCCTGCGCGCTTGCTGCTGCGAGCGTGCGCAAACCGCTGACGACGCGCACCTGGAACGACAGGAACGCAACGAGCTGAGAGAGCGTGACGATGCCGGTGGTCGACCAGCCGGCGGCCAGCAACGCCTTCATGTCGGCGGACGCGGCATCGCGCGGGTGGAACACCAGGAGATGCGCGTGCTCTAGCGCCGCGACCAGCCGGGTGCCGAGGACAGGTTTGCGCTCCGCGCTCACGCGATAGATCAGCCCGGCCTTGTTCTCGATCGACAACGGACCGGCCGGATAGGCGCCGTACGGCCCGGACGTCCTGCCGCGCTCAGTCTCGGCCTTGATCGCTTCGAGCAAGGGTGCTCCATCCGCGTTCGCGGCGAGCTTCTCGCGATAGAAGGCGGCGACCGCGGACTCGCCATGGAGCCCGGTCACGAAGGCCGCGACCGCCGCGCGCTCGGAAAGCGAAAACTCGCTCGGGTCGATCGGCTCAAACAGGGCGAGATAGCTCTTTTGCGCGTTCTCGCGCGCCTGAAGACGACGCGTGCGGATGGCGTCGAGAGCCGATCCCGGCTCGATCCCGGCGAGCGTGTCGATGATATCTTGCGTACCCATCAGTCAGCCTCGTGCAGCGCGAACATGTTCATTCCGGCTAGCCCGCCAGCGCCACTTCGGGTGCCGTCCGGGTCCAGCCCAGCGCCGGCGCGACCTTGTCGGCGACGAGCTCGATCGATCGCAGCACATAAGGATGCGGCGCATCGACCGAATGCACCTGGAAGACGAGATCGGTCACCCGCTCGAGCGTGGCATCGGTGCGGAGCGAGGCGATCACCTCGTCGGCGGCGCCGACATGGGTGTCGAACGCGGTGATCATCTCCTCCAGCGTCTCGCCCGGGGGAAGGTGACCGCCCTTCATGAATTGCGGCAGCGCGCGCCGCAGTCCGATGTCTGCGAGGCGCATCGCCTCACGATGGTCGTCGGCGACGAAGACGCTGCGCGAAGCCATGATGCGCGGCTCGCATCCCGACGGCAGCGCTGCGAGATAGGCGTCGATGATCGGGTTCTGGATCTCGGCCAGCGTGGCCTTCGGCGCATCCTTGGCCCGCGGCTGGGTGCGCGACAGCAAAAGGCCGTCGCCGGCCTTGCCGGCCCGAGCACCGCCCGCGACCGAGAAGGTCGCCTGCCAGATGCGCTTGTCCAATTGTGGACGCAGCGGATAGAGCGTGTCGCCGCCGTCGAGCGGCTTGCCGACCAAGGCCGTGCGAACGATTTCGAGATTGCGCGCAAAGATCTCGTTGCGCTGGGTGCTGTCGAGGCCGAAAGCGGCAAAGGCCGAGGGATTGCCGCCGGTGCCGACGCCGAGCTCGAAGCGGCCGTTGCAGAGCAGATCGAGCACCGCGGCGTTCTCCGCAACCCTGACCGCATTCTCCAGCGGCAGCGTGACAATGCCGGTGCCGAGGCGGATGCGCGAGGTCTGCGCGGCGACGTAGCCGAGGAACGTGAAGGGCGATGGCAGACCGCCCTCACGCTCGTGAAAATGATGCTGCGCGATCCACGCGGAATCGAGCCCGGCCTTCTCGGCGTGCACGATCTGCTCGGCCGCGAAGCGATAGCGGTCCGCCGGCGGTGCCTCGTCGAGCAACCGCGTGAAGAAGCCCAGGCGTTTCAGGTTTGCGAAGCGTTTCATACGACCCCTGTCGGGCGAGGATTGCCACGCCCCCGATGATGTCGGTTGCCGCAGCTCCAGACAAGCGGGGCATTGCACAAGGCTGCCCGCCGGATCGCCCTTACATGGACTTTACGCAGGCAGATTGCCTACCAGCTCGGCAGTACGGCGCCCTTGAACCTGGTCAGGACGAACTCCTTGACCTCGGGCGTGTGGTAGCTGTCCACGAGGATCTTGACCCAGGGCTTGTCCTTGTCGGCGGTGCGGACGGCGATCAGGTTGACGTAGGGGCCCTTCGGATCCTCGCGCAGGATCGGGTCCTTGACCGGATCGAGGCCGGCCTGGGTTGCATAGTTGGTGTTGATCGCGGCGGCGTCGACGTCGTCGAGCGCGCGCGGCGCCTGCGCCGCGTCCACCTCGATGAACTTCAGCTTCCTGGGATTCTCGGTGATGTCGAGCACCGTCGGCTTGAAGCCGACACCGTCCTTCAGCTTGATCACGCCCTTGTCGCGCAGCAGCAGCAGCACGCGGCCGCCATTGGTCGGATCGTTCGGGATCGAGACCTTGCCGCCCTCGGGGATGTCGGCGAGGGCTTTGTGCTTCTTCGAGTAGACGCCGATCGGGAAATTCACGGTCAGCCCGACGGCCTCGATCTTGTAGCCGCGATCGGCCTTCTGGTTGTCCAGGTAGGGCTGATTCTGGAACGAATTGGCCTGGATGTCGCCGGCGTCGAGCGCGGCGTTCGGCACCACGTAATCGGAGAACTCGAGGAGCTGGATGTCGAGCCCCTGCCTGGCGGCGATCGGCTTCACGGCCTCGAGGATCTGCGCATGCGGACCCGGCGTCACGCCGATCTTGATGGTCTCGGCCCCGGCTGCGGAGGACCATGCGGCGAGCACGGCCGAGAGGATCAGAGGCAGGCGAAACGACATTTTGGTCTCCGTAGGTCTGCGACAAATATGGAACCGTATTCGCTTCCCCGCCGCGCGAAATCAATGAAATGGAAAACCATATTGGCAGGCCCGCGCGGACGCACGTTCTCCATTCGACATCAAACGGAAAAGAAACCACGCCGGGCGTCTTTGATCTGTGGCGATTTCCCGGCCGCGGCAATGATTCTTTCGCCAGCGCAACACTCCGAAACTTGATGGATCTGCGCCTGCCGGGTTAGCGTTTCGGTGCGGCCTTAGAACTTCCCCAAGTTCACCTAGATCGCACCGGATCGCCGCCTGGGTCTCTCAGGCAGGCGATCCGGGTCTGTGCCTCGACCGGGGGCGCTCTCCACATCGTCATTTCGTCGCATCCCCGCCTTGCCGGCATTGCCGCCCCGGCCATCATGAAACATGATGGGTTGCCGGAAACGGATTGTGCAGGTGGAGGTCGTCCGATGAACGAGAATGAGATCCGCGGTTTGATCGCCGATGTGAAGCAAGGCAGGCTGTCGCGACGCTCGTTCATCCAGAAGGTCGCCGCGATCGGGATCGTAGCGCCGGTCGCGAGCCAGATCCTGGTGTGGCACGACGTGGCGATGGCAGACGCCACGCTTGCCTACAAGCCGACCAAGGCCGGCGGCGGCGGCACGCTCAAGATCCTGCTCTGGCAGGCGCCCACCCTGCTCAATCCGCATTTCGCGATCGGCACCAAGGACCAGATCGCCACGCGCATCTTCTTCGAGCCGCTCGCCGGCTGGGACAAGGACGGCAATCTCATTCCCTGCCTGGCCGCCGAGGTGCCGACCAAAGCGAACGGCGGCCTTGCCGCGGACGGCATGAGCGTGATCTGGAAGCTGAAGCGGGGCGTTAACTGGCACGACGGCAAGCCCTTCACCGCCGACGACGTCGTCTTCACCTGGCAGTACGCCGCGGACCTCGCGACCGCGGCTTACACCACGGGCTCCTACAAGGACATCAAGGTCGAGAAGATCGACGACTACGCCGTCAAGGTGCTCTTCAAGGCGCCGACGCCGTTCTGGGCCGACCCGTTCGTCGGCGGCTCGGTCGGCCAGATCCTGCCAAAGCATCATTTCGGCGACTATGTCGGTGCCAAGTCGCGCGAGGCTCCGGGCAATCTCAAGCCGGTCGGCACCGGTCCGTACAAATTCGTCGAGTTCAAGCCGGGCGACATGATCCGCGCCGAGCGCAATCCCGACTATCACGTCAAGAACCAGCCGCATTTCGATACGCTCGAGGTCAAGGGTGGCGGCGACGCGGTGTCTGCGGCGCGCGCGGTGCTGCAGACCGGCGAATACGACTTTGCCTGGAACATGCAGGTGGAGGAGGAGGTCCTCAAGCGCATGGAGGCGGGCGGCAAAGGCAAGCTCGACATCACGCCTTCCGGCAATGTCGAATTCATCATCCTCAACACGACGGACCCCTGGACCGAGGTCGACGGTGAGCGTTCGAGCGTCAAGACCAAGCACCCGACGTTGTCCGATCCCGCCGTTCGTCGGGCGATCAATCTCTTGATCGACCGCGATTCGATTCAGAAATTCATCTACGGGCGCGGCGCCGTCGCAACCGCGAGCTTCGTCAACGCGCCCAGGCAGTTCAAGTCCCCCAGGCTGAAATACGAGTTCGACATCGACAAGGCCAACAAGATCCTCGACGAGGCCGGCTGGACCAGGGGCGCGGACGGCATCCGCGAGAAGGACGGCAAGAAGCTCAAATACGTCTTCCAGACCTCGACCAACGCCCCGCGCCAGAAGACCCAGGCCATCATCAAGCAGGCCTGCCAGAAAGCCGGCATCGAGATCGAGATCAAGGCGGTCACCGCATCGGTGTTCTTCTCCTCCGACGTCGGCAACCCCGACACCTACTCGAAATTCTATGCCGACATGGAGATGTACAACACGACGCAGCCGCAGCCCGATCCGGAGCGCTTGCTGAACCAGTGCGTCTCCTGGGAGATCGCCACCAAGGACAACAAGTGGCTCGGCCGCAACAACTCGCGCTATTCCGATCCCGAAGCCGACAAGGCCTACAAGGCCGCGCAGAAGGAGCTCGACCCGGTCAAGCGCGCCGCGCTGCTGATGAAGGTCGACGAGATCTTCTGCGGGGCCAATGTGTTCCTGCCGCTGCTCTCGCGCCACATCGTCAACGCGAGCGTCAACAGCCTCATGACCGACATCTCCGGGTGGGACACCATCACGTGGAACCTGGCGGCGTGGTATCGGAGCTGAGGGGGGAGTTCGCCGAAATCTCTCGGGTCCCGGACAAGCTCCAGCGCAGTAAGCGCATCGAGGACGCGCGTGAATGCGCTTATCGCGGTGCAGCGCCGGGATCCGGAAGGCGACATGGACCGAATCCCTTCCATTGTGTGCTCCAGATCACAGCAGAAGCACGCGCCTTCCCCTACAAAGACCAGGCATGGCCGCAAACAAGGTAACGGCGGTACGCACGAGCTGCGGAGACGATCGACAGCTACGGACTTTCGAAGCCGCCTGGGCGAGGAACCCGGCGGCTTTTTCTGTCTTGCGAGGGATACGGGCGACCGACCTCTTAGATTAGTGCGCAGACCCATCCAAGTCTCTGGCAGAATGGGCAGGTCTTGTCGGTCAAAGCGTATCCGGCGTCCGCAACGTGTTCGACTTGTCCTCGTTGCGCAGCTCCTGCTCGGCGGCGTGCCAAAACTCTTCCTCGCGGCCTTCGGGCCTGCCGGCTTGCTCCCACAGGCGATGCGCGCGTTCTCTGATCTCTTGCTCGGTCGGCTCGGACAATTGCACCTCCTGCTTTGGAAGCACGGCCCCACCCTTTGGGGGTACGGGGGCTTGGAGGCGGGGCCGTGCAGGCCAGCCATCGGCGGCGACGCTGGCCCGAGGAGTCAAGCTTCGACCATGTGCAAGAGTTCCTGCGCGTCCGCCTCCCGGGAGCCGATGTCCTTCTGGCCTCCCTCACCCCGCGAAAGTCACCGGCACCACACCGGCCCGGTCGAGGGAGCCAGAAACTCGCTGGCGAGACGAACCCGTCAGGGCCGTTCTTCCGCACGAAGCCTTGGGGCTTACGAGGAGCTTCGGATCCGAACCGACACGCTGGAACCAGCCCAGTAGCGAGTTCTTTCGGCGCACGATCCGGCTGCTAGCTGTAGAAGATGCCTCCGTCCACGTTGAGGGCCTGGCCGGTCACGAACGCGGAATCATCTGACGCAAAGAACGCCACGGGACCGACGACATCCTCCGGCTGCCCGAGCCGGTGCAGGTCGGTGACCTTCTCGAAATAGGCGACCCGCTCGGGATCGCGGAGATTGTTCATCCCCATCTCAGTCACGATGATGCCTGGACACACGGCATTGACGGTGATGCCGTGGCCTCCGAACTCCATGGACGAGACGCGCGTGAAGCCGACCACGGCGGACTTCGATGCAGCGTAGTGGGATTGTCCCGGACCGCCCGTTCGGGCGGCGAGCGAGGCGATATTGACGATCCGTCCGTATTTGCGCTCCTTCATATGGGCCACCACGGCCTGGGTCATCTGGAAGACGCCGCGCGTGTTGACGGCGAACGTCTGGTCCCACGTGTCGGTCGTCAGCTCGTCGATGGTCGCCAGCCTGAGAATCCCCGCATTGTTGACGAGGGCATCGATGTGCCCAAGTCCCTGGACGGCTTCAGCCACGGTCCGCCTGCAATCGCCGACATCGCTCACATCGCCCAGCACCGGGATGCATCGGCCGCCAAGCTCCCTGACCTCTGCAACGGTCTCGAGAAGGACCTTCTCCTGGGCTGCGATGTCGGTCAGCGCGAGATCGTAGCCGCGCCTTGCAAGGCCGATGGCTATCGCGCGGCCAATGCCGCGGCTTGCTCCCGTCACGATCGCATGTCGGGCCATGTTGCGTTCTCCCCTGTTGTTCGGATGAATGGTTTTTGCTGGTGTGAATGGATCAGGCGCGAGCAGGCTTGCGGACCGGGAGGGTGTTCATGGCCTTCACCGTCTCCTCGAACGATACGAGATTGGCGCCCGAACCCAGCCCCGTCGCGACGATCGCGGCCGTCGCGGTCGCGAGCTTGGCGCAGTCGAGCAGGTCCCAGTCGCGAACCAGACCCGCGATGAAGCCTCCCGTGTAGGAATCGCCGCATCCCGAGGTATCGCGGACCGCGACCTCGAACGCCGGCACCGTGAACTGGCGTCCGTCGCGTGTCATCACGAACGAACCATCGGCACCGAGAGAAATGGCGCAGCCCCCCGCGCCCTTGTCGATGAAGAACCGCGCACACGCGGCCGGATCGTCGGTTCCGACCATGGCATTGGTCTCATCGATGCTCGGCATGAAGAAGTCGACATAGGGCAGCAGCGGCTCGACCAGCGCCAGCGTTTCACGCCGTGCCTGGATGAGATCGAGCGTCGTCGTACAACCGGCCGCCTTCGCGTCACGCAGCAATGCGACGGAAGGCGCTCCATCCATCGCGAGCAGGGAGCCAACCCCGCCGAGATGCAGAATCTTGCTCCGGCAGGCGGCCGCTTGCACTTCGGGTGCGATACGCCAGCGGGCGGAGGCGCCCCTTGCGTGCATGACCGGACGCGAGCCGTCGGGCCGGATCGGCAGGATCGTGGCCGAGGTCGGACTGCCGGCCATTCGCTCCATGAGAGAGATGTCGATGCCTTCACGCTCCAGCGCGTTCAGCATCCAG
This sequence comes from Bradyrhizobium sp. CCBAU 25338, assembly GCF_028128965.1. Taxonomy (NCBI): domain Bacteria; kingdom Pseudomonadati; phylum Pseudomonadota; class Alphaproteobacteria; order Hyphomicrobiales; family Nitrobacteraceae; genus Bradyrhizobium; species Bradyrhizobium sp. CCBAU 25338. The sequence goes on from NZ_LFKY01000041.1 coordinate 513,439, forward strand.
TCGGCCTTCTCGTCGGAGCCGACGGCGCCAACCGCGAGCGCCTTCAGACCGAGACGCGCGCAAGGGACCACCGTTCCGCCGGCGGTGCCTGCGACCGCGAGCCGAATTTCTTCGATCAGCAAGCGGCCGCCACCGGGCGGAATCTCGGTCACCGGGACCCCCAGAATATCCAGAATATAAGTACCGCAGACGCTGACGTCGTGAGAGTGAGCCATGATTTCTCGCAGACAGTGGTTTGATCGTGATCTAGCTCGAACGCTGGGGAATCCTGGGCGTTCCGTCGCTGTCGCGCAGGCCGTACTGCCCCCATCGCTTCAGGATGCTGTCGATTTCCTCGTCCGGCAGCAGCGGAGGAGAGCCAAGTTGAAGGCAGCCGTGATACTGCTTGGCGAGCACCTCGACCTCCACCGCGAGCCACATGGCCTTGCGCAGGTTGGGACCGACGGCGATCAGCCCGTGATGCGCGAGCAGGCAGGCGCGGCGATAGCGAAGCGCGTTCAGGGCGGCCTGCGACAGCTCCGCCGTGCCGTATTGGGCATAGGGCGCGCAGGGAATGTCGTTTCCGCCGGCAGCGGCGATCATGTAGTGAATCGCGGGGATCGAGCGATTCATGATCGCGATGATCGTGCAGAAGATCGGATGGGCGTGAACCACGGCGCCAACCTCCTGCTTCGATCTCAGGATGTCGAGGTGAAAACGCCATTCCGTCGACGGAACGTTGCCGGCCGACGCGGTCCACGAGCCGTCCCACTTCATGGCTACGATGTCTTCGGGCTTCATCCGGTCGTATGGAAGACCGGACGGCGTGAGCAGGATGCCGTCGTCGGTTCGGACGCTGATGTTTCCGGACGTTCCCTGGTTGATGCCTTGCGCCGCCATCTCGCGGCACGCATCGATGATGGATTGACGAAGTTCGAGCTCTGTATCGCAGCCGCTCATGCCCTGCTTCCAATTCGCGTTCATGCACTTGCTCCGAGCTGGACCTGCCGGTCGACCAACAGCCAGGTGGCTCGCGCGGTCGCCAGCACCTCCTGCTTCGCATCAAGCAGGGCGCTTTCGGCAAAGAGCTTGCGGCCTTCCCGCCCGGTCGGCCACGCCACCACCACGCATCGATCCCCGGGACGCGGCCGGCGATCGATCCGAGCGGCCATGCGTCCGAGCAGGGCCGTCTCGTCACCGTTCAATCCCAGGTGTCGGGCGCCCACGCTGCAATAGCCGGTCGGGCAATCGAGAGCGGCCCAGACGAATTCGGGCGCGACATAACCGTCGTCGCCGGACAGACTGCCATGAGGCACCCAGGAGGCCGCGAACACGACGGGCTTGCCCGGGACTGATCCCGCCTGCAGCGGGCCTGCGAAGATCCGGAGACCGTCGCCATAGCCACGTGCGGGGCCGCAGACGAAGCATCCCGGAAGGTTGTGGGTCTGCTCGTCGTAGGGTGTTCTGCCGACCGCCTCTTCGGCCGCTTCGTAGCTCACCCTGGGAACGTCCGACACATCGATGCCTGCTGCACGCGCCGTCGCGAGCAGCCTGTCGCTTTCGCGCAACTCGATCCCGCCGTCGGCCTTGGTCAGCACGTCGAGCGGCCGCTCCAGCGGCGGCGGGGCGCGCAACGTCACTTCGGCGTCTCCGGCGACGTGCCTTGCGAGACATCCGCAAACGTAGCCTCCGTTGCCGGAATTGGGCGGACCCCGGAAGCGCCTGTCGATGACCAACGATACCATTGCAGTTTTCGTCCGCGGCGTTCAGCGTCCCATCGCGAAGAACTCGTCGTTCGGACGCATGCTGGTGACGTTGGCGAGGCGGTTCGACATGCCGAAGAATGCAGCGATAGCCGCAATGTCCCAGGCGTCCTCCTCGGTGAATCCGTGTCCCTTGAGATCGACGATGTCGGAGTCGTCCACCTCATAGGCCCGCGCCGAGACCTTCATCGCGAAATCGAGCATCGCCCTCTGCCGGGCGGTGATATCGGCCTTGCGGTAGTTGACGGCGACCTGGTCCGCGATCAGCGGATTCTTCGCGCGCACGCGCAGGATGGCGCCGTGTGCGACGACGCAATACTGGCATTGATTGGCGCTGCTGGTCGCGACAACGATCATTTCGCGCTCGGCCTTGGTGATCGGCCCGGGCTTGTCCATCAGAGCGTCGTGATAGGCGAAGAACGCCCGGAACTCGTCAGGACGATGCGCGAGTGTCAGGAAGACGTTGGGGACGAAGCCGGACTTCTCCTGAACCGCCTCGATCCGCGAGCGGATATCCTCGGGGAGCGTTGCGATGTCGGGGACGGGAAAGCGGCTGATGGCGGGCGCAGACATGTTCCAAGCTCCTGTTAGACTGCCGCGAGCGCGACGAGCGTTTCCTGATAGGCCTCGAACGCATCGCGCCGATCGGCGGCGTACGGCTCGACTCGCACGAGGCTGGTATGGGCCGAGCAGCCCTGGCCGAATTGGGACGTGCCGATATCGAGCGTGAGCACGTTCGGATTGCCGGCGATTTCCAGGCCGCTATTGCCGGTCGGCGTGAACCAGGCACCGGTCGGAAGCACCAGTACGCCCTGACGGACCTTGTCGGTGACCTCTGCCGTCGCAAGGCACTCCCCGCGATCGTTCCAGATGCGGATCGTCTGACCGTCAGCGATGCCGAGAGCAGCCGCGTCGCCAGGATGAAGGCGAGCCTGTTCACGGCCATTGCGTTTCATGCTCCGGCTCGATGCGCCAGTTTCGAGCTGACTGTGAAGACGGCCGGCCGGCTGGTGCGAGATGAGGTGCATTTGGCCGGCGTCGGCGGCATTGCCGAGCCATTCAGCCGGCTCGATCCACGCGGGATGCGGGCGGCAGTCGGCATAGTCCAGCCTGGCCAGAGTCTCGCTGCCGAGCACGATCTTTCCGCTTTCGGTCCTGAGCGCATGCGCCTCCGGCTCGTTGCGGAAGTCGGCCAGGAAAGTATGTTCTGTCTTGACCGGGCAGCGAGCATAGCCGGCTTCCCAGAACGCATCGAAATCCGGCATCGCGAAGCCGAAGCGCTGCGAGGCATCGCTGCGGCAGGCTTCGTAGAGATGGCGGACCCAGCCCATTTCGTCCCGGCCCTCGTTGAACCGATCGGCCACCCCGAGCCTGCCTGCGATCGCGTTGAAGATCTCGAAGTCGGGGCGGGATTCGCCCAGCGGCTCGATGGCCTTCTTCATCGCCAGGATGAAGTCGGAGCGCCTGTTGCCGGCAAGATCATTGCGCTCGATCGACGTGGTTGCCGGCAGCACGATGTCGGCCCGCTGGGCTGTCGCCGTGAACATCGGGTCCTGCACGATGATCGTCTCGGGCCTCGTCCAGGCTTCCGACAGGCGATTGAGATCTTGATGATGGTGGTAGGGATTGCCGCCCGCCCAATAGACCAGCCTCGTATCCGGATAGGTGCGGATCTCGCCTTCGTAGCTGAAGGGCCTGCCGGGATTGAGCAGCATGTCGCTGATCCGCGCCACCGGAATGAAGCTGTCGATCGGCCTGGTCAGCTGCGAAATGGCAGGAGAGCGGCCCAGATTGAGCGGTGCCCCCACGCCCCCCAGCGAGGCGTAGCCGTAGCCGACGCCGCCGCCCGGCAACCCGATCTGGCCGACAACCGATGCAAGTCCGAGCGCCGCCCAGAACGGCTGTTCGCCGTGATGGGCACGCTGCAGGCTCCAGCTCACCGTCAACATGCTCCGCGTGTCGACCAGGCGCCTTGCGAGCTCAGCAATCTGGCCGGCATCGAGCCCGCAGATGCCGGCGGCCCACACGGCGTCCTTGCGCACGCCATCCGTTCTGCCTTCGAGATAGCCGAGCAGGCGATCCGCACCGCTGGTGCAGCGCGCGAGGAAATCCGTGTCGTGCCGGCCCGCCTTCACGATCTCGCCGGCGAGGCCGAGCATCAGCGCAGCGTCCGTGTTCGGCCGGATCGGCCACCATTCGGCATCGACCCAGTCCGGTAAATCGTCCTTCAGCGGCGAGACGTGGACGACCTTGACACCGCGTTCGACAATCTTCCTGAGATAAGTCTCAAGGCGGTGGCTGCCAATTCCTCCGGCCTCGTTCTGCGCGGTTCGCGGCGACAGAGCGCCGAACACCACCAGCGTCTCGGTGTGCTGCGCGATCGTGTCGAGCGTATTGGCGCGGCCACCGCATGCGTCGTCGCTGCCCAGCGTGTGGCGCAGGATGACCGGACCTGCCGCGATGGAATAGGTATCGACGTGCCTGGTGAAGCCGCCAACCAGATTGAGCATGCGCTTTAGGAGCGAAGAGGCATGATGCAGGCGACCGGAGTTGGTCCAACCATAGGAGCCTGCGAAGATCGACGCATTGCCGAACGCGCCGGCCACGCGGCGTACTTCGTCGGCAACCAGCGTCGTCGCCTCGTCCCAGCTGACCGCGACGAACTTCTCTCGGCCGCGCCCGCGGCGATCACTCCTTTCGCGCTTGTCCAGCCAGCCGGAACGAACCATCGGCCGCAGCACGCGCCGCTCGGGATTGGCCCATTCGGCAATGGAATGGATGATCGGAGAAGGCGCCGGATCGTGCTCGAACGGCTCGACGCCCACGATGCGATCGTCCTCGACGAGGATCGTGTAAGCACCCCAATGGCTGCAATGCGGGACCCGCTTGATCCTGCTCATGCGTCGACCGCTCCAAGATCGCGCCGCATTTGTGCGGCGAATTCGGGATAGGTCTCGGCGAGTTCGTCGAACACGCGGCCGCGGAGCAGCTGCAGCGTCGATCGGTCTGGCAGCGGCGTCTCCCGCGGCTCGGCGTCGTGCGTAAACTGAAAACCGGTCGCCAGCTTGATCTCTGCAAGATCGTGCCCGGGATGAACGCTCTCGAGTTCGAATCCCGGCCGCGTCTTGTCGAACCGAAACAGACCCTTGCCGGTCAAGAGAGCAACGGGGCCGCCGCTCCGAAACACCCCCTCGGGACTGACGCCGGGGGCACTGATGAAGTCCACCTTCTCGACGAAGACGCGCGGCGTATGCTCCTCGCGGAACAGGATGACCCGCGGCACGACAAAGTAGAGATAGGCCGACCCGAACGAGCCAGGCCAGCGCACGCTGGAGCGCGGATAGTCACCGGTCCCGACAAGGTTCACGTTGCCGAAGCCGTCGATCTGGCCACCACCGAGGAAGAACGCATCTATCCGGCCCTGACCAGCACAATCGAACAGCTCGGCCGAACCGTTGGTGAAGAAATTATGCTCGACAGAACCAAGAATGGAGATGCGTGGACCGACGGCGCCGCCCGCTTCCTTCATTGCACGCAGCAGCATCGCGCCGGCGGCGGGAATTGGAGAGGAGGCGCCTACGGCGACATGCCTGACCCCGTCGAGCAGCCGCGCGATCGTGCAAATAAGCACTTCGCGAGGGAGAACTTCGGCCATCACGCGGGCTCCATCTGCGCCTGCGCCATATAGGCAGAGAAGCCGTCGGCCGTTCGCGCGGCCTTCGCATAGCGTGCGATCTCTGCGCTATCGGCCGGATATTCACCCCACAGTCCGTAGGGCCACGCCCCCTTCGGAGCGCGCGCGACTGCCGTGACGTAGAGCGCGGGCAGCACGCCGGCAGCGCTCATCTCGTCGGCGAGCAGATTTTCCTCGACGATTCGCTCCACCGTGACCAGAACGGTGCGCGAAGCGTAAGCCATGGCGGCAAGTTCGCGCCGCCGTCCGATCCAGACATTGCCGAAACGATCAGCCATCGGCACGTGGAAGATCGTGACGTCGGGCTTGATGGCGGGAATCAGCACGATCGGATCGCCTCCATCCGCCAGCGGATTGTCGACGACGCGCCAATCGTCGCGATAACGGAGCAGATCCGTTCCGATCAGCCCCCGGAGCGGCATGAAGGGACTGCCCTTCTGCGCCGCCATCAGGCCGGCATGAATGGCAGGACACGTTGCGTCCTTCAATCGAACGGCGCCCTCCTTGACCGCAGCGTTGAATCGGGGCGCTGCACCGGCTTCACCCAGCGAGACGGCGCTGGTCTCCACGGTCCGGACGAGACCCGCGCCGACAAGCTGGTCGACCTGCAATCCGCCGGTTGGCACGCAGACGAGATCGAGATTGCCCGCACCATGCTCGATGATGGGCCGCGTCATGGCCATGGAGACGCCGGCGTAGTCGACCGGCAGCGCCACGCGCATGCCCGGCTCGATGTGCTTCGCCATTGCGCGAGGCTCGCTCAACACCATCATCCTCCCTGCGATATGTTCTATATTGTAGAACGATATTCCAAATTTATGTTAGGCGGATCGGGACGACCCTGTCAATCTGGCTTCACCAATGGAGCCTTTGTTTGCAGGGGATCCCGCCTCCGCATGGATCGCAGCGGCGCGCCATTGCGCTGCGATCGGGTGTCTCGACTTGACAAGACGGCGCGCTGCGCCAACAATAATTGGAATAGTGTTCTACAATATAGAACGATTTGGGAGGAGAGAATGGGTGAGCCCGCGGCTCTGCGCGCAATGCGCTCCGGCGATGCGAACGCTCGGACGTCGCCGACCGGCCGCCTCCGGGAACGCGACGCCATCGGATCGAGCATCGCCGTCCGCGACGCGGTGAAAAGATACGGCAGCTTTCACGCGGTCGACCGGATCAGCATCGACATCGAGCCGGGCGAATTCATCACGCTTCTTGGCCCTTCCGGCAGCGGAAAGACGACGCTGCTCAATCTCGTGGCCGGATTCCAGAGCCTCGACAGCGGCGAAATCCTCGTCGACGGCAAGCCCGTCCACAACGTGCCGACGCACAAGCGCGGCTTCGGCATGGTGTTCCAGAGCTACGCGCTGTTTCCGAACATGACGGTCAGCCAGAACGTCGCGTTTCCACTTCGCATGGCCGGTGTCGACCGGGCGACTGCGGAGCGACGCGTCGCTGAAACGCTTGAGATCATGCGGCTGACGGAGCATGCGACGAAGTCTCCTTCGCAAATGTCGGGCGGGCAGCAGCAGCGCGTCGCGATCGCCCGCGCGATCGTCAGGAGGCCCAAGGTCGTGCTGATGGACGAACCCCTCAGCGCCCTGGACCGGCGGTTGCGCGAGTCGATCCAGATCGAGATCCGCGACCTTCACCGGACCATCGGCAGCACAATCCTGTTCGTCACCCATGACCAGGGCGAAGCCCTGACGATGAGCGACCGCATCGCGGTACTCAACGCCGGCAAGATCGTTCAGATCGGCCGCCCGCTGGACATCTATCGGCATCCGATCGATCGCTTCGTCGCCTCGTTCGTCGGCGAGAGCAATCTGATCGAGGCTGAGATTCTGCAGAAGCGCGGATCGACGCTGACGATGAAGAACCGCGCGGGATATGTGTTCAACGCCGAAAGCCGGGACACGATCGACGTCGGGCGCGCAACCGTGCTGGTGCGCCCGGAACGCATTGCCGTGTCGAACGAGCCAACCGCGAATTCCACGCCCGTCAGCGTCACGTCTGCGATCTTCCTCGGCGAGATCCTGCGGATCGAGGCGAACATGGAGGGCGGAGAGCCGCTCCTGATCAGGTGTACCGACATGGCGGACCGGCCCCTGCCCTCCGTCGGGGATCGCCTGCACGTGAGCTGGGGCGCTGCGGACTGCTGGGTGCTTGCATGACCTCGGCATCGATCGGCGTCCAGGCAGACCGTCCCGCGGATCTTGATCTCGTCAGGAGGCTGAGGGATCCCGCGCTGCTGCTCGTGCCTGCGCTCGCCTTCCTGGCCTTCATCTATCTGCTGCCGCTGATCGATCTCATCCGTATCAGCCTGAGCGGGCCGTCATGGACGTCCTACTTCGAGCGGGTATTCGCGATACCGCTCTATTGGGATTCGCTCGTCCGCACGATGCAGATCTCGGTCACCGTCGCGGGCCTGTGCCTGCTGTTCGGATATCCGACCGCGCTGCTCATTCATCGCAGTCGCGGCATTGCCCAGGTCCTGATCGCGACCGCGATCGTGTTGCCCTATTTCATCGCCATCCTGATCCGGACTTACGCGTGGATGGTCCTGCTCGGCCGCAACGGGCCCGTCAACAAGCTACTGGTCTCGGTCGGAATATTGAGCGAGCCGGTGCAGCTTCTGTTCAATCGCGGCACGGTGCTTCTCGGCATGACCGCGGTGCTTCTGCCGCTGATGGTGCTGACGATCTATTCCAGCGTGGCGCGCCTCGATCAAAGCCTGACCCGCGCGGCGCTGGCCAGCGGCGCCGGACCCATTGCGGCTTTCTGGCGCGTGTTGCTGCCGCTGACCCTGCCCGGGATGGGCGCCGGCTTCCTGCTGGTCTTCGTCGCAGCGATCGGCTTCTTCATTACGCCGACCCTGCTCGGGGGCCCCGGCGACCAGATGTTTGCCATGCATATCACCCAGCAGGCGGACTCGGTCACGTCGGAGGGATTCCTGCAGGCCTTGGGCGTGGTGCTGCTGACGATCACGTTGGCGGTGGTCGCGGTGGCCGGACGCTTCCTCGGCTTCGAGTTCATCTGGGGCGGCCGCAAGCTGACGGAGGCCACGCCAAGAGCCACAGACCGCGACACGGGCGATGTCGGCCGCCGCAGCTTCGGCGCCTCGGCTGCCGATTTGATCGGCTGGCCGCTGCTGCGGCTGTTCGGGCGCCTGCCGGCGAGCTGCGGGACCTGGACCGTTCGCATCATGGGCGGCCTGGTCATTGCCATTCTCATCCTGCCGATCATCGTGGTGATGATCATTTCCTTCAGCAGCGCAAGCTATCTGACCTTCCCGCCACCGGGCTTCTCACTGCGCTGGTATGAGCAGTTCTTTTCCGATTCAAACTGGATGCGGGCGTTCTGGACATCCCTGGTCGTCGCGGCGATGTCCGCCGGAATCGCGATCGTGCTGGGCGCGTCGGCCGCCCTCGGCATCGTCAGGAGCAGCATTCGCGGCAAATCCGCCATCATGCTGCTTCTCGTAAGTCCGATCATCGTCCCTCCGGTCGTGCTCGGCCTGTCGCTCTACAGCCTGTTCCTGCGTTTCGATCTGGTCGGCTCCGTCTTCGGCCTTGCCGCGGCGCATGCGATCGGAGGCCTTCCCATCGTCGTGGTGATCCTGTCCGCATCGCTTCAAGGCGTCGATACCAGGCTTGAACAGGCGGCTGCCGTCCATGGCGCATCGTCCCTGACCGTGTTCCGCCTGGTGACGCTGCCTGCCATCATGCCGGGCCTGGCTGCGGCGACATTCTTTGCCTTCCTGCACTCGTTCGACGAGCTGGTGCTGACGCTGTTCCTGTCGAGCGCGCAGTTGAAGACGCTCCCGCTCATGCTGTGGGGTGACATCAATTATCGGCTCAATCCGGTGCTGGCCGTGGTCTCGACGCTGGAGGTGCTTCTGGTGGTCGCAGGGCTCGTCCTTGCGCGACCCGTTCTCGCCACGTCGCGGAAGGCGTCGTGACGCAAATCAATTTCAACTGGAGGAAAGAGAAAATGCTGGGAATGAAACGCTGGCGACTATCGGCTTCCGTATTGGCCTCGGCCCTGTTCGTCGCGATGGGGACGGGTCTGGCTCAAGCGCAGAGCAACGTCGTGATCATGCAGGATCCGGGCGGCGGATATGGCGATGCATTGCGCAAGGTGATGTACGACCCGTTCGAGAAGGAGACCGGGATCAAGGTGGTCACCGTCCAGGAGGCCCGTAGCGGCCCGCGCATCAAGGCTCAAGCCGAAGCCGGCAAGGCGCAATGGGACCTGACGTTCATCTTCGACCAGGAGACGAAGCTGCTCGGCGACTGCTGCCTGGCCGACCTTGACTATTCCAAGCTGTCCGACGCGGCGAAACAGACGCTGGCGGCGATGCCGGACAAGCTGAAGCGCAAGAAGGGCGTGGCATTGCAGGTGATCGGCGTCGGCCTCGTCTACAACAAGGACAAGTACAAGGGTGAAAATGTACCGACCACCTGGGCCGACTTCTGGGACGTGAAGAAATTCCCCGGCCGGCGCTGCATGCCGGCCTGGCCGCGTTTCGTGTTCGAAGCGGCGCTGATGGCTGACGGCGTGGAGAAGAGCAAGCTCTATCCGATAGACATGGAGCGGGCGCTGAAGAAGGTCAAGGAGATCAAGCCGCACATCGCCAAATGGTGGACGACGGCCGCGCAGCCGCCGCAGCTCCTGCTCGATGGCGAGGCCGACATGTGCATGGCCTACACCGGTTCGATGAGCAAGCTCGCCCTCGAGGGCGCCCCGATCGAGCTGACCTTCAATCAGGGCTTCGTCTACTACGACTTCTTCTCGATCCCCAAGGGAGCGCCGAACTACGACAACGCGCTGAAACTGCTTTCCTGGCGGCTCGAGCCCAAGCGCGCGGCGCAGCTCACCTCGACCTTCCCGGTCGCCCTTCCCTCCCAGGTCGTGTTCGAGGCCGCGACCGACAAGAAGCTCGCCCGCTACTGGGCCAACAACCCGGACAACGTCTCGAAAGCAATCGAATGGAGTCCGGATTATTGGGGCGCGGCTTCGCCGGCCGGAAATTCCACCAATGAAGAGTACGGGCAGGAGAAGCTCAACGCCTTGCTGGCCCAGTAGGCTGGCTGATCAGCCCCGATCCGAAAGGATCGGGGCTGATTCCACACCCGGGCTATTGCCGTTCGCGCGGCCATGCTAGATCGAGTGAAAGATCATTCTATTTTGGCTGGTGGATGGATAAGGCTTTTACCAAGGGGCTGCGTCTCCTGGAAGCGCTTGCTCTGAGCGAGCAGCCCCGTGGGGTCACGGACCTCGCGAGCGAGCTGAAGCTCACCAAGAGCAACGTGCATCGGCTGCTGATGACTTTGCAGTCCCAAGGCTATGTGCGCCAGATCCCCCCGCACAGCACCTACGAGCTCACGACCAAGATCTGGGCACTAGGCAGCCATGTCATCCACCGGATGGATCTCATCAACGTCGCGCGACCGGCAATGACCAAGCTTGCCGAGATCACCGGCGAAACCATTCACCTGTCCGTGCTCGAGGATACCGACGTCGTCTACGTCGACAAGATCGAAAGCGCTCACCATATCCGCGCCCATACGAGCGTGGGCATGCGCGCACCCGCTTTCACCATGGCGACGGGGAAGGCGATGCTCGCACATATGCCTGATGACTACCTGGAACGATTCCGGCCGCATCTGAGGCGCTACACGGAAACGACGCGAACGACGATCGAGGAGCTGCGGGAGGACATCGAGCTGGCACGCGCGCAGGGTTACTCCTCCGTGCTGCATGGCGAGTGGCGCGAGGGCATCGCGGCCTGCGCTTGTGCGATCCTCGGCCGCTCCGGCGAACTGGTGGGAGCGATCGGCATGTCCGGCCCCGACACCCGCATCAAGCGCAAGCAGATCAAGGAGTATTCGGTTCACGTAATGGAGGCAGCCCGGACCATCGGCGCCGCCCTCGGCTATTCCAGTAGGCCCGCAGCGTACCCTGCCGTGAGAGGCGATTCTACACCGTCACATCTATTGCGACGCGCCCGTTGATCTTGTTTCCTTTTGGAGGGCATCCCAGCTCGCACCCTGCGCGCTGAAAAAGCGTCAGGTGATGGGAAGCAATTCTCAAAGCTTCCGATCGAGATGCACAAGCGCATCCTTTTCGTCCTCGAGCCGGTTGGCCCTCACCTCGCGCCCCGATTGAGGTGAAGGTGCACAGCCACTCCCGCTTCGCCAGCGACAAGGGAATTGAGTGGATGTGCGAGACAAGTTTCAGAATTCCAAAAGATAGCGTCGGCCCGCATCACGATAGCGCCGGAAGTGTCACTGACGCCTCCGATATCAGGCGCCTCGAGACCTCGGGCCTGCCGGCGCGGGAGATCTGCGACAGAACAATCGCAATCTCCTCGGCAACAATGGGCCACCGCTCGACGTCAGAAATGCCGGCCCCTAATAGTGTATCGGCACCGATCTCGAATGCCGTCCTCGTCGCAAGGACGATCGGAACGGACGGAAGCTCGTGATGCAGCAGGGTCGCCAGTTCAAGGGATTGCCCGAGCGAGCCGACTGGACTGACGACCACGAAGTCGAACCGGTCGGGAGCTGATGGCGCATGTGTGCCGGGAACGTATGCGAGTTCCTTTAAGCCGACGCAATTCACGCAGCGGCTCGGCTTCCTACCGTGGGCGGACGAGATCGCAGGAAATCGTAAGCTTAGCGGGCAAAATCGCACGATTGGTAGCGGGGGAGGGACTCGAACCCCCGACCCCAGGATTATGATTCCCGTGCTCTAACCAGCTGAGCTACCCCGCCACAGGGATCGCGGCGGCGACTGAGGCCGATCTCGCGAACGCGCGGCATATAAAGAAGGGGGCGGCGGGAAGTCAAGCAAAGTGGGCCGCCTTTTTCCGCCCTCGCCGAGGCCAGGGTCGGGACAAGCCGCCTTGTGAATACGGCCTCTGTTTCAATGAGTTCGGCATGGCCGGGCTTGTCCGGGCCATCCACGCCTTCAACGCCTTCATTCGCAGCCCGGGAACGAGGATGCCCGGGGCAAGCCCCGGGCACGACGAGATTTTGGGGGGGGCAAAGGCCTATTTCGGCCTCACATTCGGATCGCCGCCGGGGCTGCCGGGGGGCGGGATCACCGGGGTGTTGGCGCCGGTGTCCGGGGCCGGCGCGTGCATCTCGGGATCGATGCCGGAGGGCGGGCAAAGCACGCCGTCGGATTTGGCCAGCTTGTCGCCGAGCGGTTCCCGGGACTGGCCGGTGGTGGTGCCGTCGGCCTGACGATTGGGACGGTCCTGCGGCGTGCAATTGGCCGCGTGCTGCAGGGACGGCGGCGCGGTCTGTTGCGGCGGCGTCGCCGGGGCGGGCGGAGCCTGCGCGATCGCGCTGCCTGAAGCGGCGATCAGGAGGCCGGCCAGAATGATGTGTGATGTCGTGCGCATGGAAAGGAAACGCCCGCGCGGCGTCCCCTGTTCCCATGTCACGCAATCACGATTTGCGGTAGCGGATCAGGGAGAAATGGCCCATCGGCGGCATGGGGCGGCGCTCGGTGAGGGTGATGCCGCCGTGCTTGGCGGCCCAGTTGACGAGTCGGGCCCAGGGGAATTCCGGGCGCCAGCCGAGGCGGCGGGCGATGGGGGCGAAGGCAAGCTCGAACAGCTTTCGGGGGCCACTCTCGGCGCCGATGTGGTTGACGAGGATCAGCTCGCCGCCGGGCTTGAGCACGCGGACGAACTCGTCGAGCGTGCCTTCGGGGTCGGGCACGGCAGTGATGACATATTGCGCGACCACCGCGTCGAAGAATTTGTCGGGGAAGGCGAGGTTCTTCGCGTCCATCACCGAGAGCACTTCGACGTTGCTCAAGCGAAGCGCGCGCACGCGCGCCTGCGCCTTGCGCAACATCGGCTCAGAAATGTCGACGCCGCAGATTTTCGTGGTGCGCGCGTAGTCGGAGAGCGAAAGCCCGGTGCCGACGCCGACGTCGAGAATGCGGCCGCCGATGCGGTCGGCCTCCGCGATGGTCGACTGCCTTCCGGCGTCGAACACCTTGCCGAACACGAGATCATAGACCGGCGCCCAGCGGCCATAAGCCTTCTCGACCCCGGCCCGCGAGATGTCTGCTGCCATGCCCCCTGCCCCTACAAAAACCTAGAGAGTAATAGCCGTTGATGAGATCAAATCCAGCCTCGCCCGCGGTCTGAGCCTCTCCCGCTTGCGGGAGAGGTCGACACGCTCGCAAGAGCGTGGCGGGTGAGGGCTTTTTCCGCTTGCGATATATCGCTAGCGGAGAGAGCCCTCTCCCCAACCCTCTCCCGCAGGCGGGAGAGGGGGCGCACTTCCAGTGTCGCGAGAGTGCAGTCCGATCTCATGATGATCAGCCGCGGATTGCTTCCGCCAGCGGGCGCAACGTGGCCGCGCCAACCTTCGCCGCGGCGCTCTGGATGAAGCCGCCGCCCAGCACGCGGGCCTGGCCGCTGGCTGCGTCGTAGAACACGCAGGCCTGGCCGGGCGAGACGCCCTCCTCGCCGGCGACGAGCTCGACCTCGTATTGGCCATTGCCGCCGCGCAGCCACGCCGGCTGGGGGCTGCGGGTCGAGCGCACGCGCACGAACATCTCGAGGCCGCCGCCGATCGCGCTGTCGATGTCGCCATCGCCGATCCAGTTGACGTCGCGCAGCACGATGCGGTGCATCTTCAGCGCATCGCGCGGACCAACGACGACGCGGCGGTGCGCTGCATCCAGCCGCACCACGAACAGCGGCGAACCGGATGCGATGCCGAGGCCGCGGCGCTGGCCGACGGTGAAATTGGCGATGCCGTTGTGCCGGCCGAGCACGCGTCCGTCGAGATCGACGATGTCGCCGGGGTCCATCGCGTTCGGACGCAGTCGCGTGATGATGTCGGTGTAGCGGCCCGTCGGCACGAAGCAGATGTCCTGGCTGTCGTGCTTGTCGGCGACCGCGAGTCCAAAGCGGCGCGCCAGCTCGCGTGTCTGCGGCTTGGTCATGTCGCCGAGCGGAAAGCGCAGGAAGTCGAGCTGCTCGCGCGTGGTCGCGAACAGGAAATAGCTCTGGTCGCGGTCGGCATCGGCCGCGCAGACCAGCGCGCGCGAGCCATCGGGCAGGCGGCGGGAGGCAACATAGTGGCCTGTCGCGAGCGCCTGCGCGCCGAGCTCACGCGCGGTCTTCAGGAGATCGCGAAACTTGACGGAGCGGTTGCACTCGACGCACGGCACCGGCGTCTCACCGAGCGCGTAAGAGTCGGCAAAGTTGTCGATGACGGACTCGCGAAAGCGGTCCTCGTAGTCGAGCACGTAATGGGGAATGCCGAGCTTGGCGGCGACATCGCGGGCGTCGTGGATGTCCTGGCCCGCGCAACAGGCACCCTTGCGGTGGGTCGCCGCGCCATGGTCGTAGAGCTGCAGCGTGATGCCGACGACGTCGTAGCCTTCCGCCTTCAGCAGCGCAGCCGTCGTCGAAGAATCGACGCCGCCCGACATGGCGACGACGACCCTGGTGTCTTCGGGACGGCCTTCGAGATCCAGACTGTTCAGCATGGGCCTTAAAGCGTTGTGACGGCGGCGTAGCGCGATCCGCGATTCCTGTGCCTTCTCGCGGGGCATCGGCGATCCCCCGGAACTTTAGTTCCCGAAGGGCACGGCTGCCCAAGTCGAAAGCGGCTGAGAGTGACCTCTTTAATATAGGCCGCATTCCGGTGAAGCAATCACGCGGGCAGCCAGCTTAGGGCAATTCTTGCCGGGGCGGCAGAAATGGCGGGGCCGCGGCGCGCTGCCCAGCGGCGACACCAAACAATCAAATCGTTGATTTTGCTACATAAATCTACATGAAAG
Source organism: Bradyrhizobium sp. CCBAU 25338 (assembly GCF_028128965.1). Taxonomy (NCBI): domain Bacteria; kingdom Pseudomonadati; phylum Pseudomonadota; class Alphaproteobacteria; order Hyphomicrobiales; family Nitrobacteraceae; genus Bradyrhizobium; species Bradyrhizobium sp. CCBAU 25338. The sequence continues at coordinate 528,694 of NZ_LFKY01000041.1, forward strand.
GACGCTGGCCCGCTCCTTGCTACCCCTTGTCCGAAGTTGCTTCCAAGGGGTCGCCTGTGGTTGGTCGTACGTCAGATGTCGTGGCAAGCGTGCAAGTCCAGAGCGCGCAGCAAAAGCCTGCCCGGTCGCAAGCCTCGAAGGACACGCCCGCGAACGACGCTTTCGGCTCGCTGGTCGACAGCAATACCCAGGCAATCAGCAACAAGGCGCAGGACACAGCCCCGCGCCGGAGCGATTCCACGGCATCCGACCGGAGTCCGCGCGACACCTCTTCCACGGACCAGCCTTCGCAGAGCAAGGCGAGCGACGATACCGACACGTCTGCGCCGGCAAAGAATGACAAAAGCGACGCAGCCAGCGATCCCGCCAAGGACGCCGGCAAGATCAAGGACAAGTCCGAGACATCGGACGCCAAATCGGCGGACGAATCCGACGAGACCAAGGGCGACAAGACCGACGGCACCGACGCTCCTAGCGCCGCTGTCGATGCGGCTGCCGCCGCGCCGACCGATGCGACGCAGCCCACCTTGCCCGATCCGAACGCGATTGTCGTTGCCGGGCCCGTCGTGCCGGCCGATCCGAATGCGGCTGCGAGCCAGGCCGGCGATGCCGCCGCCTCGCCGCTGACGATCGCCGCAGCAGGTCTTGCCGCCAGTGCCTCCACTGCGGCGCAGATCACCGGCAACAAGACCGATACCGCCGGCGACAAGAGCGCCAAGGCCGCAAGCGCCGAGGTCGATGCCGACACCACGACGACGCTCGGCGAGACCGCGACCGGCGCGAGCGAGGCGACCGCGACCGATGCAAAGGCCAATGGCGGAGTGATCGCCGCCGTCAGTCAGGGCACGCCGAAGACCTCGTTCAAGGATGCCGCAACCGCGCAGGCCCAGACCGACGTCTCGAATATCGGCCAGGACACCGGCAAGACGAACGCCGCGCAGGCTCCGGCGACCGCGACGGCCGCGCATCCGCAAGCCGCAAAGCCGCAGGCAGATAGCGGAGCGACCGACGCCAAGGCAGCCCTCGCCGACCGCGCCGCCGATCCGGCACAAGGCGCGCCAGCCACGCACGCGCATGCGGGCACGCAAGCCACCATGGCCGCGACGGATGCCGGCGCGCAAGCCGCTTCCGCCGTGCAGGCGCCGCTGACCAATACGACCTCGGCCGCGACAGCATCGACCGCGACGCTCACCGCGACCGCGGCAACCCATGCGGCCGTGCCGATCAGCGGCGTGCCGATCGAGATCGCGGCTGCCATTCGCGCCGGCAAGTCCCGGTTCGATATCAGCCTCGACCCAGCCGATCTCGGCCGCATCGACGTCCGCATCAATGTCGACCGCAACGGCCAGGTCACCTCGCATCTCACGGTGGAGAAGCCGGAGACGCTGTCGATGCTGAAGCAGGACGCACCGCAATTGCAGCGCGCGCTCGACGATGCAGGCTTCAAGACCGGCAGCAACGGGCTGTCCTTCAGCCTGCGCGACCAGAATTCATCGGGCCAGAATTCCGGGCAGAACCACGACAATGGCGGCAACGCTCGCCGGCTGATCATCAGCGAGGACGAAACCGTTGCTGCCGCGCCCGTCGGGCGCGGCTACGGCCGCATGCTCGGATCGAGCGGCGGCGTCGACATCAGAGTGTGAGGAGTATTCGCAAATGACCACCACGAATGCCGCCACCGCCCCTTCCGTCGTCTCCGGGACGACCGACATCCCGAAATCCTCCTCGTCGAACTCGATGAGCTCGACCACGGGGTCGACGCTCGCCGGCAATTTCCAGACCTTCCTCACGCTGCTGACGACGCAGCTCCAGAACCAGAACCCGCTCGATCCGCTCGACACCAACCAGTTCACCCAGCAGCTGGTTCAGTTCGCCGGCGTCGAGCAGCAGCTCAAGACCAACGATTCGCTGGCCCAGCTCGTCACCCTCCAGCAGACCACGCAGGCGACCCAGGCGCTGGGCTTCGTCGGCAAGACCGCGCTGGTCGACGGCTCGACCACGAGCATGACGAACTCGGCGGCGATTTGGCATCTCAACGTGCCGACCGACTCCACCGTCGAGATCTCCATCGCCAATTCCAGCGGCCAGACCGTGTTCACCGGCAAATACAGCTCCTCCGCCGGCACCGACATTCCCTTCACCTGGAACGGCATGGGCAATGACGGCACGCAATGGCCCGACGGCAGGTACACGATCTCGGCCACCGGCAAGGACGTTGCGAACAACAATGTCGGCATCGCCGCGCAGGTACAGGGCGTGGTGTCGTCGGTCGACCTGACGCAGTCGCCGCCGCTGCTCACCATCGACGGTGCGAGCTACACGCTGAGCCAGGTCAAGAGCATCATCGCGACGAGCGCCTATTGAGGGCAGAGCACCTCTCCCCAGCGGGGAGAGGCGGATCAGAGTCAGGGCTTTCGCCGAGCCCGCGAATGACTTTCGGCGTTAGTAAAGTATTTACCTTCTGCCCGCTTGGCCCGCCGGAATCTCGTCTCCCGCCGGCCGAGACGGCCGTGTTCCCGCAAGTTTCAACGAGAATTGTATTGAAGCCTTAGGCTTAGCGGATTTTTAAGCCGCGGGGCGTAGGGTTACGGGCGTGAGTTCAGTGGTTGAGAGTTTGTGAGTACGCCATGACAGAACCCCATCGCCCGAGGGTAAAATACGTCATCGGGCCGGACGGCAGTCCGTTGACGATCGCGGATCTGCCTGCTCCGGGCACCAAACGCTGGGTCATCCGCCGCAAGGCCGAAGTCGTCGCCGCTGTCCGTGGTGGACTTCTCTCGCTCGAGGAGGCCTGCAGCCGTTATACCCTGACGGTCGACGAATTCCTCTCCTGGCAGTTTTCCATCGACCAGCACGGTCTGGCGGGTCTTCGCACCACCCGCATCCAGCAATATCGCCAGTAGGCGATCCGGAAATCTGCGGCTTTTGACGAAAATCGGCCTCGCCCAGCGAGGCCGATTTTTTTCATGATGCAGTTTTGTCCGACCTCTTAACTCTCGTTAACCATATCGAAACCATCACCTAGGCAATAATTGCCCACTCGGCCTTTCCGGTGAAAGCGGCCGAATCTGTTGGGGCGGTTGCTTGCAAGGGCTTGCGGACTTTCTGAAGAGTATCGGTGCCGCCCGGTTCGGGGCGATGATCGCGGTCACTGCCGCGCTCATCGGCTTCTTCGCCTTCGTCATCATGCGCGTCACCACGCCGCAGATGACGACGCTGTTCACGGACCTCAGCGTCGAGGATTCCTCGAGCATCATCAAGGACCTGGAACGCCAGGGCATCCAGTTCGAGATTCGTAATGAGGGCTCCATCATCATGGTGCCCAAGGACAAGGTCACGCGGCTGCGGATGAAGCTCGCCGAGGGCGGCCTGCCCAAGGGCGGCGGCGTCGGCTACGAGGTGTTCGACAAGTCGGACGCACTCGGCACCACCTCCTTCGTCCAGAACATCAATCATCTCCGCGCGCTGGAGGGCGAGCTCGCCCGCACCATCCGCGCCATCGACCGCATCCAGGCCGCGCGCGTCCATCTGGTGCTGCCCGAGCGCCCGCTGTTTGCGCGCGAGGCGCCGGAGCCGTCGGCCTCGATCGTGGTCCGCGTCCGCGGCTCGCTGGAAGCCCAGCAGATCCGCGCCATCCGCCATCTCGTCGCCTCCGCCGTCAACGGGCTGAAGCCGCAGCGGGTCTCGATCGTCGACGAGGCCGGGCAGCTGCTCGCCGACGGCGCGGCGACCGATCCGGAGCAGACGGTCGGAGACGAGCGCCGCATCGCCTTCGAAAAGCGCATGCGCAAGCAGGTCGAGGACATCGTGTCCTCCGTGGTCGGCTCGGGCCGCGCCCGCGTGCAGCTCTCCGCTGATTTCGACTTCAACAAGATCACCCAGACCTCGGACAAGTTCGACCCCGAAGGCCGCGTGCTGCGCTCGAGCCAGACCCGCGAAGAGCAGAGCATGACCGCCGACAACAACGGCCAGGTCACCGTCAACAACGAGCTGCCCGGCAGCCAGCAGAACAACGCCGGCGCTGCCGCCAAGGACCAGAGCAAGAAGTCCGAAGAGACCAACAATTACGAGATCTCCCGCACCACCAAGACCGAGGTGACCGAAGCCGGCCGGGTCAATCGCATCTCGGTCGCGGTGCTGGTCGACGGCATCTACTCCAAGAACGACAAGGGCGAGCTGGCCTACCAGGACCGTACCAAGGAGCAGCTCGACAGCATCGCCACCCTGGTGCGCTCGGCGATCGGCTTCGACCAGAAGCGCGGCGACCAGGTCGAGGTCGTGAATCTGCGCTTTGCCGACGCGCCTTCCACCGCGCCGATCGGCGAGTCCTCAGGCTTTCTCGGCATGCTCCAGTTCACCAAGGACGACGTCATGTACTTCGTCGAGCTCGGCGTGATGATGCTGCTCGGCCTAGTCGTGCTGTTCCTGGTGATCCGCCCGCTGGTCAAGCGCATCCTCGCCTCCGACGAGGTCGCCGCCGCCATCTCCGGCGTGCTGACGGGTCCCGCCGCGTCGGAAGAGGCCGCGCCGGCCTCCGGCCAGCCGCTGCTGCCGAGCGGCGCCGCCAGCGCCATCGACGTCGCCACCATCCAGGGCCAAGTCCACGCCCAGTCCGTTCATCGCGTCGGCGAGCTCGCCGAGCGCAACCCCAACGAAACCGTCGCCATCATCCGCCAATGGCTCACCGAACCCGCGAAATAACCCAAGCCACGTAACTCTGCCAAGTGAATCAAGAAGTGATCTGACATGGCCGCCTCCCTGCAAAACGCCAATTCGAACGACATCACCAGCGTGATCTCCACGCTGGGCCAGCGCGCCGGCAGCCGCGGGGGCAGCAAGACCGAGGCGCTGGCCGGGCCGAAGCGTGCTGCGATCCTGATGCTGGCGCTGGGCGAGCAATATGGCGGCAAGATCTGGAGCCTGCTCGACGACGACGAGGTGCGCCAGCTCTCGCTGGAGATGTCGACGCTTGGCACCGTCGAGGTCGACACCGTCGAGGACATGCTGCTCGAATTCGTCTCGCGCATGTCGGCTTCCGGCGCGCTGATGGGCAATTTCGACGCCACCGAGCGCCTGCTCCAGCAATACCTGCCGCCGGAGCGCGTCAACGGCATCATGGATGAGATCCGCGGCCCCGCAGGACGCAACATGTGGGAGAAACTCTCCAACGTGCAGGAAGAGGTCCTCGCCAACTACCTCAAGAACGAATATCCGCAGACCATCGCCGTGGTGCTGTCGAAGCTGAAGTCGGAGCATGCGGCGCGCGTGCTCGGCATCCTGCCCGAGGAGCTCGCGCTCGACGTCGTCAACCGCATGCTGAAGATGGAGGCGGTACAGAAGGAGGTGATCGAGAGCGTGGAGAAGACGCTGCGCACCGAATTCATGTCGAACCTGTCGCAGACCCGCCGTCGCGACGCCCACGAGGTGATGGCGGAGATCTTCAACAATTTCGACCGCCAGACCGAAACCCGCTTCATCACCTCGCTGGAAGAGGACAACCGCGAATCGGCCGAGCGCATCAAGGCGCTGATGTTCACCTTCGACGACCTCGTGAAGCTCGATTCCGGCTCCGCCCAGACCCTGATGCGCAACGTCGACAAGGACAAGCTGGGCGTCGCGCTCAAGAGCGCCAACGAGGACGTCCGCAACTTCTTCTTCGGCAACATGTCCTCGCGCGCGGCCAAGATGCTCCAGGACGACATGGCGGCGATGGGCCCGGTGCGCCTGCGCGACGTCGACGAGGCGCAGGCGCTTCTGGTCAATCTCGCCAAGGACCTCGCCGCCAAGGGCGAGATCATGCTGACCAAGAACCGCGCCGACGACGAGCTGGTGTATTGATGGCCGCTCCGGCAAAATTCCTGTTCGATACCGACTTCGCGGCGCCCGAGCGGACGACGCGCGAGAAGGCCGCGACTGCAGCCGAGATCGCCCAGAAGGTCGCGGAAGCCGAAGCGCGCGCCTACCAGCAGGGCTTTGCCGCCGGCCAGCACGAGGCCAAGGCCGAGAGCGACCGCCGCGTCGCGCTCGCCATGGAGGAGATCAACATCGCAATTCGGGGCGTCGCCTCCGGCATCGGCAACATCGAGACCAGGATGGAAACCGAGGCGGTCGAGGTCGCGGTCGCGGTGGCGCGCAAGCTGTGCGCCGATCTCGTCGCCGCCGAGCCGCTCGGCGAGGTCGTCGCGCTGGTCAAGGACTGCTTCTCGCATCTGGTCGCGACGCCGCATCTCGTCGTCCGCATCAACGATGCGCTCTACGACGCCGCGCGCGAGAAGATCGAGCGGCTCGCCAAGCAGAGCGGCTTCGAGGGCCGGCTGGTGATCCTGGCCGAGCCGGAAATTGCCACCGGCGACTGCCGGATCGAATGGGCCGATGGCGGCGTCGTGCTGGAGCGCGGCGCCATCGCGGCCAAGATCGACGAAATGGTCGGACGCTATATCGCGTCCCGCAGGGGGAATTAAGCCATGAGCGACACAGACGGACAGGTCCCGCTGCCCGATCTCAACGGCCCGATGCCTCCGACCGGCACCGACGTCGGCTACAACGAGGACGAATATGCGGCGCGTGCCGCCGCCGACCTCGAAGCGGTGTTCGACGTGCCGGTGCAGGTCTCGGCCGTGCTCGGCCGCTCCAAGATGGACGTCGGCGAGCTCCTGAAGCTCGGACCAGGCACCGTGCTCGAGCTCGACCGGCGCGTCGGCGAAGCCATCGACATTTACGTCAACAACAAGCTGGTCGCCCGCGGCGAGGTCGTCCTGGTCGAGGACAAGCTCGGCGTGACCATGACGGAAATCATCAAGGCCGAACGCGGCTAGCGCAAGATACAAGGACATGACGCGCGGCAGCGCGAACAGACGGACAGGAGACTGACATGCGGCTTCTCATCGTTGGCACATTGAAGGGCCAGCTCACCACCGCCACCAAGATCGCGATGGAGAACGGCGCCACCGTGACCCATGCCGAGGATCACGAGCAGGCGATGCGCGTGCTGCGCGGCGGCAAGGGCGCCGACCTTCTGCTGGTCGACGTCGCCCTCGACATCCGCGACCTCGTGCTACGGCTGGAGGCCGAGCACATCCACGCCCCGATCGTCGCCTGCGGCATCACCAATGACGCCCGCGCCGCGGTCGCCGCGATCCACGCCGGCGCCAAGGAATACATCCCGCTGCCGCCGGACCCGGAGCTGATCGCCGCGGTGCTCGCCGCGGTCGCCAACGATTCCCGCGAGCTGGTCTATCGCGACGAGGCGATGGCGAAGGTGATCAAGCTCGCCCAGCAGATCGCCGGCTCCGACGCCTCGGTGATGATCACGGGGGAATCCGGCACGGGCAAGGAGGTGCTGGCCCGTTACGTCCATACCCGCTCGGCGCGCGCCAAGCGCCCGTTCATCTCCATCAACTGCGCCGCGATCCCCGAACACCTCCTGGAGTCCGAGCTGTTCGGCCACGAGAAGGGCGCCTTCACCGGCGCAGTCGCGCGCCGCATCGGCAAGTTCGAGGAAGCGACCGGCGGCACGCTGCTGCTCGACGAAATCTCGGAGATGGACGTCCGCCTGCAATCGAAACTGCTGCGCGCCATCCAGGAGCGCGTGATCGATCGCGTCGGCGGCACCAAGCCGGTGCCCGTGGACATCCGCATCATCGCGACCTCGAACCGCAATCTCGTCGAAGCCGTGCGCGAGGGCACGTTCCGTGAGGACCTCCTGTTCCGCCTCAACGTCGTCAATCTGAAGATCCCGCCGCTGCGCGAGCGCCCTGCCGACATCCTGGAGCTCGCCCAGCACTTCGTGAAGAAATACGCCGAGGCCAACGGCGTGCCGCTGCGCCCGATCTCGGCGGAAGCCCGCCGCGTGCTCTCCGCCAACCGCTGGCAGGGCAACGTCCGCGAGCTCGAAAACACCATGCACCGCGCGGTGCTGATGGCGCACGGCGACGAGATCGGACCCGACGCCATCATCACGCCGGACGGCGACCGCCTCGATCTCGCCAAGACCGCGCCGGCCGTGGCGCATGCCACCATGGCCGCCGAGCAGGTGACGCGCGCATTGGTGGGGCGCACCGTGGCCGATGTCGAGCGCGACCTCATCCTGGAGACGCTGAAGCACTGCCTCGGCAACCGGACCCATGCCGCCAACATCCTCGGCATCTCGATCCGCACGCTGCGCAACAAGCTCAACGAATATGCCGACGGCGGCATCCCGATCCCGCCCGCGGGAACGCCGGGTGAGTATCCGCGGATGCCGATGATGGGGGCGTAGGCGGCCCCGCTGGTTGAGAGAACGCAGATGCCCGGGCTGGTCCCGGGCATTTTGTTTGATGCAGGCTGCCAACCTCGTCATTGCGAGCGCAGCGAAATGACGAACCTCAAGAGCATCCTTCGCATGACCGAACCGCGCCGCGTGACTAGGCCATGGCGACGCCAGGCCCTATAACCCTGCGAGAATCACGCGAGGATGAACATGTCTGAAGCTCAAATCACGGATTGGCTGGCGTCGCAGCGGCAGGCGATGATCGATCTTCTCCGCGACGTCGTGAACATCGATTCCGGATCCTACGACAAGGAGGGCGTCGATGCGGTCGGTGCGCGGTTCGAGCGGCACTTTGCCGAGCACGGCATTCCGTTCCGGCGCGAGGCCAACGCCACCTTCGGTGATGCGATCCATGCCGAGGTGGCAAAGCCCGGCAGCAACGAGAAGCCGGTGCTGTTGATGGGGCATCGCGACACCGTATTCGGCAAGGGCGAGGCCGGTCGGCGTCCGTTCACGATTCGAGATGGCCGCGCCTATGGACCGGGTGTCGCCGACATGAAGTCCGGCCTCGTCATGAACGTGTTCGTGGCGACCGCCTTCCACAAATTCGGCGGCTCACCGCACCCGATCAAGGTATTGATCACCTCGGACGAGGAGATCGGTTCGCCCTCCTCGCGCCCGGTGATCGAACGGGAGGGACGCGCCGCGCGCGCGGTGTTCAATTCGGAGCCGGGCCGTCCCACCGGCAACGTGGTCACCGGCCGCAAGGGCGGCATCTTCATGCATCTCGGCATTACCGGCAAAGCCGCGCATTCCGGCGCCAATTTCGCTGCCGGCATCAGCGCGATCGGCGAGCTCGCGCACAAGATCGTGCAGATCCATGCGCTGACCGACCTCGACAAGGGCATCACGCTGAATGTCGGCCTCGTCTCGGGCGGCCAGTCCGTCAACACCACGGCGCCCTACGCCGAGGGTCAGATCGACCTGCGTTATGTCGATCCGGCGGACCGCGCGAGGGTGATGGCCGCAATCGAGACGATCGTCACGACCTCCTACGTGCCGGGCACGAGTGCAACGCTGACGATCAAGGGCGAGTTCGTGCCGGTGGTGCAGAGCGCGGATTCGAAAGCGCTGTTCGAAAATTATCAGGCCGCCGCAAGACAGGTCGGCCTCACTACGCTCCAGGGCGAATTCTCCGGCGGCTGCGCCGATTCCGGCTTCACCGCCGCGGTCGGCACGCCGACCATCTGCGGCCTCGGGCCGGTCGGCGGGCTCGCGCACACGCCGGAGGAATATCTCGAGCTCGACAGCATCGTGCCGCGCGCACAGGCGCTGGCGCTGGCGATTCTGCGCGGGTGAATGAAGGTGCCGTAGGGTGGGCAAAGGCGCACTTGCGCCGTGTCCACCATCGCCTCTTATACGAGATAACGGTGGGCACGCTTCGCTTTGCCCACCCTACGAGACCTCCCGAGCCTCACGAATAACTCGGCGCGTCGGGCTTGCGGAAGATGTGGATGGGGTCGCCCGGCACGATCGGAGAGCCTGAGAACATCGCGTAGGCGTAGAGCGCGAGATAGGCGATCGCAAGCGCGCCGACGGCGTAGAAGGCCCAGGTTGCAACGCGTTTCATCGATCCGCTCCATTGCCGTCCCGCATGGGGGTTCAGGCGCTTCTAGAGCGACGACGGAGAAAAGGCCAGCCTTCCGCGCCGACACGCGCGGCGATCAAATACCGCGGCGGCCGCGCGCGGGAAGGCTGACGTCTGCGAGCCTGGCGGCGTCCTCGTCCTGGTCGACCGCCACATACTGGCCGTGCCAATAGGCAAGGGCCGCGGTGCGGGCCGAGTTCCTGATGTCCCTGACGCGGCCGATGACGATGCCGTGCGAGTGGCGTTCGACGATCTCCTCGACCTCGCAATCGAAGGCGGACAAAGCGTCGAACAGCAGGGGAACGCCCGAGACCGACGTCACCCATTTGGCGCCTGCGAAACGATCGGCGCCCTTCAGCCCGCCCTTGCCGGAAAAGCGCTCGGCAATCTCGAGCTGGTCGGCGTTGAGGATGTTCACGCCGAAGGCGCCGTGGCGCTTGATCAGCGGAAAGGACGACGCATCGCGGTTGATGCTGACCAGCAGCGTCGGCGGCTCGACCGACAGCGAGGTGACCGAGGTCACCGTCATGCCCGTAATATCCTTGCCCCGCCCGGCGGTGATGACGCTGACGCCGCCGGTGAGGTGGCGCATGGCGCCGCGAAAATCGGCGGACGAGACGGGGATTTCGGTCATGAGATCGCGGGGCACTACATTCATGGCATTGCTCCCCGAAGCGGGGCTTCCCTCATATTTAGGTACGATCGTCCGCCGACAAAAGGTGGCTCAGGATCGAGCCTTCAAGGCTTGCGAGCTCGGCCGAGCCGCGCGCGCGCGGCCGGGCCGTGTCGACCGTGACGTCATGGGCGATCCGGCCCTCCTCGATCACCAGCACCCGGTCCGCCAAGGCGACCGCTTCGGAGACGTCGTGGGTCACCAGGATCGCGGTGAAGCCCTGGTCACGCCAGACGCGCTCCAAGAGCCGCTGCATCGAGATGCGGGTCAAAGCGTCCAGTGCGCCGAGCGGCTCGTCGAAGGCGAGCACGCGCGGGCGCGAAACCAGCGCGCGGCCGAGCGCGACGCGCTGCTTCTGGCCTCCCGACAGCACCGAGGGCCATTGGTCGCGCTTGTCGGCGAGGCCGACCTCGCCCAAGGCTTTCTCGGCACGCGCATGCGCATCGCTGGAGGCACGATCGCGGCCGAGGCCGACCTCGACATTGGCGAGCACGCGGGCCCAGGGCAGCAGCCGCGGCTCCTGGAACATCACGCGGATGTCTTCGGGCTGGACGTCACCGCCGAAGCTGATGCTGCCGGCGTCGATCTCGTCCAAGCCGGCGATCAGACGCAGCAGCGTGCTCTTGCCGCAGCCACTCTTGCCGACGATCGCGACGAACTGGCCGGCGGGGATGTGCAAATCAATGCCGCGCAGCACCTCGTTGGCGCCGAAGGATTTGCGCAAGCCCCGGATGCTGAGCGGCCGGCCGCCGGTGTGAACCGGACGCTCCTCGTGCACGACACGAGCATGAGGGACATGAGGGACGAAATTGGCGCGGCTGGCGAGCTCGGTCTCGGGAAGGGACGTACGAAGCGCTGTCTGCATGTGATTCCCAGTATTTCTGCTCAACGTTTCTGGAAGGCGGGGTGCCAGGAAAGCGTCAGGCGCTCCAGCACGCGGGAGGGGCTGTCGGCAAGCTTGCCGAGCAGAGCGTAGATCAGGATCGAGAGCACGACGACGTCGATCAGCATGAACTCGCGCGCTTGCATCGCCATGTAGCCGAGGCCCGAGGACGCCGCGATGGTCTCGGCGACGATCAGGGTCAGCCACATGATGCCGAGCGCGAAGCGGATGCCGACGAAGATCGAGGGCAGCGCGCCCGGAAAGATCACGCGGCGGAACAATTCGCCGTCAGTCATGCCGTAGATGCGGCCCATCTCGATCAGCTGCGGATCGACGGTGCGGATGCCGTGCAGCGTGTTGAGGTAGATCGGGAAGAAGACGCCGAGCGCCACCAGGAACAGCTTCGCGCTCTCGTCGATGCCGAACCAGAGGATGACCAGCGGGATCAGCGCCAGATGCGGCACGTTGCGCACCATCTGCAGCGTGGTGTCGGTGAGCTTTGCCGAGAGCTGCGACAGACCGTTGGCGAGGCCGAACGCGAAACCGATGCTGCCGCCGATCAGAAAACCGATCGAGGCGCGCCAGAACGAGACCCAGATGTTGCGGACGAGCTCGCCGGAAAGCAGCAGCTTCCAGCCGGCCAGCACGACGTCGCTCGGCGCCGGCAGCACACGGGTCGGCACGAAGCCGGTGACGCTCGCGACCTGCCAGATCGCGATGATGGCGAGCGGCACGATCCACTGGATCAGGCCGTCGAGACGCGGCAGGCGGAGGCTGCGCGGAAGCGAAACGCTGTCGATCAGGCTCATGACTGCGACACCCGGTGCTGCGGACGGAGATCGCTGCCGACCGTCTCGCCGAACGGACCGCCGTTGAAATGGAGCTTCGTCACGTTGTTCGGCTGCTCCAGCGAGAGCAGCGGGAACACCAGCTCGGCGAAGCGATAGGCTTCCTCCAGATGCGGATAGCCTGACATGATGAAGGTATCGATGCCGAGATCCTGATACTCCTTGATGCGGGCCGCGACGGTCTGGGCGTCGCCGACCAGCGCCGTGCCGGCGCCGCCGCGCACGAGGCCGACACCGGCCCACAGGTTCGGCGCGATCTCGAGCTTGTCGCGCCTGCCGCCATGGAGCTGCGCCATGCGCTGCTGGCCCACGGAATCCATGCGGGCAAAGTTCTTCTGCGCCAGCGCGATGGTCTCGTCGCTGACATGCCTGATCAGCTCGTTCGCAGCGCTCCAGGCCTCTTCATTGGTCTCGCGGACGATCACGTGAAGGCGAATGCCGAAGGAGAGCTTTCTGCCGCGCGCGGCGGCAACCTCCCTCACCTTCGCGATCTTCTCGGCGACCTGCGCCGGCGGCTCGCCCCAGGTGAGATATTTGTCGACGGTGTCCACGGCGACGTCGATGCCGGCATCGGACGAACCGCCGAAATAGAGCGGCGGCCGCGGGGACTGCACCGGAGGAAACAGCAGCTTGCCGCCCTCGACATGGATGTGCTTGCCTTCGACATTGACCGTCTTGCCGGCGAGCAGGTCGCTGTAGACGCCCAGGAACTCGCGGGTGACCTGGTAGCGTTCGTCATGGCCGAGGAAGACACCGTCGCCCTTGTTCTCAACCGGATCGCCGCCGGTAACGACGTTGACGAGAAGCCGGCCGTTCGAGATGCGATCGAGCGTCGCCGTCATGCGCGCCGCCACGCTCGGCGATTGCAGGCCGGGACGGACCGCCACGAGATAGCGCAGCCGCTCGGTGAACGGCGCCACGCTCGAGGCGACGATCCAGGAATCCTCGCACGACCGGCCGGTCGGGATCAGCACGCCGAAATAGCCGAGCTGATCGGCGGCCTGCGCGATCTGGCGCAGATAGTTGAAGTCGACCTCGCGGCCGCCGATGCCGGTGCCGAGATAGCGCCCGTCGCCATGGGTCGGCAGGAACCAGAGGATATTGCTCTTGGATTGGCTCATGGATGTGCTCCTAACCGTAGGTCGTGCCGACTGCGGCGGCGACGATGCCGATCGAGAGCACGATGGCTGCGATCAGACGCTGAATGATACGTCTCATGTTCAAACCCTTGTGGATGGGAAGGCCGGTCGGCACGATCAGGCTGCCGGGTTGCGCCACACGATGTCGCGAATCACGATCGGCTTCGGGATCAGGCCGAGCTTGTAGAAGCGGTCGGCGACGCCCTGCTGGGTCGCGACGATGTCGTCGGTGACGGGGCCGACCACGAATGACGAGCGGTTCGCTGCGATGGTCTGGATGTCGAGGGGAATGCCGGTGACCGCAGCGAGCGATTTCGCGACCTCGTCGCGGTGGTGCTCGGCCCATCGGGCGGTCGCGGTGGTGACGTCGACGATCTGTTGCAGGATCTCGCCGTGGTTCCTCGCGAAGTCGCGATTGGCGATGTAGAACGAATTGGTCTTGGTGACCTCGCGCGCATTGATCAGGATGCGGCCGCTCTGCCTGGTCTCGCCGATCGCGAAGTAAGGATCCCAGATCGCCCAGGCCTCGATGCTGCCATTGGCGAAGGCAGGGCCGGCGTCCGGCGGCGTCAGATAGACTGGCGTGATGTCGGCATAGGTGAGGCCGGCCTTCTCCAGCGTCTGCACCACGATGTTGTGAGCGCTGGAGCCCTTGGTGAAACCGATGCGCTTGCCTTTCAATTCAGCGATGGTGCGGATCGGCGAATCCTTCGGCACCAGGATGCCCTGGCCGTTGGTGATCGGCTGGCCGGCGGCATAGACGATTGCGGCGCCCGCGGCCTGGGCGAACACCGGCGGGGAATCGCCGACCGCGCCGTAATCGACGCTGCCGACGTTCATCGCCTCCATCATCGGAGGCCCCGAGGAGAATTCGACCCACTTCACCTCGATGCCTTGCGGGGCGAAATGTTTTTCCAGGGCGGCCTGCTGGCGCGTGATGACCAGCACGCCGTTCTTCTGGTAGCCGATACGAATCTCCTTCACCGCACCTTGCGCGTTGACGCGCGAGGCGAACGCGGCGACGGCCGCAGTTCCAATCGACAGTTTCAGAAAGTCCCGACGCTGCATTCCACTCTCCCGGCCGCATGCGGCCGTCATTCATTCGTGTTGCTCGGATGATGGTGCGGCTTATCGGAGGTGTCGAGACGTGCGGAAAAATAGCGATGCGCGCACTGCGCGCGAGGCGCGGCGCATGATTAATCTTTCAATCCGCGGAGCGAATGCAGAGCGAATTTTTCCGCACGCGAATGTGACAATCGGAACGCACGGCGCCCCAGCACCATGAAAATGCGAAAACAACCCCATGCACAGTAGCCAAGGTCTTGTTACGAAACGAATTTCGTATTTAGCGAAATTTACTTGACCCGTCGGGCAATACAGTGGCAGAATGGCACCATGGCGGACTGGGGGTACTGGGGCGCGAAGCTTCCACCATCTCCGCTGTCATTCCCCGCGAAGGCGGGGAATCCAGTACGCCGCGGCCCATCGATTCAACCACAACCGTCTCGGAGTACTGGATCGCCCGGTCAAGCCGGGCGATGACACCGAACGTGTGAGGACTAGGTGCCCCGAGCACCACCGGCCTAGTGCCACTTCACCGGCAGATTGAGCAGCCCGCGGAACGCCCAGCCGCCGATCCGCACCTCCTCGTCATCGGCCAACTCGAGCCGTTTGGCGCGGGCGAACACGGTCGGCAGGGCGACGTCGGCGATCATGGCGCGGGAGGCGAAGGCGCCGGCGCAGAAATGCGGGCCGGCGCCGAAGGCGACGCTCCTGGACGTATCTCGTCTCACGTCGAACGCATCGGCGCGCTCGAAGTGCTTCTCGTCGCGGTTGGCGGAGCCGAACATCAGGAACACGCGCTCGTCGGTTTCGAAGGCGACGTCGCGGATGCTCCACGGCTTTGCGATGCGCCGCGGCGACATGCCGATCGGCGAGATCCAGCGGGCATATTCCTCGAAGGCCTGCAGCCAGGACACCTCGCCCCTGCGCACGAGGTCGAGCTGCCCGGGATGGGTGAGCAGCGCCCACACCGTGCCGGCGATCGCCTTGCGCGGCTCGTTCTGGCCGCCCGAGATCGCGAGCTTGACGTTGGCGCGCACGCTCTCCATCGGCATGCCCGAGGCGAGCAGCACGCCGAGAATGCTCTGGTTTGGACGCTTGCACATCACCGGCAGCATGTCGTCGATCGCGGCATCGATGCCCGACGTCGCGGCGTGGCAGCGCGCCTCGACCTCGGGGTCGCCGGCATAATTGGCGATGCCCTCGATCATGCCTTGCGACCACGCGTCCATGTCCCGAAAGCCGATATTGGTGAGGCCGGTGATCGACTTCAGGCACTCGCCGGAGAAGGGCAGCGCGAAGTCGCGCATGAAATCGATCCGGCCCGGCTCGATGCAAGCGATGATGCGATCGGCATGGGCCTGGAACTGCGCGGTCCAGTGCGCCTTCACCGTCTTCGGCGAGACCGTCGGAAACATCGCGCGGCGCTCGACCTGGTGCGCCTCACCGTCCTTGCGCATCATGTTGTGGCCCATCAGCCGGTTCATCAGGCCGGCGGGCTGGTGCGAGGAGAACACGTCGATCTGCTTCTCGGAGATCGAGATGTCGTCCCGGCTCGTCAGCAGCGTCGAGCCGAGCTGCGGCACGAAGGCGATCGGCGCCTCTCGCCGCATCTTCGCGAGCATCGGATAGGGATCGGCCCAGAAGGCGGCCGGGTCGATGTCGATGCGCGGCGCCGTGCTCAATGCGGTCCCTCCTGGATTCTCGTTTCCAGGAGACTAGCGAGGTCCGACGCCGGCGTCTGTCCCTAACGATAGGGACGGGCGGCATTGGAGTTACCGGGCCTCGGCGATCTTCGGTCCGGATGACGGCATCTGCGCGTTGGCCGCCAAGGGCCGCTTCGACGGCGATGCCGGGTCCGGCAATCGGAAGGCGGCGTCGGGCGGCGTTCCCGGACGACGGGCAGCGGTTGCCGGAAGCACGATCACCTTCGCTCCGATCTTCACCCGCTCATAGAGGTCCACGACGTCCTCGTTGGTCAGCCGGATGCAGCCGGACGAAACCCGCTTCCCGATCGTATCGGGGTTGTTGGTGCCGTGAATTCGATATTCGGTCTCGCCCAGATACATCGCCCGGGCGCCGAGCGGATTGCCGGGGCCACCTGCCATGAACCGCGGCAGATAAGGCTGACGCGAGACCATCTCCGCCGGCGGATGCCAATCCGGCCATTCCGCCTTGCGAGCCACGGTCTGTTCACCGGACCAGGTGAAGCCCTCGCGGCCGACACCGATGCCGTAGCGCATCGCCTGCGTGTCGTTCAGGACGAAATAAAGGAATGTGTTCTTGGTATCGATGATCACGGTGCCCGGCGGCTGGCGGCTGGCGTAGTCGACCACCTGCCGAACAAGTGCTCCGGGACCTTCGGCGGCTTTCGGCGGCTCGACCAGAGGCGCCGGGGCGGGAATTGGAGCCGGAGCCGGCGCTGATGCCTGAACCGGCGTCGACACGTAAACCGGAGTCGACGATGCCCGGGCTTCCTGCGCGGACGGCTTCCGCGCCGGTTGCACGCTCGCGGGGCGAGACAGCAAACCGTACCCCAACGCGGCGACAGCCACGGCGCCAATTGCAACTCTCGCGGCCATCGGTAGCGCGAGCGTCTCCGCCTTTCCACGTCTGGCCCGCTTGCTCATGTCTTCTCCCAGATCATCATGCCTGGAAGAGGTACCCAGCAAGATTTAAGAAACTTCGAAGCGATTTCGCCCAGACCGGAACCGTTGGCGATGGTTAACGCCGAACTCCTGCTCGGCAACATGAGATTGGGAGCACCGCTCGATATTGAGCTGGCGACGCGGACAACGCACTTCTGATCGCGGAGCGAATAGAGGTCTGAATTGCCCCGCGGAGCGGATATGCTTTGCTCATTCGTCAGCGACGGCTTTGGGAGCCAAGTACAGACAAGAGTGGTGCCAAATCAGCCGTAGTGGTCAAATTCGTTCAGCGCAATCCGAACCTCGCGCGCGAAATCCATCAGAGACACGATGAAGACTGAAACAGAAATGACGAAGAGGATGGCGACGCCTCTTTCGTGCCGGATCTCAAAGAATGCACTTACGAAGCCTACGATGATGACGATGCCTATCGAAATGCTTCCCACAATGGCCCAGAAGATCGCACGATTGATCATGGCGGCACGCCGAACAAGGCGGGGCAAGTCTGCCTTCAGCCGGCTTCTCGCCTGATCCTGATCAGAGATCTGATTCAGATAGATCGATCTGTCGATGATCCTGTTCAGGCGAGATATCAGCAGGGCGATGAAGGCCGCCAGTGCGCCAAGAAGAAACGCCGGTGCGGCCGCCTGCGAAATGACGTGAGAGAGCTGGCTGATTGACGGTGTGTCCGGCAGCATTGGTTGGCGAGGCCCGCAGCTATTTCGTTAGCCGCCGGGTTGGCGTGACCGTGCTGGTCGGCGCCATCGGCGAGATTGAGAAGGTCAACCATGTATTCCAGCCAGCCGGGCGATTCTCGGCAGCGAACTCACCATATCCTCTCAGGTTCAGATATCCCTGCATGTCCCCCACGGGGAATAGGAAGCCGACCTGCGGACCGATGCCCAGCACACGCGACCGAAAGCCTCCCAGGGCGGGATGCTGGCCGAAGTCATCGGTGATCTGCTGATAAGCATAACCAACGAGGCCGACGAAGTTCTGCTTCGACAGAAATTGCGAGGCTCCCCAATCTACGTGGAAGTCGATGCCGTTCTGGTATTGCGTATCCGGATTCTTTAAATTGTAGGTGAAGCCTGCCACGGCGGAAAATTCGTAACCGGCCTGCTGATTGAAGTATGTGTAGCCGCCGCCGGCGTCGATGGCGGCATGACCGATGCCAAGATTGGCGAGCCGAGACGAACTGTAAGCGCCAACAGGGATATCTCCTGTGACATAGGTCATGAAGTTGTGGACGCCTGCATTCCACTTGAGTGTCGCCTGCGGGTAGAGATCGCCGATAGATGTGATCGAGTCGCCGAAACCGCCCGCACGCGTTATCCCGAGGGGGCCAATAGCCGTCGTCAGCGTTCCGGCAAGATCGGCGCTCGATCGCCCGAATAGTCCCGTTACCCCGATGGCGAGTTGCCCGCCCAGCACCGGCGTTGCGAAGGTGAACGTGGGATTGAGCAGGACAAGATCTCCCCGCCCATTCAAGCGCAAGTTCAGATCGACGTTTACTGTTGTGGGAATTCTGCCAACGTGAACCTCTCTCGCGGCGGCCGCAGTACCAAATGCGCTTACGCTGGTGTGATAGTAGACTGCCGCCATCGACCAGCCGGGAACCTGAGGTGTCGCAGCAAGGCTGCTAAAGCGGCCAGGAAGCCAGTAGGAAACGCCGCCCTCATCGGCGCTTGCAGGCTGCGAGAGAAACGCAATAGATGCCGCCAGCAATCCGGCTACAATTCGTGGCGCAGGTCGCTTCTCCCGCCCCGGCGACGAGAATACTGCGTATCGCGCGTTTGTCATGTTTGGCCTCATTTTTGTTGATTCTTGTCCACGCGAAGCTTTTCAACAAACCAGCCTCAATCGAGGGCCTTCCTGCAACCTCACAGAAAAGCGGTGTAAGAACTGATCCAAACCAGAATCGACATGAGTAGTCCGATGACACCGGCATTATCGGCAAATACGGTCGCGGTGCCGGGCATACCCAGCTTGAGGTGACTGGGATCGGTATCCTTCGGGATGGAGATAAGTGCCGGATATGTCCTGGCACCCCGGATCGAACCCGCCCGGGTAAGCGTTCCGGAAACAGCAATCTGGCCTTCGCCCGTACCCTGCGGGATTGCCGTGATCGTCGCATTATAGATGCGGCCGGGATCGTCATCGAACACCAGCTTGACCTTCGCACCCGGCTTTATGGTTCGGAATCCGTTGGGCGAAAACATGCCAAGAATTGTGATCTCGTTTGTGACAACGAACGACATCACGGCGCGCGCCTGCGTTGCCCGGTCGCCGGCTGACAGGGCCATGGCAGTCACGTAGCCTTCGGCGGGCGCGCGGACGGTGGTCTGCTCGAGCTCCCACTTGGCATCCTCGAGCTGAGCTTGGACTTGAGCCACGGTCGTGTTGATGCCGCCGATCTCAGCGTCCATAGCGAGCTTGGCGCTTTGTTGTGCTGCCTTGGCCGCCTGCAGTTGGAATCGGGCCGTCTCCTGCTGAAGCTGCGCGTCCTGTAACCGAAATTCACTTTGCGCCCCTTGTCCGGTCAGTTGCGCGTAATCGGCGAGCCGCTTGTCGTGATAAGCGAGTTGCTTGGTCAGCCCCTCGACGTTAGCGCTCGCCTGTTCGTAACTCGCCCTAAGCTGGAGAACTTGCTGCCTTGCCCCCGCCAGCGAGGCCTCAAGCTGATCGACCTTGTACTGGAATGGCATCGGATCGATTTGGAACAATGTCGTTCCCGCCTTCACCGGCATGTTGGGCAGAACCGGAATCTTGGTCACCTGACCGGAAACGTTGGGCGCGATCTCCCCCACCCGCGAGCCGACAACGAAACTTCCCGATGGCGTGAGGTAGTTGAACATCGCAAGGAAGACCGCGAGGATGAAAGCGCCGATCAGGGCCGCGATTGTGCCGGAAGCCCACCCCAATCTAAGGAGCTTGAATTTTGAGAAGACCAGCCAAACCAAGACCAGGTAAAGCGTCAGTATGATGAGCATGAGATTAGCTCGTGGTCAGGGAGATCTACTAAGCTCCAAGTAAGAAATCCGCCCCCCGCGGAGCGGGGGGGCGACCCTAGTTCGTACTCTCAAGCAACCTTTCTGGCGCCGGGAACTGTCCATGTGCCATTGATGATCGACGGGTCAGTCTCCTGCGGCCAATACATGCGCAGCATGAGTACGAAATCTCCCGCAGGCGCCGGAAGCCAGTTCGACTCCTTTTCTTTGCCGGGGGACTCCTTCTGGATGTAGAGATCGGTCGAGCCGTCCGGATTTTCCTTCAGTTCTTGACGTGCGCTGACCGAGTAACGGTTGATCGGATTGCTCACGAAGAAGTAGCCGCTGTCGTACATTGTGAGCGACCAGAATCCTTCCGCCGGAGGCAGGTGCCCCTTGGGAAACCGCATGACGTACTTGTTTGCGCCATTGTACTTGTGGCCCTCCGCATCCTTTTCCGAGGTCGGGTAGACCGCGTCTTGCGGACGGTTGCAGCCGAGTCCGATCGCGGTGATGAGTGCCCGCATCAGATAGTCGGTGCCGTAGATGCCGCCTTTCGTCGTGAAGGCAAAGCCATTCTCGTCCTTGATAGCTTTGTTGATCTTGAACTGGAGCATGATCCTGTCGACCGATAGTTCCGGCAAGCGTCTGAGGAAGTCCGCTTTGAGCTTGCTCTCATCGAAATCCTGGCCGGGGACGATGCCGATCCGGGCGAATTTGGCTAACTGGGGGGCATCTGCAGCATATGGCGGATTGGTTTTCATGAGGTCGCAGAGCAGCTTGAAATACGACACTGCGTCCATGCGATTGACCTGTTCACGGACAGCCGTCTTCATGTCAATCGACGGATCGACATTTCCCGGAGGCGGTGTGTATGGCTTGCCGTAGGCGCTGAGCGGCACGAGCTTGAACTCGTCCTGCAGCTTGTGCACGGCGGCGTAATCCTCTGGAGTTCCCGTGCAATAGATGCGGCCGAGCAACCACACAATATTGGTCTGCGACTTGTATTCCTTCACCCCGTCCGGCAGTTTGCCTTTCCAGCCGGGCCCGGTGATGGCGTAGGTCTGTGCGCCCGTGCCGGTGGTGCGCTTCCCCGGCACCTGGAACACCGTCGTCCAGCCATCCAGCATTGGCATCAGGAAATAGCGCCCCTTCATATCCGGGATGCTGAGGACCCATGGCTCTTTTCCGACGTCAAAGAACGAAGTTGTATAGAGCGTGTCTGCGTTCGGTGCCGTGACATCCCGGAACGATGCGTCCGGATATTGACGCAGCTTGATGATATGGCCCATCGGCCCCCGTGTTCCGACGGGCTCGGCAACATTCGTGAGGACCCGACGAGTCATCTCCATCGTCACCAACGGATAGCCGAATATGTAGGCGTCGCTCGCGAGCCAGAAGTCCTCCAGGCCCTGACCTACCCCGAGGAAAGACCCCTCCTGGGCGCCGGCCGACTGAGCTATTCCCGCTCCGGCGAGCAGACTCATTCCGCCAAGCGCAAGACTGCGACGTGTGATCTCCATCGTTCTCTCCCTGTTTGCAAATCGAATGGTCTTCGAACTATCGGCAGGCGGCTCCGACTGTCGGCCTGCCGTACAAGGTGCCCAATCCCACAATTACGGTTGCATCTTGATCCCGAGCGCCGCTCTCATATCCTTGAAGACCACAGCGATCGCCTCGATGATGAGCTGGTCAGGATGTGCCTTGCAATATTGGATCACTTCGTGCTCCGCCTCGCGGGACTTCTTGATGTCGAGGTAGTGCTTGCGCGCGAGGCCGTTGTACCAACCGCTATACCAGGCAGTGAGAAGATCGGCGTCTCCCTGCCGCGTTCCGGCGAGCTGCGCGCATGTCAGCTTCTGAACATCCAGATAGCCTTCTGGCGTTGGCATAACTGCTCAGGTCCGTCTGCGCATGCGCTGACTGAATGCTGACGACGATCAGCGATGCTGCAATCATGGTGGTTCGTTCCATGATCTCCCTCCTGTGAACTCGTGTTGGGCTTAGATCGGGCCGACCTTCCACCTGTCGGCTCAGCGGTCGTGACGTGGCCGGTCGCGTTGCTCAGTAACAAGGCGGATACGGATAGTATCCGCACCGGGGGGCGTAATAGGGGTACGCTGCCGCGCCAGCCACAGCAGCCGCTCCCGCGAAAGCAGCGCCACGGTAGAACGCTCCGCGCCAGGCCGTACGGCGGGCGACGCCGGCGAAAGACAACGGCGTGAACGGCCGGCCAATGATGTCGATAAAAACCGATGCCGGGCCATCCGCTCCAGCCAGATCGCCTTCGAGTACGTCGACATCGAAGGTCAGCTTGTCACCCTCAAGCCTGGGCGATTTCAGTACGACGACGGCATCGACCACGGATGATCCGTCCTTCTTGAATCCTGACACGGTGGCGTTCGGGGGATCCTTCGCGAAGTTGTCGCTCCCGTTGCCCCAATCCTCGACAATTCGCGACGTGAGATCGTGCCCCGCGGCGCGAACAGGCCGATCGGCAAACACGATCGCATTCGGTGAAATTCCCGTCAGCACCAGCGTCCCTTCTTTCAGGCTCGCGCCGCGCGAGTTGAGGACAAAAAGAGACGGGACCACTTCCGGCTTTGCCTGACCGATGGATTTCTCGAGCGGAATGTGCCGCTTGTTCTCTGCCGACGATTGAGCCAGAAGTTTATGCGGGAAAGCCACTAAGCCAGCGGCGCAAACCGCGATCATCGCAAGACGAACCGTCATGATGGTCTTCTCCTTTGCAGGCTGGTTTGTTCTTTCGATCAGCAACTGAACAATTAAAGAATGCCTTGGAGCAGCGCCGCCGAGACAAGACGGCTTCTCTTGTCAGGAATTGGTATAGATCAATGGCGGGACAGCGCGTTCGCGATGGTGACGCTGACCCCGCCGCAGCAATCGTTCTGCATTTCTCGCCAATTCACATCGCGCGTCTTGCCATTTCGCGCCAATCGTCAGGAATTGTTAGCGGTCAATCGCGCGAGAACGACGGCGGGCATTCAGCCGATCATGCTCGCGGCTCTGTTGCTGCCGCCGGTAAACAACAGGTTGAATTTTCATCAAACGTGCAAAAGATCGGCTGAAGCTACTTGCGTTGGTATAGCCGAGTGATTCTGCGATGTCCGACAACCGCTTACTCGAATCGGCGAGCAAGTGGCAGGCGATCTGCAAACGCACCTCTGCGAGCAGTTTGCTGTGGCTTGTGCCCATGCGCTCGAGGTGACGCTGCAATGTACGGCCACTGATCTTGAGCGCTTGCGCCGTTCTATCGAGGGTTGCGTCACCGTGCCGCAGCGATGCGACAATGGCGGCGCGGACCGCCTTGGATGAAGGCAAGCGGACAGCTCTCATCGGTTGGTATGAGGCGCGAAGCCTATGCTCCCTCGATGGAATTCGGATCAAGAGACTATGGCCCCATGAAAGCCCCCTCTGGCCACCAAGCGCCAGAATTTTCGCCAAATGGGATTGTCTGAAACCTGAAATTCTCTCGGAAGGATTGTGCCCGACAAGCTGCGTTCTTAGTATTTTCCCAAGTTTTCGTTTGAGGTGCAGTCAGTGGCGAAGATTCATTTGACACGTTGCCAACACCTTAGTCCCTTCGTGGACATTCTGAATAATCTTGGCACGCCAGCCGCTTCCCTTCTGGAAAGGTTTCGACTACCCGCTTCGTTGGAGGAAAAATCCGATCACTACGTTCCCATTTTGCCGGCGATCGAGTTTGCAGCATTTGCCAGCAGGTCGCAGGGTATTGAGGATTTCGGATTCCACGCTGCCAAGACGCTACACTTCGGCCACCTGAGTGAAAGAACCCGGATTTTGATCCGTCATTCTCCGACGCTGCTTGTCGCGCTGCAACAGGCCTGCAAATGGGCCTCGCTTGAAGACTCAAACTTGAGCAACTGGCTCGAGTATCACGACGATCATGCGCGCTATTGCAGCAGGCTTGCCGGGACCAAGGGGCTTCAGCATCTCGAGCATTCGCAGTGGCTTCAGAACGTTTTTCCGATTTACATCGTCCGGCAGTTCGCCGGACCGGATTGGGCTCCCGCAACTATCGCCTTTGAAGCGCGGTACACGCCGGGTCCGGCTTGCCAGTCATTTTGGCCAACCTCTCGATTCCTGTCCGGTCAAGGGGCATCGTGGATCGACGTGCCTGTTTCGCTTCTGGCACTTCCTAACAGGTCCAACGAAAGTTCTATCGATCTGAACGACCACGTCCAACATTCCGGTTTTGATTTCATCCAGGTACTAAAGCTGATGCTTCCGTCCTATCTTGACGAGCGACCTCCAATGCTTGCTGAAATTGCAGAAATGGCGGGCATCAGTGCGCGAAGCCTTCAACGCCAGCTCTCGCGGGCCGGTTTTACTTATTCGGGGCTGGTGGATGCTGTCAGGTTTGAAAATGCCAGGCAGCTCCTACGTAACACCGATTCCAAGATCATCGAAATTGCTTTCGCTTCTGGCTACGCGGATCCTGCCCACTTTACCCGCGCCTTCCGGAGGATCGCTGGCGTCACTCCAGGGCAGTTTCGCGAACAATGGCGACCCCGGTAATATTTGTTTCTACGAAGCTGTTTCGACTGGTTCAATGTCCGCTCTGGGTCAAAATACGACAATCACGGCGGCCAGACTGCGTGTTCCATTTTGCTCTCGGAAAGCCGATATCGCGAACCTGGTGTCCCCTCAGTTCGGTCCGTGAGGCCCCGAGAGCAACCGCAGCACAATTCCGAACAGCTCGTTCTGCGAGGAGATGCCCAGCCGTTCATAGGCGCGCTTGCGATAGGTCAGTGTCGAATGCAGGCTGATGCCGAGTCCTCTCGAGATCGCTTCGGAGCTGAAGCCAAGCAGGATGCGGTGGCAGACTTCCCGCTCGCGCGGCGTGAGATCGGCGAGCGGCGCGCGGGTGGCGAACAGCGCGGCGAGGGTCTGGTCCGGCGTTGCGCTTCCCTGGAAATGGCGCGCGACGATCGCCGCGATCGCCGGTGCGATTGCCCCAAGCCGTCGGCACTGTTCGTCGCCGAAGCGACCTTGCGCGGCGATGCGATAGAAGTTGACATAGAAGCAGGTGTCGCCGGTCCAGATCGCGGTCGCGCATTTGTCGACGATGCCGGAATCGTTGAAGAATATCTTGCGATAACGCGCGCCGTACATGCGCGGCGCGAAGGACGGAAGCATGATCGGCGCATCGCCCTCGGCCTCGAACAGCGCATCGCGGTTCGGATCGGATTCGTGGAACTGGCCGGCATAGGCGGCGCCGAGATCGCCGCCGATCGGGATGTTGCCGGCGTCCAGCAAACAACGGGCCGCGCCCGCGCGCGTCAGCGCAAACACCATGCAATGACCGACCCCGGCCTGCCGGCGCAGCGTGTCGATGAGGATGTTCGGAAAGTCAGCTCGGCCGATGGCGAGCACCGCCGGCGTGACATCGCCGGCCGCAGGATTTGAGACCATCCCTTTGGGCCGCATTGGTTTCCTCCACCGAAGTCCTTTTGGCGGAGGATAGCAGCCGCGGGATATTGCCGAAAGCCGGAGACGGCGGTTCACGACGCCTCTCGAGTCCCGGCTCTGCGCAGCGTGCAACGATGCGCTGCTGAGCCGGGGGCCATGCGGCCAAGTGCGAGCCCTACCCCGCCGCAGCCTTCGCCGGCGCGACGTTGATGGCGAGCTTGCCGTAGCGATCCGTAAAGGCCTCCGTGTCGATCTCTTCCAGCTCGATCTCGCCGCTCATCACGCCTCGTTTCCATTCGGCCTGTGCCGGATCGTTCTGGAACTCCGGCATCACCTCGCGGCCGAACAGCTCGAGCGATTCGCAGATGTGCTCGTGGCTGTTCTTGCCGGCCTGGTTGAGCAGGATGACCTGGTCGATGTGCGAGGACTGGAACCGCTTCAGCTTCCTGCGGATGGTCTCGGGCGAGCCGATCAGGCCGCCGCGCAAGCTCGCCTCCTGCGCTTCCGGGTTGTCGCGCTTCCACTTGTTGTACTCATCCCACATGTTGACGGTGTAGGGCGCGGGCCGCTGGCGGTTCTGCGCGGCGCCGTAGAAGCGCAGCGCGAACTGGAAGAAGGTGGCGCCGTCGGCGCGCGCACGCGCCTCCTCGTCGGTCTTGGCGCACATGAAGAACGACACCAGCGCCATGTTCGGGTTGATCTCGTAGTCGGCCAGTTTGTGCAGCCGCTTGGTCATCGCGTTGTAATAGGCGTGTACCCAGGCGTGCGCGGCGTCGGCGCTGACGAACTGGAAGCCGAGCGCGCCGAAACCGTGACGGCCGGCCCGCTCGATGGTCGGCAGCTGCGAGCACGCCATCCATAGCGGCGGATGCGGCTTCTGCACCGGCTTCGGCACCACGTTGCGCAGGGGGATGTCGAAATACTTGCCGTGGTGCTCGCTACCGGCATCCTTGAACATCGGGAAGATCGCGGCGACCGCCTCCTCGAACACCTCCTTCTTGGTCTCCATGTCGCGCCCGAACGGAGTGAGCTCGGTGATGGACGCGCTCTCGCCCATGCCGAATTCGCAGCGGCCATTCGAGAGCAGGTCGAGCACCGCGACACGTTCGGCGACACGCGCCGGATGGTTGGTGGTGAGCTGGAGGATGCCGTGGCCGAGCCTGATGTTCTTCGTGCGCTGGCTCGCTGCGGCCAGGAACGATTCCGGCGAGGGCGAGTGCGAATATTCCTCGAGGAAGTGATGCTCGACGACCCAGGCGTGGTCGTAGCCGAGACTGTCGGCGAGCTCCATCTGCGAGAGCGCGTTCTGGTAGAGCCTGAGCTCGTCGCCGGGCACCCAGGGCCGTGGCAGTTGCAGCTCGTAGAAGATGCCGAACTTCATGACGCCTCCCGTTTATTGTTGTTGATCGCATCTTAGTGGGTGAGGCGGCGCTGTCTACGGAGCGGCAATTCCGCCGTGCGGGAGAATGATCCGCACCTGTGCGTGGCAAGGCGGACCGCCGCGACGCAGCGCTGCGACATCCGCGCAAGCCGGCACATTGATCCAGATCAACGCCGCGGCGGCCCGATTGCATCAGAAGTGCAGCAAGGCAACGGCCCGGATGCCGTCCCAATCCCCACATTTCAGATGAGACCGAATATGTCGGCCCCAGACGACGCGTCTTCGCGCGTGCGCCGTAAGCGCATGGAGATTTTCGCCTTCCTGTTCCTGACCGCGGTCGTGATGCCCGTCCTCGCGGTCGGAACCGTCGGCAGCTACGGGCTCGGGGTCTGGATCTACCAGATGTTTGCCGGCCCTCCCGGCCCGCCCTCCCGACATTGATTCCCCTGAAGCGAAAGACAGGCATCATGGCCCAGGCCGCCCCCCACACACTCAACCGCCGTGCCTTGATCACCGGCCGGGTGCTCAGCGCCGATCGCATCATCGCGCCGCCGGGCGCCGAGATCGCCAGCATCCTGGTGCAGGCGCGGCCCGAACGTCTCGCCGAGCTCGAAGCCGAGATCACCGCGCTGCCCGGCTGCGAGATTTACGGCCGCGACGCGCGCGGCAAGCTCGTCGTCGTGACCGAAGCGCCCGATGCCGGCAGCCTCGGCACCCTGCTCAACACCATCCAGTCGCTGCCAAACGTCTATTCCGCAGCCCTCGTCTTCCACGCCATCGAAACCGCCTGAGTCAGGAAGAGCCATCATGACATCGCCCAAGCTCGACCGCCGCCAGATGCTGAAGCTGGAGGCGGCCGCGATCGCTGCCGCTGCCGCTGGCATGCCCGCTCCGGCGCTCGCCGCCAATCTCGTCGCCGAGCGGAACATCAGCGAAATGAGGTGGGACAAGGCCGCGTGCCGCTTCTGCGGCACCGGCTGCTCGGTGATGGTCGCGACCAAGGAGAACCGCGTCGTCGCCACCCATGGCGACACCAAGTCCGAGGTCAATCGCGGCCTCAACTGCGTCAAGGGCTACTTCCTCTCCAAGATCATGTACGGCCACGACCGCCTGATGCAGCCGCTGCTGCGCAAGACGAACGGCAAGTACGACAAGAACGGCGAGTTCACGCCCGTCACCTGGACCGAAGCCTTCGACATCATGGAGCTGAAGTGGAAGGAGGCGATCAAGAAGCGCGGGCCGAACGGCGTCGCCATGTTCGGCTCCGGCCAGTGGACGATCTGGGAAGGCTACGCCGCCTCGAAGCTGTTCAAGGCCGGCTTCCGCACCAACAACATCGACCCCAATGCCCGGCACTGCATGGCCTCGGCCGTCGCCGGCATGATGCGGACCTTCGGCATCGACGAGCCCCCGGGCTGCTACGATGACATCGAGGCCACCGACGCCTTCGTGCTGTGGGGCTCCAACATGGCGGAGATGCACCCGATCCTGTGGACGCGCCTGGCCGACCGCCGGCTCTCCGCGCCGCATGTTCGCGTCGCCGTGCTCTCGACCTTCGAGCATCGCTCGTTCGACCTCGCCGACATCGGCATGGTGTTCAAGCCGCAGACCGATCTCTACATCCTCAACGCCATCGCCAACCACATCATCAAGACCGGCCGGGTCAACAAGGACTTCGTTGCCGCGCATACCGTGTTCAAGCGCGGCCAGACCGACATCGGTTACGGCCTGCGGCCCGAGCATCCGCTGCAGAAGAAGGCGACGGGCGCGGCGAAGCCCAACGACGCCACCGACATGAGCTATGACGAGTTCGTCAAGTTCGTCTCGGAGTACACGCTGGAGAAGGCCGCCGAAATGTCGGGCGTGCCGCTCAACCGTCTCGAAGCTCTCGCCGAGCTCTACGCCGATCCAAAGACGAAAGTGGTCTCGTTCTGGACCATGGGCTTCAACCAGCACACCCGCGGCGTCTGGTGCAACAACCTCGTCTACAACATCCATCTTCTGACCGGGAAGATCTCCTCGCCCGGCAACAGCCCGTTCTCGCTGACCGGCCAGCCCTCGGCCTGCGGCACCGCGCGCGAGGTCGGCACCTTCTCGCACCGCCTGCCCGCCGACATGGTCGTCACCAACAAGGCGCATCGCGATCACGCCGAGCACATCTGGCGGCTGCCCGAAGGCACCATTCCCGACAAGAACGGCGCACACGCCGTGCTGCAGAGCCGGATGCTGAAGGACGGCCTGATCAATGCCTATTGGGTGCAGGTCAACAACAACCTTCAGGCCGGCCCCAACATCAACGAAGAGACCTATCCGGGCTTCCGCAACCCCGAGAACTTCATCGTGGTCTCGGACGCCTATCCCTCGGTGACCGCGCTTGCCGCCGATCTGATCCTGCCCACCGCGATGTGGGTGGAGAAGGAAGGCGCCTATGGCAACGCCGAGCGGCGCACCCAGTTCTGGCATCAGCTCGTCTCCGCGCCCGGCGAATCGAAATCCGACCTCTGGCAGCTCATGGAGTTCTCCAAGCGCTTCAAGATCGAGGAAGTCTGGCCCGAGGAGCTGATCGCCAAGAAGCCCGACGTCCGCGGTAAGACGCTGTTCGACGTGCTCTACAGGAACGGCCAGGTCGACAAATTCCCTGTCACCGACATCGAGCCGGGCTATCTCAACGACGAATCCAGGGCGTTCGGCTTCTACGTGCACAAGGGCCTGTTCGAGGAATATGCCCAGTTCGGCCGCGGCCATGGCCACGACCTCGCGCCGTTCGACACCTATCACCGCGAGCGCGGCCTGCGCTGGCCGGTGGTCAACGGCCAGGAAACCAGATGGCGTTTCCGCGAGGGCAGCGACCCCTACGTCAAGCAGGGCACCGACGTGCAGTTCTACGGCCATGCCGACGGCAAGGCGCGCATCTTCGCGCTGCCTTACGAGCCGCCGGCGGAATCGCCCGACAACGAATATCCCTACTGGCTCTCGACCGGCCGCGTGCTGGAGCACTGGCATTCCGGCACCATGACGCGCCGCGTGCCCGAGCTCTACAAGGCCTTCCCCGAGGCCGTCTGCTTCATGCATCCGGACGATGCCCAGGAAGCCAGGCTCCGCCGCGGGGATGAAGTCAAGGTGGTCTCCCGCCGCGGCTTCATCCGCGCCCGCGTCGAGACTCGCGGCCGCGACCGGCCGCCGCGCGGCCTCGTGTTCGTGCCGTGGTTCGACGAATCCAAGCTGATCAACAAGGTGACGCTGGACGCCACCGATCCGATCTCGCTGCAAACCGATTTCAAGAAATGCGCCGTGCGCATCGAGCGGGTGAACATGTCATGATGAAACGATCCGCAATCGCCCTGCTCGCCTTCGCGATCGCAGCCAGCGCGAGCTCGCTCACCGCGCAGACGGTGACGTCAGGCCTGCGCGGCCCGACCCCGCTCAACGACGAGGGCCCGGCGCCGCCGATGCTGCCGAACCGCAACACCTCCGAGAAGGAGGTGCGCAACTATCCGGAGCAGCCGCCTGTCATCCCGCACAGTATCGACGGCTACCAGGTCGATCTCAACGGCAACAAATGCCTGTCCTGCCATGCGCGGGCGCGCACCGCTGAATCGCAGGCGCCGATGGTGTCCATCACGCATTTCATGGACCGCGACGGCCAGTTCCTGGGCTCGGTCTCGCCGCGACGCTTCTTCTGCACGGAATGCCACGTGCCGCAGAACACCGCCAATCCGCCGGTCAGCAACGATTTCATCGACATCGACACGCTGCTGTCGCGCGCAAGCCCGGGTGGCCGCCGATGACGACGACCGCTGACGAGCCTGATGCCGGGATGAAGGCCAAGCGCGGCTTCCTCGCGCGAAGCTGGGCCTTTGCGCTGGAGCTCTGGCGGGTGCTGACACGACCGAGCTCGGTGTTCGCCCTCGGCACCCTGGTGCTCGCCGGCTTCGTTGCCGGCGTGATCTTCTGGGGCGGCTTCAACACCGCGCTGGAATTGACCAACACCGAGAAGTTCTGCACCAGCTGTCATGAGATGAAGGACAACGTCTACGCCGAGCTGAAGTCGACCATCCACTTCTCCAACCGCTCCGGCGTGCGCGCGACCTGTCCGGACTGCCACGTGCCGCACAACTGGACCGACAAGATCGCGCGCAAGATGCAGGCCTCCAAGGAGGTCTGGGGCAAGATCTTCGGCACGATCGACACGAGGGAGAAATTTCAGGATCACCGCCTCGAATTGGCGGCGCACGAGTGGGCGCGCTTCAAGGCCAACGATTCGCTGGAATGCCGCAACTGCCACAGCGCCGATTCCATGGACATCACCAAGCAGTCGCCGCGGGCCTCGGTGGCGCATCAGCGCTTCCTGTTCACCAAGGAAAAGACCTGCATCGACTGCCACAAGGGCATCGCCCACCAATTGCCCGACATGCGCGGCGTTCCCGGCTGGCAGTAGCCTCAGCTCTCACGGCGTCATGGCCGGGCATAGCCGTCCGAAGGACGGCGTCGCTTCCGCTCGCCTATGTCCCGGCCACCCACGCCTAACCACACGGCACAAGGAACGTGGATGCCCGGGACAAGCCCGGGCATGACGACCTCTTGCAAGGCTCACCTGCGGGTGCCCCACCGGCAATTGCGGGGCGACCGCGCTTGAACCGGCGGGGCGAATGGTTAGTTTGGGGGACGGCGAATCGCCTCTTTTCGCCACTCATCAAGACAGACATGGCCACTTTCACCCCGCATCAGGATGCCGCGCTCAAGGCCGTCGGCGACTGGCTCAAGGCCAAGCCGGGCCGCAACGGCACGCCGCCGGTGTTCCGCCTGTTCGGCTTTGCCGGCACCGGCAAGACGACGCTGGCGCGGCACATCGCCGACGGCGTCGATGGCGAGGTGAAGTTCGCCGCCTTCACCGGCAAGGCCGCTCTGGTCATGCGCAACAAGGGCTGCGACGACGCCTCGACCATCCATTCGCTGATCTACCGCGCCCGCGAATCCGGCGAGGAGCAGCCGAGCTTTGAGCTGTGGGACGACGCGCCGGCATCGAAGGCGAAGCTGATCGTGATCGACGAATGCTCGATGGTCGATGCCGAATTGGGGCGCGACCTGATGTCGTTCGACTGCCCTCTCTTGGTGCTGGGCGATCCCGCGCAGCTGCCGCCGATCCAGGGCGGCGGCTTCTTCACCAATTCCGAGCCGGATGCGATGCTGACCGAGGTGCACCGCCAGGCCCAGGACGATCCGATCGTGCGGATGTCGATGGACGTCCGCGAGGGACGCGAGCTCGATATCGGCCGTTATGGCGAGAGCGAGGTGGTATCGCGGAAAGAGCTCGATCCCGATCGCGTCATGGGCGCCGACCAGATCCTGGTCGGGCGCAACAACACCCGCCGCGCCTACAACATGCGGG
This sequence comes from Bradyrhizobium sp. CCBAU 25338, assembly GCF_028128965.1. Taxonomy (NCBI): domain Bacteria; kingdom Pseudomonadati; phylum Pseudomonadota; class Alphaproteobacteria; order Hyphomicrobiales; family Nitrobacteraceae; genus Bradyrhizobium; species Bradyrhizobium sp. CCBAU 25338. The sequence continues at coordinate 561,057 of NZ_LFKY01000041.1, forward strand.
TGCGCCAGCGCCAGAACATCGAGGACGCCTTTCCCGTCGCCGGCGACAAGCTGGTGTGCCTGCGCAACAACCGCAAGAAGGGCCTGTTCAACGGCGGCCTGTGGCGCGTGAAGTCGCGCAACACCTCGCGCTCGAAATCACGCATTCTCAGCATGCGGCTGTCGCCGGACGAGGATTTCGGCCACAAGGTGACGAAGGTCTCGGTGCGCGCCGACTGCTTCGAGGGCGGCATCGAGCAGATCGCTTGGGAGCAGCGCAAGCCCTATGACGAGTTCGACTACGGCTACGTGCTGACCGTGCACAAGTCGCAGGGCTCGCAATGGGACGATGTCGTGCTGTTCGACGAGAGCTTTGCGTTTCAGGAGTCCCGGGCGCGGTGGCTCTATACCGGCATCACGCGGGCGGCGAAGCGGCTGAGCGTGGTGGTGTAGAACTCGCCAATCTCCGGGTGAGCGGCTTCACCGAGATGCATTCACTGCCCGCTAGGCTTTGCGATGTATCCGTACGAAAACCGCATTGGAGTGGAGCGAATGACGGCGCGCGCAACAAAGCCTGAGCATCCCGATACCGATCTCGATGGTCTCACAGCGAGCCGTCGGGATTTCCTGAAATCGGCGAGCGTGGCAGCCGGTTCGCTCGCGCTGTCGATCACGGCTCCGGGGATTGCCCTTGCGGCGCCCGGCGGATCGGTGCGAATCTCGAAGGAGAGGCTCAATACGCTGGCGGCAAAATTCTATGCCGTCTTCAACGAAGGCAATATTCTGCCGGCGAGCTTTGCAGACAAATATGCGGCGCGCCATGACGTGGAGCTGAGGCGCATCGTCACCTTCACGCGCATCCCGGAGACGGGAGAACGCGTCAAGGTCAGCGGCCTGCTTGCCGTCCCGGCGGGCGCGCGCGGCGCAGTTCCGGTCTTGTCATGGCAGCACGGCACGATCCTCTCGTTCGACCAGGTCCCCTCGAACCTGCTGCGGCTGGAGGACGAGACATACGAGCTGCGCGACAATGTCGATTCGATCGAGACCTTGTTCAATGTGCAGCGCTTCGCCGGCAACGGCTATGCCGTCGTCGCGGCCGACTATGTCGGCAAGGGCCCCTATCGCAACGGCCGGAGCGAAGCCTATGCCGTGAAGGGCGCGACCGTGCAATGCTGCCTCGACATCCTGAAGGCGGGGCTGCTCGAGCTGCGGACACTGGGCCTGCGCCAGTCCTCCCTGTTCCTGAACGGTTGGTCGCAGGGCGCGCTGAACACGCAGTGGCTGAAACAGGAGATGCAGCGCCGCGGCATCAAGGTGCGGGCGGCGGCGACACAGAGCCCGTTCAACAATCTCGCCGAGAGCTTCCACTACTGGGCGAACCCCGCGGCTTTTATTCCGGCCTCTGAAAGCTCGTATCCGACGCCGCCGGCCTGGATCACGCCCTGCATGATCGTCCTGCTCGGAAGTTACCGGCGCTATTACGGGCTGAACGGCTTGTTCAAGACGGCGATCAAGTCGCAATATCAGGCGTTCGCGGAGAAGTACTGGTCCGATTACAGCCTCGAGGGCGAGATCGCGAAGAGCATTCCTCCCGCCGGCGATTTCCTCGTCGATGGCTTCTTCGATCGCTTCACCAGCGATACGAACAGCGCCCTCCAGCGCCGCCTCGGCGCCAACAGCTCGACCTTCTGGGATTATGATTCCCCGACCAGATTCTATTACGGGCTGGCCGACGAGGCTTTGCATCCACGCCTGGTGCGGCCCGCAATAGCCGCCGGCGGACATTTCGCGGAGGGCGTTGCGGTCAAGGGCGCAAGCCATCGCGGCACGTTCCTGTCGAGCCTCTATGGCGAGGCGAACGTCCTGAACGGACGGTCGACGGCGTTCGACTGGTTCAATTCGCTGGCGTGAGCGGGACGGTGCGCCGGCCGCCGGCGTCCTCACGGACTCGTGTCTGGCCGCCTGTAACAGCGGGGCGGGGCAGTCGTATCTTTGGCAGCGACAATGCCGGCGAGGCTATTCGCCCGCGCCGGCCCGCCTCAGACTGCCCACCCTTGCCAGAGGATCCGCCATGCGCCGACCTGCCCTCGCCTTCCTGCTCGCCGCAACCACCGCCCTGACGCTGGCCCTTACCGTGCCGTCACGCGCCGCGGAGGAGGCGGTCGTGATCCCCGCTCCCGCATTGGACGCGGCGCCCGCGAGCGGCATCCAGACCGCCGTAGTCGCCGGCGGCTGCTTCTGGGGCGTGCAAGGCGTCTTCCAGCACACCGCGGGCGTCGTCAACGCGGTCTCCGGCTATGCCGGCGGCACCAAGGCGACCGCCGACTACCAGACCGTCTCGAGCGGCCATACCGGCCACGCGGAGTCGGTCGAGATCAAGTACGACCCGAAGAAGATCTCCTACGGAAAGATCCTCCAGATCTACTTCTCGGTGGTGCACGACCCAACCCAGCTCAATCGCCAGGGCCCCGACGTCGGCCCGCAATATCGCTCGGCGATCTTCACCACCTCGGACGAGCAGAAGAAGGTGGCGGAGGCCTATATCGCCCAGCTCAACGCGGCCCGCGTCTTCAACAAGCCGATCGTGACCAAGATCGGCGCGCTGGAGGCGTTCTATCCGGCGGAGGCCTATCACCAGGACTATCTGACGCTGCACCCGAACCAGCCCTACATCGCCTATAACGACATTCCGAAGGTCGAGAACCTGAAAAAGCTGTTCGCGGATAACTACATTGAGAAGCCGACGCTGGTGAATGCCAGCAAGGCCACCAACTGATCGAGATCACCGAAGAAACGGGAGACCCATGCCCGACACCAAAACGAAGATCACGGCCGACAAGGTCATCAAGAGCGAAGAGCAGTGGCGGCGCGAGCTGACGCCGATGCAGTACGCCGTGCTGCGCGAGAAGGCGACCGAGCGTCCCTTCTCAGGCGAATATGAGCACGACGAGCGCGCCGGCACCTATGTCTGCGCCGGCTGCGGCAATGTGCTGTTCTCTTCCGACGCCAAGTTCGATTCCGGCTGCGGCTGGCCGAGCTTCACCCAGCCCACGGTCGAGAGCCATATCGACGAGGAGCGGGATACGAGTCACGGCATGATCCGCACCGAGGTGCTCTGCGCCAAATGCAGCGGTCATCTCGGCCATGTCTTCCCCGACGGCCCCGGGCCGACCGGTCTGCGCTACTGCATCAACTCGGCAGCGCTGAAGCTCGAGCCCAAATAAGCTTGCGCGCTGTCGGGTTCCCCGGTGGAACCCGGCGGTGTGATGTGCTTTTCTCCCTTGGCGGTGCGGCCGATCACCGCATTCGGCGGCCGCCAGGGAGGATGCCATGACGCTTGGGACCATCCTGATCATCCTGGTGATCATCTACCTGCTCGGCGGCCTGTCCGGCCGGTTCGGCGGCTACGGCTATGGCCTGGGCCATTCCGGCATGGGCATCGGCGGGGTCGTGCTGGTGGTGCTGATCGTGCTGCTGCTTCTTGGCAAAGTGTGAACCAATTAAGCCATTGAAATAATTCGATTTATTTCGATCGCGGAGCTGCCATGCGCGGATTCATCATCTCGCGTCGCAGGGGTCGCATTTCTGTCAAATCGGCCTATATTAGAGGACGAGAATGACATGCGGCGGGCCCGCTTGGCGGCTCCTGCCCCTCCCAACCCCACGCGCTTAAAGCCCCAGAGAAGATCACGAGGTCTTTGACCATGCGTCCACTGCGTCCGTTCAACTTCAACACCTCCGCCGAACTCTTTCCCGCCGCGATCCGCAAGAAGAAGCGCGCAGGCTTCACCTATCGCCGGTTCGGCACCGCGGCCGAAGCCGTGCAGTTCGCGATGGAGCAGTTGCCGACGGATTCGCTGAACGGCGCCTATCTCCAGGTCGAGGAAGCCCGCTTCGACCAGAACGGCATCCGCTCGCTGTACGAGAGCGAAGCCTTCCCGCTGCCCCGTCGGCCCAAGCCCGCGCCGGCCGCGGAGACCGACGCCGACGCGGCGTAAGCTTTTCGCAAGCCTCCGATGTGCGCAGAAAGCGCGATGGCCGAAAGGTCGTCGCGCTTTTTGCGTTTGGGGCTTTCATGCTTCCACAGCGTGATGGCCGGGCTTGTCCCGGCTATCCACGCCTCGCGCCGCGGCACAAAGAACGTGGATGCCCGGGACAAGCCAGGACAAGCTCGGGCATGACATGACGACCGTTCGAGCATATGCATCAATTGCGGAGAGGAGCGATCCTACATCCGCGGCTGCTTCTCCAGCCAGCGGCGGAGCAGGCGCACGTTGCGCATGTTGGCACGGAACATCACGTCGAAGGCGTCGCCCGCGAACGGCACCAGGCCGACCACGCCGTCGAGCGCGACATTGCCGAGCATGCGCCCGGTGATGTACCAGGGCGCGCCCAGCGCGCGGGCCTCGCGCACCAGCCACAGCGAGATCGCGGTCGTGATGATGTCGCCGACGACGGGGATCAGGCCGATCAGCCCGTCGATGCCGTAGCGGATGTTGGTGCCGGGCAGGATGAAGGCGACGTCAAGCAGCTTCGCGATCGCCTCGATACGCGCGATCCGCTGCTCGCGCGTCAGATTGCCGAACGGACTCGCTTGCCCGAACTCGAAGCGAAACTCGCGAAATCCCTGCTCCAGGCTTTCCGGCCTGATCTCGTGGCCTTCCTGGTCGATGATCGGCCCGCGCGCCTGCTTGCCGGAAAAGGGCGCACGCGAGCTGCTCCCCGTACGGGATCTGCGAGGAACAAGGATGTCGTCGTCGGACATGGTCATGGTCTCTGGACAACGCGCCGCGGCGGCGGAGGTTGCTGCCGCGATCGAATGCCGCGCGTCAGGTCGGCGCCGCCGCTGCTTGCGGCTCCTCGACATAGCGATGCACGAGCCAGGATGAAATCGCCGCCGGCACGAATCCGACGAGGCCATACAGGATGAACTGCACCGTGCCCGAATCCGGCCCGCGCGAGCTGTAGGTGAGCGACGCCAGGACGAAGGCGAACATGCCGACCAGGAGCATCCGCAAGCCCGGACCGATCCGGCGGATATGGATCAGGATGTCGTCGACTGCGCCGATCATCAGCGCGGGCAGGAAGCCGAACAGATAGCTGTATTGCAGGGTCTTGAAGAACACCGCGAACAGCTTGCCGACCTCGCCGAGGCTGGTCTGGGTCCAATAGCCGGACTGGTAGGTCGTCGTCAGCAGCAGCAGGAACCCGCCCACGAAGGGGCCGACCAGCGCAAACACCAGATAGCGTTTCATCAAACACCCTCATCCTTCGCCAGTATTATAGCAGCGCAGCGGGAACCTTGAACAGCGGGGCGCCGGGCTCCACGCGAGGGGAACAAGTGGCAAGGCGACGAGTTCATGCTGGACCTGAACTCAACCCTGGCAGATTGGAGCCGCCAATGTCCCCTCAACTCGTTCTGGCGACAATCATGCTGGCAACCCTGGGCGGCCTCTCGAGTGTCCCCGCTTTCGCCCAAGGCCAGATGGGCACGCCGCAGGAGCAGAAGGCCTGCTCAAGGGACGCATCGCGCTTCTGCCGCAAGGAGCTCGGCAACGACATGGCCGTGCAGGGCTGTCTGCAGGCCAACCGCGCCAAGCTGTCGCGCGCTTGCAGCAAGGTGTTTCAGAGCCACGGCATGTGAGAATCGGAACCATCCCCGCGAACGGAGAGTGATGCCATGTTGCGCGACGAACAACTCTCGATCCTGCGGGACATCAGCCAATCCGTTGCGTTTGCCGACGAGCGGCAGGGTAAGGTCGGGCAATTGATCGCCGACGGCTACGTGATGAAGGACGGCGATCTGTTCGAGCTCACGGCCAAGGGCGTCACCGCCGTCGAGGAACACGCTGCCGCTCTCGGCGCGAGCGATGCGGAACAAGCGAGCGCATCCTCCGATCGGCTGATCTGATCGCGCGCGACGTGACTCGCGCGCAACAATTGCGAATTCCTTTGCGCTGACCATTGCAGCCGCGTGGCAATGGCGCATACTTCGCTCGGGCGGCGCAGCACTTTCGATTCGAGCATCAAGAGATCGAGCGACCACATGCGGGACCAAAGCTCCCGGCGTGAAGGCTGTGACGTGCGGCAGATCAAGCCGCGTGCGGCGCCCCAAAAGCCAAGTGGCTCAAGCCCTAGGGAAATCGGGGACCCATTCAGCATGACACGCCATCAGACGATCGCTTCGCTCTTTGCTTTCGCCGTCACCAGCCTCGCACTCCAGACATCACCCGGCCTCGCCTTCTCGTCCGAAGCACAGCAGATGTGCTCCGGCGATGCGATGCGGCTGTGCTCCAGTGAGATCCCGGACATTCCACGGATCACTGCCTGCATGGTGAGGAACAAGTCGCAGGTCAGCCCCGGCTGCCGCGCCGTGATGGACCGCGAGCACGCCGCCGCCGCGGCATCGCGCAAGCGCGAAGCGGCGGCGCGGTAGCGCCGCAGTCGCCATTCCGGGGCGGTGCGCAGCACCGAGCCCGGAATCCGTCATGCAGCCGAGCGTGCAGGGAGCTGGATTCCGGGCTCGCGCTACGCGCGCCCCGGAATGACAGCGCGGCTCAATCGCCCCACTGCGCGAAGGCGTCGTTGAAGGCGCGCTCGCCGGGGGCGCCTTTCTCGATGGCGATGATGGCGCGGCGCTGGTTGGCGTAGACCAGGGGCACGTCGAACCAGGAGCGCTCCTTCAGGAGCTGGACGTTGCGGGCGCGGTCGGCGTCGACGTTGGAGAGGCCGACCAGGAAGAAGCCGTCGGTGACCTTGACCGCGAGGCCTGCGAGCGGCGTGCCGCGCGCCTGCTCGTTCGACTTCATCAGGATGCCCGGCACGTTGGAGACGCTGCCGCCCGGAAAATCCGGCGGCAGGATGAAGGTCAGCTCCGCGGTGTGGCTCGCCGGCAGCGAGGAGTCGGTGTTGCGGCGGAACGACATCGTCATCTTGAATTTGCGGTCGGGAATCTCGATGTCGGCGCGCACGGCGACGTCGGCCTTCTGGTTGCCCGAGGCCTTGATCGGCTCGAGCCGCCACACCACCGAGCCGACATATTGCTTGCCCTTCGGGTCGGACGGATCCTCGTCATAGAGCACGACCTTCTGCGCCACCGGCGCGACAGGCTGGTCGCTGGCCGAGGGCTGGCCGACGCGATCCGGAATCTTCGGCTTGCTCTGCGGCTGCGCCGGGCTCGGCGTCTCCGCGACCTGAGTCGCGGACGGTTTGAAAAAGCCGTTGAAGATCTGGACGGCCTGCTTGCCCCAGAGGATGCCGGCGCCGACCAGGATCAGCACGATGCCAACGGCGATCGCGCTCTTGAACGGAAAGGCCGAGCCGGTGCGGACGCGCTTCTTGGCCTCGCGCTCGGGCGCGATGCGTGAGCGCGGCGACGGCGGCGCGTAGCGCTCGGCCTCCTCGATCGCTTCTTCGTAGGAAGAGGGCGCCTCGGACTCGCCGGCACGGTTTTCCAGGCTCGGCTCCAGCCGGTCGAATTCCGGCGAGGGCGAGGGCACGTTGGCATAGGTGCGGCGCGCGGCGCGGCTGGCCTGCGCGGCAGCGCCGCCGAGATCGTTGGCATCGGCCGTGATGTCGCGGAAGCCGCGCACGCCCGGTGCCGGCGGGG
>NZ_LFKY01000042.1:0-380000 GCF_028128965.1 Bradyrhizobium sp. CCBAU 25338
AACCTTCTCGCGCTCAACGCCACCATCGAGGCGGCCCGCGCGGGTGAGGCCGGCCGCGGCTTTGCGGTGGTGGCGAGCGAAGTGAAATCGCTGGCGAGCCAGACGGCGAAGGCGACGGACGAGATCTCCTCGCACATCGCCGGCATGCAGGGGGCCACCGCCGAATCGGTCGCCGCGATCAAGGAGATCGGCGCGACCATCGGCCAGATCTCGTCGATCTCGACGTCGATCGCGAGCGCGGTCGAGCAGCAGGGCGCCGCCACCCAGGAGATCGCCCGCAGCGTCCAGACGGTCGCGCAAGGCACGCAGACGGCCGCCACCGATATCGGCGAGGTCAATCGCGGCGCCGCCGAGACGGGCTCGGCCTCGGAAGAGGTGCTGAATTCGGCCAAGACCCTGTCGAGCGAAAGCACCCGCCTGCGCGCCGAGCTCGACCGCTTCATGGCGAACATAAGGGCGGCGTAGGTTCACGGCCTCCGAAGTCCGCGCTGCCTCATCTCCGCTGTCGTCGCGCGACGAGAGCGGAGTAGCAGACGCCATGTGAGCCTCACTCCTTCCCGAAGGCTCGCTTCAGCTCCACCTTCGCGCGCTCCAGTCGCGTGCGCTGCGTCTTCGGCAGCGTCTTGCCGGCGCGGTTGATGTAGAAGGTCAGCATCGACAGCGCCGAGCGATAGGCGCCGGTCTTGCGACGCGAGCTGTGCTCCGCCGAGCGCTTCAGGGAGGGCGCGATCTTCCCGGGATCCTTGAGCTTGAACACTCCGCGCTTGAGATCGAGTGCGTCGCTCTCCTGCGTCACCCGTTGCGACCAGCGCTTCGGTGCTGCACGGCGATTTGACCTCTTGCGTGTCGTGCTCGCCTTGCGACGCGCGGTGTTGCGCGCGCCTGTCTTCCTTGAATGTGTCGTCTTTCTGACGTGAGCCATGCGTCAACTCCTTGCGGCTCCATCGGAAACGAGCGGTGCCAACGGGCGTTCCCATGGGAACCTGGCCTCGCCGCAGGCGTTGTCGCAGGTGGCAGGCGAATTGCCGCAACCCCCGATGATCGGATCGACCCGTCCACATCACGTGAGAGGGGTCCTTTCCATTGATCAGACGCAACAACCCGATGGAATTGCAGCAAAGCCCAGCGCTGAACTATGCACCCGTAGTCCCGGCGGCGACCGCGACCGACCGTATCGTCGAGACCAGCATTCCCTCGCGGCTCGACGCGCTGCCGTGGAGCGGCTTCCACACCCGCGTCGTGCTCGCGCTGGGCATCACCTGGATTCTCGACGGGCTCGAGGTGACCCTGGCCGGTGCGCTATCGGGGGCGCTGAAGCAGAGTCCCTCGCTGCAGTTCTCCAATCTCGATCTCGGCATCGCCAACTCCGCCTATCTGGCGGGCGCCGTGCTCGGCGCGCTCGGCTTCGGCTGGCTCACCGACCGCATCGGCCGCAAGAAGCTGTTCTTCATCACGCTTGCGCTCTATCTCTCGGCAACGGCGGCGACCGCGCTGTCATGGGACGTCGCGAGCTACGCACTGTTTCGTTTCCTCACCGGCGCCGGTATCGGCGGCGAGTACACCGCGATCAATTCGACCATCCAGGAATTGGTGCCGGCGCGCTATCGCGGCTGGACCGATCTCGTCATCAACGGCAGTTTCTGGATCGGCGCCGCGATGGGCGCGGTGGCGGCCATCGTGCTGCTCGATCCGGCCGTGATCGATCCCGATCTCGGCTGGCGCCTGGCTTTTCTCATAGGCGCGACCCTCGGCCTCGTCGTGCTGTTGATGCGAATGTGGATCCCGGAAAGTCCGCGCTGGCTGATGATCCATGGCCGTCCCGACGAAGCACATGTCATCGTCGACGGGATCGAGCGTTCGGTGATCGGGCATGATCAGGACCTGACGGACTGGCGCTTCACGAAGATCCGCCTGAGAATGCGCGATCACACGCCGCTCCGCGAGGTCGCGCATACGTTGTTCTCGGCCTATCGCCAGCGCGCGGTGGTCGGCCTCGTGCTGATGAGCGCCCAGGCGTTCTTCTACAACGCCATCTTCTTCACCTTCGCGTTGGTGCTGACCGATTTCTATGGCATCAGTGCCGATCAAGTCGGCTGGTACCTGCTGCCCTTCGCTGCCGGCAATTTCCTCGGGCCCCTGCTGCTCGGCCGTCTGTTCGATACGCTCGGCCGCCGCACCATGATCATGTTCACCTATGGCGCATCGGGCGTGCTACTGGCGATATCGGGTTATCTGTTCTCGATCGGCGTGCTGAGCGCGCAAGGGCAGACCGTGGCCTGGATGGTGATCTTCTTCTTTGCCTCGCCTGCTGCGAGCGCGGCCTATCTTACCGTCAGCGAAACGTTTCCGTTGGAGGTTCGCGCGCTGGCGATCGCGGTGTTCTACGCCGTCGGTACCGGCATCGGTGGCGTGATCGGGCCGGCGCTGTTCGGCGCGTTGATCGACACGGGATCACGCAATAGCGTGTTCGCCGGCTATTTGCTGGGGGCAGTCCTGATGATCGCGGCTGCGATCGTGGCGTGGCGCTACGCCGTCTCAGCGGAGCGCAAATCGCTCGAACAAATCGCGCGGCCGCTCGCCTTTATGGAGTAGACTGATGAAATCGGAACTTGCGGAGATGGCGTTGGACCAGAAGCGCACCATGCTGGATGACGATGCGCCCGAAGCGGTGCCGGTGCCGCATGCGCTGGTGCCGCATCTCGACGAGATCGCCATTTTGCTCGACATCGACGGCACGCTGCTCGACCTGATGCCGACACCGCGCGAGGTGTGGGTGCCGCCGGGCCTGTCGGAAACGCTGGGCCGGCTGACCGAGTGCACGTCCGGCGCGCTGGCGCTGGTCAGCGGCCGTTCGCTCAACGATATCGACCTGATCTTCGCGCCGGACGTGTTTCGTGCCGTCGCCGGCCACGGCGCCGAAATGCGGCTGTCGGTCGACAACGAGGCCGATGCTGTCCATGCGCCCCCGCTCGACAAGGAGCTGAAGCGGCGCCTGGCTGCGGTCGCCAAGCTCAGCCCGGGCATTCTGCTCGAGGACAAGGGCTACTCGCTTGCGCTGCATTACCGTCTCGCGCCGCATGCGGAGAAGGCGATCTACGAAGCCGTCTCGTTGATCCGCGCCGACCTGCCCAATGCGCCGATCGAGGTGCTGCCCGGAAAGTTCGTCTGCGAGATCAAGCATTCCGGCTTCACCAAGGCGAGCGGCGTGCGCGAATTGATGAAGCACGAGCCGTTCAGGGGACGACGCCCGATGTTCATCGGCGATGACGTCACCGACGAAACGGTATTCGCGATCATGCCCGACATGAACGGGCTCGCCTTCTCCGTAGGTCGCCGCGCCATGGGCGTGAATGGCCACTTCGATGCGCCGGCGGACGTGCGCGCGTTCCTTGCGCACCTGCTCGATCCGAGGTGAAACGAAGGCAGCGCCACCTCGCAGACACAAAGCCCTGAGCGCAGCGTCATTGCGTACCGCGATACATGCTGCGCAACACGACCGGAAAAGCCGTCTTTGCAGCGATATTCCTGGGTTCCGCAAGCGAAACCAGTTCCAACGCGCGCGCCTGATTTTGGTTTCAATTGGTTGAAACGATGATCAGGAACCATATTGATGAACGGCAGTTAAACGAGGTGGAATGAACAGGAGGGGACGACCTGTGAACTTGGTTATCGTTTCAAATCGCGTCGCGCGCGGCAAACCCAACGAGCCCATGACGGGCGGCCTTGCGGCGGCACTGCTTCCCGTGGTGGAACATTCTGGTGCGATCTGGGTCGGTTCCTCCGGCCGTGTGCGCGATGGCCATCAGAAGGAGCCTTTTGCCGAGATCGAGGCGCTCGGGACCGGCGCGATTGCGACGCTGGACCTGCCGGCGGCGCATTATGGCGGTTACTATGAAGGCTTTGCCAATTCGGCGCTGTGGCCGGCGTTGCATTCGCGCAGCGATCTGATCCGCGTCTCGCGGGAGGACTATGTCAGCTATCGCGAGGTCAACGCCTTCATGGCGCGCGCCCTGCTGCGCTTCCGAAAAGCCAAGACGGCGTTCTGGGTGCAGGACTATCATTTCCTCGCGCTCGGCGCCGAGCTGCGTGACCTCGGCGTCGATGATCCCATCGGCTTCTTCCTGCATACGCCGTGGCCCGTCGCCGCGGTGATGCAGGGCGTGCCCAACCATCGCGAGCTGATCACGGCGATGCTGGCCTACGACCTGCTCGGCTTCCAGACCGAGGAAGATCGCCAGAACTTTCTCGGTTATGTCGGCGGTGAGCTCGACCTCGCCGTCGAGGACGGCGTTGTGACCTCGCAGCACGGGCGTACCCGCTGTGAAGTGTTTCCGATCGGCATCGATGCGGAGAAGTTCGCGCAATATGCTGCGAAGTCTGCCTCGCACCCCGATGTGTCGCGGCTGCGGCGCAGCCTCAACGGCGAGCGGCTCGCGATCGGCGTCGACCGGCTCGACTATTCGAAGGGTCTCGTCAACCGCATCAGCGCGTTCGACCGGCTCTGGACCGAGCAGCCGCAACTGGCACGCAGCATCTCGCTGCTCCAGATCGCCAACCCCTCGCGCGGCGGCATCGAGGCCTATGGCAGTCTCCAGAGCGAGGTGGCGCGCCTCGTGTCCGACGTCAACGGCCGCCACGGCGAGGTCGACTGGACGCCGATCCGATATCTGAACAAGGGCTTCAGCCAGGCCGTGCTCGCGGGTCTCTACCGCACGGCGCAGATCGGCGTGGTGACGCCGCTGCACGACGGCATGAACCTCGTTGCCAAGGAATATGTCGCCGCGCAAAACCCAGCCGATCCCGGCGTGCTGGTGCTGTCGAAATTCGCGGGCGCCGCCAACGAGCTCGACACCGCACTGCTGGTCAATCCTCACGACGTCGACGGTATGGCGCGTGCGATCGCGGTCGCGGCCTCCATGCCGCTCACCGAGCGCAAGATGCGCTGGGACGCGATGATGAAGAAGCTGCGCGGCCACACCATCCAGCAATGGTCCGCCGACTTCGTCGCTGAGCTTGAGAAGTGCCGGACGGAGAAGGCGGCGGTCGCGCCGCTCGCAGCCCAGCCGCCGCAGGCACTGCGCTGGCTGAAGTCGGCGATATCAGGCGTGCGGTTGATTTAAGAGTCTCGCAGGCTCGGTCCGCGCGTGATGGCCGGCCATGTCCCGGCCATCACGTCTTGCCACGCGGATCCGAGAACGTGGATGCCCGGGAGGAGCCTCGGGCATGACGGCTCAGGCGAATGGCGCGAACCTCAATAACAATACGACACGCCCTCCAGAATCGCGCATTGTCGCTTGTTCGGCGCGTTGGGATCGTCCAGCGGCACCACGCCCTTGCCCTGGCCGACGAACACGCCTGGCCCGACATGGACCGAGCTCTTGTTGCCGATGACCACGCTCTGATGCGGCGTCGAGCTCGAGCGCGTGCCATCCGGCCAGAGGATGGCATCGCCCGAAAGCACCCCGCGCCGGCCGTCGTCGCAGCTGACGTCGACGCCTTGCCGGGCGCACACCTGCGCGGCGGCGGGCACAGCGAAGGCGGAGCCAAGGGCCGAAATCAGGCCAAGGGCGGCGATGGTCCTGCAGATGGGCATGGCGTCCCCGATCGTGTTTGGCGGCTCACCGTGAAATCGTCGTGCCAAACCGGCCTGCGGTTCAGCCGACAGGCGGGTCAAGGCACACGTAGAGCGCCAGATATTATCCCGTAAATACAATAAGTTGCGGAAAATCGCCCGATTTGCCCCGCGATCCCTTGCAAAATCATTGGCGCCCCTTCAAGAGAGGGCGCTCCGGAGAGATGGCCGAGTGGCTTAAGGCGCACGCTTGGAAAGCGTGTGTGCGGGAAACCGTACCGTGGGTTCGAATCCCACTCTCTCCGCCATCTGCGCGGTTTGACCGCTTCGTTCGCCGGCTCACGACCTCTTTGTTCGTACGACCGATGGAGGCGGCCCGCCGGACCCTGTGGGCAATCCCCAGGAAGCTCGCCGCCAAGCTCGAGTGGCAAGTCCACCACCCCCATGCTGCAAGCGAAGTCTTCATTCCGCTGCAACGCGCGCCTGGTACCGACATCGCCGGCCATGACATTTTGCACGACGAGGACAAGGCCGGCCTTCCCAGGTTGGGCGCTTGCGTGAATGGGGTGCAGATAGACAATCTTCCGCGATTCAAGTTTCTCTATCTCCGAAATCCGCGGCGAAGCGTGAAGGGCGGATGAGTGGCTGGCGATCAGCAACACTACATTCGCACCTTTGATGAAGGTACGATTCGCAAGGCGGCATTGTCTTGCGAAGCGGCAACGCTGCCAATGCCGTCTTTGCCGCGACCGGCTGCAATCTCCGCCTCCCAAACACCTTCCGCGGGAAATGCCCCGGCCCTGATTCTTTTGTATATAGCTGGGCCAGTCGATTGATTCTCGATTGCGTAAGCGCGGTAACTTGATCCGCATTGGCAATGCTGCGGCTGCCGCAATGCGCCAAGGGGGCATCAAAGAGGCATTCATGAGCGCCAGGCCTGGGGCCCCTGGCCAATTCCGTGGCCGCTTGCGCCGATGAGGTGACGTTGCGATCGAGCCGGGCGCGCCCAAACGATCGCTGCGCCGACATGGGCTCATGCCGTGAGCCCGGACGCGGGGGATGTCCGCACGTTTTCGGAACGACTGCGGGCGGTGCGCCGGATGCAGGGCGAAGCACCGGGGCGATGGAGTATGCAGACGAAACAGACCGCGGCCGACATGGATGGTCCGCATGGCGGGGGATAGTAGAGATGGAGACGTTGGTACTAACGGGGCGTGGTTTTGCCGGCCGGTCGGCTCGCTTGGCGATTTTAGCGGGCCTGGCTTGCGCCATGCCGGCTCTGTCCGGCTGTAACGAGAAGAACCGGTATGCTGCGCCGCCGCCGGCAAAGGTGGCGGTGGCAAGCCCGATCCAGCGGCCGGTCACCCTGTACGCAGAGTTCACCGGCAACACCGCGCCGCTCGCCGCAGTCGACGTGGAGGCCCGCGTTCAGGGCTTCCTCACGGCGATCGGCTATCGCGATGGCGAAGCGGTCAGGAAGGACCGTGTGCTGTTCGAGATCGAGAGGGACCAGTACCAGGCGCAATTCGATCTGCAGCAGGCGCAGGTGGAGAGCGCAAAAGCCAAGCAGGTGAATAGCAAGCGGGAGTACGATCGGCAGGTCACGCTGGGTCAGAAGGACGTTTCCACCCAGCGTGCGGTCGACGAGGCGACGATGAACTACGAGATGGCGAACGCCCAGCTCGCCGCCAACGAAGCCAGCCTCAGGCTCGCGCAGACGTCGCTCGGCTATACCACGGTGCGCGCGCCCTTCGACGGAGTGGTTACGCGGCACCTTGCCGAGGTCGGCTCGCTGGTCGGCCAGTCCGGTCCGACCAAGCTCGCGACGGTGCTTCAGGTCAATCCGATCCACGTCTATTTCAACATCTCCGAGCAGCAGCAGATCGACATGCGTGATGCCCTTGCCAAGCAGGGCAAGACGCTCAGGGACCTGCGCGAGAAGGCCGAGGAGCGATCGGTCGAGGTGGCGCTCGCCGCGGATGCCGCGTTTCAGTACAAGGGCAAAATCGACTACATCGCCCCGCAACTCGACCCCAATACCGGCACGCTGCAACTGCGCGGGGTGTTCGAGAACAAGGATATCGCGCTGGTGCCCGGCCTGTTCGTGCGTGTTCGCGTTCCGGTCGGCAAGATCGAGAACGCGCTGCTCGTCAATGACACCGCTGTGATGTCGAACCAGGCCGGCAGCTATGTGATGGTGGTCGGCGAGGACAAGGTGGTCGCGCAGCGTCAGGTGACGACCGGTCCGGTGGAAGGCCAGCTTCGTGTCATCACCGGCGGGCTCAAGGCCGACGACAAGGTCGTGATCGGATCGATCCAGCGCGCGGTCGCCGGCAACACGGTCGATCCCGTCGCGGGCACAATGGCCGCCGCCGGCCAAGGCTCGACGCCCGCACCTGCCTCTCCGGTCCCGGCGGCGGGGTCGGGACGAAGCTTGCAATAGGTCACCGGCACACACAAGGCTCTCATGTTCTCGCGCTTCTTCATCGAACGGCCTGTGCTCTCGAACACGCTGGCGTTCCTCATCGTCCTGGTCGGCGCGCTGGCGTTGGCGAGCCTGCCGGTGTCGCAATATCCAAATGTGGTGCCGCCGACCGTATCGGTGACGGCGACCTATCCCGGCGCCAGCGCGCGCACCGTGATGGATACGGTCGCTCTTCCCGTCGAGCAGCAGGTCAATGGCGTCGACCACATGATCTACATGCAGTCGACCAGTGCGAGCGACGGCAGCTATAGTCTTGTCGTCACCTTCGACATCGGCACGGATCCGGACACGGCGCAGGTTCTGGTGCAGAACCGGGTCTCGCTGGCGAGCGCGCAACTGCCCAGCGCGGTCTCGACGCAGGGATTGAATGTCCAGAAGAAGCAGACCTCGATTCTTCAGTTCATCAATCTCTATTCTCCCGAGGGCCGCTACGACAACCTGTTCCTCGCCAACTACGCCACCATCCACCTCCAGAACGAGCTGGCGCGCGTTCCCGGCGTCGGCAACGTCACGGTGCTGGGGTCGGGAGCCTACGCGATGCGCATCTGGCTCGATCCCGGCCGCCTGCAGGCGTTCGGCTTGACCCCGAGCGATGTGACCTCGGCGATCCAGCAGCAGAGCAACGAGGTGACCGCCGGTCTCGTCGGGGCGCCGCCCACGCCGGACACCGTCAACTTCCAATACGTGCTCAATGTCACCGGCCGGTTCTCCGAGGCGGCCGAGTTCGAGAACATCGTGGTCAAGGTGGCGAGCGGCGAGGGCGGCAGGATCGTCCGCATCCGCGACGTCGGCCGGATCGAGCTCGGCGCTGCGTCCTACGGCCAGACCGCGACGCTGAACGGCCGGCCATCGGCGGCGATAGCGGTCTCGCAGCTGTCCGGTGCCAACGCCCTGACGGTCGCCGAGAGCGTCAAGAGCAAGATGGACGAGCTGTCGAAATCGTTCCCGTCCGGGCTCGCCTACAAGGTCTCGTTCGACAGCACCAAGTTCATCACCGCTTCGGTCCGCGAAGTCTACGAGACACTGGTGATCGCCGCCGGGCTCGTGCTGATCGTGATCCTCGCGTTCCTGCAGGATTGGCGGGCGATGCTGGTGCCGGCGACGACGGTGCCGGTAACCATCATCGGCGCGTTCGCCGCGATGTCGCTGCTCGGCTTCACCGTCAATACGACGAGCCTGTTCGCGCTGGTTCTCGCCATTGGCATCGTGGTGGACGACGCCATCGTGATCGTCGAGGGCGTGGCGCGTCATCTGGATGGCGGCATGTCCAGCCGCGAAGCTGCGGTGAAGGCGATGTCCGAGCTGTTCGGCCCCGTGATCGGCATCACCCTGGTGCTGATGGCGGTGTTCCTGCCGGCAGCGACCTTGTCCGGACTGACTGGAAAGATGTATCAGCAGTTCGCGCTCGTGATCGCCGCGACCGCAGTGATCTCCGCGATAAACGCCGTGACGCTGAAACCGACGCAATGCGCGTTGTGGCTGCGGCCGTCGGTGCCGCCGCAGGAGCGCAACGTCGCCGCGCGCGCCTTCAACGCCGTCTACGGGCGCGCCGAGATGCTGTACACGGCGCTGATCAGCCGTATCGTCGCCTTGAGCATTCCGGTTGCATTGCTCGGCATCGCCTTGATCGGTGTTGCGTTCTACAGCCTCTCGACGGTGCCGACCGGCTTCCTGCCGGACGAGGATCAGGGCTATTTCGTCGTCAGTCTCAAGCTGCCCGACGCGGCTTCCGCGCACCGGACAGAAACTGCCGTCGCGGACGCGGTAAAGCTCGTGCAGGCGGTCCCCGGCGTCGAGGACGTGATTGCGGTGTCCGGCATCTCGCCGCTCGACAACAACGCGACGCTGTACAACGCCGGCATGCTCTACGTGGTGCTCAAGCCCTGGGACGACCGAAAGACGGGCGATCTCAGCATCGGCAGCATTACGGCCAATGCCCGAGCCGCCCTCGACGGCATGGACAGCGCGACGGCGCTGATCATGCTGCCGCCGCCGATCCAGGGCATCGGCAATGCCAGCGGGTTCACGATGATGGTGCAGATCAAGGACGGCAGCTCCGATTTCGTGGCGTTGCAGAACGCCGTCGACCAGCTCGCCGCCAATGCGTCGACGCAGACCGGACTTGCCCATGTCGCGCCGAACTTCAAGGGGGCGGTCAAGCAGTTCCGTCTGGTGGTGGATCGCACCAAGGCTGAGGCCATCGGCATCACCGTCGGCCAGGTCTTCTCGGCGCTGGAGACCTATATGGGGTCGACCTACGTCAACCAGTTCACCAAGTACAATTACGTGTTCAAGGTCTACGTCCAGGCGGATGCCGCGTTCCGGCTCCAGCCCGACGACATCCTCAAGCTGAAGGTCAAGGGTGCCGATGGCCGGATGGTGCCGTTGGGCACGGTCGCCGCCATCAAGGATGAGGTCGGCCCGCCGCTGATCACGCTGTACAATCTTTATCCCGCGGCGACCGTCACCGGCAGTCCGGCTACCGGTTTCAGTTCCGGAGAGGCGATGTCGCTGATGAGCGAGGTCGCGGCCAAGTCGCTGCCGCCCGGCATGGGTACCGCCTGGACCAGCATGTCCTATCAGGAACAGATCGTCGGCAACCAGATCTATCGCGTCTTCCTCATTGCATTGGTGCTCGTCTATTTCATCCTCGCCGGTCAATATGAGAGCTGGCTGCAGCCGCTCGCGGTGATCCTCGCCGTGCCGCTCGCGCTGCTCGGCACGGTCATCGCGCTCGATGCGACGGGCATGCCGAACAACCTCTACACCCAGATCGGCATCGTCCTGCTGATCGCGCTCGCTGCCAAGAACGCCATCCTGGTGGTCGAATATGCGCGCGAGAAGCGGGCCGAGGGCATGGAGATCGCCGAGGCGGCGATCGAGGCGGCACGGCTGCGCCTGCGCCCGATCCTGATGACCTCGTGCGCCTTCATATTCGGCATGCTCCCGCTGGTGTTCGCCAGCGGGGCAGGCGCCGGCGCCCGTGTTTCGATCGGGCTGGCGGTCGTGAGCGGCATGTTGGCTTCGACCTTCCTCGCCGTGCTCTTCGTGCCGCCGTTCTTCGTGGTGCTCGAACGGCTGAGCGTTGCATTGGCAGCGAGGACGAAGCGGGCGACTGCGGCTTCGTGATTTCGGCCAGGGTGGCGCAACTCAGCCGACTCTGCGGCGGTGGATTCCTGAGACGCCGCCGCGGTGGTTTGTCCGTTTGCTCGCCGCAGCGCCGGAGCTGGAACGTTCGGCTCATATTAGCGCAGTCGATCGACAGTCCCTTCGCCAGCCTCATCATACCAATCCCCACCTTCCATCGCCCGCCCTCTTCAACGCCGGATCGCTCACCTGCACGTGCTCGGCCAGGAAATCGATGAACGCACGCACGCGCGCGGGCAGCGGCGCGGTGTGGCCGACATAGACGGCGTGGATGTCTTCGCGGTCGCCGGGATTGTAGTTTTGCAGCACCGGGACGAGGCGGCCGGATTCGATGTCCGGGCCGATGTGGAAGAGGGCGAGCCGGGCAAGCCCGACGCCGCCCAGCGCAAGGCGGCGGGCGGCTTCACCGTCGCTGGCGCGCGCGACGGGTGTGGGCACGGCCTCCTCGGTGTGATCTCCGCGCCTGAACGGCCAACCGCGGATGCTGCGCGGAAAAGTCCAGCCGATGCCACGGTGATCGGCAAGGTCCGCCGGCGTTTTCGGCGTGCCGCAACGGGCGAGGTAGTCCGGCGCGCCGACCACGACCATGCGGCTGCTGCCGAGCTTTCGCGCGACGAGACGCGAGGCCCGCAGCGGGCCGACGCGGATGGCGACGTCAGCGCGCTCCTGCATCAGGTCGATCAGCGTGTCGGTCAGCACGAGATCGAGCGTGACGTCGGGATGCCGTTCCAGGAAGCGCGGGACCAACGGCACCACATGCAGCATGCCGAAGGGAATGTTGCAATTGACCGTGAGGCGGCCGCGCGGCGCCGCGCCTGAGGCCGCCTCGCGCTCGGCCTCCTCCATTTCGGCAAGGATGCGCACGGCCCGCTCGTAGAAGGCCTGGCCCTCCTCGGTCAGCGTCAGCTTGCGCGTGGTGCGGTTGACGAGTCGCGCGCCGAGCCGCGCCTCCAGCCGCGACATCAGCTTGCTGACGCCCGACGGCGTCAGGCGCAGCTTTCGCGCAGCCTGGGTGAAGCCGCCGAGATCGACCACGCGGACGAAAACCTCCATTTCGGCGGAGCGGTTGGTGTCGAAACGGGCCATGTTGAATTCACGTCACAAATGATTGGATTGCCGACATTCTAATGGTTTTGCGGCCATGCCGCTATCTGCGGGGCTTCGTCTCATCCATCGGAGCCATGCATGCCTCCCGCCGTCCTCGCGCTCACCGCCGGTGCCTTCGGCATCGGCACCACCGAATTCATCATCATGGGCCTCTTGCTCCAGGTCGCCGCCGACATGCATGTTTCCGTGCCGGTCGCCGGCCTGCTGATATCGGGCTATGCACTCGGTGTGTTCGTCGGCGCGCCGGTGCTGACTCTGGCGACGCGGCGGATGCCACGGAAAACAGTACTGCTCGCGCTGATGGCGATCTTCACGCTGGGCAATGCGGCTTGCGCGCTGGCCCCGAATTACGAACTGCTGATGGCTGCGCGCGTGCTGACCTCGCTCGCCCATGGCACGTTCTTCGGTGTCGGCTCGGTCGTGGCCACCGGCCTCGTCGCCGAGGACAAGCGTGCCTCCGCGATCGCCACCATGTTCATCGGTCTGACGGTCGCCACGCTCCTGGGCGTACCCTTCGGCGCGTGGTTCGGTCTGATGCTCGGCTGGCGCGCCGCGTTCTGGGCCGTGACGGTCATCGGCGTGATCGCGTTCGCGGTGGTCGCCGCGCTCGTGCCTGGCCATGTCGGCAATGGCGACAAGCCGATCTCGCTAGCCGAAGAGGTCGCTGTGCTCGGTCGTCCGCAGGTGCTGCTCGGCCTCGCCATGACCGTGTTTGGCTTCGCCGGCCTGTTCGTCGTCTTCACCTATATCCAGCCGATCCTGACGCGTTTCACCGGTTTCTCGGAGGCTGCCGTCTCGCCGATCCTGCTGGTGTTCGGCGTCGGTCTCGCGATCGGCAACGTCGCCGGCGGCAAGCTTGCGGACCGCGGCCTGGCACGGGCCTTGACCGGCACGCTTGCCGCGCTTGCGATCGTGCTGCTTGGGCTGGCAGCCGTGCTATCAATCAAGATCCTTTCCATCGCGGTGATCCTGCTGCTCGGCATCGCCGCCTTCGCAACCGTCGCCCCGCTCCAGCTTCGCGTATTGGAGGCAGCCGGCCCCGGCGGCCGCACGCTCGCCTCCAGCCTCAACATCGCCGCGTTCAATCTCGGCAACGCGCTCGGCGCCTGGGCCGGCGGCTTCACCATCGACCGCGGGTTCGGCCTTCCCGCGTTGCCGCTGGTCGCTGCCGGCATCACCGCGATCGGCCTCGCGCTGGCGCTGTGGAGCCTTCGGCTCGAGCGCGCGTCGGTCGTCGCCGCGGTGTGCCCGGCGGAATAGCGAAGGAGACCCACAATGGAATACCGCAATCTCGGGGCCTCCGGACTCAGGGTCCCCGTCCTCAGCTTCGGCACCGGCACCTTCGGCGGTCAGGGCCCCCTGTTCTCGGCCTGGGGCCGCAGCAATGCAGACGAAGCGCGCAGGCTGATCGACATCTGCCTCGATGCCGGCGTCAATCTGTTCGACAGCGCCGACGTCTATTCGAACGGCGCGTCCGAGGAGATTCTCGGCGCTGCGATCAGGGGCCGGCGCGACAAGGTGCTAATCTCGACCAAAATGAGCTTGCCGATGGGCGAGGGGCCGCACGATGCGGGCTCGTCGCGGCAGCGGCTCCTGACCTCGGTTGACGCGGCGCTGCGCCGGCTCGGCACTGACCACATCGACTTGCTCCAGCTCCACGCTTTCGACGCCTTCACCCCGATCGAGGAGGTGCTGTCGACGCTCGACATGCTCGTGCGCGCGGGCAAGCTGCGCTATGTCGGCGTCTCCAATTTCGCCGGCTGGCAGTTGATGAAGTCGCTCGCCATTGCGGACCGGCACGGCTGGCCGCGCTATGTCGCGCATCAGGTCTACTACTCGTTGCTCGGCCGAGACTACGAGTGGGAGTTGATGCCGCTCGCGCGCGACCAGGGGGTGGGTGCACTGGTCTGGAGTCCGCTCGGCTGGGGCCGCCTCACCGGAAAGATCCGGCGCGGCCAGCCGCTGCCGCCGAACAGCCGCCTGCACGCGACCGCACAGTTCGGTCCGCCCGTGCGCGAGGAGACGCTCTACGCCGTCGTCGACGTGCTGGACGCGGTCGCGATGGAGACCGGCCGCACCGTGCCGCAGGTCGCGATCGCCTGGCTGCTGAGGCGCCCCACGATCGCCTCCGTCATCATCGGCGCTCGCGACGAAGCGCAGCTGCGCGACAATCTCGGCGCAGTAGGCTGGCCTCTGAGCGCGGATCAGATCAAGCGTCTCGACGAGGCCAGCGCGGTGATGCCGCCCTATCCCTACTATCCCTATCGCGTCCAGCAGGGTTTTGCCCGGCTGAATCCGCCGCCTGTTTAGGCCAGGGGACGCCGGCAATTCGTCGCATCGATGTACCGTCGCAATGCGCCATGCAGAAACGCCGCTGTACACGCCGCATCGTCGTCCGTAACCTCCGCCGCGCAATTTCAGGAGATGCGACGTGGCGAAGAAAACGGCAACCAAGAAGAAAAGTACTTCCAGGAAAGCGGCAACGAAGACATCGAGCAAGAAGGCCTCAGCCCGAAAGGGCGTCGCTGCGAAAGTGATCAAGCCAGCCAAGAAGGCCGCCGCGCGCAAATCAGCCACCGGGCGCCGGCCCAGAGGACCGGCCTGGCAATGGTCCGCGGTCGATACCGCGGCCGCGATCCGCTCCGGCGCAATCTCCGCGGTCGAAGTCGTGGAAACGCATCTCGAACGGATGCGCCTCGTCAATCCAGGGCTCAATGCGGTTGTCGTGGATCTCTCGGAAGAAGCGCTCGCGGCGGCGCACGCCGCCGACAAGCAGCGCGCCAAGGGCGGCGAGCTCGGCCTCCTGCACGGTGTGCCCATCACCATCAAGGAGAATGTCGACTATGAAGGCCGGCCCAACTTCAACGGCGTTCCCGCCAACAAGGATCTCATCGCGCCGTCGGATGCGCCTGTTGTCCGCAACCTCAAGAAGGCCGGCGCCATCGTCCTTGGTCTCACCAACACCCCGGAATTCTCCTTCCGCGGCTTCACCGACAATCCCCTGCACGGGCTGACGCTGAATCCCTGGGATCCCGGTATCACCTGCGGCGGCTCCTCGGGCGGTGCGGGTTCGGCGGTCGCGGCAGGCATCGGCACCATCGCCCATGGCAACGACATCGGCGGCTCGCTGCGCTGGCCGGCGCATTGCAACGGCGTCGCCACCATCAAGCCGACGCAGGGCCGCATCCCCGCCTTCAACGGAAGCGCAACGGCGGAGAGGCCGATGCTGGCGCATCTGATGTCGGCGCAGGGGCCGCTCGCCCGCCATGTCGCCGACGTCCGCCTCGCGCTGGAGGCGATGAGCCAGCGCGATCCGCGCGACCCCTGGTGGGTGCCGGCACCGCTGATCGGACCCAAGCCGAAGGGGCCGATCAAGGTCGCGCTGGCGAAGATCCCCGAGGACATGGACGTCGATCCCTCTGTCGCCGCGGCGCTGCGCCAGGCCGCCGACCATCTCGAGCGTTCCGGCTATCGCGTCAGCGAGGTCGAGGTGCCCGACATCAACGGGGTCTGGCAGACCTGGTGCGACATCATCACCAACGAGACCGTGGTGATGCAGGAGGCCGGCATGCTGAAGGTCACGTCCGAGGATTTCCACAAAGCCTGGGGCGGCATGAAGGCCAAGGCCAACGTGCTCGATCTCAAAGCCTGGATGCAGGCGACTGCCGCGCGCAACGGCCACATCCGCGCCTGGCAGTTGTTCTTCGAGGAGTATCCGGTCGTGCTGGCGCCGACCACGGTGAAGCCGACGCCGGGCCCGCGTGACGACACCGTCAGTTCCGAGCGCGTGCGCGAGATCTTCTGGGGCGAGATCCGCTTCATCTCCGCCATCAACGTGCTGGGCCTGCCCGGCGCGGTGGTGCCGGTGGCGCTCCACGACGGCAAGCCGATCGGCGTGCAGCTGATTGCCGGGCGCTATCGCGAGGATCTCGCACTCGATGCCGCGGCCGCGATAGAGAAGCGCGTCGGCGTGCTCTCCCACCGCCTCTGGGCGAGCATGGCTCAAGTCTAAGCAAGCACCGCCACGTTGACGATGCACCCCTCTCCCCGCGTGGCCGAGGGGTGCTCGCCGCGCAGCGGCGAGATGGATGACGCCGAGCAAGATATGGCGTGATCGGTTAATCGAATTTAACCTGGATTTCGGCCAATTCGCCAGCAAGCGTTAGGGTTACTTCCTCGATCTCTAGGCGAATTATTGTCCGCTTTACCACCCGCCTCTAACACGAGGACGGCGGACAACGCACATGCCTCATACAGGCCAATAAGTGCGGCCCGCTCCACGCGGAGGTGGCACGATGCGCAACGAGACGATCGCTATTCACGCCGGCTACGAGCCCGAGGCTACAACGCATGCGGTGGCCGTGCCGATCTACCAGACTGCGGCCTATGCCTTCGACAGCGCCGATCATGGCGCCGCCCTGTTCAATCTCGAGACCGAAGGTTTTCGCTACAGCCGCATCGCCAATCCGACCAGTGCGGTGCTGGAGAAGCGTATCGCCCAACTTGAAGGCGGCGTCGGCGCGCTTGCAGTCGCGACCGGGCAGGCAGCGCTGCATTTCGCCTTCGTCAACGTCGCCGATCACGGCGGCAACATCGTTTCCGTGCCGCAGCTTTACGGCACCACGCACACGCTGCTCTCCCACATCCTGCCGCGCCAAGGCATTACCGGCCGTTTCGCCGAGAGCGACAGGCCTGAGGCGATCGAGAAGCTGATCGATGAGAACACCCGGGCCGTCTTTGCCGAGACCATCGGCAACCCCGCCGGCAATGTCTGCGACATCGAGGCGCTGGCGAAGATCGCGCATGCGCATGGTGTGCCGCTGATCGTCGACAACACCGTCGCAACTCCGATCCTGCTCAAGCCCTTCGACTACGGTGCCGACATCGCCGTGCATTCGCTGACCAAGTTCCTTGGCGGTCACGGCACCACGCTCGGCGGCGCCATTGTCGATTCCGGAAATTTCCCCTGGGCCAAACATGCCGAGCGTTTCCCGGCCTACAACAAGCCGGATGCCTCCTATCACGGTCTCGTCTATGCCGAGCGGTTCGGCCGCACGGCCTATATCGAGCGCGCGCGCAGCGTCTATCAGCGCACCATGGGCTCGGTGCTGTCGCCGTTCAACGCCTTCCTGCTGCTCCAGGGCATCGAGACCGTCGCGCTGCGCATGGAGCGCCATGTCGAGAATGCGCGCAAGGTCGCCGAATTCCTCCGCGGCGATCCGCGCGTGGCATGGGTCAACTACACCGGTTTTCCGGACAGTCCCTATTATCCGCTGGTGCAGAAGTACCTGAATGGCAACGCCTCCTCGCTGTTCACCTTCGGCATCAAGGGCGGCATGGAGGCCGGCAAGACGTTTTATGATGCGCTGAAGCTGATCACGCGGCTCGTCAATATCGGCGATGCCAAGTCGCTGGCCTGCCATCCGGCTTCGACGACCCATCGGCAGATGTCGGCGGAGCAGCAACGCGTTGCCGGCGTGCTGCCGGAGACCATCCGTCTGTCGATCGGCATCGAGCATGCTTCAGACATCATCGAGGACATCGACCAGGCGCTGGAAAAGGCCTGCCCGTCGGCGCGGCTCGAGGCCGCGGAGTAGGCGGCGTCGCCCATGACGATCCTGATCGACAGGGATCAAGTCATATCGAGTCCGGCCCTGGTGCCGGGCGAGGGCGATCTCGTGCGCGACCATGCAGGCGCCGACCTCACGATCGGACTGATCAACAACATGCCGGATCCTGCGCTGAAGGCGACCGAGCGGCAGTTCATGAAGCTGCTCCAGGCCGCTGCGGGCCCGCACCGCATCCGCTTCCACTGCTTCTCGCTTCCCAGCGTGAAGCGGTCGCCCGAAGCGAAGTGGCATGTCGAGAGCGAGTATTCCGACCTTTCCGATCTCGAGCGCGGCAAGTTCGACGGACTGATCGTGACCGGCGCAGAGCCGATCGCGCCCGAGCTCGACCAGGAGCCATACTGGCGGGACCTCACGAACCTCATCGACTGGGCCAAGGCCAACACGCGCTCGACGATCTGGTCGTGCCTTGCCGCGCATGCCGCGGTGCTGCATCTCGATGGTATCGAACGGCGGCGGCTGCCGGCCAAATGTCACGGCATTTTCGATTGCGACGTCGTGACGCGCGATTGGTTGACCCGGGCTGCGCCTGCGCCGCTCAAGGTCTCGCATTCGCGCCTGAACGAGATCGCCGAGAGCGACATCGTGCAGGCCGGTTACCAGGTGCTGACACGCTCGGCCCAAGCCGGCGTCGACGTCTTCGTCCGCCAATATGCCAGCCGCTTCGTGTTCTTTCAGGGCCACCCGGAATATGACGCGCTGTCGCTCCAGCGAGAGTATCTGCGCGACATCGGCCGCTATCTCGTGCGGGAGCGCGAGAATTATCCGCGCCTGCCGGTGAGCTATTTTGACGCAGTGACGGAAGAGAAACTGGCTCGCTTCGAGAAGAAGGCGGCGCATCAGCGTCATCCGGCACTCGCCAACGAGCTGCCTGGGCTGAACCTGCGCGCCGATATCGGCGCTGGCAACGCGGCGGCGATGCTATTCCGCAACTGGTTGCGCTATCTCGGCGCGGGCGCCGACGCGTCGGTAGCGGCGCGCTAGCCGAAGCGGTTTTGGTCTCACGTTAGGATTACCCAGGCGTTAGGCTTGCCTCAACCTGCACGAATGTTTCAGTAGAGAAATAGGGAATCACGGGAAGCGCAGCGTGTGGTCGGCACTCCAGGGACGCGTGAACAATCGGCTGGCCCGGCATTTCCACGCGGCGCCGCACCGATTGCCCGCGCATGCGCCGATGGTGAGCTTCACCTTCGACGATGCCCCCGATAGCGCCGCAGGCGAGGGTGCCCAGCTTCTGGAGAAGCATGGCGGCCGGGGGACGTTCTATCTCGCCGGAAGCTTGATCGATCAGCCGTCGGACCATTGGCACGGTCTGTCGAACGATGCGATCGTGCGGCTTCACAGGGCGGGTCACGAGATTGCCTGCCACACCTTCTCGCACCGGAGTTCGGCCACTCTCGATGAGGCCGCGATGGCTTGCGAGATCGAGCGGAACCGCAGTCATTTCCGCGATATCGATTCCTCGATCACGCTGGAGAACTTCGCCTACCCCTATGGGATCGCCTCGGTCTGGCGCAAGCCGCAACTCGCAAAAGCCTTCCGTTCCGCGCGCGGCATTCTTCCCGGCGTCAACAGCGACGTCATCGATCTCCAGTTCCTGCGCGCCTCGCCGCTTGTGGATTGCGAGATCGATGCGGCGGGCGTCGATCGCTATTTCGACGAGGCGGTCGCAAGCGGCGGCTGGCTGATCTTCTACGGCCACGACGTCGCCGATACGCCAAGCCCCTATGGCTGCACGCCGCACCTGATGCGTCATGCGCTGGAGGCCGCTGGCAAGCGCAACATGCCGATCGTGACCGTTGCAGAGGCGCTGCGACGGATCGGAGCGTAGCTTTTCTTCACCTCTCCCGGCTTGCGGAGAGAGGTCGGATCGCATCGAAGATGTGATCCGGGTAAGGAGGTACTCTCCCCCGACTTCATCTTCATATGCCGCCTTCCTTGCGGGGACTCCTCCTCACACCGACCCTCTCCCCGCTCGCGCAGGGCTATCGCATATGGTGTGCACGATGTGGCGGCATCGGCACTGGACTCCCTCTCCCGCTTGCGGGGGAGGGCTGGGATGGGGGTGTCTCCGCGTCGGGATTGTTGAGGGTTGAGGAGAATGTCCCTGCGTGGCGAGAGCCCCCACCCGCCGCGCTCTGCGAGCGCGTCGGCCTCTCCCGCAAGCGGGAGAGGCGGAGCAAGCCCGCAGACAGTTCTCGTGAAATCCATATGCGATTCCCCCGGCCCCGCAAGCGGGGAGAGGGTGAAGATGGCCTTGCCACGCTCGCGCTGCCATGCGACTGGCGTTGTGACAAATCTCACGGCATTGTTCCCGACACGCCCATGTCCGCTCCCTCCACCGCTCCGCTCTCTGCGCCGGCCAACGGCCGCGACGCGCTGTCGGTGCTGCATTCGGTGTTCGGCCTGCCCGGTTTTCGCGGCGCGCAGGGCGAGATCATCCGGCATGTCACCGACGGCGGCAATTGCCTCGTGCTGATGCCGACCGGCGGCGGCAAGTCGCTGTGCTATCAGCTTCCGTCCTTGCTGCGCGAGGGCTGCGGCATCGTGGTGTCGCCGTTGATCGCGCTGATGCGCGACCAGGTTGCCGGGCTGATCGAGGCCGGCGTCAATGCCGCCGCGCTGAACTCGTCGCTGACGCCGCAGGAGGCGTCCGACATCGAGCGACGCCTTCTCGCGGGCGATCTCGACCTGCTCTATGTCGCGCCGGAACGCCTGGTCACGCCGCGCTGCCTGTCGCTGCTGGCGCAGGCGAAGGTGGCGCTGTTTGCGATCGACGAGGCGCATTGCGTCTCGCAATGGGGCCATGACTTCCGTCCCGAATATGTCGGCCTCTCCATCATCGCCGAGCGGTTTCCCGACGTGCCGCGCATCGCGCTGACCGCGACTGCCGACGAGATGACGCGCAAGGAGATCGTCGATCGGCTCCAGCTCACGGGGGCGCCGCAATTCGTCTCGAGCTTCGACCGGCCCAACATCCGCTACGAGATCGTCGACAAGCGCAACGCGGTGTCGCAGCTGAAGGAACTCATCCGCGAGCGGCACATGGGCGATGCCGGCGTGGTCTATTGCCTGTCGCGCAACCGGGTCGAGGAGGTCGCCGCCGCACTTCAAGACGCCGGCATTGCGGCGCTGCCCTACCACGCCGGGCTCGACGGCAGCGTGCGCTCGCGCAACCAGGACCGCTTTCTCAACGAGGACGGCATCGTCATCGTCGCGACCGTGGCGTTCGGCATGGGCATCGACAAGCCCGACGTGCGCTTCGTCGCCCATCTCGACCTGCCCAAGAGCATCGAGGCCTACTACCAGGAGACGGGGCGCGCCGGCCGTGACGGCAAACCGTCGACGGCCTGGATGGCCTATGGCCTCTCGGACATCGTGCAGCAGCGCCGCATGATCGACGAGTCCAACGCTTCCGACGAATTCAAGCGGGTCTCGATCGGCAAGCTCGATGCGCTGGTCGGCCTTGCCGAGACGCCGCATTGCCGGCGCCGGCGGCTGCTCGCCTATTTCGGCGAGATCGTGATGGGCGAGAGCTGCGGCAATTGCGACAATTGCCTGACGCCCCCCAAGATGCGCGACGGCAAGGTGCTGGCGCAGAAGCTGCTGTCCTGCGTCTATCGCACCGGCCAGCGCTTTGGCGCGATGCATTTGATCGACGTGCTGGTGGGGCGCCTGACCGAGAAGGTGACGCAGTTCGGCCACGACAAGCTGTCGGTGTTCGGCATCGGCCGCGAGCTCAACGAGAACCAATGGCGCACGGTGCTGCGGCAACTGGTGGCCATGGGACATTTACGAAGCGACAGCGAAGCTTTCGGGGCGCTCAAGCTGACGGAGTCCTCGCGCGGTGTGCTGCGCGGCGAAACGGACGTGTGGCTGCGCGAGGAGGCGCCGGGCACCCGGATCCGTTCGAGCCGGGCCAAATCCCGCCGCGGCGACCTTGCGCCCGCGGCCAGCGCGCCGCAGGGCGAAGTCGATCCCGAGCTGCGCGCGCGCCTGCGCGCCTGGCGTTCAGACGTCGCGCGCGAACGTGGCGTGCCGGCCTACGTGGTGCTGCACGACGCAACGATCGACGGCATCGTCCGGGCATGGCCGACGACGCTGGACGAACTCCGCAACGTGCCGGGGATCGGCGACAAGAAGCTCGAGCATTACGGCGACGAGCTGCTGCAGATCGTCAGGACGCGGTAGCAAGCCAAAAACTCCGCCGTCATCCCGGACAAGCGTAGCGCAGATCCGGGATCCATAACCACAGGCCGGTGTGGGACGGCAGGCTGGCAACTACGAGCCTTCGTAAAACTATTGCTGCGGCGTATGGGTCCCGGATCAGCGCTTCGCTTCGCTGCGCTTGTCCGGGACGACAGCTGTGTACAAGGCGAGGGCTATGCCCTCACTCACCCATTCCTGAACGCATACGCATATCCGTTCAGCGCGGGCGCGCCACCGAGATGGGCGTAGAGGATCTTCGCGCCCTTCTCGAAATAGCCCTTCTTCGCGAGGTCGATCAGGCCCTGCATCGACTTACCCTCGTAGACGGGGTCGGTGATCATGCCTTCGAGCCGCGCGGTGAGGCGGATCGCCTCCTTGGTCTCTTCCGACGGCACGCCATAGGCGGGATAAGCGTAGTCCTCGATCAGCACGACGTCGTCGGCGACGAGGTCCTTGCCGAGCTCGACGAGCTTTGCGGTGTTCTGCGCGATCTCGAGCACCTGCGTCTTGGTCTGCGCCGGCGTAAAGGACGCGTCGATGCCGATCACCTTGCGGGCGCGGCCGTCGGCGGCGAAGCCGACCAGCATGCCGGCATGGGTGGAGCCGGTGACGGTGCAGACGATGATGTAGTCGAACTTGAAGCCGAGCTCGGCTTCCTGCTTGCGCACCTCTTCCGCGAAGCCGACATAGCCGAGGCCGCCAAACTTATGCACGGAGGCGCCGGCGGGAATCGCGTAAGGCTTGCCGCCCGCCGCCTTCACCTCCTCGATCGCCTGTTCCCAGCTCTTGCGAATGCCGATGTCGAAGCCGTCGTCGACCAGGCGGACGTCGGCGCCCATGATGCGCGAGAGCATGATGTTGCCGACCCGGTCATAGACCGCGTCCTCGTGCGGCACCCAGGCCTCCTGCACGAGGCGGCACTTCATGCCGATCTTGGCCGCGACCGCGGCGATCATGCGGGTGTGGTTGGACTGCACGCCGCCGATCGAGACCAGCGTGTCGGCGTTGGAGGCGATCGCATCGGGAATGATGTATTCGAGCTTGCGCAGCTTGTTGCCGCCATAGGCGAGGCCGGAATTGCAGTCCTCGCGCTTGGCATAGATCTCGACATTGCCGCCGAGGTGTTTTGACAGTCGCTCCAGCTTCTCGATCGGCGTCGGGCCGAAGGTCAGCGGGTAGCGCGCGAATTTTTCCAGCATCATTGGTTATCCCGATTTGGCGGTGGCGTCTGGGGACGGAGCTAGCACCGCCCCGGAAAAATGTGCTCTCGAATATTGGGTCAACATTGCTTGTCTCTTGCAGAGATTGGCCAGATGAGCCAGATTTCTTCCAAATAATTCGTCATAAGTGAAAGCTTCTTCCGTGGCCTCTCGACTTGACCGCATCGACCTTAAGATACTGAGATTGCTGCAAAATAACGGACGGCTCAGCAATGCCGAGCTGGCCGAGACGGTCGCGATCAGCCCCGCCACCTGCCATCGCCGCACCCAGCGCCTGTTCGAGGATGGCTTCATTGCCACCGTGCGCGCCATGGTCGCGCCGAAGAAGCTGGCAAAGGGCACGCTGGTGATGGTCGGCGTCGTGCTCGACCGCTCGACGCCTGAGAGTTTTGCCACCTTCGAAAAGGCCATCGCGAAGTTGAAATTCGTGCTCGACTGCCACCTGGTCGCCGGCGACTTCGACTACTTCCTCAAGATCCGCGTCGGCGACATGGAGGATTTCAACCGCATCCATGGCGAGCAGCTCATCGCGCTGCCCGGCGTGCGCCAGACCCGAACCTTCTTCGTGATGAAGGAAGTCGTCGACAACGCGCCGCTGGAGTTTTGAGCTGGAGCGTTGTCCAGCGAAGTGGAAACCGGTTCGCGCCATAAAGCGCGTCAAAACAAAATCAAGCGCACTTGATGCGCGATCCGCATCATGAGAGATTCATACCATGCAGACATTCCCCCTCCGCCAGTCCAATCGGGCCGGGCCGGCCTATCGACGCGGCTGGGTCGACGAGGCCGTCGCCGCGATCGAGGCCGACCAGTGCCGCACCGCCGACACGCATCTGATCCGGTTGATCGTGCCGGCGCTCTCCGGCATCGACATCTATCTCAAGGATGAGTCCACGCATCCGACCGGCAGCCTGAAGCATCGCCTCGCGCGCTCGCTGTTCCTCTATGCGCTCTGCAACGGCCACATCGGCGAAGGCACCCCCGTCGTCGAGGCATCGTCGGGATCGACGGCGGTTTCGGAAGCCTATTTCGCGCAGATGATCGGCGTGCCCTTCTACGCCGTGATGCCGCGGACGACCTCGGCGGAGAAAATTGCCGCGATCGAGCATTATGGCGGCAACTGCCATTTGATCGACGACGGTCGCGCACTCTATGCGGACGCCGCGGCGCTCGCCGCCCGTCTGAACGGCCACTACATGGATCAGTTCACCTTCGCCGAGCGCGCCACCGACTGGCGTGGCAACAACAACATCGCCGAGTCCATCTTCACGCAATTGCAGGGCGAGCCGCGCCCGCTGCCGGACTGGATCGTGATGGGTGCCGGCACCGGCGGCACCTCGGCCACCATCGGGCGCTATCTGCGCTATCGGCAGTATCCGACGCGGCTATGCGTCGCCGATGTCGAACATTCCGCGTTCTTCGACTGCTTCCGCTCGCAGGACCGCTCCCATGTCTGCGACCGCCCCTCGCTGATCGAGGGCGTCGGCCGACCGCGCTGCGAGCCGTCCTTCGTGCCGGGTGTGGTCGATCGCATGATGAAAATCCCGGATGCGGCGACGATCGCGGCGATGAACGTGCTGTCGCGCCGGCTGCGCCGCGCGGTCGGCGGCTCCACCGGCACCAACTTCCTGGCGTTGTGCCGGCTCGCCTCGGAAATGCGCCAAGCGAACGTGACGGGCTCGCTCGTGACGCTGATCTGCGATTCCGGCGAGCGCTATCGGCAGACCTGTTACGAGCCCGCATGGCTGAAAGCGCGCGGCCTCGATCCGGCGCCGTACGAGGCGGCCTTGTCGTCGTTCCTCGCGACAGGCGAGCCGTTGAGGCTCGATGTCGATGACGTCTTCAATCCGCAGGGCGTGCGAAGCCCCGCCGCGTCATAGCAGCGTCTTCCCGCCGTTTTTCAAATTGGCACGGTCGTCACGGCAACTTCACTTGCCCTGCGCACGCATGCAGGTGACGGTTGTGGTCTCAACGAGGAGATCCTGCCGTGCGCCTTCCCATTCTCGATCCCAAGGATCTGACTGACGAACAGAAGCCGCTCTATGACGACATGCGAGCCGGCATCAAGGGCCATTTCAAGGGCTTTGTGAACATGCGCGACGACGGCGCGCTGCTCGGGCCCTGGAATCCCTGGATCCGCGAGCCGCGCTTCGGCAAGCCGGTGTGGGAGCTGGTCAAGGCGGTCGCGTCGAACCCGCTGCTGCCCGCGCCGGTGCGCGAGGTCGCGATCCTCGTCACCGGCTCGCATTTCCGGTCCGGTTACGAGCTCTATGCCCACGTTCTGGTCGCCGAGCAGCGCGGTCTCTCCGACGAGAAGCTGGCGACCATCGTCGCCGGGCAGCGACCGGTGGACCTCACCAGGCAGGAGGCTGTCGCCTATGACATGGCCTCGGCACTGGTCAGCGGTGGCGTGCTGCCGGAGCTGACCTATCGCGCGGCGGTGAAGGAGTTCGGCGAACACGGCGCGGCCGAGCTGTCCTATCTCGTCGGCGTCTACTGCATGGTCTCGGTCACGCTCAACACGTTCGACGTGCCGGTGCCGGATTAGCAGCGGCTTCGTTTCGTTTGAACACGATCCTTTTCCGGGATCATGCTCAGTTGCGCACGGCGTAGAGCGGCGTTCGCAACGTCACCTGATAGGACGGCTTCGGCGTCCATGCGATCAGCGCGGTGATGCCGAACAGGCGGTTGTCGTTGTCGTCCATGCGGTCAAGGTCGAGCCGCAGGATCGGCTGGGTGAAGGACTCCGCGAGCGTCCGTCCCGCGAGCTGTGCGCCACCGAAGGACTGCATGCCGAGGCGCCCGGTGAACTTCCAGTTGCTCGGCCATTGGTAATAGCCGCCGGCATAGAGCACCGTGTTCGGCCGGATGCTGGCGAACGGGCTGGCAATGGTGGCGGTGGTGTATTGCACGCCGGCCAACCAGCCCCGCGTCTCGTCCTCGTCGAGCGCGTAGTCGAATTCCAGGATGTTGTTGAAGGAATTCACCATGCCCTGCTCGTTCGGCACCGACTGCGTCAGCGTCGATTGCAGCGTGATCGTCGGGATCTTGCCGCCATTCTGCTGGTGGAGGTCGGCTTGCACGCCGATGTTCCAGCTGGTGATGTCGAAGGACGACCAGCCGCCGCCGATATCCGTCGTCGATCCGGACACGCCGCCATAGAGCGAGACACGGTCGGTGACGTCGACGGTCAGCGGCAGGTCAACGGCAATCGACTTCGCCGCCGGCAAGCCGTTCGGCAGCGTCGTGCCTCGTCGCGCCGCCAGCGCCTGGAACGCGGCCGACAGCGAGGTGGTGCCGAAGCCGAGCCCGAGCGTGCCTGCGGGGATCGTCGCGTAGCTGGTGCGGAGGTCGAGGTAGATGTTCGGAACAGTCGGCTTTGCCGGTGCGTCCTCCTCCGCCTCGTTGGCGAAGGCAGCGCTTGCTGAAACCGTCAGGCAGGCCAGTCCCAGCGCGACAGCGCGCAAAGCCGGACGATGCGATGGGCTGCGGTTTGACACGTGACAATCCGACGCGTGGGGCTTGGTTGCGGAGTCTCATGCTAGATGGAACGTGATCGTTCCCGTGGTCAAGCGTTATCCGCAAACGATGGACTGTATCGACGCGCGCGGCTACCCTGTCGTGACTGCACCGACACTCTCGCCTGCCGGAGTGCAGGCCGGACAACGGAGGACGACAGCCATGAACACGTCACGCCGCATCCTGCTCGCCGGAATGGCGGGGCTCGCCCTCGCTCCGACCGCCGTGGCGGCCGCACCGGCGCCAGTGGTCGATGATGTGACGGTTGCCGAAGAACGCTTTGCGCGCATGATCGCCGCCGCACATGCGCCCGACGTCACTTGCGCACGGCAGGCCGAGCGTTATGCGGATGCGCATTGGCCTGAATATCTCGTGGCAGCCCGAGCCGTTCTCGACGCAAGAGTGTGATTCTCACACTGACTTCCTCACCGCCCTCCGCACCTGCTCGCCGATCTGCGACAGCACAAGCTGAGCCTGCGGCAGGATCGCGCCCATGGCGTGGAAATTGTGGACCATGCCGTCGTGGCAGACATGCTCGACGGCGACGCCCGCGGCGAGCAGCTTGCGGGCATAGGCATTGCCTTCGTCGCGCATCGGGTCGTACTCGGCGGTATGGATGATCGCGGTCGGCAGGCCCGTCAGCCGTGTCGCGCGCAACGGAGAGACGCGGGGATCGGCGGCGTCGATGCCCTCGGGCAGATAGTCGGAAAGATCGGCTTCGATCGTGACGCGGTCGATCAGGTGGCCCTCGGCAAAGGCCTCGCGCGAGGGCGAGGTCTCCTCGAAATCCAGCACCGGGCAGATCAGGCATTGCGCGGCGATGGAGAGGCCGGCGGTCTGCGCCGCCTCCTGGCACACGACCGCAGCGAGCGTGGCGCCGGCGGAATCGCCGCCGATCACCAGGCGGTCCGCGTCGATGCCGAGCGATGCCGCCTCGCGCGCCACCCATTCGGTGGCGGCGATCGCGTCATCGACGGCGGCGGGGAATCTGTGCTCGGGCGCGAGCCGGTAGTCGACCGACACGAGGCGGCAGCCGGTGGCATGCGCCAGCGCGGCCGCGATGCGGTCGTGCGTGGCAATGCTGCCGGCGACGAGCCCGCCGCCGTGAAAGAACACGAACCCCGGTGCGAGCTCCTCGGCGCTCGCCGGCGTGTAGAGGCGATAGGGCAGTTCGCCGGCGCGGCCGGTCAGCACGCCGTCGGAGGTCGTCACATCCGGCGCCTCGGCACGCGCGAACTGCATCAGCTTTGCCAGCGATTGCCGCCGCGCTTCCACGCTGGGGCGGCTCCGCGCCTGCGGCGCAGCCGCAGCCATCATGGTCAACAAACGCTTGGCGAGCGGATCGAGCGGCATGGATCTCTCCTTGTCTCCCACGAGGGGAGGGTAACTCACCAGGTCCCCGCAGGGAATCTTTTAGAAATTGGGTCAATAGTGCCCGGATATTTCCAAGGGGAGGCCGGTCATGGCCGAGATCAAGAAGCCCATCGACTATTCGCCGAGCCGGACCTTCTTCGAGGGCGAATGGCACGAGGGCAATGTGCCGATCATGGGCTCGCGCACGCATGCGGCCTGGCTCGGCTCGATCGTGTTCGACGGCGCGCGCGCGTTCGAGGGTGTTGCGCCCGATCTCGACCGGCACGTCGCCCGCGTCAATCAATCGGCGATCCATTTTGGCCTGAAGCCGGTGCTCGATACCGGCGCCTGGCTTACACTCGCGCAGGAAGGCATTGCGCGATTTGCGGCGGATGCCGAACTCTATATCCGTCCGATGTACTGGGCGCAGAACGGGAGCGGCGGCGGCGTGCTGTTCGACCCCGAGACCACCAATTGGTGCCTGTGCATCTACGTGGCGCCGATGCCAAAGCCGGTCGGCAACGCGATCACGCTGTCGCCGTTCCGCAGGCCCACCGCCGAATGCGCGCCGGTCGAGGCCAAGGCGGCCTGCCTCTATCCGAACAATTCGCGCGCGCTCGCCGAGGCCGCCGGGCGCGGCTTCAACAACGCGCTGATGCTCGACATCCTCGGCAACGTCGCCGAGTTCGGCAATTCGAACGTGTTCATGGCGAAGGACGGCGTGGTCTTTACGCCGGTGCCGAACGGCACTTTCCTGAACGGCATCACGCGCCAGCGTGTCATCAGCCTGCTTCGCGCCGACGGCGTCACCGTGGTCGAGAAGACGCTGCGCTATGCCGATTTCCTTGCCGCCGACGAGGTCTTTTCATCCGGCAATTTCGCCAAGGTCGCGCCCGTGATCCGCATCGACGAGCGAGAGCTGAAGCCGGGCCCGTTCTACACGAGGGCGCGCAAGCTCTATTGGGATTTCGCGCATGCGGTGAAGCTGGCGGCTTGAGCTGGCTGTCGCGTGCTTACAAGCCGCGTCTCCGAAACCGGCTGAACTGAAACGCCTGCGTCGAATTCCACGGCGTGTGATGCGTCTCGCTGCGCGTCTCGACGAGCCCAAACTCAGGCCCGAGCTCCGCCGCAAGGCTCGCGCTGTCGTGTCGCTGAACCGCCAGGCCGCTGCATTTCTCCGGACCATCGGGCGCGAACGTGCCGATGATGACTTGTCCGCCGGGGGGAAGCGCTGATCGCAGGCGTTCGACGTAGGCCGCCCTGTCGCGCGGGTCGGTCAGGAAGTGAAACGCGGCGCGATCGTGCCAGACGTCGTAGGTCTTCGCCGGCTGCCACGTCGTGGCGTCGGCAACGATCCAGTCGACGATCGAACCGGCTCCGCCGATTCGCTTCTTCGCCGCATCAAGCGCGTTGGCAGAGAGATCCAGCACGGCGACGTCGCGATATCCGTCCTGCAGCAGCGCATCGACCAGCCGCGAGGCGCCGCCGCCGATATCGATGATGGCTGCGCCATGATCCGGATTGGCCGCGTGAATCATCTCGAGCGAGATTGTCGGGCTGTCCTGAAACCAGCTGACCTCGGCTTCGCCCTTGGTGGCGTAGACATGCTCCCAATGGGTGGCTCGGTCAGACATGGCTCGTCCTCCGGCTCGCCAGGGGCCGGTGCAATGAAGGACTACTCGTCCTTCTTCGACATCCGCTCGAGGCGTTCCTGCATCTCCTTCATCTGCTGGCGCAGATCATCGATATTGCTGTCCTTCGGCGCCTCGGTACTCGCATCGGGCTCCGGCTCGGAAGTGGTGGTCGGACGGGGCGCCGCGAACGGCTTGAACATCGAGAAGGTCTGCTGGAACAGCTCCATGTTGCGGCGGACTTGCTCCTCCAGCGGAGCAAAAGGAGTGCCGGACAGCGTATTGGCGATCTGCTTGCGGAACTTCTCCTGCTCCTGCGTCAGCGTCGCAATCGACTGCTCCAGATATTTCGGCACCACCATCTGCATGCTGTCGCCATAGAAGCGGATGAGCTGGCGGAGGAAGGTGGTCGGCAGCAGGTTCTGGCCGGCCTTGTTCTCCTGCTCGAAGATGATCTGGGCGAGCACGGAGCGGGTGATGTCGTCGCCGGACTTGGCGTCATAGACCAGGAAATCTTCGCCATCCTTGACCATGGCGGCGAGGTCTTCCAGCGTCACGTAGGTACTCGTTCCGGTGTTATAGAGCCGGCGGTTCGCGTATTTCTTGATGGTGGTGGGTTGGTCTGATTTCGCCATGGGCTCTCACTTGCAAACGCGGAGAACGGGAACCTGCCGGGCAATGCCGCAGGGCGGGAAGAGTACGCAACGCAACAAAATAAGCATTTTCAACGGGCTCACGCTACCGTTTTGTGCGGCACGGTTAATTGCAGAGCAAAATCTTGCTTGCGAAAGCGCCAAGAACGCTATTTTGAATGCGCTGCGGCATGAATTCGGAGACCGTCCGATTGACATGCCTCAACGACGTTAACAGGATGCCATTCGAGACTGGCGAGCCCTTCCCCAGCCCCGCCTGCCCCCTTCAAACCCAGGAGATGCCCATGTCAGACGATGTCGTCATCGTCAGCGCCGCCCGCACCCCGGTCGGTAGCTTCAACGGAGCGTTCGCGACCCTTCCCGCCCACGATCTCGGCGCCATCGCCATCAAGGCCGCGCTGGAGCGTGGTGGCATCGAGCCCGGCCGGGTCTCCGAGGTCATCATGGGTCAGATCCTGACCGCCGCCCAGGGCCAGAACCCGGCCCGTCAGGCTTCGATCGCCGCCGGCATTCCGGTGGAGAGCCCGGCCTGGGGCGTGAACCAGCTTTGCGGCTCGGGCCTGCGCACGGTTGCGCTCGGCTATCAGGCGCTGCTCAACGGTGATTCCGAGATCGTGGTCGCAGGCGGCCAGGAATCCATGAGCATGGCCCCGCACGCCCAGCACCTGCGCGGCGGCGTCAAGATGGGCGGTCTCGAACTGGTCGACACCATGATCAAGGACGGCCTGTGGGATGCCTTCAACGGCTACCACATGGGCAACACCGCCGAGAACGTCGCACGGCAGTGGCAGATCACCCGCGCCCAGCAGGACGAATTCGCCGTTGCTTCGCAGCAGAAGGCGGAGGCCGCGCAGAAGGCCGGCAGGTTCAAGGACGAGATCGTGCCCGTCACCATCAAGACCCGCAAGGGCGACGTCGTCGTCAGCGCCGACGAGTATCCGCGTCATGGCGCCACCCTCGACGCGATGGCCAAGCTCAAGCCCGCCTTCGAGAAGGACGGCACGGTGACCGCGGGCTCGGCCTCCGGCATCAACGACGGCGCCGCCGCGGTGGTGCTGATGACCGCCAAGCAGGCGGCCAAGGAAGGCAAGAAGCCGATCGCGCGCATCGTGTCCTGGGCTCAGGCCGGTGTCGATCCGAAGATCATGGGCTCGGGCCCGATCCCGGCCTCGCGCGCCGCGCTGAAGAAGGCCGGCTGGAGCGTCGGCGATCTCGACCTGATCGAGGCCAACGAAGCCTTCGCGGCGCAGGCCTGCGCCGTCAACAAGGACCTCGGCTGGGACACCTCCAAGGTCAACGTCAACGGCGGCGCGATCGCGATCGGCCATCCGATCGGCGCGTCCGGCGCACGCGTGCTGGTGACGCTGCTGCACGAAATGCAGAAGCGCGATTCGAAGAAGGGCCTGGCCACGCTGTGCATCGGCGGCGGCATGGGCATCGCCATGTGCGTGGCGCGCGACTGACGACGACCTTGCACGGAGCTGACGCGTGCGCCGCACACGTCAGCGCGTGCGTTGCACGCGACTAAAAAGGCAGCGGTTGCAAATCAAATATTCTTCGCAACCACGCAGGCCTCGACTAAAGAGAAACGCCCGGCTCACGCCGGGCGTTTTGTTCTTGATGTCCGTCAAACGTCCCGCATAATCCGCAGCTAAAAACAATCACGTCAGAAGCGTCCGAAGAGTCCAAGGGAAGGAATACGATATGGCACGTGTTGCACTGGTGACGGGTGGTACGCGGGGCATCGGAGCGGCAATCAGCAAGGCGCTGAAGGCGGCCGGCTACAAGGTCGCGGCGAACTATGCCGGCAACGATGCGGCGGCGGAGAAGTTCAAGGCCGAGACCGGCATCGCGACCTACAAATGGGACGTCAGCAGCTTCGATGCCTGCGCGGCGGGCGTGAAGAAGGTCGAAGCCGATCTCGGGCCGATCGAGGTGCTCGTCAACAATGCCGGCATTACCCGCGATACCGCCTTCCACAAGATGACGCTCGAGCAGTGGACCGCCGTCATCAACACCAATCTGGGCTCGCTGTTCAACATGACGCGCCAGGTCATCGAGGGCATGCGCACGCGCAAGTTCGGCCGCATCATCTCGATCTCGTCGATCAACGGCCAGAAGGGGCAGTTCGGTCAGGTCAACTATTCCGCCGCGAAGGCCGGCGACATCGGCTTCACCAAGGCGCTCGCGCTCGAGAACGCCAAGGGCGGCATCACCGTCAATGCGATCTGCCCGGGCTACATCAACACCGAAATGGTGCAGGCGGTGCCGAAGGACGTTTTGGAGAAGAACGTGATCCCGCAGATCCCGGCGAGCCGGCTCGGCGAGCCCGAAGAGATCGCGCGCGCGGTGGTGTTCCTCGCGGCCGACGAGGCCGGCTTCATCACCGGCTCGACCCTGACCGTCAACGGCGGCCAGTACATGGTGTGATGCGATCGCATCACGCGGGCTGATATTTTCCGCGTCGTCATGGTCGGGCTTGTCCCGGGCATCCACGGCCTTACAACAGCCGTCGCCACGGAAGAACGTGGATGGCCGGGACAAGCCCGGCCATGACGGAAACATTGGGCCGATGACTCCCCGCACCGCGACGCTGATCGGATTGACCGCGATCCTGATGTGGTCGCTGCTGTCGGTGATGACGGTGGCGACCGGAAGGATCCCGGCGTTCCAGCTCGCCGCGATGACCTTCGCGATCGGCGGTGTCGTCGGGCTGTTCACCTGGATCGGGCGGAGCGAGGCGGCGAAAAGCCTGCGCCAGCCGCTCGTCGTCTGGGTCGTCGGCGTCGGCGGCCTGTTCGGCTATCACGCGCTGTATTTTCTCGCGTTGCGCTTCGCGCCGCCGGCCGAAGCCGGCCTTCTGAATTACCTGTGGCCGCTGCTGATCGTGCTGTTCTCGTCATTCCTGCCCGGCGAGCGGCTGGCCGCGCATCATATCATCGGCGCCGTGCTCGGCCTCGTCGGCACCGTGCTGCTGTTCGCCGGCAACACCTCCGGCTTCGCGCCGGGCGCGGTGCCGGGATTGATCGCGGCCTTCATCGCCGCTTTCGTCTGGGCGGCCTATTCGGTGCTGTCGCGCCGGTTGAAGGCGGTGCCGACCGACGCGGTCGCGGGCTTTTGCCTCGCCACGGCCGTACTGGCCGCGCTGACGCATGGTCTGCTTGAAACCACGGTCTGGCCGGAGACGACGGTGCAATGGCTCTCGGTCATCGCACTCGGCATCGGCCCCGTCGGCGCCGCCTTCTACGCCTGGGACATCGGCATGAAGCGCGGCGACATCCGCGTGCTCGGCGCCGCCTCCTACGCGACGCCGCTGCTCTCGACCGGCTTCCTCATCGCCGCCGGCTATGCCAAGGCCAGCGCCAACATCGCCATCGCCGCGATCCTGATCGCCGGCGGCGGCCTGATCGCGGCGAAGGACATGGTGCTGCGGAAGCGATGATTGTCATTCCGGGTTCTTCGCTTGCGCGTCAGCCCGGAATGACAGTGTGGAGCTACAGCCAGTGGCTTTCCGAAAAGTTCATCAGGGCTCCCAGCCCTTCGGCGCGAGCTCGAAGCCTGCGAACTCGAACGCTGGCGCCACGGTGCAGCCGACCAGCGTCCACTCGCCCGTGGTTTCTGCCATCTGCCAGGCATTCGCAGGCACGATACCCTGCGGACGCTCGCCGCCGATGAGGTCGCTGCCCAGCCGCACCTCATGCTGCGAGCAGCCTTCATGGGCGATGCGCAAGATCAAAGGGTGGCCGGCGTAGTAATGCCAGGTCTCGACCGCATCGACGCGGTGCCAGTGCGAGCGTTCGCCGCGTGCGAGCAGGAAATAGATCAGCGTCGAGCGCGAACGTCCGTTGGCGTCCGTGGCCAGATCACGAAACGTTTCGCGGTAGTGCCCACCTTCGGGATGCGGTCGGAGTTCGAGGCGCGCGATGATCTCGGCTGCGGTCGGCATCGATCCCCGTCAGGACTTGTTCTTCAGGACTTGTTCTTGCGCTCGCGCAGTTCGCCGAACACCGCGGCGGCATCCGCGCCCTTCATGTGTAGCCTGGCTGCGACCTCGGGCGCATCAGCCCGCAGGAACACGTTTGCTCGCTTCTCGTCACCAAGCAGTGAGGGAATCGTGGGCTTGTTCTCGGCCCGCAGCTTCGTCACTTCGGCGGCGCGCGCCTGGAGCGCCGCATTGTCCGGCTCGATGGTGAGCGCGAATTTGACGTTGGACGCCGTGTATTCGTGGCCGCAATAGAGCTTGAAGTCGTCGGGTAGCGCCCGCAGCTTCAGAAGCGAATCCCACATCATCGGGTAGGTGCCCTCGAAGACGCGGCCGCAGCCGATCGAGAACAGCGTGTCGGCGGCGAAGACCGTCTTCTCGGTGTCGAACACGTAGGAGATGTGGTCGAGCGTGTGGCCGGGCGTCTCCACGACGCGCGCCAGCAAATTGCCGATCTTCACCACGTCGGCGTTGGCGACGCGCAGGTCGACATTCGCGATCTTCGTCGTCTTGTCGTGCGGCGCCACGACGCGGCAATCGTACTTCTGCTTGAGTTCGGCAACCCCGCCGACATGATCGCCATGATGATGGGTGATCAGGATGTCGGTGAGCTGCCAGCCCTCGCGCTCCAGGGCCTCGAGGATGGGGCCGGCCTCCGGCGCGTCGATCGACGCGGTCGCCTTGGTTTCCACGTCGTGGATCAGATAACCGAAATTGTCGTTTAAACAGGTGAAAGTACGAATTTCGGCGGCCATGTCATCTCCATCGGGCTCAGCCCCGCCAGACAAATATGGCGTTAACGTTGCGCAGGCAATGCAATATTCCGCGCGCAGGGGCGGCCTTGCGCATGTTACATTGCCGTCATGACCATCGACGTCGTCGACCTCCGCGAGTTCTATTCCCGCCGCCTCGGGATCGTGGCGCGGCAAATGATCAATCGCGGCATCAGGGAGCGCTGGCCAAGCGCCGAGGGCCAGCGCGTCCTCGGCATCGGCTATCCCACGCCCTATCTGGGATTGTTCCGCGAGGACGCCGAGCGCTGCATCGCCTTCATGCCGGCGGCCCAGGGCGTCCTGAAATGGCCGACGGGACGACCGGCGCTGGCCTCGCTGGTCGACGAATTCTCGCTGCCGCTTCCTGACGCCGCGGTCGACCGCATCCTCCTGGTCCACGCGCTGGAGATGTCGGACGATCCGGCCGCGCTGCTGCGCGAGGTGTGGCGCGTGCTGTCGCCGTCCGGGCGCGTGATCGCTGTGATCCCGAACCGGCGCGGGGTGTGGACCCGCACCGACAGTACGCCCTTCGGTCACGGCCGGCCTTATTCGC
This sequence comes from Bradyrhizobium sp. CCBAU 25338, assembly GCF_028128965.1. Taxonomy (NCBI): domain Bacteria; kingdom Pseudomonadati; phylum Pseudomonadota; class Alphaproteobacteria; order Hyphomicrobiales; family Nitrobacteraceae; genus Bradyrhizobium; species Bradyrhizobium sp. CCBAU 25338. The sequence goes on from NZ_LFKY01000042.1 coordinate 35,829, forward strand.
GCTCGCAGATCACCGAGCTGCTGCGCCAGACCTGGTTCACGCCAACCGCCTGGGGCGAAGCGCTGTTCATGCCGCCTTATGCCGGAGGCTGGGTGCTGAAATCGGCGCAGATGTGGGAGCGCGCCGGCGCAGCGTTGTCGCTGCCCTTTGCCGGCGTCCATATCGTGGAGGCGACCAAGCAGGTCTACCGCGCGATCCCCGCCAAGCGCGAGCGCGCGCGGCTGATTCCCTCGCTCGCGAAGCCGGTGCTGGTGCCGTCCCAGACGACGGTGACGCGCTAAAGCGCGATGCGATTAGGATGAATCGCCAACGCGCTTTAGCTGTTGTTCAAGCATGATCCTTTCGGAAAACCGCTGCGCACTTTTCCGGATCATGCTTTGGGCTCATCGCCCCCTACCGGGAGAGGTAGTCCGTGCCCCAAGCGCTGATCGCTTCAGTCAGGCACAAACAAATCGTCCCGGCGAGGCCGGGACGAGTCAGGTCTGAAATCAGAAGTGGCTACTCGCCGGGGGCGACCTCGTCGCTGGACGCGACTGGGGCGGCCTCGCGCTCGGGGCGCGGGCCATGCGGCCGGCGCCGCCGCCGCGGATAGCGCTCGCCGCCACCGGCACCCTCAAACCCGCCCTGGCCGCCATTCGCGGCGACATTCACTTGCGGCTGCGCGCCGGTGATGAAGGAGGGCAGGCGATCGACGCTGCCGGCATCGGCGATGACGGGCTGCGGCTGGTTGGCGGGCTGCGGCTGATATTGCGGCTGTGCACGATGATCGCGTTCGCGGTGCTCGCGCGGCTGCTGGTTGTCGCGCTGATAGGGCTGCTGGCCGTCGCGCTGCTGATGATCACGCGGGTGGTGGTCGCGCTGGCCATCGCGGTCGCGCATGAAGGGCTGCTGCGGAGGCTGCGGGACGAAACCCGGCTCCTGGCCGAAGGCCGAGAAATTCTCGCCGTCATCCTCGCCGTCGTCGCTGCTGCTGCTGATGGGCTCATCGCCGCGCGGCTGCTGGCTCTGGCGGAACTGCTCCTGGGCCGCAGCGATCAGGCGGAAATAATGCTCGGCATGCTGGTAGTAGTTCTCGGCTGCAACGGGGTCGCCGGAGGAGCGCGCATCACGCGCAAGCTGGAGATACTTTTCAGCGATGTGCGAAGCGGTGCCGCGAATCTTGATGTCGGGTCCGTTGGACTCGTAGACCCGGGTCATCGGGTTCTGGCCGCGCCGGTTGTTGTTATTGTTGTTGCGGTTGCGCATCCGCTGCTTGTTCTGACCGTTTCTCATGTCCTGCCTTCGATTCCAGCCCTAAAGGTTGCACGCATTACTGATTGCTAGGAGTGACCTGGGGACAGCGGCTCACATCTCTCGCGCGCACCGCGCGCAAGCCGGATCGAGCCCTGCCAATGTTCGTCGACCGTCGCGTTCAACAAAGACGCGTTCCCCACCCGCCAGCATTCATTGCCAGCGAACCCATTCATTTCGCCTGCCGAAACAAGCCCAGCTTTCTTGCGTAAGTCTTCAAGCGCAATATCAGGCTTTCGTTCACTTGCGGTCGGAGAGCAGCGCAGCTCCACTGGCCATCGCGCTCAACAGGACCTGCGGCTTGGAACCTTTAAATCAGTAATGCTCTCGCCCGAGAGCCCGGCTTTCGCCCGTACGTGTACGGGGCCGGCACCGATGTGTTGGACGGAACGTAGTCGTTCCCAGGCGATATTCCAAGAGGTTTTTGCAGCCCAATCGGCTTTTATGGAGGCATTTTTCGGGCCGAAACGGCCCGGGGAATGCCCGCCAGGTCAGCCTTGGGCGGCCGGTCCAGTGATAACGCGGCGCCCCTCATCAAGGTTTCAATATTTTGCGCCTGGCCCTGTCCGGCCTCGACGATCAGCGCTCCGCCGGGCGCGAGCCTTTCGGCCGCCTGGGGGATCAGCGCGCGGTAGGCGTCATATCCGTCATTGCCGCCGTCGAGCGCCAGATGCGGATCGTGCCCGCGCACCTCGATGCTCAATTTCGGAATCTCGCCCGAGGGAATATAGGGCGGGTTCGAGACGATGAGATCGAACGGGCCGCGGAGCGCCGCGGCGTAGGAGCAGGCGACGAAGGCGGCGCGGTCGGCGAGGCCGAGCGCGACGGCATTGTCCCTGGCGGTTCTGAGCGCGTTCTGGCTAAGATCGGTGCCGACGCCGAAAGCGTCCGGAATTTCGTGCAGCAGCGCGAGCAGGATCGCGCCGGATCCGGTGCCGATGTCGGCGATACGCGGCCGATGAGATGCCTGCCGCTCGCGAAAAATCTCGAGTGCAAGCTCGACCACGGTCTCGGTATCGGGGCGCGGGACCAGGGTTGCTTCCGACAAGCGGAATGGCAGGCCCCAGAATTCGCGTGTCCCGAGGATGCGCGCCACCGGCTCGCCGGCGATGCGGCGCTGAGCATGTTGCGCCAGCCGTGATGCTTCGGCCGCGGTCAGAGGACGGGCAGCCTGCGTGACCAGGCCGGTGAGGTCGAGGCCGAGCACCGCACCGATCAGGATGCGGGCGTCGAGCTCGGCTTCGTCGAGCTGTGCCGATCTCAATAGCGCAGCGAGCGTGCGCCGCGCGCCCTCGATGGATTGCCCGGTGAAGGGGTTGCTCACGCCTCAGGCCGCCGCGCCTTGCGCAGCGAGCTGTGCGGCCTGGTGCTCCGTCGTCAGTGCGTCGATCAATTCGCCCAAGGCTTCACCCGCGATCACCTGCGGCAGCTTGTAGAGCGTGAGGTTGATGCGGTGGTCGGTGACGCGGCCTTGCGGAAAATTATAGGTGCGGATGCGCTCGGAGCGGTCGCCGGAGCCGACCTTCTCCTTGCGCTCGGCGGAGCGTGCGGCGTCGACGCGTTGCCGCTCCGCGTCGTAGATGCGCGAGCGCAGGATGTTCATGGCAGAGGCGCGGTTCTTGTGCTGCGAGCGGCTGTCCTGCATCATCACCACGATGCCGGTCGGGATGTGGGTGATGCGGATCGCCGATTCGGTCTTGTTGACGTGCTGGCCGCCCGCTCCTTGCGCGCGCATGGTCTCGATCCGCAAGTCGTCGTTCTTGATGTCGACGTCGACGTCCTCGACCTCCGGCAGCACGGCCACCGTCGCTGCCGATGTGTGGATGCGTCCCTGCGTCTCGGTGTCGGGCACGCGCTGCACGCGGTGCACGCCGGATTCGAACTTCAGCTTCGAGAACGCGCCGCGGCCCTGTACCTCGGCGATGATTTCCTTGTAGCCGCCGACGGTGCCTTCGCTGGCCGAGATCACCTCGACCTTCCAGCCCTGAAGGCTGGCAAAGCGCTCGTACATCCGGAACAGGTCGCCGGCGAACAGCGAGGCTTCGTCGCCGCCGGTGCCGGCGCGGATTTCCAGCACCACGTTGCGGTCGTCCATGGCGTCCTTCGGCAACAGCGCGACGCGGATCTTCTGGACCAGCTCCTCGATCTTTGGCGTCAGCTCGTCGCGTTCGGCCTCCGCCATGCTGCGCATCTCGGCATCGGTCGCGGGATCGGCGATCAGCGCCTCGGTGTCCGCCAGCTCCTTGACGGCGGAGCGATAGGCCTTCACCGCCTCGACCAGCGGGGTGATCTCGGCGAGCTCGCGTGTGATCTGCACATATCGATCGGAGGTGAGTTGTCCGAGCGATTCGGCCTCGAGCGAGGCGTGATGCGCGAGCAGGACGTCCAGTTTGGCTTCGGGGAGTGACGACATCGGTTCAGTCTCAATAGCGGCAAGAGGCGAGGCGGCAGGACGCGGCGACAGGCCCGCTACAAGGCCAGGCCTTCGGCCTCGGCAAATTCCGTCAGCTTCTGCCGGATCGAGACGCTGCCCGCCGGCGCGTCCAGCAGCGGACCAAGCGTCGCCTCGGCCTTCTTGGCGTCGAGGTCGAGCACCATCGCCTTGACCGGACCGAGCGCAGTCGCCGAGAGCGACAGCGAGCGATAGCCCAGCGCGACCAGCGCCAGCGCGCCGATCGGCTTCGACGCCATCTCGCCGCACAGCGAGAGCGACTTCTTCGCCGCGTGCGCCTTGCGTGCGATGTCGCGCAGCGCGCGCAGGATCGGCGCCGACATGGTGTCGAAGCGTTCGGACACCTTGGCATTGCCGCGATCGACCGCGAACAGGAACTGGAACAGATCGTTGGAGCCGACCGAAATGAAATCGACCTTCTTCAGGAGCTCGTCGAGCTGGTAGAGCAGGGCCGGCACCTCGACCATGGTGCCGATGTCGATCCGCTCCGGCAGCGTGTGGCCGTGCTGGCGCAAATAGGTGAGCTCGCGCTCGACCAGTGCCTTGGCCGCGTCGAATTCGGCGACCTCCGAGATCATCGGGAACATGATGCGCAGCGCACGGCCGCCGCCGGCGCGCAGCAGCGCGCGGATCTGGCCGCGCAACAGGCCGGGGCGATCCAGCCCGAGCCGGATCGCGCGCCAGCCGAGCGCGGGATTTTCCTCGATCACGGCTTCCATATAGGGCAGCGCCTTGTCGCCGCCGATGTCGAGGGTCCGGAAGGTGACGGGCTTGCTGCCGGCCGCGTCCAGCACCGTGCGATAGAGCGCGAGCTGGTCGCTGGTGCGCGGCAGGCTCTGGCCGACCATGAATTGCAGCTCGGTGCGGAACAGGCCGATGCCGGCGCTGCCGGTGTCCTCGATATGCGGCAGGTCGATGGCCAGCCCTGCGTTGATCATCAGTTCGACCTTCTGGCCGTCCTTGGTGACGCAGGGCCGGTCGCGCAGCGCCAGATACTGGGCCTGGCGGCGGGCGCGGAAGCGCACGCGCTCGGCGAAGGCGGCCTCGATCTCCTGCGACGGGCGCACATAGATCGAGCCCGAGGTGCCGTCGACGATGATGGCATCGCCGGGATCGGCGATGCCGGGTGCGTTCGGCACTTCGCCGACCGCGGGAATGCCGAGCGCGCGTGCCACGATCGACACGTGCGAATTGGCAGTGCCTTCCTCGAGCACGATGCCGCGCAGGCGCTTGCGGTCGTAGTCGAGGAGCGCCGCCGGGCCCATCGCGCGGGCGATGACGATGGCGTTGTCGGGCAGTTGTTCGCGCGACGGCGCGTGATCCTGGCCGACCAGCTGCCGCATCAGGCGGTAGCCGAGGTCTTCCAGGTCGTGCAGGCGGTCGCGCAGATAGGGGTCGGTCGAGCGCAGCATGCGCGCGCGGGTGTCGGATTGCACGCGTTCGACGGCGGCTTCCGCGGTGAGGCCGGTGGCGACCGCCTCGTGCAGCTTGTGCGACCAGCCCTGGTCGTTGGCGAACATACGGTAGGCTTCCAGCACCTCGCGATGCTCGCCGCCGTCGGCGACGTCGCCGCGCTCCAGCATGCGGTCGAGGTCGGCGCGCAACTTGGCGAGCGCGGTGTCCAGCCGCTTGATCTCCTTCGGCAGGTCCTCGGCGATGTAGTCCTTGATGACGACGCGGGGCTCGTGCAGCACGACATGGCCGAGCGCGATACCCTCGGACAGGATCGCGCCGACCTTCTGCGCGGAATGGCGCGCCGCCGGCTCCTGGCCCGGCTGGGCCAGCGCGGACAGCTCGCCCGAGGCGATCAGCTCGGCCAGCACCATCGCGGTGGTCTGGAGCGCCTCGAGCTCCTCCTCGACATAGTTGCGCTTGGCGCGGTTCTGCACCACCAGCACGCCGAGCGTGTTGCCGGCGCGCAGGATCGGCACGCCGAGGAAGGAGTGGTAGATCTCTTCGCCGGTCTCGGGGCGGAACGAGAAGGCCGGGTGGCTCTGCGCATCGCTCAAATTGAGCGGCGTCGCCTCGCTGGCGACGAGGCCGACCAGGCCCTCATGGGCGCTGAGCACGGTATGGTGCACCGCCTCGCGGTTGAGACCTTCGGTGGCGTAGAGCTCGAGCGTGTTGTCGATGCGCAGCACATAGACCGAGCACACCTCGGCCACCATGTTGGCGGCGATCAGCACCACGATCTTGTCCAGCCGCTCCTGGGCCGAGACCTGCTCCGCCATGGTTTCGCGGAGCCGTCTCAACAAGACGCGGGGACCTCCCGACGCGCTCCGCATGAACCGTCAATCTCCTCCGTCTGCCGGGCCCGGCGGTATCAGCCGGCGGCTGGCTCAAAATTCCAGAAAAACAACCAAATTGTTTGTCCGGCGCAGGCACAAGCCCAAAATCTACCTGAGATTTAGCGCTTGTACCGAATCAGCGCCGCCTGAACTGGGACACAGTCTGCGGCAGCCCACCCTGTTCGCCGTATAGCGAATTGAGGCTTGTTTTGCCAAGCAAAACGCCTGCCAAACGCGAAGGTGTGTACACCTTCCCGTTTGCTGCGACCGCTAAGGGAAAATTAGCCTAGGCATGGTCCGGAAAAGTGCCAAGCGGTTTTCCGGAAAGACCATGCTCTGACAACAATCTGAAGCGCGACGATGGTCGCGCTTCAGGCCTGATCGAGGCCGTAGAGCGTATGCAGGGTGCGCACCGCCAGCTCGGTATAGGCGGCGTCGATCAGAACCGAGAATTTGATCTCGGAGGTTGTAATGGCCCGGATGTTGATGTTTCGCCCGGCGAGGGCCGAGAACGCCTGGGCGGCGACGCCGGCATGGCTCCGCATGCCGCTGCCGATCACCGAGATCTTGGCGACGTCGGTGGCGGTATCGAGCCGCGCATAGCCGATCCTGGCCTTGGCCGCGGTAATCGTATCCTTGGCGCGGGTATAGTCGGCGGCCGGCACCGTGAAGGTGAGGTCGGTGGTCTTGCCGTCCTCGGAAACATTCTGCACGATCATGTCGACGTTGATGTTGGCATCCGCCAGCGGGCCGAAGATCGAGGCCGCGACGCCGGGCTTGTCCTCGATCTGGCGCACCGAGATCTGGGCCTCGTCCTTCGAAAAGGCGATGCCGGTGACGACGTGGCTTTCCATGATCTCCTCCTCGCTGCAGATCAGCGTGCCGGGCGGCTGGTTGGCATGCGGGTCGATATCCTCGGGCTTGTCGAAGCTCGAGCGGACGAAGATCGGCATGTTGTGGACCATGCCGAGTTCCACCGAGCGGACCTGGAGCACTTTGGCGCCCTGCGAGGCCAGTTCCAGCATGTCTTCGAACGCGATCTTGTCGAGCCTCTTGGCCTTCGGCACGATTCGCGGGTCGGTGGTGTAGACGCCGTCGACGTCGGTGTAGATGTCGCAGCGGTCCGCCTTGACGGCGGCGGCGATCGCCACGGCCGAGGTGTCGGAGCCGCCGCGGCCGAGCGTGGTGATGCGGTTGGTCTCGGGATTGATGCCCTGGAAGCCGGCGATGACCGCGACTTCCTTGCGCTCCCTAAAGCGCTTAATGATCTCGCTGCCGTCGATGTCCTCGATCCGGGCCGAGGCATGGGCGTCGCTGGTCTTGATCGGGATCTGCCAGCCCTGCCAGGACCGGGCCTGAATGCCCATGCCCTGGAGCACGATGGCAAGAAGACCTGAGGTCACCTGTTCGCCCGAGGCGACAACGGCGTCGTACTCGCGCGCGTCGTGCATCGGCGAGGCCTCGGTGCACCAGGCGACCAGCTCGTTGGTCTTGCCGGCCATCGCCGAGACGACCACGGCCACTTCGTGGCCGGCATCGACCTCACGCTTCACATGGCGTGCGACGTTGCGGATACGTTCGATGTTGGCGACGGACGTGCCGCCGAATTTCATCACGAGGCGGCTCATGACGACGCGTGCATTCCTTCATAAGGATCAGTATGGTGACCCGCACTGGACGGGTGCCTCGCGGACACCGACGCGCGTATACATAGCGGCGGGGCCGGGGGCAAGCGGGTTCCTGCGGGGGCAGGGCGCGGGGGAAGTGGGTTAACCGAGATCATGGCGCGCTATATCGACGAGATTCTGCAACCGGGCGAGCGGGTGCTGTATTCGACCAATGCGCACTGGATCTTCTACTTTCCGGCCATCGTGGCCTGGATCGTGGCGCTGGCCCTGTTCGTGCTGTCCCGGCAGGCCACCGCCGACTGGCTCGTCTTGCTCTGCCTGGTCGCCTCGGGTCTCGTGGCTCTGGCGGCCCTGTATTGGACCATCAAGGGCTGGTTCCATCGCTTCACCACCGAGACCGACGTCACCAATCTCAGGGTCGTGCACAAGACCGGGTTCATCAAGCGTCGAACCTTCGAGATGGCGCTGGACAAGGTCGAGAGTGTCGACGTCGACCAGTCCATTCTTGGACGTATTCTCAACTACGGCGACGTGACGATTCGCGGCGTCGGCGAGGGCATCGAGACGATCAGGACCATCGCCTCGCCGCTCGCCTTCCGTAGTTCGATCACCACGCGGTAGGACCGCGCGCACCATGAGCATGCAGCAAAATACTTCCCTTTCCGCCCAGCCGGGCTCGACCGTCGACGCTGCCGAGATCGCGAAATTCTCAAAACTCTCCGCGGAGTGGTGGGACCCCAAGGGCAAGATGGCGCCGCTGCACCGGATCAACCCGCTGCGGCTCGGCTATATCCGCGACGCCGCCTGCCGCAAGTTCGAGCGCAACGTGCGCAGCCTCAATTGCCTCGGCGGCCTGCGCGTGCTCGACATCGGCTGCGGCGCCGGCCTGCTGTGCGAGCCGTTGTCGCGGCTGGGCGCACAGGTCATCGGCATCGATCCTTCCCAGAGCAACATCGCCGCGGCGAAGCTGCACGCCGACAAGAGCCATCTTGCGATCGACTATCGCTGCACCACGGTGGAGGAGATCGACCCGCGCGAGCGCTTCGACATCGTGCTGGCGATGGAGGTGGTCGAGCACGTCACCGATGTCGGCGTCTTCCTGAAGCGCTGCGCCTCGATGCTGAAGCCGAACGGGCTGATGGTGGTCTCGACGCTGAACCGCAACTGGAAGAGCTTCGCGCTCGCGATCGTCGGCGCCGAATACGTGCTGCGCTGGCTGCCGCGCGGCACCCACGAATGGAACAAGTTCGTCACCCCCGACGAGCTCGCAAAACACCTGCTCGACAACCGCCTCGTCATCACCGAGCAGACCGGCGTGGTCTACAGCCCCTTCGCCGACAAATGGACCCTCTCGTCCGATATGGACGTGAACTACATGGTGGTGGCGGAAGCCATGGTGTGAACTGCCGTGGGTGAGGTACGAGCTGTTACTCCGAGAACAGTGTCGTCCCTGCGAACGCAGGGACCCATAACCACCAGCCCCTGTGGTTAGCGTAGACAGGCGCTCCGAGCATGTACTACGTCTACATCCTCGCCAGCCGCCGTCACGGAACACTGTACATCGGCATCACCAACTCGCTCCAGAAACGCCTCGAGGAACACCGCGCCGGCAAGGGCTCGGAGTTCGTCAAGCGCTACGGCGTACACCGCCTCGTCTACACTGAGGCGTATGAACGGGCGGAAGAGGCGATCGCCCGCGAAAAGCAGCTTAAACGCTGGAAGCGCGACTGGAAGATCGAGCTGATCGAGCGCGATAACCCCGAGTGGCGGGACCTCAGCGATCTCTTGGTTTGACGGTGTGAGCGCTGCCAAGCAAATGCTGTCGTCCCTGCGAACGCAGGGACCCATACCGCGGAATCCATCGATGGCGGACGGTGTTGGATGCGCGGGTTGGCAGCCTCCGCAAAACTGCTCCCTGGGGTTATGGGTCCCTGCGTTCGCAGGGACGACAGTGTGCCTGTTGCGAGAGCATCGCACCCATGACGCCCATGTGGTTGACCAGTGAGTCTGTTCCCGTCACGCTAATCGCCCTGTCTTTCCAACCGCCACCCTCATGCTCACCATCGCCAGTCTCTGGATTCCCTTCACCGTCATCGCTGCGCTCGGGCAGGTCGCGCGCAATGCGATGCAGCGGTCGTTGACGAAGCCGCTGGGGACCTGGGGCGCGACCAATATCCGCTTTCTGTTCGGCTTTCCGTTCTCGCTGCTGTTTCTCGGGGTGGTGCTGATCGGCACCGGTGATCATCTCGGCATGCCGCCGACGGTGTTCTGGCCGTGGCTGCTGTTAGGGGCGCTCAGCCAGATCGTCGCCACCGGCCTGATGCTGCTCGCGATGAACGATCGTTCCTTCGTGGTGACGACGGCGTATCTGAAGACCGAGGCGATCCAGACCGCGATCTTCGGCTTCGTCTTCCTCGGCGATCACCTGACCTGGCTGAAGGTACTGGCGATCGTGATCGCGACGATCGGCGTCGTCATTACCGCGCTGCGGCCCGGCGGCGATAAGAGCTTTGCCGAATTGAAGCCGACCATCACCGGCCTCGTCGCGGCGGCGGCGTTCGCGCTCTCCGCTGTCGGTTTTCGCGGCGCGATCATCAACGTTCCCGGCGTCTCCTTCGTGACTGCGGCCTCGTTCACGCTGGTGCTTGGCCTGTTCGTGCAGACGCTGGTGCTGACAATCTATCTGCTCTGGCGCGCGCCGGACGTGTTGCGCGGAATCCTCGGACTATGGCGGCCGTCGATGCTCGCCGGCTTCACGGGCGCCTTTGCCTCGCAATTCTGGTTCCTGGCGTTTGCGCTGACGGCGGCCGCCAATGTCCGCACGCTCGCGCTGATCGAGGTGCTGTTCGCGCAAGGAGTAGCCTACTACTCGTTCAAGCAGTCGATCGCACCGCGCGAGCTTGCAGGCATCGCACTGATCGTGATCGGCGTGGCGGTGCTGGTGGGAGCTTAGTTCCGGTCTTCCGGCAGCACCGGCAGCGGCGAGACCTCGATGCCTTCGTCGATCAGCGACTTGGCCTCGTCGGGCGAGGCCTCGCCGTAGATCGGCCGATGCTCCTTGTCGCCGTAATGCATCGCGCGGGCTTCGTTGGCGAAGCGGTCGCCGACATTATCGGCGTTCTTGACGATATGATCGCGCAGCTCCTTGAGCTTGGCGCGCAGCTCGCGCTCCTGCGCCATCAGCAGCGAGGTCGGTCCTGACGGTGCTGCGTCGGGCGTCGTGGCCGTGGCGACTGGCTCCGGCGGCGGTGTCGCGCGGCCACGGCCCTTCTTGCCGACGATGCGCGGCGCCATGATCGCCTTCTCGACCTTGGCCGAGCCGCAGATCGGGCAGGTCACGAGCTTCCGCTTCACCTGCGAATCATAGGCCGACGAGCTCTGGAACCAGCTCTCGAAGGCGTGGTCCCGGTCGCAGCGAAGGGCGTAGCGGATCATGCCGATCCCCGCACAAGGTGCAAATGATCGGGCGCCGCCTTGGGATCGGAGACGCCGAAGCGGCGGCCATGCTGGAGCGATGGAATCGCCCGGCGGGCGGTCTCGACCTTGGCCGGATCGATCCTGGCCATGATGATGCCGGGCTCGACGTCGCCCTCGGCGAGGATCTCGCCCCAGGGATCGATGATCAGCGAATGGCCATAGGTCTCGCGCTTGTTCTCGTGCAGGCCGGCCTGGGCCGCGGCGAAGACGAAGCAGCCGGTCTCGATCGCGCGTGCGCGCAGCAGCACGTGCCAATGCGCTTCGCCGGTCTTGCGGGTGAAGGCCGACGGCACCGTGATGAAATACGCGCCGCTCTCGGCGAGCGCACGGTAGAGCGCCGGGAAGCGCACATCGTAGCAGATCGTCAGTCCGATGCGGCCCCAGGGCAGATCCGAGATCACGGCGGTTTCGCCCGGCTGGTAATTGGCGGATTCGCGATAGCTCTCGCCGTCCGGCAGTTCGATGTCGAACATGTGGATCTTGTCGTAGCTCGCGAGCACATCGCCCTCGGGCCCGATCAGGAAGGAGCGGTTGACCGCCTTCTCCGGCGAGAAGCGCAGCGCCAGCGAGCCGACATGCAGATGAATCTTCAATTCCGCCGCGAGCGCGCGGTAGGCCTTCAGCGAAGCGTCGTCCTCTTCACTCTGCAGATGCTCGAACAACGCCTTGCGGTTCAGCTGCATCATGTTGCTGACTTCGGGCGTCTGCACGTAGTCGGCGCCGTTGGCCGCAGCCTGCCGGATCAGCTTCGTTGCCTGTTCGAGGCTCGGCTCGGGCATCAGGCCGGTGCGCATCTGCACCATGGCCGCGGTGAAGGTGCGATTCTCGCTCATGAGACGGCCTTGACGCTCTCGAGCATGCCGTCGAGCTTGCCTTCGCGGTCGAGCGCATAGAGCTCGTCGCAGCCGCCGACATGGGTGCCGCCGATCCAGATCTGCGGGAAAGTCGAACCTTGGCCGGCGCGGCCGTACATTTCCTGGCGCCAGGACGGGTTCTTGGCGACGTCGAATTCGGTGAAGGTCGCCTTCTTGCGGGTCAGCAGCGACTTGGCGGCGGAACAATAGCCGCAGCCCGGCCGGGTGTAGATCTCGACAGCAGCAGTCATTTCGTCTGGCGCTCTCATGTCATGAATTCATTGAACTATATGGGACGGGGGCCGCTTTCGACAACCCGGGCGAAGACCAGCACGTCGACCTGGGCCGCTTTGGCGCGGAGCAGGACCCGCGCGCAGGCATCCAGCGTCGCTCCCGACGTCAGGACGTCGTCGACCAGGACAATGCGGCGGCCCTGGACCTCGGCCTGACGGTCGGGAGATACCTGGAATGCGCCCTGCACATTGGTGGCGCGCTGGGCACGCGACAGGCCGATCTGCTGCTCGGTGGCGCGCACCCGGCGCAGCACCTCGCTCTGCACCTTGACGCCGCTCTGCCGCGCGATGACACGCGCGAGCGCACCGGACTGGTTGTAGCGGCGGCGCCAGGCTCGCCGCCAATGCAGGGGAACGGGCACCAGCATGTCGGCGCCGCTGAGCAGATCGCCGCCCGCGCGCGCCATCCAGCGGCCCATGGCTGGCGCCAGATCGGTGCGATCCTGGTATTTCAGCGCATGCACCAGCGTGCGCGCGACGTCGTCGTAACGCACCGCCGCCCGCGCGCGCTGGTAGGCCGGCGGGCTCGCGATCGCCTCCATCGACAGCATGTCGGGGCCGGGGTCATAGACAAAGGGGATGCCGAGCCGCGGGCAGTAGGGCCGTTCGATGAACGACAGCCGCGCCCAGCACGAAGCGCAAACGCCCTCGCCGTCGACCGGCTCGTGGCAGGATACGCACTGCGTCGGCAGCGCGATGTCGAGCGCGAGCCGTGCCGCGCGCGACACCACGTGGCGGCCAGCCGTCCACGCGGCCCGCAGCGGCGCGGCGATGGACCGGCTGGGGCTGGTCTCGGCTTCCATGAGAGGAGGCTAGCGTTGCACCATAGATTGCTCAAGCCATCATCTCGTGCCCCGGACGCAGCGCAGCGCTCCTTCAGCGCTGCGCTGCTGAGCCGGGGCCCAGGGTTTGCGCAGCAGCGCTAAAGAGCGCTGCAGCGCGTCCGGGACACGAGAATGATTGCCATGGCCAGCCTGATCGGCGTAACCAGCGGCATGGCTCAGACCCCGCAAACCCCGCCCGCCTTGTTCGATCGCGCCTTGCTGAACGCGCGGCAGCGGCGTGCACGGGCGCAGGGCGAGGTGACATTCCTGCTCGATCGTGCTGCCGAGGACATGTCCGACCGGCTGGCTGCGGTCATGCGCGAGTTTCACGCGCCGGCCGATCTCTGGACGCCCGGCGAGGGGCTTGCGGCGTTGCGCACACGGCTTCCGACGATCGCGCGGATTGCACCCGATGCGACGGGCGCGGAGACACTGCCCTTCGCGCCGGAAAGCCTCGATCTCGTCGTCTCGGCGCTGGCACTGCAATTCGTCAACGACCTGCCGGGTGTGCTTGCGCAGGTTCGCCGGGCGCTGAAGCCGGACGGCCTGCTGCTCGCCGCGATGATCGGCGGCGACAGTCTGACCGAGCTGCGGCAAGCCTTTGCCGCGGCGGAAGCCGAATGCGAGGGCGGCGTGTCGCCGCGCGTGGCGCCGTTCGCCGACCTGCGCGACATCGGCGCTCTGTTGCAGCGGGCGGGCTTTGCGTTGCCGGTGACCGACGTCGACCGCGTCGTGGTGCGCTATGCCAACGCGTTCGCGCTGATGCAGGATCTCCGCCGCATGGGCGCGGCCAACGTGCTGATCGAACGCCGCCGCACGCCGAGCCGGCGCGCGACGCTGCTGCGGATGGCCGAAATCTACACGGAGCGCTTTGCCGATGCCGACGGCCGCATCCGTGCGACATTCGACATCATCTGGCTGTCCGGCTGGGCCCCGCATGCGAGCCAGCAGCAGCCGCTCAAGCCCGGGTCAGCCAAGGCGAGTCTGGCGGAAGCGGTGAAGAAGGCGGGGGAGACGTAGGCGTTTCCAACGTCATTCCGGGTTCGCGCGTTGCGCGCCCCGGAATGACGACCGAATAATCGACGCCGCCGTTACGACCTCACATCAGCAGATCGATCAAATGCGGGATCAGCGGAATGTCCGCCGGCGGCATCGGATAGTCGCGCAGCTTGTTGGCGCGGACCCAGGCGAGGTTTTGCCCTTCGCGCGGCGTCACCAGGCCCTCCCAGCGCCGGCAGATGTAGAGCGGCATCAGGAGGTGAAAGGTCTCGTAGCCGTAGCTGGCGAAAGTCAGCGGCGCGAGACATGGCTCGGCGACGGTGATGCCGAGCTCCTCATGGAGCTCGCGGATCAGGCTCTGCTCCGGCCGCTCGCCCGGCTCGAGCTTGCCGCCGGGAAATTCCCAGAGGCCGGCCAGCTGCTTGCCCTCGGGACGTTGCGCGATCAGGACGCGCTTGTCGGCATCGACCAGCGCGCAGGCCACGACGAGGGTGAGCTTCAGTTCGGCCATCCGATCAGGACCTGTAATCCCCGTTGATCGCGACGTATTCCTTGGTGAGGTCGCAGGTCAGCACACGGTCGCGGCCCTTGCCGAGGCCGAGCGAGACCTTGATCGCGATCTCCGGCGCCTTCATCGCTTCCGACACCTGCGCTTCGTCATAGTCAGGATCGCGCGCGCCGCTCCTGGCGACGCGGATGCCGTTGAACGAGATCGAGAGCTTGTCGCGATCGGCCGGCTCGCCGGCCTTGCCGACCGCCATCACCACGCGCCCCCAATTGGCGTCTTCGCCCGCGATCGCGGTCTTCACCAGTGGCGAGTTGGCGATCGACATCGCGATCTTGCGCGCCGAGGCCTTGGTCTTGGCGCCCTCGACCGTGATCTCGACCAGCTTGCGCGCGCCTTCGCCGTCGCGCGCCACCTGCTCGGCGAGGTTGGCAAGCACCTGGTTGAAGGCTTTGACGAAGGCCTTCAGGCGCGGATCGCTGGCGCGGCTGATCTTCGGTGCGCCATGCCCGGCGGCGGCGCCGGTCGCGAAAGCCAGCAGCGTGTCCGACGTCGACGTGTCGCCGTCGATCGTCACCGCATTGAAGGTATCCTCCACGCCGCTCTTGAGCAGCGCCTGCAGCGCGGCCGGCGCGATCGGGGCGTCGGTGAAGATGAAGGACAGCATCGTCGCCATGTCGGGGGCGATCATGCCGGCGCCCTTGGCCATGCCGTTGATGGTGACCTTGGCCTTGCCGAGCTTGACGGTCGCGGTCGCGACTTTCGGGAATGTGTCGGTCGTCATGATCGCCTTGGCCGCGGCGAGATAGTCGCCGGGCTCGGCGGTCTCGGCGAGGCGGCCGAGCACGCCGTCGAACTTGGTCGCATCCAGCGGCTCGCCGATCACGCCGGTCGAGGCGAGGAAGATCTCGCTCTCGCTGCAGCCGACCGCCTTGGCGGCGATCTTCGCGGTCAGCGCGGTGGAGGCGTGGCCGGTCTTGCCGGTGAAGGCATTGGCATTGCCGGAATTGACCACGAGCGCGCGGGCCTTGCCGCCCTTCAGCTTGGCGCGGCACCATTCCACCGGGGCGGAGGGGCATTTCGACTTGGTGAAGACGCCGGCCACCGCGGTGCCCTTGTCCATCACCGCCAGCAGCACGTCGGTGCGGTTCTTGTAGCGGATGCCGGCTTCGGCCGTCGCAAGACGGATGCCCGCGATCACGGGCATGTCGGGAACGGTTTTGGGGGCGAGGGGAGAGACGGAGGAGGACATCGCGAGGCGCCTTCGTGGAATCTGGATAAGCAGATGCCCGGCCCCAATATGCGAAGACGCGCTTCGCGCTCAGGGCCGGGCATCACGAAAGCTTAGATACTCTTGGCGTCAGCGAAGTGACAGCGAATTCTTACTTCTTCGCCGGGGGCGCCATCTTGCTGTCGGACGGCTTGGCAGTGTCCGCCGGCTTCGCATCGGACTTGGCGTCCTTGGACGCATCCGCCGCCGGCTGGTCGAGCCGCTCGACCTTGGCTTCGGTGCGCAGCTTGGCGACATACTCGGCCTGAGCCTTGCGGGTCACGTACTGCTCGATCTGGGCCTTGACCTGCTCGAAATCGGGCGCCTTGCGGTTGCGCTTTTCCTCGACCTTGATGATGTGCCAGCCGAACTGCGACTTCACGGGGTCGGAGATCTTGCCGGGCTCGAGCGAGAACGCCACGGCCGAGAACTCCGGCACCATTTGCTCCTTGGTGAAGAAGCCGAGGTCGCCGCCATCGGCGGAGCCCGGGTCCTTGGACTTCTTCTTGGCGAGCTCGGCGAAATCGGCGCCCTTGTCGAGCTCGGCCTTCACCGCCTTGGCCTCGTCCTCGGTCTCGACCAGGATGTGGCGGGCGCGCACCTCCTGCTCGCCGGTGATCTGCTTGGCGGCTTCCTCGTAGACCTTCTTCATGGCGTCCGGCGTGGTGGCGGCCTTGCCCTCATTGGCGAGCAGGCTGTCCATCAGGAGCCGGTTGCGGGCGAATGCCAGGCGCTTCTTGAACTCCTCGCTGTCGGCGATCTTCTTGTCTTCGGCAGCCTTGCTGACGATCTTCATGTCGATCAGGAAGGACAGGACGTTCTCGTCCTTGGTCGCCGGGTCCATCTGGGCGAGGCTCGGCCCGAGTTCCTCCTCGGCCATGGTGACGTCGCTCTTCTTGATTTCCGCGCCATTGACCTTCGCCAGCACCGGATCGTCAGCGGCCCGGAGCGGGCCCGCGAACGCCAGGGACAGCGCCAGGGCGAGGCTGCCAGCCAGGGCCGACGCATGCCGGAAGCGCTGGCCGGTGGTTACCGGGAACGAGGTGGTCATGGAAAATCCTTATGTTGAAGCAGGGGGCTGCTCGAGCGGGGCGGACACTCGCCCAATTCAGGGGGGCTTGGCAACGCGAAAAGTCTGTCAAAATGATGAATTAGCCGCAACGCGCCCGCCGTTGACAAGGCCCTGACCGGGCCATATCTCTGCCCGGTCGCGACCATGGCGATGGCGTTTATTTTGCTGCGTTTTTGGCCGTTGAACCCAGACTTGCCCAATTCCCACCCATATGGCGGATGAACCCGCAGTCCGGGCTCTGATGCCGCGGGGCGTCACGGTGAGTTGATAGGCAGGTGGGTGACAACTTCTTGGCTGCAACGCGGTTAAATCGCGAACACAGGAACTAGGCATGATCGGCGCGCTCGCCCGCAAGTTTTTCGGCTCCGCCAACGACCGGCGGGTGAAGGGATATCAGTCCCGCGTCAACGCGATCAACGCGCTGGAGCCCGAAGTCTCCAAGCTGTCCGACGAGGCGCTGAAAGCGCGCACCGCCGAGTTCAAGAAGCAGCTCGCCGAAGGCAAGACGCTCGACGATCTCCTGGTACCGGCCTTCGCCACCGTGCGCGAGGCGGCCAAGCGCACGCTCGGCCAGCGTCATTTCGACGTCCAGCTGATCGGCGGCATGGTGCTGCACGAGGGCGACATCGCCGAGATGAAGACCGGCGAAGGCAAGACGCTGGTCGCGACGCTCGCGGTCTACCTCAATGCGCTCGCCGGCAAGGGCGTCCATGTCGTCACCGTCAACGACTACCTCGCCCGCCGCGACTCCGGCTGGATGGGCCAGATCTACGGCTTCCTCGGCATGACCACCGGCGTGATCGTGCACGGCCTCGACGATGCCGAGCGCAAGGCGGCCTATGCCTGCGACATCACCTACGGCACCAACAACGAATACGGCTTCGACTACTTGCGCGACAACATGAAGTACCGGCTCGAGGACATGGTCCAGCGGCCGCACTTCTTCGCCATCGTCGACGAGGTCGACTCCATCCTGATCGACGAGGCGCGCACGCCGCTGATCATTTCCGGCCCGCTCGACGACCGCTCCGATTTCTACAACACCATCGACGGCTTCCTGCCCAAGCTCGACAAGACCGATTACGACGTCGACGAGAAGCAGCGCACGGTGACGCTGACCGAAGCCGGCATGGAGAAGATCGAGACCCTGCTGCGCGACGCCGGCCAGCTCAAGGGCGAGTCGCTCTACGACGTCGAAAACGTCTCCGTCGTGCACCACATCAACCAGGCCCTGCGCGCCCACACCCTGTTCACGCGCGACAAGGACTACATCGTCCGCGACAACGAGGTCGTCATCATCGACGAGTTCACCGGACGCATGATGCCGGGCCGCCGCTATTCGGAAGGCCTGCACCAGGCGCTGGAGGCCAAGGAGCACGTCCAGGTCCAGCCCGAGAACCAGACGCTCGCCTCGATCACCTTCCAGAACTACTTCCGCATGTACGAGAAGCTGGCGGGCATGACCGGCACGGCCGCGACCGAAGCGGACGAATTGTTCGACATCTACAAGCTCGAGGTCGTGGAGATTCCGACCAATTTGTCGGTCGCGCGCCTCGACGAGGACGACGAGGTCTATCGTACCCAGCAGGAGAAATACGCAGCCATTCTCGCCGAGATCGAGCGCGCCAATTCGCGGCTCCAGCCCGTGCTGGTCGGCACGGCGTCGATCGAGAAATCGGAGGTGCTTGCCGAATTCCTGAAGAAGAACGGCTACAAGCAGATCGATTTCGGCAAGGAGGGCGCGCTCGACAAGCTCTATGCCGCGGCCCGCGCCGGCAAGCAGGCGAAGCTGTTCGCGGTGCTGAACGCGCGCTTCCACGAGCAGGAGGCCTACATCGTCGCGGAAGCCGGCGTGCCCGGCGCGATCACGATCGCCACCAACATGGCCGGCCGCGGCACCGACATCAAGCTCGGCGGCTCGCTGGAGATGCGCATCCAGCAGGAGACCGCGGGCATCACCGACGAGGCCGAGAAGGCGAAGAAGATCGAGCAGATCAAGGCCGACATCGAGCGCTTCCGCGAAATCGTGCTGAAGGCCGAGGAGACCGTCGAGATCGAGCCGGCGAAGGGATCCAAGCCCGCCAAGACCGTGAAGAAGCCCGGCGGCCTCTACATCATCGGCTCCGAGCGCCACGAATCCCGCCGTATCGACAACCAGCTGCGCGGCCGTTCCGGCCGTCAGGGCGACCCCGGCCGCTCGAAATTCTTCCTGTCGCTCGAAGACGACCTGATGCGGATCTTCGGCTCGGACCGTCTCGACAGCATGCTCCAGCGTCTCGGCCTGCAAGAGGGCGAGGCCATCATCCATCCCTGGATCAACAAGGCCCTGGAGAAGGCGCAGCAGAAGGTCGAGGCGCGCAACTTCGACATCCGCAAGAACCTCCTCAAGTTCGACAACGTCCAGAACGACCAGCGCAAGGTGATCTTCGATCAGCGCGTCGAGCTGATGAAGGACGAGAGCGTCGCCGAGACCGTCACCGACATGCGCCACGCCTTCATCGACGACCTCGTCGCCAAGCACGTGCCCGAGCATGCCTATGCCGAGCAGTGGGACGTCGCGGGTCTGAAGGACGAACTGAAGCGCGTGCTCGATCTCGACCTGCCGGTCGACGAATGGGCCAAGGAAGAGGGCATCGCCGACGAGGAGCTGCTCTCCCGCATCGAGACCAGGGCCGACGAGCACATGGCAGCCAAGGTCGGGCAATGGGGTCCCGACGTGATGCGTTACGTCGAGAAGACCATCCTGCTCCAGACGCTCGACCATCTCTGGCGCGAGCATCTGATCATGCTCGACCATCTGCGCCAGGTCATTGGTCTCCGCGGCTACGGCCAGCGCGATCCGTTGCAGGAATACAAGACCGAAGCCTTCAATCTCTTCCAGGAGATGAGCGCTCACTTGCGTGAGGCGGTCACGGCGCAGCTGATGCGGGTCGAGATCGTCCCGCCGGAGCAGGAAGCTCCCGTGCTGCCGCCGATGGAGGCGCACAAGTTCGACCCGAATACCGGCGAAGACGAAATGGCGCTTGCCAGCGTCACCCTCGGCGCCCCGGCCACGGATGCGTCGCTACGCGATCCGAAGAACCCAGCCAGCTGGGGCAAGATCGGCCGCAACGAGGACTGCCCTTGCGGCTCAGGCAAGAAGTACAAGCACTGCCACGGCAGGTATGCTTAGCGGCTAGCTACGCGGGCATGAAGCGCGACGTCGCGGCCCCAACCTCCGCTGTCGTCGCCCGGTTCGCGCGCAAGTGCGCACTGGACCGGGCGACCCAGTACGCCGCGGCCTCTCGGCTCAATCACATCCTTCTCGGGAATACTGGATCGCCCGATTCGGGCGATGACAGCTATGGGTGTGGCGCAAAGCCCGCCCCATCGCCGGGGCTGGTTGCGTCATTCTCACGCGAGAGCCGCTTGCCTCAATTCGAACTATCGATCAGGCTCTCCAGCAGCCGCTTGAGCTCGCTGGTCGACTTGTCGCCGTAGCTCTCAAGGATGTGCTCCTCCTGGTCCACCGCGAGCGAGTTGAGCTTCTTGCACAGCCCCTTGCCGCGGTCGGAGATGAACATCAGGACCTTGCGGCGGTCGTTCGGGTCCTGCACGCGATAGACCAGCGTGTCGGACACCATGCGGTCGATCATCTTGGTCAATGTCGGATGGTTGAGCAGCACGGCATCTGCAAGCTCGCCCATCGAATGGCCGTTGCCATCCGACAGCACTTTCAGGATGCGCCATTGCTCGACCGGCACGCCCTCCTTGCTCAACCGCAGTTCGAGCTGTCGGTTGATCTCCCGGTTAGCTTGCGCGAGCAGGTAGGCGAGGTGTTCGGTGATCGGGATGTTTTCTTTCGACGGTTTTGCCACGGCTAAGACTTCGTCTTGACCCAAATGAGTGAATGTCTTGCAATCGATGCTGCATCTATATGCACTTCAATTCTTGAACATTCAATATTTTCAAAATAGGATCATTGCCTAACAAAAGGGCGGAAGCCGCAGCCGCCCGAAGAATGTGCTTTCAGGTCTGGTCCCGGACAGGAGTTGGCGTGCGCGCGACGGTAAACTTCCCGGCTCATGGCGGCCCGGCGTTGCCGCCGTCCCTGCTGTTCAGGAATTTGTCGTCGTCGGCGACGGATTTTGACCTGTCCCCGGTCGATGCGCATTTCATGAAGCGGCGCGGCGCGCGCAACAAGCTGCGCATCGGCAACTTCCTTACCTTCACCGGCTCGCCCGGAATCTGGGGCCCGAGTTCCACCAACAGCGCGATGCTGGCGGTCGCCGAGATCAACAAACGCGGCGGCATTCTGGGTCGCGAGCTGGAGCTGTCGATCTACGATTCCGGCGGCCCGATCGAAGACGTGGTGCGCCGCGCCGAGCAGGCGATCGCCTTCGACGAGGTCGACCTCATCATGGGCTCGCATATCAGCGCTGTCCGCGTCGCGCTGCGCGAGGTCACCGGCAACCGCATCCCCTATATCTACACCCCGGTCTATGAAGGCGGCGAGCGCACGCCGGGCGTCATGGCGATCGGCGAGACGCCGCGCTGGCAGAACCGACCGTCGATTCATTGGCTCGCGGAGGTCAAGAAGGCGGCGCGCTGGTACCTGATCGGCAGCGATTACGTCTGGCCGTGGCAGTCGCATCGCGCGGTCAAGCGCTACATCAAGGAAGCGGGCGGCCAGGTCGTCGGCGAGGAGTTCGTCCCGGTCGGCGAGGACAATCACGAGCCGCATCTGGCGCGCATCCGCGCCGCCAGGCCGGACGTGGTGCTGATCTCCCTGATCGGCACCGACAGCATCACCTTCAACCGCGCCTTCGCCGAAGCGGGCCTCGCCACCTCGACGCTGCGGCTCGGGGGCGCGATGGACGAGACCGTGCTGCTCGGCATCGGCGCCGACAACACCGAGAATCTGTTCTGCGCCTCCGGCTATTTCAATTGCATGGCTTCACGTGCCAACGACGAGTTCCTCAGCGGATACGAAGCGATGTTCGGCGCCAATGCGCCGCCGGTCGGCTCCGTCGGCCAGTCGAATTATGAAGGGTTGCGCTTCCTGGAGTCCGTGGCCAACCGCGCCGGCTCGCTGGCGTTTCGTCCGCTCCTGAAGGCCGCGCGCAACACCGTCTATTCGGCCGGCCGCGGTCCCGTGACTGTTCGCGACGGCCGCGCCGAGATGCCGATGTACTTCGCTGAAGCCGACGGTCTCGACTTCAGGATCATCAAGACGTTCTGAGTGCGGCCGCCGATACGTCGCAGCCGTCTAGCGAAATAATACTTGAAAAGGAAAATATTTCCGTCTGTAGTATCGCCGCGAAGCCAGATTGGCCCGCGCCGTGCAGGCGCGGGCGGAAGGCTTCCGTTCAACGCCAGGGATCAAGAAACCTTCAAGGAGAGCGCCGTGACAGTTGTCCTTCCCACGCCCGCCCAACTTCGCAGCGTCGCCGAGCAGTGCGGCCTTTCGCTGTCCGACGACGACGTCACCTCGTTCCGCGGCCTGATGCAGGGCTCGATCGAGGCCTACAATCTCGTTGCCACGATGCCGGACGAGGTGCCGGAGGTGAAGTACCCGCGCACGCCCGGCTACCGCCCCTCGCCGGAAGAGAACCCGCGCAATGCCTGGTATCGCAAATCGACCGTGAAAGGTGCCGCCAGCGGCAAGCTCAAGGGCAAGACCGTTGCGCTGAAGGACAACATCATGCTGGCCGGCGTTCCCATGACCAACGGATCGTCGACGCTGGAAGGCTATGTGCCCGATTTCGACGCCACTATCGTCACGCGCATGCTGGATGCCGGCGCAGAGATCAAGGGCAAGGTGCATTGCGAGCACTTCTGCCTGTCCGGCGGCAGCCACACCGGATCCTACGGACCGGTGCATAATCCGCACAAGATGGGTTACTCGGCCGGCGGCTCGTCGTCGGGCTCGGGCGTCGTGGTCGCGCTCGGCGAGGTCGACATGGCGATCGGCGGCGATCAGGGCGGCTCGATCCGCATGCCGTCCTCGTTCTGCGGCATCTACGGGATGAAGCCGACCTGGGGCCTCGTGCCCTATACCGGAATCATGCCGATCGAGATCTATGTCGACCATACCGGCCCGATGACCGCGACGGTCGCCGACAACGCGCTGCTGCTCGAAGTGCTCGCCGGCGATGACGGCTACGATCCTCGCATCAAGGCTCCGAAGGTCGAGGAATACACCAAGGCGCTCGGTCAGGGCGTCAAGGGCATGAAGATCGGCATCCTCAAGGAAGGTTTTGAGCAGCCGGGCGCAGAGGCCGCGGTGAATGAAAGCGTGCGCGAGGCGGCAAAGCGTTTCAAGGATCTCGGCGCCACCGTCGAGACCGTCTCGATCCCGATGCACCTCCTGGGCGGCGCGATCTGGACCCCGATCGGCACCGAAGGCCTGACGCAGACCATGATGTTCGGCGACGGCTACGGCCTCAGCCGCGGCGACCTCTATTCGACCTCGCTGATGGATTTCCACCGTGGCTGGCGCCGGCAGGCCGATTCGCTGTCGGAGACCACGAAGCTGTTCATGATGCTCGGCACCTACATCAACAACAATTTCGGTCCACGCTTCTACGGCAAGGCGCTCAACATCTCGCGCCGCCTGACCGCGGCCTACGACAAGGCGTTCAGGGATTACGATCTCCTGCTGATGCCGACCACGCCGATGAAGGCGACCAGGCTGCCGGAGCCCAATGCCAGCCGCGAGGAGTACGTCGCCCGCGCGCTCGAGATGATCTCCAACACCGCGCCGTTCGACATCACCCATCACCCCGCGATGTCGCTGCCCTGCGGCATGGTCGATGGCTTGCCCGTCGGCCTGATGCTGGTCGGCCGCATGTTCGAGGAATCCACGATCTATCGCGCCGCTCATGCCTTCGAGCAGGTCGGCGACTGGAAGAAGATGTGAACGAGGTGTCGATGCAGGTGGGTAGAGCACCAGGGCGTTTTCGCGCGAACTGGACCCCGGTTCGCGTCAGGAAAACGCGTCAAAACTGCATTCTAGAGGCCCGTTCCGATTCCATCGGAACGGGAAAGGCTCCGGCGCATGGCTAATGCGTTCGTCGCGACGTTCGAGATCCTGAGCTTCGGGGCGATCATCGTTTTGATCGTGCTGGGGCTCGGGATCATCGCCAGCATGATGGGCATCTTCAACTTCGCGCAAGGCGAGTTCGTCCTGCTCGGCGCCTACGTCACCTATCTCGCCTATGCCAGGGGCCTGCCGATCTGGGCCGGCATGGTCGCGGCGCCCTTCGTCGTCGGCGCGCTCGGCTTCGTGCTGGAAGCGCTGATCATCCGCCGCTTCTACGCCGCCCCCATCGTCGCCATGCTCGGCACCTATGCGCTCGGCCTGATCATCCGCGAATCCGTGCGCGGGCTGATCGGCGGCTTCTATCTCACCGTGCCGGAGCCGATCGGCGGCTCGATCGACATCGGCTCCATCCACATCTCGGCCTGGCGCTTTACCATCATCGTCGTCACGCTCCTGGTGATGGCCGGCTGTTACCTGCTGCTCTCGCGCACCAGCTTCGGCCTGCGCATGCGCGCCACGCTGGAGAACCCGTCGCTGGCGCGCGCCTCCGGCATCTCCACGCCCTTGATGTACGGCGCCACCTTCGCGTTCGGCTCCGCGCTCGCCGGGCTTGCCGGCGCGCTGATCGTGCCGGTGTTCAGCCTCTATGCCGATCTCGGGCTGCGCTTCCTGATCCAGGGCTTCGTCGCGGTCATGGTCGGCGGCGTCGGCTCCTTCATCGGCCCGGTCGCCGGCGCCGGCGTCATCGGCACGCTCAGCGCCGCTTTGCCCTGGGTGATGGCGCCCGTCGTCGCCGACGTCCTCGTCTTCGTGCTCGCCATTGTCTTCATCAAATTCCGCCCGCAGGGCCTCATCGCTGGAAAAGGGGTTTAATCACATGCTCGATCGTACTCAGCTCACGCGACGTCGTTTCCTCTCCAATTTCGCCTTTGCGTCCGGCGCGGTTGCAACCGGTGTCGGCAGCTGGGTGATCCCGGCGCCCTGGGCCAATGCGGCCGAGGGCCCGATCAAGGTCGGCATCGCCACCGACCTCACCGGCCCCATCGCCTATGCCGGCAACGCCGACGCCAACGTCGCCAAGATGGTGATCAAGGAGATCAACGCGGCCGGCGGCCTGCTCGGCCGGCCGCTCGAGCTCTACATCGAGGACACCGCGTCCAACGAATCCGTCGCCGTCGGCAACGTGCGAAAGCTGATCCAGCGCGACAAGGTCGACATGGTGCTCGGCGGCATCACCTCGTCGATGCGCAACGCGATCAAGGATCCGATCGTCGCCCGCGGCAAGACGCTCTACATCTATCCGCAGCTCTACGAAGGCAAGGAGTGCACGCCCTACCTGTTCTGCACCGGCCCGACGCCGGCGCAGCAGTGCGACGAGTTCATCCCCTGGCTGATCAAGAACGGCGGCAAGAAGTTCGCGCTGCCCAGCGCCAACTACGTCTGGCCGCACACACTCAACGTCTACGCCCGCAAGGTGATCGAAGCTAACGGCGGCGAGGTCGTGTTCGAGGAATATTACCCGCTCGACCAGGTCGACTTCTCTTCGACGGTCAACCGCATCATCTCCAACAAGGTCGACGTCGTCTTCAACACCGTCATCCCGCCGGGCGTCGGTCCGTTCTTCAAGCAGCTCTATGAAGCGGGCTTCCTCAAGAACGGTGGGCGGCTCGCCTGCGTCTACTATGACGAGAACACGCTCAACATCAACCAGGCCGCGGAGATCGAGGGCCTCGCGAGCTGCCTCGACTATTTCAAGGTGCTGACCAAGGAGAACCCGTTCGACGCGAAAATCCAGGCCGCGTACGAGAAGGATTTCCCGGGCAACTTCCTGTTCGCCGCCGGCAGCGCCGCCACCGGCACCTATCGCGGCCTCAAGCTGTGGGAAGCCGCCGTCAAGGAAGCGGGCAAGATCGATCGCGAGTCGGTCGCCGCCGCGCTCGACCACGCCAAGATCGCGGAAGGTCCGGGCGGGCCGGCCGAGATGGTGCCCGGAAAGCGGCACTGCAAGATGAAGATGTACACCGCCGTCGCGAAGGGCGGGAACTACGAGATCGTCGCCCGCAGCAACGGCCTCGTCGATCCCAAGGAATGCTGACGACACATGCTGGGTCATCGTCAGTTTGGCTTGCATCCGTGCCAGCCGAGAGGCTCTCTCTTCACCTCTCCCGTAGGGAGAGGTCGGATCGCATCGCAAGATGCGATCCGGGTGAGGGATCCGGTCCCACTGCGCGTTGCGGCCCCTCACCCGGATTGCACTGGACGACGCTTCGCATCGCCAGATGCAATCCGACCTCTCCCCGTTGGGGAGAGGTGAATCACGACCAGGCGGACTGATCCCACGATGTCGAATTCGAAATGCTGAAGTCCATGGGTGCAGCTAAGCAGGCTGTCCACGCCAACGTTGGCAGCGAAGCGGACCTTCCGGTGACTAAGAGCGCGGCGGGGCGAAAGATCCTGCCGATCGTGGAGGGTGTCGTGCTCGTCGCGGCGCTGCTCGCGCCGCTGGTGCTGCAGGATTATCTCACGGTGTTCGCGACGCGCGTGATCATCCTGGCGCTGTTCGCGCTGTCGTTCGATCTGGTCTGGGGCTATGCCGGCATCATGAGCTTCGGCCAGGCCCTGTTCTTCGGCTCGGCCGGCTACGGCGTCGCGCTGCTCGCGCGCGACCTCGACATCACCAACATCCTCCTGGTGCTGCCGGCGGGGACCATCATCGGACTCGCCTCGGCGCTCTTGCTCGGCGGCTTCCTGCTGCTCGGACGGCATCCCTCGAGCGTGATCTTCGTGTCGCTGGGTACGCTCACCGGCTCCTATGCTGCCGACCGCCTCGCGCGCGGCTGGTATTATCTCGGCGGCCAGAACGGCATTCCCTCGATCGCGCCGATGTCGCTCGGCGGCTACGAGTTCACGGAAGGTCCGGCCTTCTACTATCTCGTGCTCGGCATCCTCGTCGTCGTCTATCTGCTCTGCCGCTTCCTGGTGCGTTCGCAGTTCGGCCTCGCGCTCGCCGGCCTGCGCGAGAATGAGCAGCGCATCGCCTTCTTCGGCTACAAGGCGCAGCATCTGAAAGCCATCATCTTCACCATCGGCGGCGCCATTGCGGGTCTTGCCGGCAGCCTCTACGCCTTCCACGAAGGCTTCGTCTGGCCCAACATGGTCGGCGTCGTGGTCTCGACCCAGGTCGTGCTCTATGTGCTGTTCGGCGGCTCCGGCACGCTGATCGGCGCCGTCATCGGCACCGTCATCGTCGAGGGCGTCAGCTTCTGGCTGTCGGACAATTATCGTGACGTCTGGCCGATCATCCTGGGCCTCTTGCTGCTGCTCGTGATCCTGTTCCGGCCGCTCGGCCTGATCAGCTTCGTGCTCGGCGAGCGCGAGCGGGTCGGCAGCTTCGGTGCGAAGCCAAAGGAGAAGCGCAATGCCGCTCCTTGAGGCCGCCGGCATCAAGAAGGTCTTCGGCAAGCTCACGGCGCTCGATGGCGCCGCGCTCACCGTCGGCGAGAACGAGTTTCACGGCCTGATCGGTCCGAACGGCTCCGGCAAGAGCACGCTGATGAAGTGTATCGCCGGCGCCGAGGTGCCGACGCAGGGGAAGGTGAGCTTCGTCAACACCGATATCACCGCCTTCACGCCGACCGAGCGGGCGCGGGCCGGCATGAGCCTGAAATTCCAGATCACCAGCGTGCTGCCGACGTTGACGCTCTACGACAACATCCTGCTCGCCCTGCAGGCGCAGTGCTCGCTGCTCGACCTCGTGTTTTCGCGCACGCGCGGGCTCCTGCACGACCAGGTCATGACCATGCTGACGCAGTTCCGCCTCGCCGACCGCGCCTTCGATGCGGCGGCGGCGCTGTCGCACGGCCAGCAGCAATGGCTGGAGATCGCGATGGCGCTCGCCGGCAAGCCGAAGCTGCTGCTGCTCGACGAGCCCACCGGCGGCATGAGCCTGGAGGAGCGTCGCGTCACCGGCCAATTGCTGCAGCCGATCAAGCAGCATTGCTCGCTCGTCATCGTCGAGCACGACCTCGATTTCATCCGCGACATCTGCGATCGCCTCACCGTGCTCGATCAGGGCAAGGTGCTGGCGTCGGGCACGGTGTCCGAGATCCAGGCCAACAAGTCCGTCCAGGAGATCTATCTGCGCCGTGCCTGAATTTTTGGACATCAAGCATCTCGACGCCGGCTATGGCCGCAGCCAGGTCCTGTTCGACGTCAGCCTCGGCATTCCCTGGCGCGGCGGCGTCGCCGTGCTCGGCCGCAACGGTGCCGGCAAGACCACGCTGATGAAGACCATCGTCGGCGAGCTGCCGGCATGGAAGGGCGAGATCGGCTTCGACGGCCGCGACATCAGCCGCCGCGCCACCCAGGAGCGCGTCCGTGCCGGCATCGGCTACGTGCCGCAGGAGCATTCGGTGTTCGCGCGCCTGTCGGTGCGCGACAATCTCGCGGTCGGCTCGCTCGCGAGTAAGAAGGCCGACGCAGTGGATCACGTGCTGACCATCTTCCCCAAGCTCGGCCAGCGCCTCGACCAGCCTGCCGGCACGCTCTCCGGCGGCGAGCGCAAGATGCTCGCCATCGGCCGCGCCATGCTGGGCGATCCGAAATTGCTGCTGCTGGACGAGCCGACCGAGGGCGTCTGGATCGGCGTGATCGAGGAGATCACCGAACGCCTGATCGATCTCGCCAAGGAGATCGCCGTCATCATCGTCGAGCAGCACCTCGACCTGGCGCTCCGCGTCGCGGACTACGCCTACGTCCTCGACCGCGGCAGGGTCGCGCTGCAAGGCGAGGCGGGCGAGGTCAGGGACAATCCGGAGCTGATGCGGTATCTGGCGCCGTAGGATCGCGCTGCGCGCCTGCGGATGAGGCGCGACACTGTCACCCGCTCTCAACCGTCGTTCGCGCCTTCGCGGGGAATGACGGCATCAGGCTGGGATAGCGCGGAGAACGTCGCCCCTACTTCACCGCCCCAAACCGGCTGTCGAACGAGTTCGACTGCACCACCGGTGCGGCGCCCATGATCTGCGTCGCTTCACCCGCGCCGTCCGAGACCGACGGCTTCAGCGCCGGACGCGTCGCGGCAAGGCGCGTATCCGGCTTTGCCGGTTCGGCGGGCTTGGCGACGACGGCAGGCTTCGGCGCTTCCTTCGCAGTATCCTTGGACTTGTCATGCCCCGGCACGAAGCGGGTCACTGCGGCCTTGAGCCTCGACGCTGCCGTGGGCGGCGTCACGGACGTCTGGGCCGGCGCCACGGACGCCGTGGCTTGCGGCGGAGGCGTGGTCGCCGTGGTATCGGCGGTGCCGAGGCCCATCTTGCGGCCAAGGTTCGAGAAGAAGCCGCCGCCCGAGGATTTCTCCTGGGATTTCTCTTGAGCTCTCTCCGCCGGCGCGGCTGCGGCGACGCGCGTGGTCGCGGGCGCGCTGACGGCAACGACCGGCTCTTCCTGCGGTGCAGGCGCGGATGCCACCGCATCGAGATTCGGCTTGGGCGGATTGACGTGTCCGGGGATCGTGCCGGGCGCCTTCGCCATCGCCAGCATCTGCAGCGTGGTGCCTTCGGCGCCCTCGGAGAGGCCGGTCGAGCCTTCCGGAATCTTCGCGGCGAACACCTTGTTCATGCCGCCGTCGATGCCGGTGTTCATGCGCGCCACCGGCGTGCCCTTGGCGACGAGCCTGGCGTATTCCGTTTCGTCCTTGGCCTGCTTCCCGCGCACGGCCTCGGCGATCTCCTCGGGGATCACATAGGCCGGGCATTTCGCCGAGGCGTCGAACACCGGGTCGCGCTTGGCATCCGCCGGCTTCGCGGCGTCGAACACGTATTTCTTCTCGCAGAAATCGACCTTCGGCTCCTGCCGCGTCACCTCGAAATGATCATAGCCTTCCTTGATCATCTTCCAGAACGGCATGTTCGGATTGTTCCGGTGCCTGGCCATGTTCACCGGCGTCATCTTGAACGGATAGGCCTGGAGCTGGAACGCCTTCTGGCCGCCGAAGAAGGATTCGCGCCCGAGCGAATAGATCTCCGCGATCTGCTCGTCCGTCATCGCGTAGCAGCCGCGCGAGGAGCAATCGCCATGCACCATCAGCTGCGAGCCGGTGCGCCCCAAAGCCTTGTCGAATGCGTTCGGATAGCCCGTGTTGAAGGACAGGTAATAGGCCGACTGCGGATTCATCTGGCTCGGATTGATCGAGTAGAATCCCTCCGGCGCCTGGCGGTCGCCTTCGCGCACCTTGGGGCCGAGGTCGCCGGACCAGCGGCAGATCGGATAGGTCTTGAGCAGCGCGAACTTGCCTGACCGGGTCTGCTTCCAGACCTCGAGCTCGGCCTCCTGCTTGAACAGGCGGACCAGGATCGGCGATTGCAGGTCCATGTCCTTCTCGGCCATCGCAGCGATCAGCTTCGGCGGCACCGGCTGGTTGGCCTTGGCGTTGGTCGCGAGCGAGATCTGGTCGGTGTTGCAGCCGGTCAGCAGAACGCCGGCCGTCATCAGCGCAACCGAAGCCAAGAGCGCGCGAGCAAGCGAACGAGAAATCAAGATGGACCCCACACCGTGCCGGGCAGCGAGCGCGAACCCCAATTCTTCTGGAGCATGATCCGACCGGGTACCCCCCGGGGCCTGTCGCAACGGGCTTTTTCAGCTCACACTCCAGCGCTTATGCCCTGAAGCCATTGATTAAAATTCTAACCTCTGGGTCATGTGGTCGCAACCCGAGCGGGGATCACGAGCCCGTTGGCCCAAAGGTGTGGTCAACAGAGACTTAAACTGGGCCGGAACTGGGGCCTCGCGGCCGAACCGCCACTGAGATCGCCGATTTGGGCAAAAAAAGGGTTAATGCGGGGTTACCGTCTCGCTCTTCACCTCCCCCGCTTGCGGGGGAGGCCGGGAGGGGGCTCGCGCCACAATGGGAATGCCGCGAGGGGAGACACCCTCTCCCCAACCCTCCCCCGCAGGCGGGGGAGGGAGCGCACCGCCGTTGCGGCGCTAAAACGGGCGAATCAGCCCAGTTTCCGGCCGATATCGAGGAATTTCTGCCGCCGCTGCTTACGGATGGCCTCGGCGTCGAGGTCCCGGAGCTCGTCGAAGGCCTTGGCGATGGCCTCACCCGTCGTTGCGATCATGGCCGCGGGGTCGCGATGGGCGCCGCCGACCGGCTCCTTCAGGATCTGGTCGATCACGCCGAAGCGGAGCATGTCCTGGGCGGTGATCTTCATGTTGTTGGCGGCTTCCTGCGCCTTGGTGCCGTCGCGCCAGAGGATGGAGGACGCCGCCTCCGGCGAGATCACGCTGTAGATCGCGTGCTCCAGCATCAGGACCTTGTTGGCGGTGGTGATGGCGATGGCGCCGCCCGACATGCCCTCGCCGGTGATGATGGCGACGTTCGGCACGGTCAGCGCCAGGCAGGCGTCGGTCGAGCGCGCGATTGCCTCGGCCTGGCCGCGCTCCTCTGCGCCGATGCCGGGATAGGCGCCCGCGGAATCGGCGAGCGACAGCACCGGCAGGCCGAACCGCTCGGCCATCTCCATCAGCCGCACGCATTTGCGATAGCCCTCCGGCCGCGCCATGCCGAAATTGTGCCGGATCCGGCTCTCGGTTGAATCGCCCTTCTCCTGGCCCATCACGCAGATCGGCTCGCCGCGGAAGCGGCCGAAGCCGGCGACCAGCGCCTCGTCCTCGCCGAACTTGCGGTCGCCGGCGAGCGGGGTGAATTCGGTGATCAGGCCCTTGATGAAGTCGTTGAAATGCGGCCGCTGCGGATGCCGCGCGACCAGCGTCTTCTGCCACGGCGTCAGGTTCTGATAGAGGTCGGCCAGCGCCTGCGCCGCCTTGTCCTCGATCCGCCCGATCTCGTCGCTGATGTCGGTGCCGGACGCCGCGAGCGCCCGCAATTCATCGACCTTGGAGTCGAGCTCGGCGACGGGCTTTTCGAAGTCGAGATAGCTGCGCATCTGGTCTTGCATCAACTCAATATAGGGGGACGGGGCCTTGGAGCGAAGCGAGGTTAGGGTCGCGGAAAGAAGTGTAGCGTCTTCAATGGCTTGGCTTGTGTGCTCGTGTGGCTCCAGCCAAATCAGTCGGTGAGGCCCCGGCTCTTTCTGCGGAGATGCGGCCGAAGTCAAGGCGGTTTCGTTTCCCCCCGCTGTCGTCCCTGCGAACGCAGGGACCCCATAACCACAGGGAGACGTTTGGCGAAGACTGGCAGTGAAGCGGTCTTCCCAAGATACTAACACGACCCGTCACGGATAGATCACGCGGTATGGGTCCCTGCGTTCGCAGGGACGACAGTCACTTCTCCGCCAGCGGGTGCAGGTCGCGCACCAGACTCTTCAGCCGCTCCTCCACTACGTGGGTGTAGATCTGCGTCGTGGAGATATCGGTGTGGCCGAGCAGCGTCTGCACGATGCGCAGATCGGCGCCGTTGTGCAGCAGGTGGCTGGCAAAGGCGTGGCGCAGCACGTGCGGGGAGACCAGCCGGGCCTGCAGGCCGGAGGCAACCGCGAGCTCTTTCAAATCGCGGGCGAAATGCTGCCGCGTCAGATGTCCGCTCTCGCCAAAGGAGGGGAACAGCCATTTCGAGGCGGCGAGGCTGTCTTTCTTCTTCTTCTCGGTCTTTGCGGCCTCCGTCGCGGCAAGGTAATCCGCCATCGCCTGCCGCGAGGCCTCGTTGAGCGGCACCAGCCGTTCCTTGTTGCCCTTGCCGCGCACCACGATCATGCGCGCATCGCGCTTGGCCGCCGAGCGCGGCAGCGCCACCAGCTCGGAGACGCGCAGGCCCGTGGCATAGAGCACCTCGAGCAGGCAATAGAGCCTGAGAGCGCGCAGCCGCTTCGCCGGCGAGGCCTCTTCCGTCTCGCTCAACTCCTTGGCGCGGCGGAGCATGCGATCGACATCCGTGATCGACAGCACCTTCGGCAGGCCGCGGCCGCGCTTGGGACCGGACAGGATCGCCGCGGGATCGTCGCCGCGGATGCGCTCGTTCAGGAGGAAGCGGTAGAGATGCCGCATCGCCGACAGGCGGCGGGCGACGCTGGTGGATTTGAAGCCGCGGGTGTCGAGATCGGCGAGATAGTCGCGCAGCGTCTGCGTTTCCGCGTCCACGAAATAGTGGCCAACGCGGCCCAGAAATTCCGAGAAGTCGCTGAGGTCGCGGCGATAGGCGTCGAGCGTATTGGGCCCCGCGCCCTGTTCCGCCGCGAGCATGTCGAGGAACAGGCCGATGAGCTTGGCGTCTGAGGGCTTGGTGGGCATGCCTCGGAGGCTAGCGCCTATTTCTTGAGAAATTTATCCGGCGGGATCGTCACCGTCATTTCCCGCGGCTTGGGATTGACGAAGTTCGCCAGCGCGAACACCACGCCATAGACGATGCCGGCGATCACGGCGACGACCGTCAGGAAGCGGAACAGGCTGGGCATCGTTCTGGGGTCCGGGCGGGCAAATTAACCAATGAAATCATCCAACATGTTCGCCGTTTCGTGGCAAGAGTCCTCTGGCGAGGGCCCCCATGGGATCGTATAGGTGGCCAAAGCATGCCGCCCCCGGCGGCAGTTCGAGCGAGGTCCATGTCCGACGCCGCGGTGCCAGCACAAGCGACCCCTGAGGCCGACATCCTGTCGGCGCTCGGCGCGCGCTCGATCGTGCTGGTCGGCATGATGGGGGTGGGCAAGTCCACCATCGGCCGGCGGTTGGCGGCGCGGCTTGGCCTGCGATTTCTCGATGCCGATGTCGAAATCGAGGTGGCCCACGCCGGCATGAGCATTCCGGAAATCTTTGCGACCCATGGCGAGCCCTATTTCCGCGATGGCGAGGCCCGCGTGATCGCGCGCCTGCTCGAGGGAGGTCCCGTGGTGCTGGCGACCGGCGGCGGCGCTTTCATGCGCGAGGAGACACGCGCGCGCATCGCGGCGAAGGCCATCTCGATCTGGCTGAGGGCGGACCATGACGTCATCATGCGCCGCGTGCGGCGCCGTGCCGACCGTCCGCTGCTTCAGACCGCCGATCCCGAAGGAACCGTGACGCGCCTTCTCGCCCAGCGTGAGCCGGTCTATGCCAATGCCGACCTCACCATCGCCTCGCGCGACGTGCCGCACGACCGGATCGTCGAGGAATGCATCGAGGCGCTGCACGCCCATCTCTGCGGCGGGCAGGCCGCCCAACCACCTGCCGACGTTGCGAGTGCCGTACGATGACTGCGCCGTTGAAACATTCCGAACCCGTCAAGGTCGACGTCGCGCTCGGCGACCGCGCCTATGACATCGTCATCGGCCGCGGCGTGCTATCTTCGCTTGGAGAACGGGTCGCAGCCTTGCGGCCGGGCGTACGTACGGCTGTTGTCACCGACCGCACCGTTGCAAAGTACTGGCTCGAGGCGGCCGAAGCGTCGCTCGCAGCAAGCGGCATTCCGACCTCGCGCATCGTCGTCGAGGAAGGCGAGATCTCCAAGACCTATGCCGGCCTCGAAAAAGTCAGCGAAGCCCTGATCGCCGCGAAGATCGAGCGCAACGATCTCGTCATCGCACTCGGTGGTGGCGTCGTCGGCGATCTCGCCGGCTTTGCCGCAGCGATCCTGCGCCGCGGCGTCGATTTCGTGCAGGTGCCGACCTCGCTTCTCGCGCAGGTCGATTCATCCGTCGGCGGCAAGACCGGCATCAACTCGCCGCAGGGCAAGAATCTGCTCGGCGCCTTCCACCAGCCGGTGCTCGTCATCGCCGACACCGCCGTGCTCGACACGCTGTCGCCGCGCCAGTTCCGCGCCGGCTATGCCGAGGTCGCCAAATACGGCGTGCTCGGCGACGAGGCCTTCTTCACCTGGCTGGAGAAGAACCATTCCGACATCTTCAAGGGCGGCTCGGCCCGCGAGCACGCGATCGCGACCTCCTGCCGCGCCAAGGCGGGCGTCGTCTCGCGCGACGAGCGCGAGACCGGCGAGCGCGCGCTGCTCAATCTCGGCCACACCTTCGGTCATGCGCTGGAAGCGGCGACCGGCTTCTCCGACCGCCTGTTCCACGGCGAGGGCGTCGCGATCGGCATGACGCTGGCGGCGCAGTTCTCGGCCAGGCTCGGCATGATCGGCGAGCTGGACGCGGCGCGCGTCGAACGGCATCTGATCGAAGCCGGCCTGCCGACGCGCCTGCAGGACATCGCCGGTTTCGCGCAGGAAGGACTCGCCGATGCCGATGCGCTGATGGCGCTGATGGCCCAGGACAAGAAGGTCAAGCGCGGCAAGCTCACTTTCATCCTGCTGGAGGCCGTGGGACGCGCGGTGATCGCCAAGGACGTCGAGCCGACGCTGGTGCGCGATTTCCTGCAGTCGAAACTGTCGCAGTGATGGTGGGACCGTTCAGGCCGGCCGCCCGCGAAACGGCGGGGACTGCCGAGGCGGTCGCGAGGCAAACATGAGTTCGATCTCGATCAATCTTCTGCTGGCGGTCCTCCTGCTCGCCGCCAACGCGTTTTACGTGGCTGCGGAATTTGCGCTCGTGAAGAGCCGCGGCTTTCGTGTCAAGGCCATGGTCGAGCAGAATCGCTTCGGCGCCCGCCTGCTGCAGACGATGATGGGGAATATCGAATCCTATCTCGCCTGCTGCCAGCTCGGCATCACCATGGCTTCCCTCGGTCTTGGTTGGATCGGTGAGCCAACCGTGTCGGCGCTGCTGAGTCCGGTCCTCCAGCCGCTCGGTTTGTCGGAGGCCACGCTGCACTTCGTCTCGTTCGTGGCGGGCTTCCTGGTCTTCTCCTCGCTGCATATCATCATCGGCGAGCAGGTGCCGAAAACGCTTGCGATCAGGGAGCCGATGCCGGTGTCGCAGTGGATCGCCTATCCGCTGCATGTCTCCTACCTGCTGTTCTATCCGCTGAGCTGGTGTCTCAACGCGGCTTCGAGCGCGATCCTGCGCCTGATCGGGGTCCAGGAGTTTTCGCAGCACGAGATCCTGACGGATTCCGAGATCGAGGGCCTGGTCGAGGAATCGGCCGTGCACGGCAAGATCGAGAGCGGCGAGGCCGAATACATTCACAATGTCTTCCGCCTTGGCGAGCTGACCGTGTCCGACGTGATGGTTCATCGCACCGCCATGGTGATGATCAATGCCGACCTGCCGCCGGAGGAGCTGGTGCGTGAGGTGCTGGCCACCGAGTACACCCGCATTCCACTGTGGCGCGACAAGTCGGAGAACATCATCGGCATCCTGCACGCCAAGGATCTGTTGCGGGCCATCCGCGCGTCGGAGGGCGATACCTCGCGCATCGACGTCACGAGCATCATGCTGCCGCCCTGGTTCGTGCCGGAAATGCGGCCGATATCCCAACAGCTCAAGGCGTTCCGCCGTCGCAAGACCCATTTCGCGCTCGTCGTCGACGAGTATGGCGAGGTCGAAGGCCTCGTGACGCTGGAAGACATTCTGGAGGAGATCGTCGGCGATATCTCCGACGAGCACGACGTGGTGGTCACCGGCGTACGCCGTCAGCCCGACGGCTCCGTCGTGGTCGACGGCTCCGTGCCGATCCGCGATCTCAACCGCGCGCTGGACTGGCACCTGCCCGATGAAGAGGCAACGACGGTCGCCGGCCTCGTCATTCACGAAGCGCGCTCGATCCCCGACCGCGGCCAGAGTTTCACCTTCCACGGCTTCCGTTTCCGCGTCCTCCGCCGCGAGCGCAACCGCATCACCGCGCTCCGTATTTCACCGGTGGCACGCGAGGGTGAGCTGGAGGAGACCAAGCCGAGACGGGCCGGAACGTCGTTCTGATCTCGCTTTGCGGTCTCGTCAGGATGAGGCTTCGCCAAAGCGGTGTCCTTTGAAACTGCTGCTGCACACTCCGCCCTCGTCCTGAGGGCCCGCCGGAGGCGGGCGTCTCGAAGGATGGCCGCAGGCGAGTTTCCCGCCGCGTTTCCTCATCTGCGATAGCCCTGCCCTCCAGGGGAGGGTGAGCAAATCACTCTTCCCCAGGCGCCTGCGCCTGGATCGCGAGCGCGTGCACGCTCCCGGAGAGTTCCGCGGCGAGCGCCGAATTTATCATGCGATGGCGGTCGACCCGGCTCTTCCCTTTGAAGGCGGCAGACACGATATAGACCCGAAAGTGCGTCTCGCCGCCGGGCTGATGGCCGGCGTGGCCTTCATGCAAATGTGACTCGTCGACGACCCGCAGGCTTTCCGGCGTGAAAGCTTCCTGCAACTTGTTGCTGATAGTGTCTTTCATGACCATGAGTGCCATTAAGGGACGCGATCGCGGCCCGTCAACTCCCGGGCCTCACGCTAATTGCAATGTCAAGACTTGAAGGTTTTTGCATTGCGTAGTCAAAGTCAGCCATGCCGATCGATTCATCAAAGTTCTTCGACTCCATCCGCGTCAAGCCGCGCGGCAAGCAGGCGGAAGCGAAGCCGCGCGATACCGTGGTCGCCTGCGAATGGACCGGCTGCCAGAACAAGGGCAGTCACCGCGCGCCCAAGGGCCGCGAGAACCAGCGCGAATACTGGCACTTCTGCCTGGACCACGTGCGCGAGTACAACCAGAACTACAATTTCTTCTCCGGCATGAACGCCGACGCCGTCGCGCGCTACCAGAAGGATGCGCTGACCGGTCACCGTCCGACCTGGAAGATGGGCGCCAATGGCGGCGTCAAGAAGGGCTCAGAAGCCGAG
This sequence comes from Bradyrhizobium sp. CCBAU 25338, assembly GCF_028128965.1. Lineage (NCBI taxonomy): Bacteria > Pseudomonadati > Pseudomonadota > Alphaproteobacteria > Hyphomicrobiales > Nitrobacteraceae > Bradyrhizobium > Bradyrhizobium sp. CCBAU 25338. Next base: position 73,445 of record NZ_LFKY01000042.1, read on the forward strand.
ATCGACGGCGCGTTCGATCCGTTCAGCATGTTTCAGGAGCTCAATGGCCGCACGGGCTGGCGGAAGGGGCCGGAGGCGCCGCCCAAGGCCGAAACGCGCAAGGTGATGAACGCCGAGCGCAAGGCGCTCCAGGTCATGGGCCTCGGCCCCGGTGCGACGCTCGCCGACGTGAAGACGAAGTACAAGGCGCTGGTGAAGCAGCACCACCCCGATGCCAATGGCGGCGACCGCTCCACCGAAGATCGCCTGATCGAGATCATCAAGGCGTATAATTATCTGAAGACGGTCGTGCGGGAGGCGTAAGGCCACCGCGCCTGTATTGAATGCCGTCCGCCCGGAAGCGGACGGCACCATCAACGTCACCTCACCCGACAGACACGGACGCGCTTGACGACGCGGCGTCCATGATAGCCGCGCGTGACCACGGTGCGTACGGTGCAGACCCTTCGCGGAACGTAATGATAGCGTGCGTTCACGACGTCCCCCGACACTGAAGCATTTGGGATGGGATGCGCCGGCAGCGCATGGGCTGGCACCGCGAGTGACGACAGAGCGAACAGCGTTCCGGCAGCGAGGGCGTAGGAGAGCTTCTTCATTACCATTCCTTTTCGTGACTGCCCCTGAAGACCTTCGTAGGGGCGAGCAGGAATGCGCGGCCAGCGTTTTTGTTCCGGCTGGCCGCTGAGTCCTTCCGTCGCGTGCTCGAAAAGGGCTCGAGAAAAATCAGCTCTGACGAGCCCGGATATCCTGCTTGCGTCTAATCTGCAGGCATCGCCCCCACGTAGGACGAACTCGGCCGGATCAACCGTCCCGTCCGCTGCTGCTCGCGCGCGTGTGCAGTCCATCCCGCGGCGCGTGCCACCGCGAAGATCGGTGTGAAGGCCTGCCTTGGAATCGCAAGCGCGTCGAGCAGGATCGCAGTGAAGAACTCCACATTCGTCTCCAGCGGCCGCTCCGGATTCTTCTTGCGCAGCGCCGCGCGGATATAGGCTTCGACTTCGCCGGCGAAGGGCAGGTCGGCGCCGTTGGAAGCCAGCGCCTCGATCGCGGTCTTCAAGACGTCGGCGCGCGGGTCGCGCACGCGATAGACGCGGTGACCGAAGCCCATCATCCGCTCGCCGCGCGCCAGCGCCGCGTCGACCCACGGCTTGATCCGTTCACGCGAGCCGATCGCATCCAGCATTTCCAGCACCGGCTCGGGTGCGCCGCCGTGCAGGGGACCGGTGAGTGCGCAATAGCCCGCGGTCACGGCGGCGAACAGATCGGCTTGCGTCGAGGCCACCACACGCGTCGTGAAGGTCGAGGCATTCATGCCGTGGTCGCAAACGGTGACGAGATACGCATCGAGCGCGGTGACCTCGCGCGTTGCAGGCGCGCGCCCGTGCAGCATGCGCAGCGTGTCGGCAGCGTGGCTCACGCCGGGATCGGGCGCGACCGGCTCCAGTCCCTTGGCGCGGCGGACCAGTGCGCCTGCGATCACCGGGAATGCGCCGACGATGGTCGCTTCATGTTCGAGCCCGTGCTCGGCGCGAAGCGCGGCGACAGCTGCGCGAAACCCGTCGACGATGCCCATGCCGCGCGTCGCCGGCAGCAGGTCGGGCAGCCGCGCGAAGGCGCGCTCGCGCGCCGCGCCCAGGCTCGCCTGCACATTGGTTTCGCTCAGGCTGGTCTTGCTCGCGCCGTTCCAGAGGCGGGCGGTGACGCCTTCGAAGCTCGATTTGGCGGCCAGGGTGCCGACATGCTCGCCGGCGATGATCAACTCGCCACGCTCGCCATCGACATGGCTCAGCACGGTTTCAGCCGCGGGGACGCCGTCCAGCCCGATCTGGCTCTTGGTCAGGTGAATATTCATGGCCTGTCTCCTTTCACGGCAGACAAGGTCGGGCCTCTCGACAGATTGATCAATCTTGATTACGTAAATCAATATGAAAAATTCCGATGGGCTGTACCTCTCTGCCAGGGAGGCCGCCGCCGAGCTCGCGGTCTCCCCGGCCACTCTCTACGCCTATGTCAGCCGCGGCCTGATCCGCTCCGAGCCGACGCCGGATTCGCGCAAGAACCGCTACCGCGCGGAGGATGTCCGGGCACTGAAGGAGCGCCGCGTACCGTCGCCGGAGCCGCGCGGGCTGCGCAGCTTCGATGCCGACCTGCCGGTGATGGACACGGAGATCTCGACCATCACCGAGGAGGGCGCAATCTATCGCGGCGTCAATTGCGTCGATCTTTCCGAGAGCGACACGCTGGAGCACACGGCGACGCTGCTCTGGGATGTCTCCGGCGTCGATCCGTTCGATCCGGACAATCAGCCGGAGATATCCGAGGAGATGCGCGCGATCGCCGCGGCCGCGCGCCGTGCGGCGCCGATCGACCGGGCCATCGCCGTGCTGGCGCTGGCAGCCAGTGCCGATCCCCGCGCCTTCACCCGTGCGCCCGATGGCCGCGCCATGGTCGGCGCGCGCATCGTCCGTCTGCTGGTCGCGACCATGCTCAACGCCGAGCCGTCGGCCGAGCCGCTGCATCGGCAGATCGCCAACGCCTGGGCGCCCGACAACAAGCATGCGCCGGATCTGATCCGCCGCGCGCTGGTTCTGCTCGCCGATCACGAACTGAACGCCTCGACCTTCACCGCGCGTTGCGCGGCTTCGACCGGCCTCAACCTCTACGATTCCGTCATCGCCGGCCTCGCCGCGTTGAAAGGGCCGAAGCATGGCGGGGCCGGCGTGCTGGCCTCGCAGCTCGTCAGGACGCTGGTCGACCGCGACGTCGAGCCTGTGGTGCGCGAGCGCGTCGCGCTCGGCGAGCGTTTTGCCGGCTTCGGCCATGGCGTCTACAAGCGCGGCGATCCCCGTGCGCAATCGCTGCTGAACGCATTGTCGCGCGCCGGCGCGCCGCGTAAATTCACCCGCGAGGTGCCGGAGCGCATCGCGGAAGCAACCGGCGAATTTGTCAACATCGACTATGCGCTCGCAGTCCTCGTGCACGCGCTGCGCCTGCCAGCGGGCAGCGAGCTCGCCTTGTTCGCCATGGCGCGCAGCGTCGGCTGGGTCGCGCACGCCAGCGAGCAATTGCAGTTCGGCAAGTTGATCCGCCCGCGGGCCAGGTATGTCGGGCCGGCGCCGGGGCGGAGGGTGGCCAGTTAGAGCTACTGCGAGCGCGTCGTCCTCCGCTGTCGTCCCTGCGAACGCAGGGACCCATACCGCGTGATCTATCGATTGCGATCGGCAGGAGCACCGAACGACAAGTCTTCGCCAAACCGCTCCCTGGGGTTACGGATCCCTGCGTTCGCAGGGACGACACCTGTGATGTGGCGCTTACTGCGCTCGCGGCTTTGCTCCCGCGCTGCCGCTACCATTCCGGCGGCGGATGAGCCACACCGCCGCGCCCCCCACGATCGCGACCCCGACCACGGTCAAGATCCAGATGTGCTTGCCGACATGCTCATGATGATGCAGCCCGGCATATTCGTGCAGGGCCGAGACCGCCAGCACGCCCGGCAGCACATGCGCGGGCGCCCAGGCCAGGATGGCCGGGATGTTCACCGCGTAGAATTTCGCCGGCGCCATGCCGAGTGCGCCGGCGGTCACGGGGACGAAGGCCCGGACCGGCGGCACGAAGCGGGCGAAGAACACGGCCCAGGTGCCGAAGCGGTTGAAGAAGCTCTCGCTCTCGGCGACCACGCGCGGATAGTTGGTCAGGGGCCAGGTGTTGAGGATCTCGCGCTGCTGCCGGTGCCCGATCCAGTAGGCCGAACCGTCGCCGAGCACGGCGCCGAGCGCGGCCGCCGCCAACACCCATGGCAGCTGCAGTTCGCCGCCCGGGACCAGGGCGCTCAACGCCAGGATGATGGTCGAGCCGGGGATCACCGATCCCACCACCGGAACGGCTTCGAGCAGCGCCGCCAGGAACAGGGTCAGATAGCCCAGCCATGGATGGGCCGAGACGAAGGAGATGAGCGGATCGAGGAAGGACGTCACGTCGTCTCTGTGGCGGGCTGGAGCATCGGAGTTCAGACCCTACCTAAGTAAGCACGAGCGGCAAACCTGCCATTTGGGAAGGCAGAGACGTTCCCTCGCCCGAAATTCGAGCGGGATTCGCAAGGCAGCCCTCCAAAAACTGCGTTCCTTGCCTATCTAAATGAAAAGACAATGGAACTTTGATTGGAGGGCGGGCTTCTGCCGGCCCCGCGTCTCTGATAGGTTGCTTTTCAGCACCCAGCCGCAGCCAACGTGCGAATAACCGGTTTCGGGACCGCCCGGGACCTCGGAGGATTGATGACGACCGCCGCCCTGTCCAAAGTTGAGGAAGTTTCCGGTCTGCCCGACATGAAAGTGTCGGTTCGCCAGGTGTTCGGGATCGATAGCGATCTCGAAGTGCCGGCCTATTCCGCAGTCGATCCTCACGTGCCCGAAGTCGACGCCGATTACCGCTTCGACCGTGCCACCACGCTCGCCATTCTCGCGGGCTTTGCGCGCAACCGCCGCGTCATGGTGACCGGCTATCACGGCACCGGCAAATCCACCCATATCGAGCAGGTCGCCGCCCGGCTGAACTGGCCCTGCGTGCGCGTCAACCTCGACAGCCACATCAGCCGCATCGACCTCGTCGGCAAGGACTCGATCGTGGTCCGCGACGGCAAGCAGGTCACCGAATTCCGCGACGGCATCCTGCCCTGGGCGCTGCAGCACAACGTCGCGCTGGTGTTCGACGAATACGACGCCGGCCGCCCGGACGTGATGTTCGTGATCCAGCGCGTGCTGGAAGTCTCCGGACGCCTGACGCTGCTGGACCAGAACAAGGTGATCAAGCCGCATCCGGCGTTCCGCCTGTTCGCCACCGCCAACACCGTCGGCCTCGGCGACACCTCGGGCCTCTATCACGGCACCCAGCAGATCAACCAGGGCCAGATGGACCGCTGGTCGATCGTCACCACGCTGAACTATCTCAGCCATGACGAGGAAGTGGAGATCGTGCTGGCCAAGGCCAAGCACTATCGCACCCAGGAAGGCCGCGACATCGTCAACAAGATGGTGCGCCTCGCCGACCTCACGCGCAACGCCTTCGCCAACGGCGATCTGTCGACGGTGATGAGCCCGCGCACGGTGATCACTTGGGCCGAGAACGCCGACATCTTCGGCGACATCGGCTTCTCCTTCCGCGTCACCTTCCTCAACAAGTGCGACGAGCTCGAGCGCCCCCTGGTCGCCGAGTTCTACCAGCGCTGCTTCAACGCGGAGCTGCCGGAATCGGCGGTGAACGTGGCGCTGAGCTGATCTCTCGCGAGATGTCGTCCCGGCGAACGCCGGGACCCATACCGCGTGATATCTCGATTGAAGCGACGCTGATAAATTCCCTGACTACCGCCGGTGGCTATGGGTCCCCGCTTTCGCGGGGACGACGGTGAGATCGAGATGAGCACCACCTCCAACTCCAAATTCCGCACCAACAAGGAAGCGCCGACCGAGCCGTTCAAGCGCTCGGTCGCCTCCTGCCTCAAGGCGATCGCCAAGACGCCGGAGCTCGACGTCAGCTTCGCGGCCGAGCGGCCCGGGCTTGCGCCGGGCAAGGCGCGGCTGCCCGAGCCCGCGCGGAAAATGACCAAGCGCGATGCCGCGATCGTGCGCGGCCATGCCGATTCCATCGCGCTCAAGCTCGCCTGTCACGATCCCAAGGTTCATCGCAAGCTGATGCCCGGCAATCCGCAGGCGCGCGGCGTGTTCGAGGCGGTTGAGCAGGCTCGCGTCGAGGCGATCGGCGCGCGCCGCATGGCCGGTGTTGCCAAGAACCTCACCGCGATGCTCGACGACCACTTCCATCGCGGCAAGTTCGACGAGATCACCGATCGCGCCGATGCGCCGCTCGCCGACGCGCTGGCGATGCTGGTGCGCGAGCGCCTGACCGGCCTCGCGCCGCCCACGGCGGCGAAGAAGATGGTCGACCTCTGGCGGCCGATCCTCGAAGACAAGATCGGCAAGCGGCTGGACCGACTCGACGGCGTGGTCGAGGACCAGACCAGGTTCGGCGACGCCGTGCACGATCTGTTGTCGGCGCTCGAGCTCGGCGACGAGCGCAACGCCGACAGCGAAGACAATGACGAGAACGACGAGAACCGGGACGGCGACAACGACCAGTCCGGCGCCGAAGGCTCTCCCGATTCCGACGCCGCGCAGGAGATGAGCGCCGACCAGGCGCAGGCGAGCTCGGAGGAGATGAGCGAGAGCGCGATGGAAAGCGCGCAGGCCTCGACCTCGGATACGTTCGACGACGGCGAGCTCGGCGACGACGAGACGCCCGGCGAGGCGACGCGTCCGAACGCGCACGGCAAGAACGAGCCGCGCGGGCCGGAATATCACGCCTTCGCGCCCAAGTTCGACGAGGTGATCGCGGCCGAGGACCTCTGCGACCACGACGAGCTGGAGCGGCTGCGCGCCTATCTCGACAAGCAGCTCGCGCATCTGCAAGGCATCGTCGCCCGCCTCGCCAACCGGCTGCAGCGCAAGCTGATGGCGCAGCAGAACCGCGCCTGGGAGTTCGACCTCGAAGAGGGCATCCTCGATCCCGCGCGGCTGTCGCGTGTCGTAACCGATCCCTATCACCCGCTGTCCTTCATGCACGAGAAGGAGGCGACGTTCCGCGACACCGTGGTGACGCTGCTGCTCGACAATTCCGGCTCGATGCGCGGACGGCCGATCACGGTCGCGGCGACCTGCGCCGACATTCTCGCGCGCACGCTGGAGCGTTGCGGCGTCAAGGTCGAGATCCTCGGCTTCACCACGCGCGCCTGGAAGGGCGGGCAATCGCGCGAGGCCTGGCTTGCCGCCGGCAAGCCGGCCAATCCCGGCCGCCTCAACGATCTCCGCCACATCATCTACAAGTCCGCCGACGCCCCCTGGCGCCGTGCGCGCAAGAATCTCGGCCTGATGATGCGCGAGGGGCTCTTGAAGGAGAACATCGACGGCGAGGCGCTGGACTGGGCGCACAAGCGCCTGCTCGGCCGGTCCGAGCAGCGCAAGATCCTGATGATGATCTCGGACGGCGCGCCGGTCGACGATTCCACGCTGTCGGTCAATCCCGGCAATTATCTCGAACGGCATCTGCGCCACATCATCGAGGAGATCGAGACCCGCTCGCCGGTCGAGCTGATCGCGATCGGCATCGGTCATGACGTGACGCGCTACTATCGCCGCGCGGTGACGATCGTGGACGCCGAGGAGCTCGGCGGCGCCATCACCGAGAAGCTCGCCGAGCTCTTCAGCGAGACCAACACGGCGCCGACGCAAGCACCCGGTCGCCCGCGACGCAAATTGCATTCGTGAGCACGCGTCCATCCCGCCGCAGCTTTCTCGGGCACGCAGCGGCGGGATTTTCCACTCTCGCAGTCTCCCGCCTCGCGCTGGCGCAAGCCACGTCCGAGCCGCCACCGCGCCCGCTCCAGGTCGAGCACGCCGTCGCCGCGCCTGTCAGCGTCGAGGTGAACGCGCGCAGCATTCCCAATTTCGAGCCGCGCGACCGCTCGCGCACGCGCTTCGGCTCGCTGGAATATCGCAGCGGCCTGGTGCTGACCTCGCCCTATCGCGGCTTCGGCGGCTTGTCCGGCCTCCGCTTCCTCGACGGCAAGGGCGAGCGCTTCCTCGCAATCTCCGACCAGGGCGGCTGGTTCACCGGCACCATCCGCTATGCCGGCCGCGAGATGACCGGCCTTGCCGATGTCGAGGCCGCGCCGCTGCTCGGCGCGGACGGGCGGCCGATCACCGAGAAACGCCTCTGGTGGGATTCGGAATCGCTCGCGCGCGACGGCAACCTCGTCTATGTCGGGCTCGAGCGCGTCAACCAGATCCTGCGCTACGATTTTGCCAAGGGCGGCACGCGCGCCCGCGGCGAGGTGATCAGCGTGCCGCCGGCCTTGCGCAAGCTGCCCTACAACAAGGGGCTGGAGGCGATGGTCGTCGTGCCCAAAGGCAAAGACCAGAACATGCCGCTCGCGGGCACCCTGATCGCCTTCTCCGAGCGCGGGCTCGACGCCGACGGCAACCTCGTCGCCTTCCTGATCGGCGGCCCCACGCCCGGCCAGTTCAGCGTGCGGCGCACCGAGACCTACGACATCAGCGATGCCGTGCTGCTGCCCTCGGGCGAGCTGCTCATCCTCGAACGCAAATTCTCCTGGTTCACCGGCGTCAACATCCGCATCCGCTCGATCCCCCTGAAGTCGATCGTACCAAGTGCGCTGGTCGATGGCCCCGCGCTGTTCGCCGCCGATCTCGGCCACGAGATCGACAACATGGAAGCCATCGACGCCCATGTCACGAGCGAAGGCGAGACCGTGCTGACCCTCATCTCCGACGACAATTTCTCGATGCTGCAGCGGACCTTGCTGCTGCAATTCACGCTGGCGGAATAGGACGCAGCTGTCGTCCCGGGGCGCGCGCAGCGCGAGCCCGGGACCCATACCCACAGGGCGGAGTCTTGCGAGGACTCGGAATGGGAGCTCGCTCCACGATTCCATCCTGTGGCTATGGATCCCGGGCTCGCGCTGCGCGCGCCCCGGGATGACGGCAGGGGCGGTGCGCGACCTCGCGGCCCAATGATTGCGGAAATGCACGCCGGGGCGACCCGCCATTCCCCCGTGCGCCTAGCAATCCGCGCGTCTCCCACTACACTCCTCCGCATCGCCCTCCATCCTTCGGAACTCCCCCGCATGAGCGCCCTGTTTTCCCCGATCAAGCTGCGCGGCCTGACGTTGAAGAACCGCATCGTGGTGTCGCCGATGTGCCAGTATTCGGCCGACGACGGCGTCGCCAGCGACTGGCACTTCACCCACATCAACAATCTCAGCCTGTCGGGCGCGGCGATGTTCTGCATCGAGGCGACGCATGTGGAGGCGATCGGCCGCATCACGCCGGGCTGCCTCGGGCTCTACAGCGATGCCTGCGAGGCCGCGCTGAAGCCGATCCTCCATTCGGTGCGCAAGCATTCCTCCACCGCGATCGCGATGCAGCTCGCCCATGCCGGCCGCAAGGCCAGTAGCGCGCGGCCCTGGGACGGCGGCCAGCTGATTCCGGTGGAGCAGGGCGGCTGGCAGACCGTGGGCCCGAGCGCGGTGCCGCACAAGGAGGGCGAGGCCGCGCCGTTGGCGCTGGATGCTTCGGGCCTCAAGCGCATTCGCGAGGCCTTCGTCGACAGCGCAAAGCGCGCCGCGCGGCTCGGCATCGACGCCATCGAGGTGCACGGCGCGCACGGCTATCTCCTGCATCAGTTCCTGTCGCCGATCTCCAACAGGCGCACCGACGAATATGGCGGCAGCCTCGAGAACCGCATGCGCTATCCGCTCGAAGTGTTCGACGCGGTCCGTGCCGCATTCCCCTCGGACAAGCCGGTCGGCATGCGGGTGTCGTCGACCGACTGGGTCGAGGGCGGCTGGGACCTGGCGCAGACGATCGAATTTGCGCGCGCGCTGAAGGCGCGCGGCGTCGACTGGATCGATGCCTCCTCCGGCGGCGTCTCGCCGCTGCAGAAGATCGCGCTCGGCCCCGGCTATCAGGTGCAGTTTGCGGACGCCATCAAGCGCGAGACCGGCCTGCCCACCATCGCGGTCGGCCTGATCACGGAAGCGAAGCAGGCCGAGGAGATCGTGGCGTCCGGCAAGGCCGACATGGTCGCGCTCGCCCGCGGCATGCTCTACGACCCGCGCTGGCCCTGGCACGCCGCCGCCGAGCTCGGCGGCGAGGTCGAAGCGCCCCCGCAATATTGGCGCTCGCAGCCCTCGACGCAGAAGGCGCTGTTCGGCAAGACCACGTTCGGCGCGCGGTGACGGCGAGCGCCTGCTGCATGTGAGGCGCGGCGACCGTGCCAGATCAACGGTGTCGTCCCGGACAAGCGCCAGCGCAGATCCGGGACCCATACCGCGTGATCCCTCGATGGCGCGCGGTGTAGGTCGATCAAACAACTTGGAGTCTTCGCCAAACCTCTCCCTGGGCCACCCCTCAAATCCCTCCGTAACTCCCCTGAGCTTCCACGCCCCCCGAAACTGGCCTAACCTTCCGCGCAGGCGAGGCAATGGAGGGGCTGCCCATGCGTTATCCTGTCCGCAAAGCGGCTCACATCTTCGAGCGCGTGGGCCTTGCGATGGCCGGCGCGGCGTGCGGATTGTTCGTCGGCGCCTATGTCGGATCGGCCATTCCCGTGCTCACCACGCAGGGCTTCTTGCTGCTGATGATGCTGCTCGGCGGCATCGGTTTCTATCTCGGCATCGACACGCCGCAGATGCCGTTCGACGATGCGCACAGCCGCATCGACGCCGCCGAATTCATGAGCGCCGCCGGCACGCTGTTCGCCACGCTCACCTCCTTCGTCTCCGTCGTCGTCATCGTGCTGCGGATCGATCCGCACATGCTCTGGACATGGCTCGTCTTCGCCGGCTGGGTCGCCGGCGTCGTCATGCAGATCGTCGCGGGCGCCAAGGCGAGGATGCGGAAGTAGGACTTGTTTGCCGTTCGAGAGATCTCGCCGCGAGCACACTGCGTTCCCTCCCCCCTTGTGGGGGAGGGCTAGGGAGGGGGGAGCCACACGGCAAGCTCTATCGGGTTGAGCGAGACTCTGTTGCCGCTGCTCTTACGCGACAAACACCTTTTGCTGGGTCACCCCCCTCCCCAACCCTCCCCCACAAGGGGGGAGGGAGCAGAGCGGAATGCTCGGCGAAGACCATTCAGCCAAGGCGAGCGTATTCTAGAACACCACGCCCACGCGCGTGCCGCGCTTCCAGGCGATGCGGCAGCGCTTTTTGGTGTTGACGTGCAGGAGCTCGAAGCGATCGGGGATCTTCACCTGGCCGCCGAGATCGACGCAGGCCCCGCCGGGCGAATAGTCGATCAGCGTGCAGTGGATCACCGGCGCGCGCGGGTCGGTGATGATCTTGGCCTGGCGCGACACCAGCCCTGCTGGCTTGACGCGGACATGGCGGCGCGGATGCATTGGCACTCTCCTCCAATTCCGCATCTAGCGGCGGGTTCGGGCGACGATGATGCCGGGGAGTTGATGCGAAGCAGCTAAGGCCGGCAGGAGAATTTTAACGAAAAGTGCCGGCGAAGGCAGCAAGCGGCGGTAGCGGGCCACTCTGCTCTGGAGGGGTTCGAGACGAGCGAAGCTCGCTCGTGGGTGGATCGCGCGCAGCGCGAGTGGGGTGGGGGATGTCTCGGCAGGGGCAGTGCTCAACGCGAGAGACGTCATCCATTCCATGTCGCATTGCGCCACGAGCGAGCTGGGGCGCGCGGTCTCATCACTTGCGCGGCATTTTCATGAGGTCTGCTTTGCCGCTGATAGCGTCGCGTCGCGCACCTCACCCCAGGTCCGCAATGGGCCCAACACCGGAAATGAGGAGGCGCGCGCCGATGCTGCAACCTCCTCGTTTGCTACAGCTGCTCAATCTCGCCGGGCCGCCAAGTTTTGTCGAACCACGGCTGGAGCGGGCCGTAGAGGCGCAGAAGCGTGTTCCATCCTTTGCCGGGGATGGTCTGCACCCAATTGTCCTCCTTGCCAGCCGGCGCCTTCGGCCCGAAATAGATGTCCACTGACCCGTCCGCGTTCGGCAAGAGTTTCGGGTTCTGGCTGGTTGCGGCTGGCCAACGCTGGTCGGTCTGCAGCATGGAACGGGTCTGATTGTCGTAGAGGATGACCGACCAGAATTGCTTGACTGGGATACTGGGCGGCAAGTGCAGCTTGTAGTTTTTTCCGCCGTCGAGTGGCTTGTTTTGGCTATCAACGAACGCAGCCATGTACTGCGATCCCTCGCCAACTGACTTCGAATCCATCGCCGGCGTCACGCCGGTCGCGTAGAAGAAGAATGCCGAGTAGGCATCGAGAATACGCGCGCCGTTTTCCTCGAACTTATAGCCGCCGAAGAAGCCCGTTCGCCAGGCGCTGTTGGGATAATAGTAGCTTTCCTTGATCCGCAACCGGCTATTGATTGTACGCGCGGTGGCGTCACCTACCAAGGCGGCTTCGGTCAGGATTTTTTTCATCCGTGCATCGGGCGCGAAGGGCTTACCCTTCTGGATGCCGACAGATGCGTAGAGGCCGAGCGTGACCGGGTCAACTGTATCGGTCGGCTCCTCCTGCACAACCTGATTCAGATAGTCCCAAAACGGATAGTCTCCCGGCGCCAGCGTGCTAAATGCTCTACCGGAAACATGGACGAAATTGAGTTTCGGGGGATTGGCAGCATCTTTCAGGCGATAGATTCGTGTGTGCTTTTCGACCGAGGCCACGCCCGGCTTCGGATCTCCGTTCACCAAGAACGAGCGCCACGGAACCCAGATGCTGAACGTCGCAGGCTTCACGACAAAGTATCCGCTCGGCACCTCGCCGTTGTAACCGGGCGGCAAGATTAGGTACTTGCCGCCCTGACCCTTGTCCGGGCCGACGAGTCCAACATCAGTAACAAAATTATACCACATGTCGTTGATGAGGCCGAGCACATTGGGTGGCACTTCGAGCACCAGCGGCCCGTCGCGCAGGTCCAGCCAAAACCAAGTGTACGGTGTGTTGTTGTTCGGGGTGAGAAAAAGCGACTTCGAGTCCATCCTGTCCTCGAAGATCGGCACCGTCAGATTGAACGGACCCAGTTCCGCGATTCCCTTTCGATTTGCCAATTGGTTCACTGGAGCCAAGGCTAAAAGGTAGGCTTGGACCGCGTGTTGGAAGTCCAGATTGTCGTAGAGCTTTTCCACGGTCGCATCGTCGGGAAAGCCGTCGAAGAAGTGCAGCGGTCCGAGGCGGGTCTCCACCTTGTCCGGGATTGCAACGCCCGGCGGTATTGGCGTTTGCATCTTGTATTGCTGAGCATTGAGCGGAATCGCCGAGAGCGCCACGAAAGACAGCGCAGAAATCACTGATGCCACCAATTTCATGATGCGGCCCTTCTGTCGGATGTCGAATTCATAAAACAGATCTGCGGAAATCCCTTGATGGTTGGGATTTCGGGCAGGGCTACAAATCTCGCAAAACGACCAATCAACGTCTGCCACCGCGATTGACCGGGCCACCGCGATTTACAGTTCCAGCACCCACCACCGCTTGGCGCGCAACGAGGCGCGGCCTCAGCACTACGCCCAATTGGCGGGATAGCCAACGTATGTGCAGTACACCACAGCGCTGGCTTTCTCAGTGCTCGCGGCTACGAACCCCGGTTATCAGCAGCGTAGTCGCTATTGCGAATGAGAGCTTCATTTTCGCCTCCTCCGTTTAGAGCGACTGATTACATTAAAATCGATCTTCGCGTTGACCCAGATCAACAGGTCAAAGCTCAATGTCCGGAATGGGTCACAAGTCGCCGTCACATCCAAGGTGCAAAACTTCCGCAGTGCCTCGGTAAGCTGACGTTGATGAGTCCGCGCCCTAGCTCGTCTTCGGCTCTCCGGGCGGCGGCGAAGCCGCGCCCTCCATCTCCGCCGCGGCCTCCGCATGCCCCGGCCCCACCGGCATCGGCACCGTCACGTAATCCTTCGGCATGTTCACCGGCCGGTAGTCCGGCTCCACCGCCATCCGCTTCAGCACGCTCTCATGCACATGCGCGCCTTCGGGAATGACGCGCGGCTCGCAATCGGGGATGTAGAAGCCGAAATAGGCCTTCCGCTCCGGCCATTCCTTGTACGTCGCGCTCTTCGGCAAATACTCCAGCACCCGCCAGGCCGGCGTCATCGAATCGTGCAACTCGCCCGTCTTGCCGGTGTAGGCCGGCGCGACATAGTGGAACGGCGAGTTCTTGCGCTGGACGCCCCAGGCGAGCTGGTTCACCGTGCGCGGGTTGAAGTTCAGCCCGGCCTTCGCGGCTTCCTCGATCATCCAGATCAGCGGGTATTTCGACTCGCCGCTCTCGACTTCCGGATAGCCGCCGCCGACGTCGCAATGCACGCCGGCGAACCACACCTGCAGAATGTCCTGCGGCACCTTCTTCTCGTCGGGAACGTAGCGGTTGCTCCAATAGTCCTGCGGCTGCCGGTATTGCTTCAGGCGGAACATGCAGCGCCGCTCGTCGATCGCGATCGCCTGCCGGAAGATCCTGACGCTGGGGTTGCGCAGCGTGAAGGCGAGCTCCTCCAGGCTGAACAGGAAGAAGAAATTGTCGCGCCGCGGCACGATCACGCTCGCCACCGTGTCCCAGACGCCGATGAAGTGGATGGTCGGCCAGCGCGTCGAGGTGATGCGCGCGAACTGCGCGGCGAGGTCGAATGTGTCCTTCGGCAGCGGCCCGCTCTCGTCGGTCGCGATGCCCTCGACGTCTTCGATCGCGTTGCCGCGCCCCGTGCCGGAATATTGCTTGTAGGCGACGAGGCCGCTGCCGCCGAGGTTCGCCTGCTCCGGCGAGATCAGGCCGATCTTATGAATGAGCCCCGCCAGCACCCGAACCGTGTAAGCCCCGCGCGAGAAGCCGAACAGGTAGATCCTGTCGCCGCGTGCATAATGCTGAACCAGGAAGCAATAGGCGCTGAGCACGTTGTCATCGAGCCCGTAGCCGGTGGCGAGCCCCAGCACCATGTTGACGTTGGCCTTGAAGCGATGCCACGTCGAAGGCTCCGTCACCGTGCCGACCCCGGGATCGTAGTAAACCATCTGCCGCGGCGACGTTTTGTCGGTCTTGCGCAGGCAGCGATAGAGCTTCAGGACGTTGGAGATGTTCTCGCTGATCTCGTTGCCGGTGCCGTCACAGCAGATGACGAGGTGCTTTGGCTCGGGTTTGCGGTCGGTGTCGTGCGCCGGCTCCATTGAACGCGCCTCCGGGTGATGCTACCGGTACAGTCTAGTTGCAGTTATATTATAAAGCACGCGTTAGACGAACGTGTAATGTTGGCGGACGATTTAGTTTCGTAAGGTGGGCAAGCTAGCCAAATCATTTGTTGTTCAAGACCTTATCTTATTCAGCGCGTTCCTTGATGAGTGGCACCTCACTTCGAATAGAAACTGATCCGCGGCTCTTATTGGAGCATGTTTCTAGCATCCGTTCTCTGGCTGATCGGGAGAAGGAGGCGCTAGGATTTTTGCCAGAGGCCGCCTACCGGGATGCGATTGCGCAGCGACGGCTGTTCGCAATGTTCGCGAGGTGTGCGGATTCAATCGAGGTCGCTGGCTTTATTTTGTTCAGTGGAGTGTTTCCTAATGCGCGAGTGCAGCAGGTTGCAGTTGCGCCGTCTCATAGGCGCAATGGCATCGCATCGGCGCTTGTAAACGCGCTCGTGTCTCATCTTGAGAACCGCGGCTACTTAAACGTTACCGCTGCAGTTGCTTCTGACTTAGACGTAGCGCAAGCGTTCTACGAGAGGAAGGGTTTTGTCGCCAGACGAGTTCGAGATGGAGGTGCCGCACGGCAGCGTACTATAGTGCTGCGGTCGAAAGAGTTGGATACCGCGAGCTTATTCTCGTTGATGGCTCCTCCGGCGAACGGAGACGAACTAGCCGCGAACCTAAAACTTCGGTCTCCCGGCGCTTTTGAAGCCCCGTTGTACGCGATTGACCTCAATGTTCTATTCGATCTCATAAAGCAACGCACTCGCTCTGCTGTCGCCAATCGCCTGTTTGGTGCTGCTTTGGCTCATCGCGTGCGGCTTGCTGTGGCTCCGGAATTTATTGTGGAGTTAGAGCGGACATCTCATGGAGAGTCCGTAGATAGTACTCTCCAGCTTGCTCGGCAGTTGCCTCGAATCCCGTCCGCGCCGAAGCTAGAAGTAGATCGACTTGCTGCAATCGTTCACAAGGCTGTTTTCGAAGAAGCAGGCCTGTCGCAAGCGAACTCCAAGCAGGCATTGAGTGATGCTCGTCATTTGGCGGAGGCCGCGATAGCGCGAGCATCGGGCTACATTACAAGCGATACCCATCTTCTCAACGCACGAGAGACTCTGCTTGAACTTGCTGGTCTCGACGTTGCTAGCTTGGACGAGTTCGTCGAGTTGCTGCCGGTAGAGGATATTAAGCTTGAGAGAGGTGTTCTTCGGGGGACGCAATGTGAAACAAAGTCTGCAACAGCTTCTGACGCTCGAGCGTATCTAGTCTCTCAATCTTTGAGCACGAATGTTATTGAGCAATTTCTGCCAACGAGGTCGACTGCTCGGAGAATTGGAGTTCGTGCGGTGCTTGAGGGCGAGGAGATCGTGGGAGTCAGTCTCTATTTGGCTCCGGCGACCATCGACGCCGCCGCCAAGATGCTTGTCCATGTCCGGACGGATCATATTTCGTCCGAGACCTTTGCTGAACACTTGCTAGATGAGTCGATACGAGAAGCGACCCAGGCGGGACCAGTAACGATAGAGCTCCGGAGGATTGCCGGACAAACGGCAGTAAATCAGGCCGCTAAGCTAAGGGGATTTCTGCCGGTCTCCGATCCAGGTGCTCTGATCAAGGTGGCGCTAGGTCGCCCGCTTACGGCTAACACGTGGGCGCCACTTGCGCGTCAGATGAGGCGCAGAACTGGGCTTTCGCTCCCAGACAATCTCCCGCACGAGACAACAGCTGTTGAGATTCAAGCCCCAGATGGCGCCTTCCTGACGGTGAAGCTGCCTGCGCTCGAATCCGCCCTGAGTCCTACAGTAATTGCTTGGCCGGGTCGTGACGGGGTGATTGTGCCGATCGCAAAATCGTTCGCCGATGATCTATTGGGTACGGCTGAACAGCTTGCTTTGTTCGGCAGGCCATCGGCAGCATTTCTCGGGCTCCGCATATACTTCAATAGTCCGAGAACGTCGCACCTCATGCGCCCAGGAATGCCGATTCTTTTCTACGAGTCCAAGCGCACCGGCGGGCGTGCAGCAATAGTTGCGGCTGCTCGCATCGTGGACACTACGATCTTGCCTAAAGAACAAGTTTCAGGCGAACTCTTTCGACGAGCAGTGATAGAAGATTTGGATGCTCTAACCACGTCGTCTGAGGTTTTGGCGACCTCCTTCGACAATTTGATAAGATTCCCGAATCTTGTAACACTCGAAGCGCTCCGGACCGTCGGAGCTGAGGGCGCGTCCAATCTGCAGACCTCGACTGCCTTGCCGAGCATGTTGCTAGGAAAGATTTTGGATCTTGGATGGTCAAGTGACTGATGCAAGTGACGCAATCATTTCGATCCATCCCGAGTATGCGACTGCGATCCTCGACGGGTCGAAAACTATCGAGTTAAGGCGCCGCATACCGTCGCTAGGCCAGGGCACTCGTTTGTGGATTTACGCAACCCGTCCAACAGCTGCGGTTGTTGGCATGGCAACCATCGCAGGTGTTAGCCGTGCTCATCCGCGGACGATTTGGCAAAAGCATCGAACCCAAACCGGCGTAGATTATGCCGCTTTCACGGAGTATTTCGCCGGAGCAACGGAAGGAGTTGCGATTCTGCTGGCGGCAGTAAAGCAAGTTCAGCCTATAGCTCTCGGGGAACTGAGAAGAGTTCGCGCGGGCTTTCACCCACCGCAAGTTCTTGTCCGTCTGACTGCCAAGGAGGCAGAGGTCTTAGAGAAACTCGCGAAATCCTGAATATGCGAACTTGGGTTGCGGTTTCATATACTCAGTCCCCCGCAAACAAAAACGGCCGGATCTTCCGATCCGGCCGCAACGCAAACTCTACTTGGCTAAGCCTACGCCACGCGACGCAACCTAGCCCCCAGCCTAACTCTAAAATCTCAGCTCGCCTTCTTCTCCGGCGCCGGCGTCGGGCCGACCTTCTTCTGGATGGCGCGCTTCAGCTCGAGGGCGCGCGGTGACAGATTGTCGGCGTTGGCCTTGAGCAGGAAGGGGTCGAGGCCGCCATTGTGGTCGACGCTCTTGACGGCGTTGGTGGAGACGCGCAGGCGCACGTTGCGGCCGAGCGCTTCCGAGATGAACGTCACGTTGACGAGGTTCGGCAGGAAGCGGCGCTTGGTCTTGATGTTGGAGTGGCTGACCTTGTGGCCGACGAGGGGGCCCTTGGCCGTCAGTTCGCAGCGGCGAGACATGGCAAAAATCCTTATCCTGAACCCCCAACGATCTGCGGCCGCCATTCGGGGCGCCACGGGGGCAAATTCTCTTGTCCTTGCAGGGAGCGGGCGGACGTATAGGGGGGAAGGGGCGGGACGTCAAGTTTTTGGGCGCCGATTCGTGGCCCCGCGCTTTGCCCCACGCGAGGTGTCATCGCCCGCCCTAGTGCGCAATTGCGCACGGGGGCGGGCGATCCAGTACGCCGAGGCGGCGCGGCTGGAGGCGAGGGGCCGCGGCGTACTGGATGCCCCGGTCCCGTCTCCGCAAGGCTCCGCCGGGCCCACAGCGGTGCTCGGCCGGCGAAGCTTTAGCGAAGACGGCGAGCCGGGGCATGACAGTGGAATATGGGGAGAGAGGGTTACCTCCCGATCACCAAAACGGCAGTGTTTAGCGCGTCTTACCATCACATAAAGGGCGTATTCGCCGCCGAAATATCAAGGGGAGTTCCGGGGCGGATACGTCCGGACACATTGTTTGCCGCGGTTTTTGGTTTAAGTAACAGCGCATCGCGCCCCCGATCGGATTGTTTCGTGCTTGCAACGCCTCCTTTTGCGCAAAAGCTGCGCTCAGCCCGTCCGCGCCTGGCCGGCTGGCTGATGGCGCTTTGCGCGCTGGCCCTGGCGTGGGGCGCGGTGCCGGCCGCGGCGCAAGGCAAGCTCGAGGCGCAATATGAGGCCTCGCTGGCGGGCATTCCCGTCGGCAAGGGCGCCTGGAACATCGATATCCAGGACGACGTGTTTTCGGCGGCGGCCGCGGGCGGCACCACGGGGCTGCTGAAGTCCTTCACGGGCGGCTCGGGCACCGGCGCCTCACAGGGCCGCGTCGTCAACGGCGCGCTGGTGGCGACCGGCTACCAGGCTTCCACCACCACCCAGAAGAAGACCGAAGAGATCCGCATCACCCTCGACAAGGGCAATGTGAAGGATTTTGCGATCCTCCCCGAGCCGCCGGTCGATCCCGACCGCATCGTCGTCACCGAGGCGCATCGCCGCGGCGTCTGGGACCCCATGACGGCCTCGCTGTTGCGCGTGCCCGGCAGCGGCGATCCGGTTTCGCCGGAGGCCTGCCACAACGGCGCGCCGGTGTTCGACGGCCGCATGCGCTACGACCTCAAGCTCGATTTCAAGCGCATGGAGACCGTGAAGGCGGAGAAGGGGTACAAGGGCCCGGTCGTCGTGTGCTCGCTCTATTTCGTGCCTGTCGCCGGCTACATCCCCGATCGTCCCGTGATCAAATACCTCGCCGCCCAGCGCAACATCGAGATCGCCTTCGCCCCCGTCGCCGGCACGCGCATCCTGGTCCCGTTCTGGCTGAAAGTGCCGACACCGCTGGGGCCGGCCATGCTGGAAGCCACCAGCTTCATCACCTCCGCCCAGCCGCCGCGCGTGGCCAAGACGCAGTAAATGCCGTAGCGGCGGTCCGCGTTTACCCTCCCCTGGAGGGGGAGGGTCGGCGCACAGGGAGCGCAGCGACATGTGCGACGGGGTGGGGTGATCTCTCCCCACGGGCACTGTTCGTGTGGAGAGATCACCCCACCCCGCTCGCGCTGCGCGCGATCGACCCTCCCCCTCCAGGGGAGGGTAAGAGAATCTTCGTAAAATCAATGACTTCCCTACTGTGCATGGGGTTGTTTTCGCGAAAAAAAGCGTCCGGCCCCCCAGCACCTGCGTCATGGCCGGGCTTGTCCCGGCCATCCACGTCCTTGCTGCGCCGGGCCGAGAACGTGGATGCCCGGGACGAGCCCGGGCATGACGGCAGAGCGAGACAACGGGAATCCATTTGACTCCTCCCCGATTCTGATTCGACTCCGCGCCGTCCCCAGCTTTAACGAATCCGCCCGCCGAACGCCGCTTGTGCGGCGGCCCGAACCTCCATCTAGTGCACAACCAGCACGAGTCCCGCGACATGTTGCGAGAACGGAACGGGACTCAACGGGGAGTCAGCGATTCGGCCGCGATTCGTTCTAGAGTCGTTCCGAAGCTTAAGGCGAACGGGAAAAGCGTCGCAAAGTGAAACAGTTGCGCGGGAATTGGGGAGGGCGCTTTCACACGCTCGGTGTCATGCCCCGGCTTGACCGGGCGATCCAGTACGCCGAGGCGGCTGTGGTTGAGCGGAGAGGCCGCGGCGTGCTGGATGCCCCGGTCGAGCCGGGGCATGACGGCGGAGTGCTGGGCGCCAGCGCAGCGTTCGCAGACATGGCCGACACCCGGCCCCCGGCCCGCCTCATGCAGCACTGACATTCGCCCAAATCGCCATTACCTAATCCCCCAGACATGGCTTTTTCCTCCTCCCCCTTCGCCTCCGAGCGCGCACCTTCCGATCGCGTGCCCGGCGCGGGCGTCACCGCGGTGCTCGGGCCGACCAACACCGGCAAGACCCATCTCGCCATCGAGCGGATGCTCGCGCATCCCTCGGGCATGATCGGCCTGCCGCTGCGCCTGCTCGCGCGCGAGGTCTACAACAAGATCGCCGACAGGGCCGGTGAAGCCAGCGTCGCGCTGGTCACAGGCGAGGAGAAGATCAAGCCGAAGAACCCGCGCTATTGGGTGTCCACCGTCGAGGCGATGCCGCGCGACCTCGACGTCTCCTTCCTCGCCGTCGACGAGGTCCAGATCGCCGCCGATCTCGAACGCGGCCACGTCTTCACCGATCGGCTGCTCAACCGCCGCGGCCGCGACGAGACGCTGCTGCTCGGCGCCGCCACCATGCGCCCGATCATCGAGCGGCTGCTGCCCGGCGTGTCCATGATCACGCGTCCGCGCCTGTCGCAGCTCGAATTCGCCGGCGACCGCAAGATCACCCGCCAGCCGCGCCGCACCGCCATCGTCGCGTTCTCGGCGGATGAAGTCTACGCCATCGCCGAGCTGATCCGCCGCCAGCACGGTGGCGCCGCGGTGGTGCTGGGATCGCTGTCGCCCCGCACCCGCAACGCGCAGGTGGCGATGTTCCAGAACGGCGACGTCGACTATCTCGTCGCCACCGACGCCGTCGGCATGGGCCTCAATCTCGACGTCGACCACGTCGCTTTCGCCTCCGACCGCAAGTTCGACGGCTACCAGTTCCGCCGCCTGACGCCGTCCGAATTCGCGCAGATCGCCGGCCGCGCCGGCCGCGCCACCCGCAACGGCACCTTCGGCACCACGGGCCGCTGCGCGCCGTTCGAGCCCGAGCTCGTCAACGCGCTGCAGAACCACACCTTCGATGCCGTGAAGGTGCTGCAATGGCGCAATTCCAAGCTGGACTTCTCCTCGCTCGGCGCACTCCAGGTGTCGCTGAACCTCGCCCCCGGCCACGAGGCGCTGACGCGCGCGCCGATCGCCGAGGACATGCGCGTGCTCGACCACGCCGCCCGCGACGGCGAGGTGCGCGATATCGCGCATGGCAAGGCCGCCGTGGAACGGCTCTGGGAAGCCTGCCAGGTCCCGGACTACAGAAAACTGTCGCCGGCCGCCCATGCCGAGCTGGTGACGACGCTGTACGGCTTCCTGATGCGGAAGGGCTGCATTCCCGATTCCTGGTTCGAGTCCCAGGTCACCCAGGCCGACCGCACCGACGGCGACATCGACACGTTGTCGGCCCGAATCGCCCAGATCCGCACCTGGACCTTCGTCGCCAACCGCCCGGACTGGCTGAGAGACCCCGAACGCTGGCAGGGGATCGCGCGGGAGGTGGAAAATAAATTATCGGATGCGCTCCATGAACGCTTGACTGAGCGTTTCGTTGATCGCCGGACCAGTGTATTGATGCGCCGCCTGCGGGAGAACACGAGCTTGAATACTGAAATCGGCAAGACCGGCGAAGTCATCGTCGAAGGCCATGTCATCGGCCGCCTCGACGGCTTCACCTTTGCACCGGATGCGGCGGAAGCAGGCTCCGATGCGAAAGCCTTGCAGGCCGCAGCGCAAGCGGTGCTCGCCGGCGAGATCAACGCGCGCGCCGAGAAGCTCGGCAACGCGCCGGACGAGCAGTTCGTGCTGACCTCGGAAGGCATCATCCGCTGGACCGGCGATGCCGTGGCGCGGCTGTCTGCCGCAGACGACGCACTGCATCCGCGCATCCGCATCATCTCCGACGAGCGCCTGACCGGCGGCCCCCGCGACAAGGTGCAGGCGCGGCTCGAGCTCTGGGTCAAGACGCACATCGAAAAACTGCTCGGGCCGATGTTCGAGCTGTCGAAGGCCGAGGACGTCACCGGCATTGCCCGCGGCATCGCCTATCAGCTGGTCGAGGCGCTCGGCGTGCTCGAGCGTCCCAGGATCGCGAACGAGCTGAAGGATCTCGACCAGTCCTCGCGCGCCGTGCTGCGGAAATACGGCGTCCGCTTCGGCGCCTACCACATCTATTTCCCGGGCCTGCTCAAGCCCGCCGCGCGCGCGCTCGCTGCGCTGCTCTGGGCCCTGAAGCAGGACAATGTCGATCTCTCCGCGCTCTCGGGCGCGCAGCATCTGGCCTCGTCGGGCCGCACCTCGTTCCCGGTCGACAAGCAGCTGCCGCGCGATGCCTATCGCGTGCTCGGCTACAAGCAGGCTGGCGAACGCGCCGTGCGCGTCGACATCCTGGAGCGGCTGGCCGATCTGATCCGCCCGGCGCTGGCGTGGCGCGAGAACTCGCCCGGCGAAAAGCCCGCCGGCGCGTTCGACGGCCGCAGCTTCGTGGTCACGCAGGCGATGACCTCGCTCACGGGTTCGGCCGGCGAAGACTTCGCCTCCGTGCTGCGCGCGCTCGGCTATCGCATGGAGAAGCGTCCGCCGCTGCCGCCAAAGCCTGTCGTTGCCGAGACGGTTGCGGCCGAAACGGTTGCGGCCGAGACGCCGCCCGCTGAGGGCAGCGCGGAGACCTCGATCGAGACCGCGGCGGAGGCCGTTGCCGGCCTGCCGGCGGAGTCGACCGCCTCCACCGAAGCCGCTGACCAGACCGTCACGGTCGAAGACGCGCCCGGCATGGAGCCGCACGACGAGCCCGCCCGTGAGGAGCCGGTGCTCGAAGCGTCTCCCGAGACCCCCGTCACGCCCGAAGATGCCCCCGGCATTGCGCCGCCAGCAGAAGAGGCTGCGACGTCCCCCGAGGCTGCCGGCCTCGAAGCCGCTGCCGCCGAGACGGCCGCGACCGAAGCCGCGGCATCGCCCGACGCTGCCGCGCCCGCCGCGCCTGAAGCGGCAGTCGCGCCGGCAGAGCCCGAGCTGGTCGAGGTCTGGCGCCCGGCTGGCCGTCACGAGGACCGCAAGCCGCGCCACGAGCGCCATCGCCACCAGCGTCATCACCAGCCGCGTCCGCAGGCCGGTGCCGAAGGCGCCGCGGCTGCGCCAGGCGAAGCGGCCGAAGGCGCAAAGCCGGGCGAGCGCCATCGTCATGGCGGTCATCGCCGCGATGGGGCCAAGGATTTCCGCAAGGGCCGAGAAGGTGGCGGAGAGGGCGCGCCGCGTCCCGATGGGCGCGACGACAGGAATCGCCGTTTCGAGGGCAAGGATCGCGACAAGGATCGCAACCGCGACAACAAGGGCAAGTTCGGCGGCGACCGCGACAAGGGCCGCGACAACCGTGGCCGCGACCGCGACAAGGGCCGCGACCGCCAGGGTGGGCCGTCGCTGCGTCCCTACGCCTCGAGCGCAAGCCCGCGTGAGCGCGATCGTCCGGCCGATCCGAATTCGCCCTTCGCCAAGCTTGCCGCGCTGAAGGAGCAGCTGTCCGGTCGGAAGGAGTGACCCTACGACTGAACGGCAGCGCATCGACAAATGGCTGTGGCACGCGCGGGTGGTGAAGGCGCGCACCTCCGCGGCTGAGCTCGTCGTCACCGGCCACGTCCGCGTCAACGGCATACGCGAGACATCGCCGGGGCATGCGATCAAGGCCGGCGACGTGCTCACCATCGCACTCGATCGCACGGTGCGCGTCCTGAAGGTGACGGGCTTCAACGAACGCCGCGGCGATGCTGCCTCGGCACGGGTGCTCTATGAGGAACTCGGGACACGCAATTAATTGCGCCTTGTACTCACTTCTTGGTCGATCAAACGCGCAAAGCCGTCATGATTGGCCTTCCCGATCTTGCGGCGCCGGGCCATCCGCGCTACGCAAGCCGCGACTTTTAAAAGAGCTTTTCGGAGCGTTGGATGACTTACGTCGTCACTGAAAACTGCATTAAGTGCAAGTACACCGACTGCGTCGAGGTCTGCCCGGTCGACTGCTTCTACGAGGGTGACAACATGCTCGTCATCCACCCCGACGAGTGCATCGATTGCGGCGTGTGCGAGCCGGAATGCCCCGCCGACGCCATCAAGCCGGACACGGAACCGGGCCTGGAAAAGTGGCTCCAGGTCAATGCCGACTACGCCAAGAGCTGGCCCAACATCACCCAGAAGAAAGAATCGCCCGCCGACGCCAAGGAATTCGACGGCATGGAAGGCAAGTTCGAGAAATATTTTTCTCCAAACCCGGGCTCGGGCGACTAATTCGGGCCCAAACTTAACCCTAATAGCGGCGTTGCCGCCGAAAACCAGCCCTGAAGACCCCTAAATCATTGATTTTTGCGGGAAATGTGCTATATTGGGCACATTAAGCCGAACCCCGTCAGCCCGTTTGGCCCCTCTGGGTTCCCGTGAAACCAAATGTCGAACAGGGGCGTGGCAGTTTCCGCGCGCAGGCTGTGTCACAGAAAACGCGTAAAAAGAGTACTTCAGCGAGGGCTTCCAATAAGGAGGCCAAAAAAGTCGCCGCGGCCAGCCGTAGCGCATCCAAGGGTCGGACCGCGACGAAGGCGCCGGCTGCAAAGTCCTCGAAGAACAAAAGAAGCGCAATGCCTAACAAGACTGCCAAACCGGCCGCGAAAGCGACCGCCGCCAAGCCTGCTGCTGCCAAGCCTGTGACTGCAAAGCCGGTAACTGCCAAGGCTCCCGCTGCCAAGCCCGCGACGAAGGCCCCTGTTGCTGCTGCGCCTGCCAAGGCTCCCGCGGCGGCGAAGCCGGCTGCCAAGCCCGCTGCTGCGCCGAAGGTCGAGGAAAAGAAGGTCGTGACCCAGCGTCAGGGCTTCAAGGCCAACGAGTTCGTCGTCTATCCCGCTCACGGCGTCGGCCAGATCCTGGCGATCGAGGAGCAGGAGATCGCCGGTGCGAAGCTCGAGCTGTTCGTCATCAACTTCATCAAGGACAAGATGACGCTGCGCGTGCCGACCGCCAAGGTCGCCAATGTCGGCATGCGCAAGCTGTCCGATCCGGCGCTGGTCAAGAAGGCGCTGGAGACGCTCAAGGGCCGCGCCCGCGTCAAGCGCACCATGTGGTCGCGCCGCGCCCAGGAATACGAAGCGAAGATCAATTCGGGCGACATCGTTGCGATCGCGGAAGTCGTGCGCGACCTCTATCGCTCGGAGTCGCAGCCGGAGCAGTCCTACAGCGAACGCCAGCTCTATGAAGCGGCGCTCGACCGGCTCTCCCGCGAGATCGCGGTGGTGCAGCACTCGACCGAGACCGAAGCGGTCAAGGAGATCGAAGCCCAGCTCGCCAAGAGCCCGCGCCGCACCAGTGCCAAGGCAGAAGCCGCCGACGGCGAAGCCGACACGGATGCCGAGGGCGAGACCGACGACACCGATGGCGACGACACCACCGTCGCCGACGAGGCGGCGTAAGCCCCGCGTCGAACGCAAGAGATCAAAAGCCCGGCCGTTCGGCCGGGCTTTTTGCTTGTCACGGAGCTCCGTCGGGCGACCGGCTGCGCCGCAGCTCCTTTCCTCAACCCGAGCTGCACCGTCGTCGTCCCGTCGCGGTGTGTGACGCCAGACACTGACCCTCGTCCCGCTCTCCGCCAGAGTGTGGCCCACGCGCCGGATGTCCCGGCTGCAGATGCCAAGGGAGAAGGGTGATGAAGTTTCCTCGTTTCGCTATGTCCGCTTTCGCAGCCATCGTCGGAATCGGCTTGCTGGCCGGCTCGGCCTCATACTCGCCCGCCGCCGCAGGAGCGTTTGGCCCGGACTACAGCTGGATGGGCAATCGAAAGTACATGGACTGCCTCAAATATGTGGGTGCGTTCGGATCCAACTATCCGGGCCGCGACAAGAACATCGCGATCTGCAAGAGAGAGTATCTTCCCGGAGGTCGCTGATCGTGATCGCGTTGCCGCCCCGGCAGCGTCGCTCGACGCCTACCTCACCGGCCGCTTCTCGAGCTTCCTTGCCAGCGTCCGCCGGTGCATGCCCAGCCGTCGTGCCGCTTCCGAGATGTTGAACTCCGTCTCGATCAGGGTCTGGTGGATGCGCTCCCATTCCAGCGTCTTGATCGAGGTGGGCCGGGCGTCGAGCGCGACCTCGGCGTTGCCCTCGGCCTTGTTGAAGGCGGCCTCGATGTCGTCGGTGTTCGACGGCTTTGCCAGATAGTGGCATGCGCCCAGCTTGATCGCCTCGACGGCGGTGGAGATGCTGGCAAAGCCGGTCAACACCACGATCAGCATGTCCGGATCGTGCGTGTGCAAGAGCTCGACGCAGGCGAGGCCCGAGGCGCCGCCGAGCTTGAGGTCGACCACGGCGTGGCCGAAGGAGCGCTGCTCCAGCACCTGGCGCACCTCCTCGATCGAGGCGGCGAGCACGACCTCGTAGCCGCGGCGCTCGAACGAGCGCTTCAGCGTGCGCGCGAAGCCGGCATCGTCCTCGACGATGATGAGCGAGCGGTCAGGCGTCAAAATTCCCTCCGATCGCGAGCGTTGCCAGCGGCAACGTCAGGCGCACCGTGGCGCCGCGCTTCCTGTGGTTCTCGGCGGTCACGGTGCCTCCTAGTTTGCGCACGACGTTCACCACCAGGAACAGGCCGAGCCCGCCGCCGGCGCGCCCCTTGCTCGTCTGGTAGGGCTTTCCGAGCTGCGCCAGCATCTCCGGCGCAAAGCCCGGGCCGCGGTCGCTGATCGACAGCACGAGATTGTCGCCCTCGCGCTCGGCCACGAGCTCGACCCAGTCGCGCGAGACCTCATAGGCATTGTCGAGCACGTTGAAGATCACCTGCTTCAACGCCACGTCGGAGACGATCGCGACGTCCTCGCCGAACGTGTTGACAAAGTACAGCGTGCGGGCCGAGCGCGCGTTGCGCCACTCTTCGACCAGTGCCGTGACGAAGGCCGTCACCGTCGTCGGCGAGGAGCCTTCGCCGCGCGCTTCGCCGGCCGACACCAGGATACCCGTCACGATTGATTTGCAGCGTTGCAGCGAGGTCTCCATCTCCGCAAGATCCTCGGCGAGCTCCGGATCGGCGGCGAGATCCGGCATGCGACGCCAGTCGCTGAGGATCACCGAGAGCGAGGCCAGCGGCGTGCCGAGCTCATGTGCCGCGCCGGAGGCGAGCAGGCCCATGCGCACGATGTGGTCCTGCTCGGCGGCATGCTGACGCAGCGCCGCCAGATGCGCATCGCGCTCGCGCAAATTCCTGTTGATGCGGGTGACGAACACCACCAGCAGCACGGCGTTGAGCACGAAGCCGAGCAGCATGCCTGTTACGGTGAGGGTGTAGGTCTCGCTCAGCGGATTGGGCGGCAGGTCGAGCGGCCGGTGGGCCAATGTCAGCCAGACAAAGCTCGCGCAGCTCAGTGCGACCAGCGACCAGGTCGAGCGGGCATCGAGCAGCACCGCGCCCAGCGTCACCTGGAGCAGGAACAGCGAGGTGAAGGGATTGGTGGCGCCGCCCGAGAGATAGAGCTGCGCGGTCAGCGCGGCGACGTCCAGCATCAAGGCGACCAGGAGCTCGTTATTGGTGATCGCGGCGCGATGGTGCACCCAGACCAGGCTGGACACGTTGAGCAGCACCAGCGCGCCGATGACCGCGCCCATCCGCTCCAATGGCAGCGGGATGCCGAGACCAAAATGCACGGCGCCGATGGTCACGATCTGGCCGACCACCGCGGTCCAGCGCAGCTGGATCAACAGCGCCATGTTCTTGCGGTTGGTCTCGTCGTCGGTCGGAGCGGTGCCGATCAGCTCGCTGCGCGCATCGGCCTGCGACTGCAGCGTGACGGCGAGCCCGTCACGCGCAAGCGTCTGGGAAAGCGTTTTCCCGTCGTCAGGTCGGCTCGACGATCGTTCCAGCATCTGATCCCGTCCTGCGGGCGACGGCATCCGAGCCGCCGGCCCTTTCGTGGACGAAGCGCTTGCGGCGGAACAGCCCGCCGCCGAATGTGACGAAGAGTTTACCGGCCAGCATGAAAGCCAGGGCAAACCACGTCAGCGCGTAGACCAGGTGGTTATTGGGAAAGCGGATCACGGTCAATCCGCCGATCGGACCGCCGGCGATTTGTGATCCGGCGTCGGCATCGACGAAGAAGGGCGCGACGTCGTGAAGGCCCCGTGCCGCCGCAATCGCGGCGACGTCCCGTGAATACCAGCGGTTGTGCTGGGGCGCGTTGTCCCGGAGAAATCCGCCCTTCGGTTCCGTCATGCGGAGCAGGCCGGTGATCTCGACCTGACCGTCGGGATTGCCGCCCGTGCGCGTCGACGCGTCGCGCCGCTCGGACGGCACGAAGCCTCGATTGATCAGCACCAGCGTGCCGTCGCTGCGCTTCAGCGGCGTCAGCACCCAATAGCCCGGGCCTTCCTCCGTGACGGCCTGAACCAGAGTCTCGCGGTCGTGCAGGAAGCGGCCGCTGACGCTGATGTGCCTGTATTCGTCGTTCGCGGCGTTGATGGTGGGCCATGACGCCGGCGAGGGAACCGGCTGCGCCGGGGCATGAACGCGCTGCTCGACGCGGTCGATCAGCGCCAGCTTCCAGGCCCGGCGTTCGATCTGCCAAACTCCGAGCGCGACGAGAATCGCAAAGGCGATGAGCAAGAGGGCCGTGAGCCACAAGGAAGGGGCGCGCACAGCCTCGCTGCGCGTCCCCCCTGGCTTGCTCGTCCCGGTCCGGGTCTTGCTCACTTCAGAGCCTCGCTCAGTTCATTCCCGTCATCTGGTGCACCGGCATCATGTTGCTGTTCAGGTGGCTCATCACCCACAGCGAACCGGACAGCGCGATCACCACCATCACGATGGTGAAGATCAGCGCCATCATGCTCCAGCCGTTCTCGGAAGTCGTGTTCATGTGCAGGAAATAGATCATGTGCACGACGATCTGAACGACCGCGA
Organism: Bradyrhizobium sp. CCBAU 25338; assembly: GCF_028128965.1. Taxonomy (NCBI): domain Bacteria; kingdom Pseudomonadati; phylum Pseudomonadota; class Alphaproteobacteria; order Hyphomicrobiales; family Nitrobacteraceae; genus Bradyrhizobium; species Bradyrhizobium sp. CCBAU 25338. The sequence continues at coordinate 102,505 of NZ_LFKY01000042.1, forward strand.
ACGCCATGATGACGAGCGCGGTGATCTGCTTGCTCGGAAGCGCCCCGCTCATCACCAGCCAGAACGGGATCGCGGTGAGCACCACCGAGAGCACGAAGCCGAGCAGATAGGTCGAGAACGTGCCGTGGGCGTGGCCGTCGCCGTGGTGATGATGGTCCGCATGGGCGGCGTGGGTATCGGTGTTCATCGCAGAACTCCCAGGAGATAGACGAAGGTGAAGACGCCGATCCAGACCACGTCGAGGAAATGCCAGAACATCGACAGGCACATCAGGCGGCGGCGGTTGGCCTCGATCAGACCGAATCTTTGGACCTGCACCATCAGCGTCACCAGCCAGATCAGGCCGCACGAGACGTGCAGGCCGTGGGTGCCGACCAGGGTGAAGAAGGCCGACAGGAAGGCGCTGCGCTGCGGTGTGGCGCCCTCGTGGATCATGTGGGCGAACTCGGTGAGCTCGATGCCGATGAACGCGGCGCCGAACAGGCCGGTGATCGCCAGCCACATCTGGGTCTGGCCGATCTTGTTCTGCTGCATCGTCAGCATGGCAAAGCCATAGGTGATCGACGACAGCAGCAGCATCGACGTGTTCACCGCGACCAGTTTCAGGTCGAACAGGTCCTTCGGCGCGGGCCCGGCGGCGTAATTGCCGCCGAGCACGCCGTAGGTGGCGAACAGGATCGCGAAGATGAGACAGTCGCTCATCAGGTAGATCCAGAAGCCGAGCGCGGTGCTCCAGCCTTCCGGATGCGGATGTTCGTCGGCGAGATAGAAGACCGGCTCGCCGGTTTGCGAGGGATTGACAGCGACAGTCATTTACTTGGCTCCGGCGAGCAGTTTGGTGCGCGCGTCCTCCGTCCGGATGATGTCCTCAGCCGGAATATCGAAGTCGCGGTGATAGTTGAAGGTATGGCCGATCCCGACGGCGAGCATCGCGATGAAGCTCGCAGCCGCCAGCCACCACATGTACCAGATCAGGCCGAAACCCATCGCGGTGGCCAAGCCGGCGAGGATGATGCCGGTGCCGGTGCTGCTCGGCATGTGGATCGGCCTGAACCCGGTGAGCGGACGCTGATAGCCGCGCTTCTTCATGTCCCACCACGCGTCGTTGTCGTGAACGACGGGGGTGAAGGCGAAGTTGTAGTCCGGCGGGGGCGAGGAGGTCGCCCATTCCAGCGTACGCGCGTCCCAGGGATCGCCGGTGACGTCCTTGAGCTGCTCACGCTTGAGCAGGCTGACCGCGAATTGCATCAGCATGGAGAGGATGCCGATGAAGATGAAGAGGGCACCGATCGCGGCGATGACGAACCAGATCTGAAGCGAGGGATCTTCGAACACGCGCAGGCGGCGGGTCACGCCCATCAGGCCCAGCACGTAGAGCGGCATGAAGGCGAGGTAGAAGCCGGTGACCCAGAACCAGAACGACATCTTGCCCCAGAACGGATCGAGCTTGAAGCCGAACGCCTTCGGGAACCAGTAGTTGATACCGGCGAACGCGCCGAACACCACGCCGCCGATGATCACGTTGTGGAAGTGCGCGATCAGGAACAGGCTGTTGTGCAGGACGAAGTCGGCCGGCGGCACCGCGAGCAGAACGCCGGTCATGCCGCCGATCACGAAGGTCAGCATGAAGGCGATGGTCCACATCATCGGCAGCTCGTAGCGGATACGGCCGCGATACATCGTGAACAGCCAGTTGAACATCTTCGCGCCCGTCGGGATCGAGATGATCATCGTGGTGATGCCGAAGAACGAGTTGACGCTGGCGCCCGAACCCATCGTGAAGAAATGGTGCAACCACACCAGGTACGACAGGATGGTGATGACGACCGTGGCGTAGACCATCGAGGTGTAGCCGAACAGCCGCTTGCCCGAGAAGGTCGAGGTGACCTCGGAGAAGATGCCGAAGGCGGGGAGAACCAGGATGTAGACCTCGGGGTGGCCCCAGATCCAGATCAGGTTCACGTACATCATCGGGCTGCCGCCGAAATCGTTCGTGAAGAAGTTGGTTCCGACGTAGCGGTCGAGCGAGAGCAGCGCGAGCACGACGGTCAGGACGGGGAAGGAGGCGACGATCAGGACGTTGGTGCAGAGCGAGGTCCAGGTGAACACCGGCATCTTCATCATCGTCATGCCGGGGCACCGCAGCTTGACGATGGTACAGATCAGATTGATGCCGGATAGCGTCGTTCCGACGCCGGCGACCTGTAGCGCCCAGATGTAATAGTCCACGCCGACATCGGGACTGTAGCCGATGTTCGAGAGCGGCGGATAAGCCAGCCAGCCGGTGCGGGCGAATTCGCCGATGAACAGCGAGGCCATCACCAGCACCGCGCCGCCGACCGTCATCCAGAAGCTGAAATTGTTCAGGAACGGGAACGACACGTCGCGGGCGCCGATCTGGAGCGGCACGACATAGTTCATCAGGCCCGTGACCAGCGGCATCGCAACGAAGAAGATCATGATCACGCCGTGGGCGGTGAAGACCTGGTCGTAGTGATGGGCGTTGAGATAGCCTTCGGAGCCGCCAAAGGCGAGCATCTGCTGGCCGCGCATCATCAGCGCGTCGGCGAAGCCGCGCAGCAGCATCACGATGCCGAGGATCATGTACATGATGCCGATGCGCTTGTGGTCCACCGTGGTGAACCACTCGCGCCAGAGATAGCCCCAGAGACGGAAATAGGTGAGGCCGCCGAGCAGCGCGGCGCCGCCGAGCGCGACCACCACGAAAGTGCCGACGACGATCGGCTCGTGCAGCGGCAGTGACTCGAAGGTGAGCCGGCCGAAGATGAGCTTGAGAAAATCAGGAGACATGCTGGATCTCTACTAGGAGTCTGACTTCGGACGCTGTCCGAGGAAGAAGGACGAGGACTTGAGCGGCGTGAACGACGGCCGCTTCAGGCCGGCGCCGATGAGCGGCATGGTGTCGGTCGGGGCCGTGATCGAGGCGGTGGTCTTGCCCTGCGGCGCATCCGGCGTGCAGGTGCCGGCGACGAAGCTCGGCTCCGGACCAAACGCGGTGCCGCGGCGGGCGTATTTGTCGTAGGCCAGCGGCAGCGTGTTGTTCAGGCCCTGATGGCCGGCGCCGCCCTTGGCGTCGATCGCCATCATCTCGCTCTGGCACATCTTGCCGGTCTCGACGCACATGTTGAGGATCAGGCGGTAGAGATCGGCATCGACGGTGCCCCAACGGCGCACCGGCTCGTTCTGGCTGGGCTTTTCGAGCTGGAGATATTCGGCGCGGCCGAGCGAGCCGCCGGCCGACTTGGCGCTGGCGATCCAGGCGTCGAAGCCCTTGTCGTCGAGGCCCTTGAAGTTGAAGTGCATGCCGGAGAAGCCGGCGCCGCTGTAATTCGCCGAGAACCCCTTGTAGGTGCCGGGGTGGTTGACGACGGCGTGGAGCTTGGTCTCCATGCCGGGCATTGCGTAGATCTGGCCGGCGAGCGCGGGGATGTAGAACGAGTTCATCACCGAGGAGGCGGTGATGCGGAAGTTGATCGGACGATCGACGGGCGCGGCCAACTCGTTGACGGTCGCAACGCCGTAGCCCGGATAGATGAAGAGCCACTTCCAGTCGAGCGCGACGACATCGACCTCGAGCGGGGCCTTGGACTGGTCCACGGCGCGGTCGGCATGAATGCGGCCCAGTGTGCGGTACGGATCGAGCAGGTGCGTGCCCATCCAGGTCAGCGCGCCCAGGCAGACGATGATCAGCAGCGGCGCCGACCAGATCACCAGCTCGAGCTTGGTCGAGTGGTCCCATTCCGGCTCGTAGCGGGCGGCCGTGTTGGACTGGCGGTAGCGCCAGGCGAACAGCGCCGTCAGCGCCATCACGGGCAGGACGATCAGGAGCATCAGGACGGTGGAGATGATGACGAGGTCGCGCTGCTGGGCAGCGATGTCGCCGGCTGGCGCCAGCACGACGTAGTTGCAGCCGCTGAGCGCAACTGCCAGGGGTAGTAGCGCCAGGATCTTGAGACGAGACACGGGCCGAGCCTTTGAGAATGAGTTTCCTTTGCGGGGGCAACGGGTAGCTGCGACGCAACAATCCGGACATTGGACAATTTGTCCAATGTTGCAGTGCGGAATGTTGGGACAGACAGAGCCGGATTGCCTGGCCTTCAGCCGGGCGGTCGGCTTTGGTTTTCAGGACGTTAAGGGCGCACGAATGGCGACGGCACAGACCCCCGCAATGGCAGACCTCCACACGGGCGAGCACGGCCACGACCAGGCCAGTCCCGGCGAGATCGCCATCGGCGTCATCATCGGCCGCACCTCGGAATTCTTCGACTTCTTCGTCTTCGCGATCGCCTCGGTGATCGTGTTCCCGCGCCTGGTGTTTCCGTTCGCGAGCGAACTGACCGGCACCCTTTATTCCTTCATGATCTTCGCGCTGGCCTTCATGGCCCGGCCCATCGGCACCGTCATTTTCATGACGATTGACCGGGCGTACGGCAAGACGGCGAAGCTGATCTCGGCGCTGTTCCTGCTCGGCACCGCCACCGTCGCGCTAGCGTTCCTGCCCGGCTATCAGGAGATCGGCGTCGCCGCGATCTGGCTGCTGGCGCTGGCGCGCATCGCGCAGGGTCTGGCCTGGGGCGGCGCCTGGGACGGCATGGCTTCGCTGCTGGCGCTGAACGCCCCGCCCTCCCAGCGCGGCTGGTACGCGATGGTGCCGCAGCTCGGCGCCCCGCTCGGGCTGATCGTGGCGAGCGCGCTGTTCGCCTATTTCGCCGGCAATCTTTCCGCGGATGATTTCTTCGACTGGGGCTGGCGCTATCCGTTCTTCGTCGCCTTCGCCATCAACGTCGTGGCGCTGTTCGCGCGCCTGCGCATGGTGACGACGGAAGAATACGCCACGCTGTTCGAGACCCGCGAATTGCAGCCCTCGCGCATCTCCGAGACTGTCGCGCGCGAAGGCCAGAACATCATGCTCGGTGCGTTCGCGCCGCTGGCGAGTTTCGCGCTGTTCCACATGGTCACGGTGTTTCCGTTGTCCTGGGTGTTCCTGTTCACCCGCGAGAGCCCGGTGCGCTTCCTGATCATCGAGATCGTCGCCGCCGTGTTCGGCGTTGCCGCGATCGTGATCTCCGGCATCATCGCCGACCGCGTCGGCCGCAAATCGCTGCTGATGGGATCGGCGATCGCGATCGCGATCTACAGCGGCTTCGCGCCGCAATTGCTCGATGCCGGCGCGTTCGGCGAAACTATCTACATGGTGATCGGCTTCATCCTGCTCGGCCTCTCCTTCGGCCAGTCCTCCGGCGCGATCGCCTCGAACTTCCGGCAGACGTACCGTTACACGGCTTCGGCATTGACCTCGGACATGGCCTGGCTGTTCGGCGCCGGCTTTGCCCCGCTGGTGGCGCTGCTGCTCGCCACCAATCTCGGCGTCATCGCTTCGGGTGCGTATCTGCTCTCGGGCGCGTTCTGGACGCTGCTCGCGCTCTGGCTCAGCGGCCAGCGCGAGGCGGGCGACATGGACGCCGGGCGTTAAGGTCCAAGCGGTCGCCGCATCATAGGTGTCTTAGGGTGGGCAAAGGCGCATCGCGCCGTGCCCACCATCTTTCAGCGATTGCGATAGAGAGCTGGTGGGCACGCTGACGCTTTGCCCACCCTACGGCAGCGAAGCTTGTGGCTCCAGATCGCGGGTTCGCTGCTCAAGCGCGCCGCGGGATGACGTACGCTTGGCGCACGTCAATCCGCCACGATCTTCACGCGATCGCGCACCTTCACCTGCGCGGTGCGATCGAGGCCGTTCAGCACGCGGAAGCGCTCGGCGGGATGATCGACGCCGGCCATGCGGTGGGAGAGCGATTCCACGGTGTCGCCGGGCTGCACGGTGATGACCTTGATGCGCAGCGGCCGCGCGGCCTGGATCTCGTCGAGTGTGAGGCGGCGGAACGAGTTGACGGTCTCGCGCGCGTTGCGCTCACTCTCGGTCGATTTCTGCCGTGTCGCGAAGATGAAGCGATAGACGTCGCTGCCGAAGCGCAGCGCATAGACCTTGAACTGCCACTGATCGCCCTTGGCGGTGGCGGACGCCGCCGGAAAACCGTTGATCGTGATATCCTCGGTCGACGCCTTCTCGACGCCCTCCATCCAGCCCGAATTCAGATAGTCGCCGAGCGACTGTTCGGCCGGCACGCGCACCACGTCGAAGCGCATCGCCTGCGCGCCGCCCTCGCGCACGCCGATCACGGCCTGCGCGGTGTTGTCGAGCGTGAAATTGTCCGGCGCCTGGAAGGTGAAGCCGAGCTTCGGATGCAGGAAACGTCGGCCGCGGACGAAACCTTCGCTGGGATCTTCGCCATAGACGAGGTTGTCGATCGCGGAGAGATAGCTTTCGCGGTCGCGCTCGGCGCCCTCCGGCGCCGTGTATTGCCGCGCGATATTCTGCGCGTTCTGCACGCGCTCCGGGGTTGCCGGGTGTGACGAGGTGAAATCCTGCGCGCGCGGATCGAGCGAGCTCTTGCCGGCCTTCAACTCGGCATTGCGCTCCATCGCCGAGAGGAAGCGCGCCGCGCCATAGGGATCGAAATGTGCCTTGGCGGAAATGCCGACCCCGATGCCGTCGGCCTCGATCTCCTGCTTGCGCGAGAAACTCGCCATGGTGAGCTTGGTCTTGGCCAGCGCGAGCGCGGTGAGATCGGGATCGTTGCTCATGTCGGTGACGACGCGGGTGACGATCGCGGCCTGGCGGGCCTGGTCCTCGCGCATCGCGGCGTGCTTGGACAGCACATGCGCCATCTCGTGGCTGAGCACGGAAGACAATTCGGAGGTGTCGCTGGCGAGCGCGAGCAGGCCGCGCGTGACGTAGAGCTGGCCGTTCGGCAGCGCGAACGCGTTCACCGCGCCGGAATTGAGGATGGTGACCTTGTAGCCCTGGTCGGGACGGTCGGAGGCCGCCACCAGCCGGTCGACGGTCTTGCTGACCAGCGCCTCGAGCCTGGGATCGTCATAGGTGCCGCCATAGCTCGCCAGGATGCGCTCGTGCTCCTTCTCGGTGGCGGGGGTTTGTGCCACGGCGGGCTTCGGCTTCGGCAGCACGACGGTCGCCGGGGCCGCCGCGGTCTGGAACCGGCCCATATCGCCACAACCGGCGAGAGCAGCCGTGCCCAGAACAAGGCACAGCGCGGCCGGCGCCGCCCGCAGGCGGCGGCGTTCACTCCGTACGTGCCGTTCTAGCACCCCATCCACGTCGCTTAACCCGTGCCTGGCCTGATCTTAAGGCCTTACCCCTGTCGGCTCGTTTGCGCCCAGCAACTCGACCTGCCCCACGAGGCGCACCTCGATGCGCGGCCCCGTACTCCCCTCAACCCAGCCCCGAACTCGAATACGCCGATTCTCCAAGGACTTAAGGCTGATACCGGCGCCTTCGAACGCCGGCAGCGTGCGCTTTGAAATAGTCACGGCAAAGCCACGTGTCCAGTTCCGTCCGAAGTTGAGGTAGGTCGTTGCCCCAGCTTGCCGGACCGACAGGACTTTACCCTCGACCACCGTAAAACGCCCGATCTCGGCCAAAATATCGTCCGGACTTTCCGCGTTTTTTATGGCCGACGGGTCAGCCCAGCTGCCCATTTTTTGGCGCCGTGCCGCGGCTTCTGACGCCATCAGGGAGGCCGCGCAGTCCTTGTCCGCGATTTCGGCGGAGACCATGGCGTCGCCCCGGGCGAGCAGCGTCGCCTGCACCGGGGTGTCGCTTCCGCCGACGAAGACCAGCGCGCCCTGGCGGCCGTAGCGATCGGGCGTGTCGTCAGCGCTTCGCAGCGTCACGTCGCGGCCGGAGAGCAGCGATGCCAGCGCCTGCTTCGTCGCCGCTGTCGGCTCGATCCCGCTAAGGCGAATTTCGCGGCCGTCGTCGAGACGCACGCTGCGCGCATCGACGATCGCGGCAACGCGGCCTTCGTCCTGGGATTCGAACTGGCACGGATTGGCGAGCGCGGTGCTTCTCGCGACGAGAAGACATGCGACGATGAGATGAAGCAGTCGCGTCACGTGACCCGGAGAGGTTGCGTTGCGGGCGGATCATAACTCAAGCGTCGTGAGCCGCGAAGAGTCTTCCTCGCAAGGACGGCGCGGAGGCGCATTTCCGCATCTCACCATTCCGCTTTGCGGAAAACGCGCGCGGCAATCGTGTGCTCTCAACACCCGCGTGCGTGCTGCGCTGTTGCGCATGCGGCAGGATTGCGGCAATAGCGATAGCGAACAGCTATAGCCAAGAGCAATAACCAAGCCGCCATCAGAGTACGGCGCGATAAAGGGAGATCGTTTTCGATGAAGAGACTTTTGCCTAGCATTTTTGCTGCCGCTTTTGCATTGAGTGCAAGCGCGGCGCAGGCCCAGGACAAGCCGCCGCTGAAGATCGGCGGCATCCTCGACATGTCGAGCCTGTATGCCGACATCACCGGTCCCGGCAGCGAGACTGCGGCCAAAATGGCCGTCGAGGATTTCGGTGGCGAGGTGCTGGGGCGCAAGATCCAGGTGCTGGCGGCCGACCATCTCAACAAGGCAGATCTCTCCGCCAACATCGCCCGCGACATGCTCGACAACCAGGGCGTCGAGATGATCTACGACGTCGCGGCCTCCGCGACCGCGCTAGCCGCCGGTGAGATCGCGAAAGCGCGCAACAAGATTATCATGTTCAACGGCCCGGGCTCGATCCGTCTCACCAACGAGGCCTGCGGTCCCTACACCGTGCACTACGTGTTCGACACCTACGGCCAGGCCAACGTGACCGGCCTTGCGGCTGTGAAGTCCGGTCTCGACACCTGGTTCTTCCTCACCGCCGACTACGCCTTCGGCCAGGACCTGGAGAAGGACACCGGCAGCGTCGTGACGAAGACCGGCGGAAAGGTGCTCGGCAGCGTGCGCCATCCGCTCAACACGTCGGATTTCTCCTCGTTCCTGCTGCAGGCCCAGGCTTCCAAAGCCAAGGTCATCGGGCTCGCCAATGCCGGCGGCGACACCGTCAACGCGATCAAGCAGGCGGCCGAGTTCGGCATCACCAAGGGCGGGCAGAAGGTCTCGCCGCTGCTCGCCTTCGTCTCCGATATCGATTCGATCGGGCTCGAGACCGCGCAGGGCCTGTTGCTGGCCGAGGCGTTCTACTGGGACCTCAACGACGACACGCGCGCCTTCTCGAAGCGCTTCATGGAGCGCACCAAGCGGGTGCCGACCTCGGCGCAGGCCGGTGTCTATTCCTCCGTCACACACTACCTGAAGGCCGTGAAGGCGGCCGGCACGACCGACGCCGCGGCGGTGATCAAGGTGATGAAGGAGACGCCGATCAACGACTTCTTCGCCAAGAATGGCAAGATCCGCGAGGACGGCCGCATGATCCACGACATGTATCTGTTCGAGGTGAAGAAGCCGTCGGAGTCCAAGGGCCGCTGGGACGACTACAAGCTGCTCGCCACAGTGCCCGGTGCGGAGGCGTTCCAGCCGCTCGAGCAGTCGCGCTGCCCGCTGGTGAAGAAGTGACGCGAAGCGTCATCCCGGGGCTCGCGTAGCGAGAACCCGGGATCCATCGGGCGGCAGCGACGATCGAAGAATGGATTCCGGGCTCGCGACTTCATCGCGCCCCGGAACGACACAACAAACAACAAGGGAGACGCCCTGTGAGCAACGACATGGTCCTGCAAAAGCTCGAAGGCGGGCTGCTCACCATCACGATGAACCGCCCGGAGCGGAAGAACGCGCTCAACCCTGACATGGTCGCCGGGCTGGTCGAAGCGGCGCGGCGCGCGGCTGACGATCCCGAGGTGCGGGCGGTGCTGTTCAAGGGGGCCGGCGGCTCCTTCTGCGTCGGCGGCGACGTCAAGTCGATGGCGGCAGGCCGCGCACCGCTGCCGTTCGAGCAGAAGCTTGCGAATCTGCGCCGCGGCATGGAGGTCTCGCGCATCCTGCATCAGATGCCGAAGCCCGTGGTGGCGCAGCTCGATGGCGCCGCGGCCGGCGCGGGCCTGTCGATGGCGCTGTCCTGCGACCTGCGCATCGCCTCCGAATCCTGCAAGATCACCACCGCCTTCGCCAAGGTCGGATTCTCCGGCGATTACGGCGGGACCTATTTCCTGACCCAACTGCTCGGCAGCGCGCGGGCGCGGGAGCTCTATCTGATGTCTCCGGTGCTCACGGCCAGGGAAGCGCATGCGATCGGCATGGTGACCAGGGTCGTGCCGGACGCCGAGATCGATGCCGCCGCCCACGAGCTCGCGCTGTCGCTGGCGCAGGGCCCGTCGATCGCGCTCGGCTTCATCAAGCGCAACATCAACAATGCCGAGCACTTGCCGTTGGAAGACTGCTTTGACGGCGAGGCAATCCATCACACCCGCTGCGGCGACACCGAGGATCACAAGGAGGCCGCCAAGGCCTTCGTCGAGAAGCGCAAGCCGACCTTCAGGGGCGCATGACGATGGCGCCCTATATGCGGCTGCGGCAGATCTGTCTGGTCGCGCCGCAGCTCGCGCCCGTGATCTCGGACATCGCGGAGATCATGGGCCTTTCCGTCTGCTATCGCGACGGCAATGTCGCCAAATATGGCCTGGAGAACGCGCTGCTCCCGGTCGATACGATTCTGCTGGAGGTGGTTGCGCCGTTCAAGGAGGGCACCACGGCCGGCCGCTTCATCGCGAAGACCGGCGGCCGCGGCGGCTACATGGCGATCTTCTGCTGCAACGATCCGGACGAGCGCGGCCGCAACGCCAACGCGCTCGGCGTGCGCACCGCCAACGTCATCGACCATGCGCCCTATCACGGCGTGCAGCTCCACCCGCGCGACTGCCGCGCCGCCTTCATCGAGTTCAACCACACTGAAGGCAGCGACGACATTCTGGGCCCCTATCCGCCGGCGGGACCCGACTGGCAAAAATTCATCCGCAAGGATGTGACGCAGGCGCTCACAATCGTGGAGATGCAGAGCCCGGACCCGGTGGGGCTGGCGCAGCATTGGGGAAAGATCATCGGTATTGCGCCGAGCGGCGATGCCGAACTGAAGTTGCCGAACGCAACCTTCCGCTTCGTCAAGGGCGCCAGCGAGATCATGAGCGCGCTGGAGTTTCGCGTGGCTGATGCTGCACGTGTGCTGCATGCGGCGCGAGCGAAAGGGCACGCGGTCGCAGGGAATGAGTTCCTGCTGGGCGGCGTGACGTTCCGGCTTGTGGTTTGAGCTCTTGCCGCAAACACCGCTGTCGTCCCGGACAAGCGAAGCGCAGATCCGGGACCCATAAGGACGCGGTTATGATGCGGGATGACAACTCCGGGACTTCGCCAAACTCCTCTCTGTGGTTATGGGGCCCCGCCGTCGCGGGGACGACAGGGTTGGTTGTGCGCGATGTCAAAGTGATACGGCGGGATCCCGCCGCGATCACCGCCCTTTGAAATTCGCCGCGCGCCGCTCTTCCGTGGCCTTCACGCCTTCCTTGAAATCTTCCGTCGCCCGCAACCTGGTCTGCTCGGCGAGCTCGTGATTGGTCGCGGCCAAGACGCGGTCGGCGAGGCCATTGCGCATCGTGGCGCGGGTCGAGAGCAGGCCGAGCGGGGAGCATTCGGCGATCTCGCCGGCGAGCTTCATCGCGGCCGATTTCACCTGGTCCTGCGGCACCAGCTCATTGGCGAGGCCCCATTTGTAGGCTTCCTCGCCGGTGACGCGGCGGCTGGTGTAGAACATCAGCTCGGCATTGTTCTTGCCGATCAGCTCGGGCAGCGTCACGGTCAGGCCGAAGCCGGGATGAAAGCCGAGCTTGGTGAAGTTCGCGGAGAAGCGCGCCTCGGGGCAGGTGACGCGGAAATCGGCCGACACCGCGAGCCCGAGTCCGCCGCCGATGGCCGCGCCTTGCACGGCGGCAACGATCGGCTTCTTGGCGCGGAAGATACGCACCGCCTGGATGTAGAGATGGTTGATCGAGCCGAGGCTGTCGGCCGGATCGCCCTTCTTGTCGGCTTCGCGCGCCTCCTGCGCCTGCCGCGCCGGATCGCCGAAATTCGCGCCCGCGCAGAACGCCTTGCCCTGTGCCGACAGAACCGAGGCGCGGATCTCGATGTCGCGGTCGAACTCTTCGAGCGCATCCGCGATCTGGTTGATCAGGGAGATGTCGAAGAAGTTCAGCGGCGGGCGGCGGATCTCGATGGTGCCGACATGCCCGACCTTCTCGACGCCGATATCTTTGTAGGTGCTCATTCTTTGCCTCCCGTAACTCGATGTATCCGTAGCGAAGAACCACCTCTCCCAAGGGGAGAGGTCGGCGCGCAGCGCCGGGTGAGGGGTTTCACTCCCTCGGTGAAGCCCAGCCCCTCACCCGATTTGCTGGCGCAAATCGACCTCTCCCTATGGGAGAGGTGATCGGAGCGAGCCGCGATAGCGTCGTCCATGCGCGTTAGCGCAAACCAAGTCCGCGGGCGATGATGCCGCGCAGCACCTCGGTGGTGCCACCCTGAATGGTGAGTTTCGGTGCGGTCTTGATGGCGAAGTCGAGCTGCCGCTCCAGCGTCTCGCGATTGCTCGCGGTCTCCTCGACGAAAGCGGCGAGGTCGCGCACGCGGTGCGGCAGCTGCTGCTCCCAGACCGTGCCGATGTCCTTGACGATGGACGCTTCGACCACCGGCTCCTTGCCGGCTTCCAGCATGCCGGCAACCGAGACCGACATGCGCCGCATGGTGTGGAGTTGCGCCACCAGCCGGCCAATGCCCTCGGCGCTGCGCGTGTCGGGATTGGGACCGACTGCGCGGACGAGCTCGGTCAGCACGTAGTAGGTTTCCAGGAAGCGCTCGGGGCCCGAGCGCTCGTAGGCGAGCTCCGAGGTCGCCTGCTTCCAGGCGCCGTCGACCTCGCCGAGCACGTGATCGTCGGGGATGAAATGGTCGGTGAAGACGACCTCGTTGAACTCGTATTGGCCGGTGATCTGGCCGATCGGGTTCACTTTGATACCGGGCTGCTTCATCTTGACCAGGAACTGCGTCAGGCCGTGGCGGCGGTTCTCCTTGGTCGGCGGCGAGGTCCGGAAGATCGCGATCATGTAGTCGGCGATGTGCGCCGACGAGGTCCAGATCTTGGTGCCGTTGATGAGATAGCCGCCGTCGGTCTTGGTCGCGCGCGTCTTTGCCGCGAACAGGTCGGAGCCCGAGTTCGGCTCGCTCATGCCGATGGCAAAGCAGATCTCGCCGCGGCAGATGCGCGGCAGGATATCCATCTTGATGTGCTCGGGCGCGTATTTCAGCAGCACGGGCCCGCTCTGGCGGTCGGCGACGAAGAAGCGTCGCGTCGGCGCGTTGGCGACGCGCATCTCCTCGGTCACGACGTAGCGTTCGAGGAAGGAGCGTTCCTGCCCGCCATATTTCTTCGGCCAGGTCATCCCCAGCCAGCCCTTGGCGCCGACGCGGCGGGAGAACTCCGGCGCGTCGGTGTCTTCGCGGTTGGGCTTGTGCGGATCGAAGGTACCGGCGGCGATTTCCTCGGCGAGGAAGGCGCGCACTTCCTTGCGGAGCTGTTCGCACTTCTCCGGCAGGCGGATCGGATCGAAACGGAGGGCAGCGGTCATTGTTGTCTCGTCTCCTGATCAGCGCGACGCCACGAGCGGCCACAATTCGTCGGCGCCGCGGTTTGCGACCAGCTTGCCGAGCTCGACGGCCCAGTAGCTTTCCGAGCCGAAATCGTCGCGCCAGGCCAGCGCGCGCAGCGAATAGCGGTGCAGAATGTGCTCCATGGTGAAGCCGATCGCGCCGTGGACCTGATGCGCGATGCCGCCGCCTTTCTCGGCGGCTTCCGCGCAGCGGATCTTGGCGGAGGCGGCTTCGAGATAGACCTCGTCGTTGAAGGATCTTGCGTTGGCGATCGCGTCGGCGGCCGATGTCGCCGCCGCGAGCGCCGCGGCGGACTCGCCGGCAAGGCGCGCGAGATTGTGCTGCACCGCCTGGAATTTCGAGATCTTCTTCTCGAAGGCGACGCGCTCGTTGGAATAGCGCACGGAGATATCGAGCATCGATTCCAATGCACCGGCAATCTGGAGGCTGCGTGCGACGCCGCCCATCAGCATCAGCGTGGTCTGGTCGAAGCCCTTCGGCGCGGGTTTGATGATGATGGGCTGGACCTTGTCGAGCGTCACGGTGTCGCTGTGGTCGTAGCCGACATTGAGGCCGGCCTCGATCCGCGCCTTGGCCGCATCGACCAGCGCGATGGAAACACCGTCCTTGCCGTGTGCCAGCACCGCGAAGTGCTTCGCTGTCTTCGCGAACGGCACGCCGCGGGCACGGCCGGAGAGCGCGCCATCGGCATCGAGGCTGATGCGGTCCTTCGGCGAAGCCGGCAGCAACGTCATCTCGCCTTCGGGCGAGGAGATCCTGGCCTGCGCCAGCAGCCACCCCGCCAGCATGGTCTCGGCCAGCGGCACCGCGACCGCGAAACGGCCGGCGGCGTTCAGCAGCGCAAAGCCATCGGCAAGGCTCGCGCCGGAGCCGCCGAGATCATCGGGCACCCAGGACAATGGCAGGCCCGCCTCGCTCAGCGCCCGCCACAGCGGCGCCTGCCACGAATCCTTCTTGTCGTTGTTGATGGTTTGCGGATCGGCGAGATCGGCGAAGATTTTCTCCGCTGTCTCGACGACGATATTGTCACTCTCCACAGCGTTCCCCGTGTCTTGCCATTGGCGCGTCCCGTTCCGTAGGCGGGTGCGCGCTCTCTTCTTGCGCCCGATGATCGGAAAAAGCCATGGCCCTGACAAGCGTTGACCGCAGGTCAACCTGCGGCGCGGGCATGGGCGCAAGGGCCCATGGGAGGCTAATTCCGCTTAGCGGAGTTTGCTCGATTTGCAGGGCGCGGCAAACTCGCTAAAGAGGACGCCAACGTCAGAACAGGGGAAGGAATTCGGGATGGCAAAGGACAGTCTGTGCGCAATCGTGACGGGATCGGCGTCCGGCCTCGGCGCGGCGACCGCGGAGATTCTCGCGCGGAGCGGGGCGCGGCTCGTCATCAACTATTCGTCGAGCCAGAAGGAAGCCGAGGCCACGGCCGACCTCTGCCGCAAGGCCGGCGCCGCAGAGGTCCTGGTCGCGCAGGGCGACGTTTCCAAGGATGAGGATTGCCGCAAGATCGTCGCGGCAGCCAGCGGATGGGGCCGGCTCGACGTGCTCGTCAACAATGCCGGCACCACCAAGCATGTGGCTCACGCCGATCTCGACGGATTGTCGGCGGAAGATTTCCAGCGGGTCTACGGCGTCAACACCATCGGTCCGTTCCAGATGGTGCGCGCGGCGCGCAGTCTGCTCGAGGCGGGCGCGAAGGCTTCGGGGCGTCCCTCCGCGGTGGTCAACGTGTCCTCGGTCGCCGGCATCAGCGGCGTCGGCTCGTCGATCGCGTACGCCGCGAGCAAGGGCGCACTCAACACCATGACGTTGTCGCTGTCGCGTGCGCTGGCGCCGCTGATCCGCGTCAACACGGTGTGCCCCGGCTATATCGACACGCCCTGGTTCACCAAAGGCCGCGGCGAGGCAGGGGCCAAGCAGGTGCGCGATAGCGTTGTCGCAAAGGTGCCGCTGAAGGTCGCCTCGCGCGCAGAAGACATCGCGCAACTCGTCTGCTTCCTGGCGATGCCGGCCTCCAGCAACATGACCGGCGAGGTCGTGCGCATGGATGCGGGGATGCATCTGATTACGTGAGATCGCGCTCCAATCTCCGCTGTCATCCCCGCGAACGCGGGGATCCATAACCACAGGGAGTAGTTTGGCCAAGATTCGCAGTTGTCAATCTTCGCCAAACTCCTCCCTGTGGTTATAGGTCCCGGATCTGCGCGCGCTTGGGGCGCGCTTGTCCGGGACGACACCGAATGTGCTCACCCCTTGATCACGCCCCTCGCCACCAGCCGGTGCCAGATGAACAGCACCACCACCGCGCCGATCGTGGCCATGATGAAGCCAGCGCCCTGGTCGGGGCTGTAATGGCCGATGGCCTGGCCGACGAAGGTTGCCAGAAATGCGCCGGCGATGCCGAGGATGGTTGTGAGGATGAAGCCGCTCGGACTGTTTGGTCCCGGCGCCAGCCAGCGCGCGATGAGGCCGGCGACGAAGCCGACGACGATGATCCACAGCAGGCCGCCTATGCTCATGAGTGTGCTCCCCTTCCCGAGAACGCCTCGAGCATGATCCGGAGAAGTGTGTCGCGGTTCTCCGAATAGATCATGCTCAGACCAAGAACTTCAGATCCTGCCCGAGAGTTCGTTCTCGTTCGGCAGCCGGCCGTCCGGCGTCAGATGGTCGACCACCTGCGGCAGATATTGGCTGAGGCCGGAGAGCAGTTCCTCGCGTGACAGGCCGCTCTGGGCGGACAGGCTGTCGATCTGGTCGGCGCCGAGTGCGCTGGCGAGATCGCCGGGCGCGATCGGCTTGTTCTCGCCCTTGCCGACCCAGGAATTCGCGGCATCGCCGTGGCCGCTCTGCTGGAGCTGGTTGAGGAGATCGCCGAGCCCGCCGCTGAGCACGGTGCCGGCCGCGCCGCCCGCAAGCAGGCCGCCGAGGCCACCTTTGAGCAAATCGCCGAGACCGCCGCCGGGGCCGCCCGCATTTGCCTGCGTCGGAGGCGGCAGCGGCGACCGCGGCTGCGGGGCAGGCGCCGCGCCGGGCTGGCCTGCCGTCAAATGCTTGAATGCCTTCCAGGCGAGCAGGCCGAGCAGCGCCATGGTCATCGGCGACATGCCGCCGGAGGATTTCTCGGAGCTCGGTGTGCTCGGGCCGCGCGGGCCGTTCTGCATGCCATTGAGGACGTCGAGTAGACCCATGGTGCTCTCCTTTGGCGCCTGGTTCGGCGAGCGCTCGCCGCTGACTGCCCCCGGGGCGAAAACATATGGGGCACGCATGACCGTTACAAGTCGGATGCACCGCGATTGGTTGCCGGCCTGGCCTCTGCTATCGAAGGCGGGCCGTTCAGGTTGAGCAAGGCGAGGTTATGACAAATCGACCGATCGTAGTCGCCGGCGCGGGCGCCATCGGCTGTTTCGTCGGCGGCATGCTGGCGGCCGCCGGCCGCCGCGTCGCGCTCCTGGTGCGGCCGCGGGTGAAGACCGAGATCGAACGGTTCGGCCTGCTTCTGACCGATTTCGACGGCTCCGAGAAGAGGCTTGGCGCGGGGCAACTGGCGCTATCGGAGGATCCCTCGATCTTCCACAGCGCAGGCATCGTGCTGGTCACGGTGAAGAGCGCCGACACCGCCGCTGTTGCCGAGCAGATCGCGCAGCATGCGCCTGAGGATGCCGTCATCGTCTCGCTTCAGAACGGCGTCGGCAACGTCGCCGTGCTGCGCGAGCGGCTCGGCGGCCGCCGCGTGCTGGCCGGCATGGTGCCGTTCAACGTGATCGCGATGGGCGAGGGCCGCTTCCACCGCTCGACCTCCGGCGACATTCATATTGGGGAGGATGCGGAGAACACGGCCGGGAAGCTCTCGGTCGCCGGCCTCACGATGCGCGCGAGCAGCGACATCACCGGGGTGCAATGGGGCAAGCTGATCATCAATCTGAACAATGCGCTCAGCGCGTTGTCGGACTTGCCGCTCGCCGCGCAACTGGCGAACCGCGACTGGCGCAGATTGTTCGCCGACCAGATGGCCGAGGGGCTCGCCGCGCTGAAGGCGGCCGGCATCACGCCGGTCTCGGCGACGCCGATCCCGATGAGGTGGTCTCCGGCCTTGCTGCGGCTGCCCGATGCGATCTTCAAAGCGATCCTGGGACGCACGATGAAGATCGATCCCGAGGCGCGCTCCTCGATGTGGCAGGATCTGAAGCAGGGCCGCAGGACCGAGATCGACTATCTCCAGGGCGCAGTCATCGCGCTCGCCGAGCGGAACAATGTCAGCGTGCCGCTGATGCGCCGCATTGTTGCGCTGATCAAGGAGGCTGAGACGGCCGGCAACGGCCCGCCGCGGCTGACGCCGCAGCAGATTCGCGGATCGGCGTGAGTGCCAAGGAGGAACGCGATGAAGCGTGGTTTGATGATCGGGCTTGCAATGGCCGCGCTTTGCGCCGCATCGACGCTCGCCTACGCCAGGCCACCGACGGTCATGAACTCGCCCGGCTATGACAGGCGATTGCAGGAGAGCCGCAAGGAGTTGGGTGGTTCGATGGCCATAACGGAGCCCGCGACTGCGCCCGCGGTCAAGCCGAAGCGCGGCAAGAAGAAGCGCACGAACTGACGCTCCACGCTGAATCCGGAAATGACGCTGTCTCGGCTCAGCCCTTCTTCGCGGGCTTGCTCGGGGTCGGGTTGAACAGCTTCTTCAGATCGTTCAAGCTTTCCGATAGCCGCGGCCATTCGCAGGAGAACGAGCCCTTGGTGCAGGGCGCGCCCTTCGGCCTCGGGCCTGCTGCCTGCTGGACCTTCGGCCGCTCGACCGGAATAGGCACGCGCTCGACTTCGGTTCGCAGTGCAACCTGCTGAAGCTGCTGCACCAGTTGCTCTTGCTGCTCGCGCTGCTGGCGAGCGGTGGCCTGGGCCGCTTCATTGCTGCGGCGCTGGCTGGCGAGATAGGCGGTGTAGGCTTCGTCGATCTTCTTCTGTTCCTCCGGCGTCGGATTGGGGCCAGCGATGTCGAAGGTGCGATCCTGAAGGAAGTCGTAATAGGAATAGCCGCCGCCCGGCTTGCGGCGGCCGGCAAACTTGGCGTTGCAATCGGCAAGCGCGGAGGTCTTCTCGGATTTGGTTGCGGCCTTCTCGGCGGCGTCGGCGCATTCCTCGAAATCGACCGGCGCGCGTTTCCACCATTGCGCCTCGGCATGCGCATGCGTCAGCAGGAGAAACCCTGCTGCGGTCACAAGAAGCAGCGCCGCACGACGCGATGTAGCCACGGCCGACATTCTACGAGAGCATTCCTTGCAGGACTCAACCCGAACTGAGTCGAGACGGATTTTTGCCCCTTTATCGCCTCCTTGTCACCCATGGAACTCGGGAATTTCATGTCTGCAATGCTGACATTTTGTGCTTGACGTGGCGCGGGAGTCACAGCGCCCTGCCGGCAGACTGTTACACTCATGCCGTGAGCGCCTCACTCCCGAGGCGTCGCCAAGAAGACGAAGTGGAAACGCCTAATGCTGCTGCCCCTGTCCGACGTGCCGCGCTGGTACGCTGAACGCAAACCGCATGGCACGATCGCCATCCGTCACGGGCAGGACACGCTGACCTGGGACGAGCTCGAGCGTGGCGCCAACCGGCGCGCCCGCGCGTTCGCGGCCAGGGGCGTCAAGCCCGGCGATTTCGTCGCGATCGGCTTGCCGAACGGCAACACGTTCTTCGAGACCTCCTTTGCGGTATGGAAGTGCGGGGCGACGCCGACCTCGCTGTCATGGCGGTTGCCGCGCGGTGAAGCCGCCGCGGTGCTCGACATTCTGAAGCCGGCGCTTGTGGTCGGCGGCGAGGCCGACTGGAATGCGCCGAACCGGCTGCCTGCGGACTTCGTGCCGGAAGGTTTCTCGGACGAGCCGCTCAATGCGCCGGTGGCGCGCTATTGGAAAGCGATGACCTCAGGCGGCTCGACCGGCCGTCCCAAGGTGATCCTCGATCACCAGCCGGCGGTGACCGACACGGTCGCCGCGCCGCCGCTCAACATCCCCTTCGGGGTTTCGCTGCTCAATCCCGGCCCGCTCTACCACAATGCGCCGTTCATCGTGTCGCATTACGCGCTGTTCGCCGGCGGCAAGCTCACGGGCCTTACCAAGTTCGATGCCGAGGAGACGCTGCGCCAGATCGAACGCGAGCGCGTGCAATGGATCAATTTCGTGCCGACCATGATGCACCGGATCTGGGCGCTGCCGGAGGAGGTGCGCAACGCCTACGATGTGTCGAGCCTGCAGACGGTCTTCCACATGGCCGCGCCGATGCCGCCATGGCTGAAGGAGAACTGGATCGCCTGGCTCGGGCCCGAGCGGATCTGGGAGCTCTATGGCGGCACCGAGCGCCAGGGCGCCTGCATCATCTCCGGCACGGAATGGCTGACGCACAAGGGCTCGGTCGGCAAGATCGGTGACATGGCGAAGCTTCGCATCATCGGCGAGGACGGCAACGATGTTGCGCCGGGGGAAACCGGCGAGATCTTCTTCCTCAACAATGACGGCAAGGACGCCACCTATCACTACCTCGGTGCCGAGCCGAAACGCCGTGCCGACGGCTGGGAGTCTCTCGGCGATATCGGCAGGCTGGATGCTGAAGGCTATCTCTATCTCGGCGACCGCCTCGCCGACATGGTCTTGCGCGGCGGCGCCAACATCTATCCGGCCGAGGTCGAGGCTGCGGTCTCTGCCTGCCCCGGGGTGCGCTCCTGCGTCGTGGTGGGCTTGCCTGATCCGGAATTGGGCCAGCGCGTGCATGCCATCATCGAACCGGAGCTTGATGCCGACGGCCAGGCCATCGCTGACGGCATGGCGGAGTTTTTGAAAGACCGGCTCAGCCGCTACAAGCACCCCGAAAGCTTCGAGTTCGTCGGCGCTCCGCCGCGCGATGATTCCGGTAAAGTCCGCCGCACGCTGTTGCGCGATGAGCGCGCGGCGTGGATGAAGGAGGGGCGCGCCTTCCGGATCTGGCCGGCGAAGGCGGGCGCACGTCGATTAAGACAAACACGGAAGGACTGACATGACGATCACCATCGCAGCGAGCAGCGTGCCGAAGCCGCCGGCTGATATCATCGAAGGTTTCAGGGACGCGCCGACCTCGGTGATCTCTGACAATCTCGCCCGGCTGCCGGGCGCGGTGGGGCTAAGGCCGTATCATCGCGGCGGCAAGCTGGTGGGAACGGCCTTCACCGTGCGCACCCGGCCCGGCGACAATCTCGCCATCCACCGCGCGCTCGACCTGGTCGGCCCGGGTGACGTCATCGTGGTCGACGGCGGCGGCGACGAGACGCGGGCGCTGGTCGGCGAGATCATGAAGAACATCGCGCAGTGGCGCAAAGCTGAAGGCTATGTGATCGACGGTGCGATCCGCGACGTCGCGGCTTTCGCGGCCGACGATTTTCCCTGCTATGCGCGCGCTGTGATCCATCGTGGTCCCTACAAGAACGGTCCCGGCGAGATCAACGTGCCTGTCACCGTCGGCGGCAGCGTGATCTCGCCCGGCGACATCGTCGTCGGCGACGAAGACGGCGTGGTGTCGTTTCCCGCCGCCGGCGCCGCCGCGCTGCTGGAAGCGGTGCGCGCCCAGGTCGCGCGCGAGGAGGAGACGCTGAAGGCGATCCGCGAGGGCCGCTACCAGGGCTCGTATGGAAAGTCCTGATCAGACGAGAACGAAGGGGAGGATGCCGTGAGCCAGAAGGACGAATTCCACAACATCGACGATCCCAGCGACGGCCTCTTCCGCGAGCTCGCGGCCGGGGTGACCACGCGCATCTTCTCCGGCGAGCAGGCGATGCTCTCGGTGGTGACGCTGGCGCCGCATGCGCAAGGCACGCTGCATCATCACCCCGAGGAGCAATGGGGCGTGCTGCTCGACGGCTCCGCCATCCGCGTCCAGGGCGATGAGGAGATCCCGGTGAAGAAGGGCGACTTCTGGCGCACACCCGGCAACGTGCCGCACACCATGCGCGCCGGCCCCGAAGGCGCCCGGGTGCTGGACATCTTCAGTCCGCCTCGGCCAGAATACAGAAAACCAGGGTCGGGTTTCGGAACGACCTGAAGCGCTTGGCGCTTCAGGTATTTGTCTGGAGCATGATCTTTCCGGAAAGCTGCTGGCTTTTCCGGATCATGCTCAAGCGCCAAAGAGCAAAAAAGCCGGGCGCAAGAGTCACAGGGAGGGGACTATGACGATCACAAGACGCACGTTCCTGGCTGCGCCCGCCATTCTCGCCGTGGCGCCCGCGGCGGCACAGGCCGGAAAGATCACGCTGGTCGTGCCGTTCCCGCCGGGCGGCTCGACCGACGCGATGGCGCGGCTGCTGCAGAGCAATCTGCAGACCAAGCTCAACCGCATCGTCGTGGTCGAGAACAAATCCGGCGCGGCCGGCGCGCTCGGCGCGGCGCAGGTCGCCAAGAGCCCGGCGGACGGCTCGACCTTCCTGGTCACGTTCGATTCCCATGCGGTGATCCCGGCCATCCTCGACAAGCCGCCGGTCGATGTCGAGCGCGAGCTGATGCCGGTGCTGCTGATCGGCACCGCGCCTTACGTGATCGCCGCGGGTGCCGGCCGTCCCTACAAGAGTTTTGCCGACGTGGTCGCGGCCTGCAAGGCGACGCCCGGCGCGGTGAAATATGCCTCGGTCGGCATCGGTACGCTCGGCCATCTCGCCATGACCGTGCTCGGCAGCAAGGCCGGGGTCGAGATCATGCACGTGCCCTATCGCGGCGGTGGCCCTGCAATGAACGACGTGCTCGGCGGCCATGTGGACCTGATCGCGGGATCGGCCGCGCTGGTCGCCGCCCAGCTCGGCACCAACATGCTGCGTCCGATCCTGCAGCTCGGCCGCGAGCGGCTGCCGGCTCTGCCTGATACTCAGACCGCGATCGAGGCCGGCTTCCCCGATTTCGAGACGCTCGCCTGGTGGGGCATCTTCGCCCCCGCAGGCACGCCGCCCGATGTCGTGGCCGCCATGGCGACCGCCTCCAGGGAGATCCTGAGCGAGCCCGCGACCGCCACCCAGCTCAAGGGCACTCAGCACATGACGCTGCTGCTCCAGGACGGCGCCGCCTTCAAGGCCTTCTTCGACAAGCAGGTCGCCTATTGGGGCAAGGTGGTGAAGGACAACAACATCAGGGCGTAAAGGGCCAAACGGGTGTTCTCATCGTCTTGTGGAGCGTGGCTTTTCGGTCCGCTCTCCGTGATGGGGCAGGCGATTGGTGTGGTTCAACCGAGGGACTCTGCCTAGCACGCCTTGCATTTGCCTGACTGTCCTTGTCTGCTACAATCTTTCGGCGCCACAATGGTTGTGGCTGCCCCAGAGTTGTTGCGTCTGTGATGATGATCAGAGCCGACAACACGTTCCCGGACAACGGCTCGGATCAAGGGCGACCGAGAAGGCGTACCGCAGCTACGATTTTCATCGATGTCGTCGGATATTCCCGGCTGATGGGAAGCGACGAGGAAGGCACGCATCAACGCTGGATGTCGATGCGATCGGACATTATCGAGCCGCGCGTCGCTTCATGTGCTGGCGAGGTAATCAAGAGTACCGGTGACGGCTTACTGCTGGAGTTCAGGAATCCGGTTGACGCAATCAGGTTCGCACTCGACACGCAGATCCATCTGGCGGAATCGTCATCTGCCGGCGGTAATCTGCTGCAGTTAAGGATGTCGGCAAATGTTGGCGACGTCATCGCTGAGCGTGACGACATCTATGGGGACGGAGTCAATATTACAGCCCGGCTTCAGGAATTCGCCGGCCCGGGCGGGGTCGTGATTTCCGGAGCCATTCACGATC
This sequence comes from Bradyrhizobium sp. CCBAU 25338, assembly GCF_028128965.1. Taxonomy (NCBI): domain Bacteria; kingdom Pseudomonadati; phylum Pseudomonadota; class Alphaproteobacteria; order Hyphomicrobiales; family Nitrobacteraceae; genus Bradyrhizobium; species Bradyrhizobium sp. CCBAU 25338. The sequence goes on from NZ_LFKY01000042.1 coordinate 125,876, forward strand.
AGGTTAAGGATCATCTGCGCTACCAAGCCGCCGACCTGGGATTCCTCACGCTCAAGAATATCGAACGGCGCGTCCGAGCATTCAAGATAGCGCACCACGACCTGCGAGCTCCAACAATCTCGGTGGCTCATTCGCTCAAGCCGTCCGTGGCGGTCTTGCCGCTGCAGATGCTCGGCCTTCAGGCGGCGGATGCCTATCTCGCGCAGGGAATCGTCCACGATATCGTCGCCTCGCTGGCGGGTATTCGCGAATTGTTCGTCGTATCCAGCACGTCCACACTTGGGTTCACCGACCCCACCGTCGACCCTGCTGCCGTTTGCCATCGTCTTGGCGTGCGATATCTCGTCACGGGAACGCTCAAGCGTAACGGCGAGATACTACGTATGCGGGTGGAGTTGATCGATGTCGATACGAGGTCCATGCTGTGGACCAATCAGTACGAGGCGTCGATCGGCCAGTTGTTCGATGTGCAGGAGAAGATCGCAACGAGTATCGCATACGCGCTCCTGCCGCATATCCATATCTCCGAGCTGCAGCATGCCGAGCGCAAGGCGCCGCAGAGCATGAACGCTTACGACCTGGTCCTGCAGGGCATGTATCGCCTGTATCGCCTCGGTCATGACGACATGCTTGCGGCGCGAAGCCTGTTCGAACTCGCCCTCGATCATGATCCGCAATATGCGGCGGCCTATGCCCTGATGGCAAAATGGTACATCCTGCACATCGGCGAGGGTCATTCGACCGACTTCAAAGCCGATTCCTGTGAGGCATTGCGGCTTGCGTCGCGCGCGCTCGAGTTCGAACCGTCGGACCCAGTGGCGCTCGCGATCTTCGGTCACATCAATTCGTTTCTGTTCGGCGCGTATGACCGCGCCCTCGATGCTTTCGACCGTGCAATCGGGGGAACGCCCAACTCCGCCATTGCGTGGTCCCTGAGCGCATCGACATACTGCTATCTCGGCGATGGACCGCGTGCCGTGGCGCGCGCATCTTACGGCATATCGCTGTCGCCGCTCGATCCGTACGCCTATTTCTATCAGTCGGCGCTCACCAACGCGCACTACACCAATGAGACCTTCGACGATGCCGTGCATTGGGGCACGAAGGTCATGGCAGCTGCTCCGCAGTTTGCCGCGAATCTGCGGCTTCTTGCCGCGAGCCTCGTAGCCGCCGGTTCTCTCGAGCGGGCGCGCGAAGTTGGCGCCGCGCACATGAGGATCGATTCCACGTTCTCGGTTGAGAAATATTGCAGTTGGTACCCGATCAAGCAGCCGGACCGGCTCGCTCTACTTGCTGAACGATTGATTGAAGCTGGGTTGCCTCGCTGACGGCGCGATAAGTGCGCCGTAGTTATTGGCGGCTTCCTACAAGATACAGGTTCCCGCAGAACAGCTCTGGAGGATGACATGGGCATGGGCATGGGCATGGGAATGGGAATGGGGATGGGCATGGGGATGGGTATGGGCATGGGAATGGGCATGGGCATGGGCATGGGGATGGCCTTCGGTGCCACACCACCCGAACTCGGCTTCCGACCCCTGACCTTGCAGTACGACCTCGGGCCGAACACGGACCCGAGCTTTCCGGAGAAATTGCTGCTCAAGGAATGCTGGAAAGACAGGGTCGGCCCATGGGATCCCGACGTCCTTTGTTTGCTCTCTCTCACGGAGTTCATAAGGGATACCGATTGGGACACGATCTACACGGACATCGCCGCGGAGCGGCCGACCCTGCTCGCCTGGCACCCGAGCAAGCCGGACTATCAGGATTTTGTGGCCTGCGAGATCATGCAACTTCAGCTGCTCATGCAGACCGATCGCGAGCGCTACATGGGCGAAATCGTTGCGCAGCATGACAATGCGCCCGGATACTGGGTGAGCCTGATGGCGGTCAATAATGGTGAGCACCACCATACGCTGGTGGTCATGAATCTTGCCGTCCGAATCGGCCAGATCGTGGCGGCCTTTTACAAGGACTACTACAAGCGACCGCGGCCATCGTACGCCTGCCCAGGCTTGCTGCCGGCCTTCGGCCCACCAGCACATGCTTCATTTCCAAGCGGTCATTCCTTGCAGAGCTGGCTCATGTCTCTGTTCCTGGAGGAGGTCGCGTGTTCCTACAAGTGTGAACTCGAATGGCTTGCTGAGAGAGTCGCAGTGAACCGCGAGCGAGCGGGGGTGCACTATCGAAGCGATACTGAGGCAGGAAAGTTCATTGCCGAAAAGTGCAAGGCAAAGATCATGGCTCTGCCCGCCACCTCCAAGATCAAGAAACTTTTCGCGGAGGCCAAGAAGGAATGGAGCCAGCCAACGCCCGCGCCCGCTCCGGTCTAAGCGGCATTGCCGGAGGTCATGACGGGTCGATCTTGCGGCAACGCCGATCCAGACCGGCGCAGGCTCTACGAAAGGGTCCACTCCCGATAACCGAGATTGTTGTCGGCGCGGACAATATCCGCGACGACCACGGGACCGGTAGCACATGGCAGGGTGGACCCCGTATCGATGTTGCTGCGGTCGCCTGCGCCCGTCGCGCGGGCGAGCAAAGCGTTTCTCTTCCCGGCCTGTGGTGTCCATCTGAAGGGTCCGAATTTCACCGAGGCCCCATTGGGTACGTAGCGCTGAGTCGTGTCGCCATCGAGCAGCTCCCAGCCGGTCGATGCGGTATCCCAGACATCGGCAGCATCGTCAGTGGCCGCGAACACGCTGACCGTCGCACCGTTCGCCGGCTGGGCGCCGCGGTTGCGGAGAATGACGTAGACATAGTTGACATAGCCCGGGCGCGGCACCTCATGTGGCGCGCTGTCACCCTCGCTGTGCTGGACCCATAGAACCTCGGGAAGCGCTGACCAAGGTTCGCTGTATTGGTATTCTCCCTTGCGTCCATCGTCGACGTAAATATCGATCGGCGGTGCGCTGCCCGGCTTGTTTTGGCCGGGCGAAGAGGCCTGATACAGACCCTGTTGCTCGAAAGTCCAGCGGACAACCTTGTGCAGCATTCCGCCGCGCCGTGTCGATCCCTCATAGTCGAGATCGGGCGTGCCGACATCTGCGTCCATGAGGGCGGTCGCGAATTGGGTCGCTTCGCCTGTCGGCTCGGTTTCAACGGCCCCGAGCGAAGCTATGGCGCGGACGATGAGGTAAGCAGTGTAATATGCGGCCGCCCGGCGGCGCTCGAGGTCCGGCTCGCGTGCCGGATTGCTGAGAACCGCATCACCGCCCGCGGCGAGATAGAGCCGGAACAGAGTGCTCGACAGGATCTGCTCGGAATTGTAGCCGGCGGGATCACGGGCGCCGTAAGTGGGTGCGGGTTTCTCATAGAGCGTACCGTTCCAGCCCCAGCCTTGCTCGACCTTGCGGTCGTGCCGCCGCAACGGCAGCTGGACAAAGGGGAACGTCACCCCACGCCACGCCTTCGGGAGCTTCGACGCCGGATCACACATGATCGCTCCGAGCGCGTCGCCGGCGCTGTGAGCGAAATCGAATTCGGTCGATCCGGTCGCGGCAAGGATCAGGACATGACAGAACTCGTGCCATACGAAGCGCACGTCGGCGACGAGCCCCAAGGGGTGCTTCCAGGTGTCCGAAAGATCTGCGAGGGCAAACAGCATCGCGACGTTCCAGGGCCGCTGTGCCGTGTCGCCCAGAAACGGCGTTACGTAGGCATTGATGCCGCGGCCGTCACGTGCGCCGGGCCCCGCCAGGAGCTTGGCCCGATGATCGACGGTCAGAGGCAGTCTGACATCATGGAAGTGATCTTGCAGGCCGAAGCCGAATCCGCGGATCAGTCGCATCATGGAATCGCAATGACAGTAGGCGCTGACCGCAGCGAATTCATTCGTTCGAGCCGAGAAGGCGAATGGGGCTACCTGCTCCGGCGGATTGTATTTCTCGCCGAGCGCAGCCGGCTTGCGGACCGTTACCCGCGGACCGGACAGCCTGAGCTGTCCGCCACCGGCGTGTTCGAGGTCAAGCAGTGCAACGGGGTCGCGCTGTTGGTCGAGAGTGGCGCCGCCGCTGTCAGGTCGTATGTCGAACGCGCCTGTCTTGCTGGAGGGATCACTAAGGAAGGCATACCCAGCGCACGCCGACGCGATTGGGGTCTTGCGAATAAGCCTGGCCGCGAGAGGATCAAAAAGGACCCGGTGCGCAATCGAGTCGCCGCTCGCCACCGGCAGGAAAACCGTGGCGCTGGCCGCCAAGCCAAGCCCGCCATTCTCGTACACGGCGCTGGGCTCGCTTCGATGATACGCAACGAGTCGTCCATCTGCGATCGCGTCCGGCGGCACAAGGCCTAGGACAGGGCCGAGCCAGCCTGCGATCTGTTCCGCGCCAAGGCTGTCGGCCCACTCCGGATTGAAATCGCGAAATGCCCTTTCCGCGAAGCCCGGCTTGATCGACAGATTGGCGTGCATGAGTAACGTTGATCGGGCACTGGTGATCTGCCACCGGCCGGTCTGCCGCCCGTAATGTGCGACGAGACGTATGCTGCCACCCTGAACATCGGGGACGAAATCAATACCCTTGACCTTGATCGGAATTGTTTGCTGACACCAGACAACCGTCGTCTCGACATCGCCGTTGCGCTTCAGCTCGCGCGGCTGTGACCATCGAAATCTTGATTTGTCGGATCGCCCGGGTCCGTTTGAGTCGGCCGTGTGGTCGAGGTGGTCCAAATCGCCGTCGCTGAGCGGCAGCAAAGGCGGATCGGTGTGGGACGCCAGCCTCAGATACGCGAGCGCGGCTCGCTTCGCTGACACGTCAGGGTCGGCCACCGCCGGCGTCTGCAGATGGCGCAACTCACGAATAACCCCGTCCGCATCCTTCTCAATCAGAAGATCTGGTTCTTGCGGAAGATTCATAGCTCACCTCAAGGGGTCTAGATCTCCGGCACCACGAACTCAAGCATGCCTCCGCGGACTGCGCAACGCAAGGCTCGTTTCGCCTGCTTGAGAAGTGGTGGAAGGTCAGACCTCTATGACGGGGGACGGAGATTTCCTCGCCGCTCATGGGCGGCTTCTTACGGTAGACCAAGGGTCTCGCGGACCCACAGCCGCGCTGTCGCGGCCGCCGCGTCGCCGATTGCGGATAGGCTGGTAGGGGACAGCGATAGCAGCGAGTAGGGCCGCCTCGTCATGCCTTTCGCAGCGGCCGTGCGAAACTGAGCTCGTGGCCGTCGGGGTCGGTGAGATGGAAGTAGCGCTCGCCCCATTCGGCATCGCGCGGCGTGGTCGATGGCTGCCATCCCGCAGCGCGCGCCTGCTCATAGGTCGCGTCGACGTCGGCGACATAGAAGATGACGCGGCCCCACCAGGACCAGCGCCTGTCATCCGGCTGCGCCGTCAGGTTGAGATAGCCGCTGCCGGCGCGAAAGCTCGTGAATGCTGCGGTTTCGCCGCCATACAGCAGCTCGAACCCGAGCGAGCGGTAGAAGTGCACGGCGCGCGCCATGTCATGGGTGCCGAGCGTGATGGCGCTGATGCTGTCGATCATGCGGGCTGCTCCGCCAGGAGGGATTGGGCCGCGATTGTACAGCCGCCTTGTTCAGCTTGACGATGGTCCGGCCCGCCTTGCGGCTTGGCGAACCGCATCCTGCTCTGCTATGAGGGGGCCGAACCTGCAGCTGTCGGGTTCCGCGGTCCCGTAGCTCAGCCGGATAGAGCGACGGTTTCCTAAACCGTAGGTCGGAAGTTCGAGTCTTCCCGGGATCGCCATTCTCATTTTCCCCTCGTATCGCGTATCAGGCCGAGATCCGCGCAAAGCGCTTGCGATATTCGGCGGGCGTCACGCCGACATGGCGGGCGAACGCGCGGCGCAGCGTGTCCGCGTCGGCAAAGCCGCAATGCAGGGCCACCTGCTTGGGCGCTTCGTTTCCGAGCTCCAGCAGGCGCCTCGCCGCGTTGACGCGGGCCTCCTCGACCCAGGTTGCGGGGGTGATTCCGACTTCGGCACGGAATAGCCGCGCAAAGTGACGCGGGCTGATGTCCATGCGCGCCGCGAGGCTCGCAACGCTGTGGTCCAGTCCAGGATTGGCGGCGACCCAGCGCTGCAGCTCCTGCAGCGCGGCACGGCCGGCGGGGACGGTCTCGCTCTTGCGGCTGAACTGCATTTGTCCGCCCGGGCGCTTGAAGAACATGACGAGCTGGCTCGCAACCTTCATCGCCGTCTCGCGCCCGAGATCCTCCTCGACGAGAGCGAGCGCGAGATCCAGCCCCGCCGTGACACCGGCAGCCGTGCGAAGCTTGCCGTCGGTGACGTAGATCGCGTCCTTGTCCACGGTGACTGACGGGAATTTTTCGGCAAGTCGGTCGGCGACTGCCCAATGTGTCGTGACTCGTTTGCCGTCGAGGAGGCCCGCCGCTGCAAGTAAGAAGGCGCCGCTGCAAACCGACCCGAAGCGCCGCGTCCTGGTCGCCCGCCGGCGGAGCCAATCGGTCACCACGCCGTCAGTCGGCACGTCGGCGGCGTGCGGGCATCCCGCGATCAGCAATGTGTCGATGCTCTCCTGGAAGCCGCGATCGATGATCCGGTCCGGCATCAGTCGCACGCCTGAAGAGCTGTGGATCGGGCCGGGCTCCGCCCCAGCCACCAAAAGCACATAGGCCTGATGGCCGGCCTGCACGTTGGCCTCGGCGAAAACGTCGAGCGGCCCCGCCACGTCGAGAAGCTGCACCCCGGGCAACGCCACGATCACAACTGTCCTCGGTTTCGGCTTCCCGCTCATGTCCGCCTCGGTCGGTATTTGTCCGCTTTGGACGTATTACGTCAATTGAAGACATGATAGCGCGGATTTAGCTTGCGGGCGACCAGAGATTTTCAGGAGACCCTCATGCCACAGATTGCCAAAGCCGCCGCCATTCCCGACAGCAAGCTTGCGCGCGCCATCACCGACTACATCCGTGACACCGAGACGGACCTGCTCTTCAACCATTCCAGCCGCGTCTATCATTTCGGCGCGCTGGCCGGCATTCGCCGCGGGCTGAAATTCGACCGCGAGCTGCTCTATGCCGGTGCGATGTTCCACGACATCGGCCTGATGCCGGGCCATGGCAGCAAGCACGAACGATTCGAAGTGGACGGCGCGCACGCCGCTCGTGACTTCCTGCGCAGCCATGGCATCTCCGAAGCCGACGCCTACACGGTCTGGACCGCGATCGCGTTGCACACGACGCCGGGCGTGCCGCAGCACATGCATCCGGTCGTCGCTCTGGTGACAGCCGGCGTCGAGATGGACGTTCTCGGCCTCACCTACGAGGATTATTCCGACGAGGAACGCGAGGCGGTGGTGGAGGCGTTTCCGCGAACGCCGCGCTTCAAGGAAGACATCATCCAGGCGTTCTACGACGGCATCAAGCACAGGCCGGATACCACCTTCGGCAACGTCAAGGCCGACGTCATCGCCGACAAGGAGCCGCATTTCCATCGCGGCAACTTCTGCAGCGTCATCCGCGGCTCGCATTGGCACGGCTGAGCCGCCGCTCGGCGCTGCCGCGCGGCCCTACCGCCTCTTTCTCCAAATCACCGATCGGGAATTATCACATGAGCGACAAACCACCCTATCTCACGCACGCGACCGGCGCTCCCGTCAGCGACAACCTGAACATCATGACCGCGGGCCGTCGTGGCCCCGCTCTTCTCCAGGACATCTGGCTGATCGAGAAGCTGGCTCATTTCGACCGCGAAGTGATCCCCGAGCGGCGGATGCATGCCAAGGGATCGGGTGCCTTCGGCACCTTCACCGTAACCCATGACATCACCCGCTATACCAGGGCGAAGATCTTCTCGCAGATCGGAAAGCAGACGCCGATGTTCGCACGCTTCTCGACCGTCGCCGGTGAACGCGGCGCGGCCGACGCCGAGCGCGACATCCGTGGGTTTGCGCTCAAGTTCTACACCGAGGAAGGCAACTGGGACATGGTGGGCAACAACACCCCCGTGTTCTTCTTCCGCGATCCCCTGCGTTTCCCCGACCTCAATCACGCGATCAAGCGCGACCCGCGTACGGGGATGCGTAGCGCCGACAACAATTGGGATTTCTGGACGCTGCTGCCGGAGGCGCTGCATCAGGTCACCATCGTCATGAGCGAGCGCGGCATTCCGAAGAGCTATCGTCACATGCACGGGTTCGGCAGCCATACCTACAGTTTCCTCAACGCTGCCAATGAGCGGACCTGGGTGAAGTTTCACTTCCGCACGCAGCAGGGCATCGAGAACCTGACGGACGCCGAGGCCGAGGCGCTCGTCGGCAAGGACCGCGAGTCTCATCAACGCGACCTGTTCGGGAGCATCGAGCGCGGTGAATTTCCACGCTGGACTCTGTTCGTGCAGGTCATGACCGATGAAGAAGCCAAAGCGTTTCCGTTCAACCCGTTCGATCTGACCAAGGTCTGGCCCAAGGCGGACTTTCCGCTGATCGAGGTCGGTTATTTCGAGTTGAACCGGAACCCCGAAAACGTCTTCGCCGAGGTCGAGCAGGCGTCCTTCTCGCCGGCCCATGTCGTGCCCGGCATCGGCTTCTCGCCCGACAAGATGCTGCAGGCTCGTCTGTTCTCATATGGAGACGCGGCGCGCTATCGCCTCGGCGTCAACCATCACCTGATTCCAGTCAATGCCCCAAAATGTCCGTATCACAGCTACCATCGCGACGGCGCAATGCGGACGGACGGCAATCTGGGGAGAACGCCGACCTATTTCCCCAACAGTCACGGCGAGTGGACCGATCAGCCCGATCTCAACGAGCCACCGCTGGAGATCGACGGCGCCGCCGCCCACTGGGATCATCGTATCGACGACGACCACTATCAGCAGCCCGGAGACCTGTTCCGCAAGATGAACGCGGCGCAGCGGCAGGTCCTGTTCGACAATACGGCACGCGCCGTCGGCAGTGCAGCCGTCCACATCCAGGAGCGCCACATCGCGAACTGCACGAAAGCCGATCCGGCCTATGGCGCCGGTGTCCGCAAAGCGCTGATGCGTCTTGCCACGGTTCGCTCTGAATAGGTGTATCGACAGCACCTCGGACGAGAGGCGTCTGCGTCGCTGGTCGGCGCGTGGCACTTACCGGGGCCGCCAATTTGTCATGGGTCATCGTCTCGGTTTGCCGAGGACTCCGGCGCGAAAATTGCTAGAAGTGTGGGGATTCCCTCCTCTCGGCTGACCAGTCGGCCGCCTCATAGCCAGATCCGGAGACAACGATGCCTTTCGACTTGATCCTGCGCGGGGGGCGGGTGATCGACCCGTCCCAGAAGCTCGATGCCGTGACCGATGTCGCCTTTGCCGGCGGCAAGGTGGCGGCGATCGGCAGCGGGCTCAAGGCGGATCCGGGCACCGAGGTACGTGATGTCTCACGCTACATCGTGACGCCGGGGCTGATCGATCTGCACACCCATGTCTATTGGGGTGGCACCTCGCTCGGCATCGATGCCGAGGAATTCTGCCGTCTCTCCGGCGTCACCACGGCGGTCGACACCGGCAGCGCAGGTCCCGGCAACTTCGCCGGCTTCCGCAAGCATGTCATCGAGCCGAGCCAGGTTCGCATCCTCGCTTACTTGCACGTCTCGCATGCCGGCATCTTCGGCTTCTCGCACCGGATCATGGTCGGCGAGAGCGAGGAGTTGCGGCTGATGAATCCGATCGAGGCGGCCAAGGTCGCCGATGCCAACCGCGATCTCATCGTCGGCATCAAGGTGCGCGTGGGCCTGCACTCATCGGGCACGTCGGGGGCTGTGCCGCTCGATATCGCGCTGGAGGTTGCGAACGAGGTCGGCATGCCGCTGATGGCGCATATCGATCATCCGCCGCCGAGCTACGAGGAGGTGCTGGCCCGCCTGCGGCCCGGCGACGTGCTGACCCATGCCTTCCGTCCATTCCCCAACACGCCCGCGACCGCGCAGGGCACGGTGAAGAAGGCGGTGCTGGATGCGCGGGAGCGTGGCGTGCTGTTCGACATCGGCCACGGCAAGGGTTCGTTCGCCTTCAAGACCGCGCGGGCCATGCTCGCCAATGGCTTCTATCCGGACACCATCTCCTCCGACATCCACCAGCTCTGCATCGACGGCCCGGCCTACGACCAGGTCACGACCCTGTCGAAGTTCCTGTGCATGGGCATGGAGCTGCCGGACGTGATCGCGGCGTCGACGGTGAATGCGGCGATGGCACTGCGGCGTCCCGAACTCGGCAGCCTGAAGCCCGGCAGCGTCGGCGACGCCACGCTTGTTACGGTGAAGCAAGGCCAGTTCGACTACGAGGACGTCGTCGGCGAGCACCTGATCGGTGACCGCAAGATCGTCTCGGAGGGCGTCGTCATCGCCGGCCGCTGGTGGCATCCGAATTGAGCGGCCGACGATCGCGAGCGAGCACAGGGCGCGCCGTCAGTCCCGTCCCGCCTCCATGATCGCTCTCGCGAGCCGTGCCGGATCGGAGAAGCACAGCTCGTGGCTTCCCGGCACCTGCACCAGGCGGAACAGGCCGAGCTTCTCCGACAGGCGCGGATGCCAGCCATGGCTGTGCGGCAGCGCGGTATCCTCGGTGCAGTTGATGTAGGATTTGGCCAGCGGCATCTCGGCGGGATTGGTCTTGAGCGCGATCTTGTCGGTGAAGGTCGCCAGCGGATGCGGATTGAGGACGTCGTAGGCGCGCTGCGCCAGCTCGATATCGGCATCGTTGATGAAGGCTTCGCGCCAGATCGGGAAGGGCAAGACCACCGAGCCGTCGCCTCGCTCGGCCGCGATCGCATCGAACAGCCCGATATAGTGCGGCGGCACCATGTCGTTGAGGCATTCGCCGTTGTTGGGCACGAAGGCGTTCCAGTACACCAGGCGGCGGATGCGCTCGGGCGCGAGATCGGCGACGCCGGTGATGACCATGCCGCCATAGGAATGGCCGAGCAGGATGACGTCCTTCAGATCGTTTTCGGCGAGATAGTCGGCGATCGACTGGATCGCCTCCTTGAGCCCTGTCGTCTTGGCATCGCCCGGACGGTTGCCCCTGATGGTGGGGGTATGGACCTGATGGCCGGCCGCGCGGATCGGGGCGGCGACGGGCTCGAACTCGGCGCCGGTGTGCCAGGCGCCATGGACGAGAACGTAGGTCGACATGTTGTGGCTCCTCCCGAGGATATGGTTAGATCGAGGCAGCGCCGTTCCGGCCGGTACGGCGCTGCCGCGCGTCAATTGTGGACTGGCGGCTCGTTTGGCGCTTGGCTGGGAGTGAACCGGATTGGTCTCGGAGTGAACCGATGCAGCAGGTCGAGCATGCCATGCCGTCACGGCAATCGGCCTGGGACACCGCGGGTGTGCGGCCGGCGGAGCAGTTCGCCTATTATCGCGAGGCGATCTGCCAGGCCTTCATGAACCTGACGCCCGAGCCGGCGGCCGCGCCCGGCTTTCCCGCCAGTGTCGAGCACGTCCGTCTCGGCGATGCCGCGATCAACCGCGTCAGCTTTCCCGAGCACGTGGTGCGGCGCTCTGCGGCCGACATCGCGGAATCCGACCGCAGTTGCTTCTACCTCAACCTGAAGCTGGAGGGCCGCTGTCGCATTCAGCAGGGGGATCGCGAGATCAGCCTGTCGCCCGGACAGGTCGGCATCTTCGACAGCGATCGGCGGTTTGCGCTTCTGCATGATCGTGGTCCGCAATTGCGCGTCGCTTCGTTCTGGGTGCCGGCAGAGGCCCTGCGGGAACGGCTGCCCGCCTCGTTTGACGTCGCTGCGGCGCGCGTCTCCGATGACCCCTATGTTGGCCATCTCATCGCCGAGACGGCGCGCACGCTCTGCGACGGGGCGCTGCGCCTGACCGAGGACGAGGGCGTGCGGCTGTTCCGGGCGTTGATCGAACTGGTCGCCGTGAGCCTGTCGCGGCGCAGCCGGGCAGGCGCCGCGGAGGCCGAGGGTCTTGCCGACGCAACCACGCTGGCGTTGAAGCGTGCCATTCACCGGCGGCTCCGTGAGCCCGGCCTTGCGGTTGCCGATGTCGCCGAGGTCGTGGGCATCAGCGAGCGCTACGTGCACAAGCTGCTGGCACGATCAGGCTCCAGCTTCACCGACTACGTCATCGACCATCGGCTCGACGGCGCGGCCAGGGATCTCAGGGATCCCGCAACGGCGGACCGTGCGATCGGCACCATCGCGTTCGACTGGGGCTTTTCGGACCTCTCCCACTTCACCCGGCGCTTCAAGCAGCGCTTCGGCTGCCGGCCGCGCGACTGGCGCGCGAAGGCGAGCAGCTGACGCCTGGGGTTACAGCGACCTCGCGATCAGCAGCTTCATGATCTCGTTGGTGCCGCCATAGATCTTCTGGATGCGCGAATCGATGAAGATGCGCGAGATCGGGTATTCCTGCATGTAGCCGTAGCCGCCGAACAGCTGCAGGCATTCATCGGCGGTCTCGACCTGCTTCTCCGAGCACCAATATTTCGCCATCGAGGCCGTGACGGTGTCGAGGTCCTTGGCGATCAGGCGCTCGATGCACCAGTCCACGAACACGCGCGCGATCATCGCCTCGGTCTTGCGCTCGGCCAGCGTGAAGGCGGTGTTCTGGAAATCCATCAGCGGCTTGCCGAATGCCTTGCGCTCCTTGGTGTAGTCGGTGGTGAGCTTGACCGCGCGCTCCATCGAGGCGACGGCGCCGACCGCAAGCGCGAGCCGTTCCTGCGGCAATTGCTGCATCAGCTGGACGAAGCCCTGGCCCTCTTCCTTGCCGAGCAGGTTTTCCGGCGGCACGGTCACGTTGTCGAAGAACAGCTCTGACGTATCGGACGCATGCAGCCCGATCTTGTCGAGGTTGCGCCCGCGCTTGTAGCCGTCCGCGCCCGCGGTCTCGACCACGATCAGCGAAATGCCCTTGGCACCAGCGTCGCCGGTGCGCGCGACCACGATGACGAGGTCGGCGGCCTGGCCGTTGGTGATGAAGGTCTTCTGGCCGTTGATGACGTAGGAATTGCCCTGCTTCTTCGCCGTGGTCTTGACGGCCTGGAGGTCCGAGCCGGTGCCGGGCTCGGTCATGGCGATGGCGCCGACCATCTCGCCCGAGGCCATATTCGGCAGCCAGCGCTTCTTCTGCTCCTCGGAGCCGTAGTTGAGGATGTAATGCGCGACGATGGCGCTGTGCACGGAGACGCCGGTCGTCATCTCCGGCACCGTGCTTTCGAGGTCTTCCAGCACCGCTGCGTCATAGGCGAAGGTGGCGCCCAGGCCGCCATACTCCTCCGGCACGCTGGCCAGCAGCGCGCCCATCTCGCCGAGCCCGCGCCAGGCGAAGCGGTCGACCATCTTCTGCTCGCGCCATTTCTCCGCGTGCGGCGCCAGGTCCTTGGCGAGATATTTCCGGAACTGGTCGCGGAACGTGTCCAGCTCTTCGGTCATCCACGACGATCGGTATTGCATCAGCGCCTCGCTCTCAGACAATCAGGCCGCCACCGGCGACCACCACCTGGCCGCTGATATAGTTGGATTCCGGGCTGCAGAACAGATAGACGGCGTCGGCTGCCTCTTCCGGCGTGCCGCCGCGGCCGAGCGGGATCATGCGCGACATGGCCTCCAGCATGTGCGGCTGCACGCCCACCTTGATGTCGCGGCCGGCGACGTCGATGGTCTTCTGCTGCGCCTCGATCGGCTGGGTCAGACGGGTGTTGATGAGGCCGAAGGCGACGCAATTGACGTTGACCTTGTAGCGGCCCCACTCCTTGCACATGGTTCGGGTCAACCCGATCAGCGAGGCCTTGGCCGAGGAATAGCTTGCCTGTCCGGCATTGCCGTAGAGGCCAGCGATCGAGGAGATGTTCACGACTTTGCGGAACACCTCGCGTCCCTCCTCGGCTTCCTTCCTGGCAAAGACGCGGATCGGCTCGGCGGCCGCGCGCAGGATCCGGAACGGCGCGACGAGATGGACGTCGAGCATGGCCTGAAACTGCTCGTCCGTCATCTTCTGGATGGTGGAGTCCCAGGTGTACCCGGCATTGTTGACGATGATGTCGAGCCCGCCGAGCTTCTCCAGCGCGGCGCCGACGAAACGGTCGGCGAAACCCGTTTCCGAGACGCTGCCGTTCACTGCGACGGCGTCGCCGCCGAGCGCCTTGATCTCCGCGACCACGGCGTTGCCGGGCTCGGCATCGAGATCGTTGACGATCACCTTGGCGCCTTCGCGCGCGAGTTTGAGTGCGATCGCGCGCCCGATGCCGCGGCCCGAGCCGGTGACGAGCGCGACCTTTCCTTGCAGTTTTGCCATTTTGGATGTGTCCTCCTGCTGTCACAGCGCGACGACGGCGCTGCCTTCGAGCTTGACCTCGCCGCGATCGTCCCTGGTGGTAAGCGCGAGCCTTGCGCGACGCTCGCCATCTTCGGCGAAGATCTCGGTCACGGTGCCTTCGCAAGTCAGCTTGGCGCCGAGCTGGGTGATCGCGACGAACCGGGTCGCAAAACTGCGGAGCCGCGACGGCGGCACCACATCCGTGAGCGCCTGCCCGAGATAGGCCATCACCAGCATGCCGTGGGCGAACACGTCCGGAAATCCGGCCGCCTTGGCAAAGTCGATATCGACGTGGATCGGGTTGTGATCGCCCGATGCGCCGCAATAGAGCGCGAGTGTGTGGCGGGTGATCGGCGGAAAGACCTTGTGGACGATGCGGTCGCCGGCCTTGATGTCTGCAGATGCCATCACGACGCCACCTTGTTGCGGACGACGATGGTGCGCGTGGTGTCGGCGACATGCACGCCGTCCTGGTTGGTCACCTCGCACCGAATGCCGATCAGCGTCATCGCGCCGCCCTTCTTCTCCGTTACGCTCGTCACGCGCGGCCGAAACGTCAGGACGTCGCCGACCAGAACCGGCGCGTGATAGACGAAGCTCTGCTCGCCATGCAGCACGCGGCCGAGGTCGATGCCCAGCGCGGCGAACATTTCGAACGGGTCCTCGGCGTCCATCATTTCCAGGCAGAACAAATAGGTCGGCGGCACCGGCGTGCCGGCAAATCCGGCCGCGTGCGCAGCGTCTGCGTCGCGGTAGACCGGATTCTGTTCACCCAGCGTATTCAGGAAGTAGCGAAGACGGCCGGGCTCCACGCGCGCGGTGACGGGCGTGAAGCTGCGCCCTACGGCGGACTGATCGACCATGGCGGAGATCAGTGCCGCTGGTAGAGCGTGACGACGCAGGCGCCGCCGAGGCCCAGATTGTGCTGGAGCGCGACCTTGGCGCCCTCGACCTGCGTGGGACCTGCCGTGCCGCGCAACTGCCGGGTCAGCTCGTAGCACTGCGCAAGCCCGGTGGCGCCGAGCGGATGTCCCTTCGACAGCAATCCGCCGGACGGATTGGTCACGATCCGGCCGCCATAGGTGTTGTCCCCGTCGTTGATGAACTTGCCGGCCTCGCCCTCGCCGCAGAGGCCGAGCGCCTCGTAGGTGATGAGCTCGTTGTGGGCAAAGCAGTCGTGCAGCTCGACGACGTCGAGATCTTCGGGCCCGATGCCGGCGCTTTCATAAACGCGCCTTGCCGCCTCTTTGGCCATGTCGTAGCCGACCAGCTGCATCATGTCGCCGGCCTTGAAGGTCGAGGCCGTGTCGGTGGTCATGGCCTGCGCCGCGATGCGCACCTGCTTGCCGATGCCATGCCGGTCCGCGAGCCGCTCGGACACCAGCACGGCGGCGGCGCCGCCGCAGGTCGGCGGGCACGCCATCAGGCGCGTCATCACCCCCGGCCAGATCACCTGGTCGTTCATCACGTCGTCGGCCGTGACTTCCTTGCGGAAGAGCGCGAGCGGGTTGTTCCTGGCATGGCGGCTCGCCTTGGCGCGCACCTTGGCGAAAGCATCGAGCGGGGTGCCGTATTTCTTCATGTGGCTGAGCCCGGCGCCGCCGAAATAGCGCAGCGCCAGCGGAATGCCGGGGGCGTCGATCAGCTGGTCGGCAGCCGCGTCGAACTCCTCGAACGCGCTCGGGCGATCAGTATAGACGCTGCCGAGCGCGCCGGGCTTCATCTGCTCGAAGCCGACCGCCAGCACGCAGTCGAGCGCGCCGCTCGCGATCATCTGCCGCGCCATGAACAGCGCGGTCGAGCCGGTCGAGCAGTTGTTGTTGACGTTGACGATGGGGATGCCGGTCATCCCGACATGGTAGAGCGCGCGCTGCCCGCAGGTGGAATCGCCGTAGACGTATCCGACATAGGCCTGCTCGATCGTCTCGTAGCCGAGCCCTGCGTCGGCAAGCGCGAGCCTGGCCGCTTCCGTCCCCATCTCGTGATAGGGCGCGCTGGCGCCCGGCTTGGCGAAGGGGATCATGCCGACCCCTGCGACGATGACGTCAGACATGGCTTCCTCCGAATAAATTACCCATTGGACTTTTTCTTACCCGTGGGTAACATATCGACCTATGTCCTCCGGAGTCAACCGATCAAGCATGGATTCAGCGCCGCCCGCTCCGCCCTCATCGCCGCCTTCGCCCTGGCTGCCGTTCGAGAGCCGCCGCCGCGCCCGCGACGAGAAGCGCGAGGCGGTGCTGCGCGCCGCCGTGCAGCTGTTCCTGGAACAAGGCTATCATCGCGTGACGCTGAACGAGGTCGCCGAACGGCTGAACATCACCAAGCCCGCGCTCTATAATTACTTCCGAGGCAAGGACGAGATCCTGTTCGAATGCTGGTCGATGGGCGCCGAGCTCGTCGACAGCGTCATCACGGAGATCAATGCCGGCGGCGGTTCGGGCCTTTCCAAGCTGCGCAAGCTGGTGCACGCCTATGCCGGGCTGATGGCGACCGATTTCGGCGCGAGCCTGGTGCGTTTCGACCTGCGCGACCTGACAGAGCGGAACGCCGGGGTCGCGCGCGCCGCCAAGAAGCGCATCGACGCCACGTTCCGACAGTACATCGCCGGGGGCATCGACGACGGTTCGATCAGGCCTTGCGATCCCAAGCTTGCAGCGTTCGCGATCGCGGGCGCGCTCAACTGGATCGGCCACTGGTATCGCCGTGACGGCGGACTGTCGCCGAGCGAAATCGCCGACGAGTTCACGGTCCGGCTGACGGAAGGCCTGGCGAACGAGGGCCGGCAGCAGATGACAAGGAAGACGCCGAGAGCGCCGCAACGGCGCAACTCAGGGCGCGGGACGACAGGGAAGAAGCGCACAGGAGGAGGAACACGATGAACATCACACATGGACTGCGGCGCGCGCTGCAGATCAACCCGAAGGGGCTCGCCACCGTCTATGGCCAGCGGCGCCGCAGCTGGGGCGAGCTCGGCGAACGCGTTGCAAGGCTGGCCGGCGGGCTGCGCTCGCGCGGCGTCAGTGATGGCGATCGCGTCGCCGTGCTGTCCTTCAACTCGGATCGCTACCTCGAGCTCTATCTGGCGACCGGCTGGGCGGGCGGCGTGATCGTGCCGCTCAATATCCGCTGGAGCGCCCTGGAAAACGAGGATGCGCTGCGCGACTGCCGCGCCTCCGTTCTGCTGGTCGACAAGGCCTTTGCGCAGGTTGGCGCGCAGCTCGCCGGCGCCATTCCGGGGCTGAAGCTGATCTATGCCGACGACGGCGAGGTGCCGGCCGGGATGGAGAGCTATGAGGATCTGGTCGCGGGCAGCGCTCCGGTCGCCGATGCCATGCGCAAGGGCGAGGATCTCGCCGGCATCTTCTACACCGGCGGCACCACCGGGCGTTCTAAGGGCGTCATGCTCAGCCACCAGAACCTGATGGCCAACGCGCTCAATGCTCTCGGCGAAGGACTGTTTCCGGCGAGCACGACCTATCTGCACGCGGCGCCAATGTTTCACCTCGCCAACGGGGCGGCGATGTACTCGCTGCTGCTCTCCGGCGGCTCAAACGTGATCGTCCAGGGCTTCACGCCCGAAGGCGTGATGGCCGCGATGCAGAACGAGCGCGTGACCGACGTGCTGCTGGTGCCCACGATGATCCAGATGTTCGTCGACCACCCCGCGATCGGAAACTACGACCTGTCCTCGCTCAAGCATATCATCTACGGGGCCTCGCCGATCAGCGAGGCGGTGCTCGACCGTGCCGCGCGCGCACTGCCGCATGTGCGCTTCACCCAGGCCTATGGCATGACCGAATTGTCGCCGATCGCGACGCTGCTGCACCCCGACGAGCATGTCGGGGAGGGCCGGAGAAAGGGACGTCATCGCGGTGCCGGCCGTGCCACGCTCGGCTGCGAGGTCCGGATCGTCGACGAGAACGACCGGCCGGTGCCGGCAGGGTCCGTCGGTGAGATCGTGGTGCGCGGCGACACCGTGATGATGGGCTATTGGGAGCGACCGGAGGAGACCGCGCGCGCCGTCGTCGACGGCTGGATGCACACGGGCGATGGCGGCTACATGGACGAGGACGGGTTCATCTATGTCGTCGACCGCGTGAAGGACATGATCATCTCGGGCGGCGAGAATGTGTACTCGGTCGAGGTCGAAAACGCGCTCGCGCAGCATCCGTCGGTGCTGCAATGCGCCGTCATCGGAATTCCCAATGAACAATGGGGAGAGCAGGTCCATGCCGTCGTGGTCAGACGCAGCGGCGTGGAGGTTTCGGCTGGCGAGCTGATCGAGTTCACGAAGACGTTGATTGCCGGCTATAAATGTCCCCGCAGCATCGAGATCACCGAGGCGCCGCTGCCGCTGTCGGGCGCGGGCAAGGTGCTGAAGCGCGAGCTGCGCCGGCCGTTCTGGGAAGGCCGGGAACGGCGGGTGAGCTGACGGCTTCCGCTCGCGTCGAGCTGCGCACGCCCGCGACGAGCGTGCGAAGTTTCATGTTTTCAGATCGCGGTCGCGCAGGTACCATTGGCTTGATCCATTCGGGAATAGTGAGTCTTGGTCGAGACGCGCGAGCTCAAGCTCGACATCGAGCGCATCGGGACGGTCTCGGCGATCCTGACGCAGCCGGACCGTGCACGCGCCTGCTACGTGCTGGCGCACGGCGCGGGCGCCGATATGCGGCATTCCTTCATGGAGAAGGTCGCAGCAGGTCTCGCTGAGCGTGGCATCGCGACGTTCCGCTTCAATTTTCCGTACATGGAGAAGAAGCAGGGGCGTCCCGACCAGCCTGCGGTCGCGCACGCCGCCATCCGCGCGGCGGTGGAGGAGGCGGCGCGGCTCTGTCCCGGATTGAAGCTCGTCGCCGGCGGAAAGTCCTTCGGCGGGCGCATGACCTCGCAGGCGCAGTCGAAGTCCCCGCTGCCCGGTGTCAAAGGCCTCGCCTTCCTCGGCTTTCCCCTCCATGCCGACAAGAAGCCGTCGAGCGAGCGCGCCGAGCACCTCGCCGGTATCACAATCCCCATGCTGTTCCTGCAAGGCACGCGTGACGGGCTTGCCGATCTCGGCCATCTCAGGCCCGTGATCAAAACGCTCGGCGCGAGGGCGACGCTGCATGAAGTCGAAGGCGGCGATCACTCCTTCGCGGTCCTGAAAAAGTCGGGCCGCAGCAATGACGACGCGCTGACGGAAGTGCTCGATGCGCTGGCCGCCTGGATCGACCAACTCGCCTGAACTTCACGCCGCATAGAGCCCCTTGTCGCGCGCCTTCTGAATCGCCAGCGCGGCGATCAGGTCGAGCGTCGGCGTCGACAGGCCGGCGGTGCGCGCGAAGGCTTGGGGCGCCCTTACCAGCACGTCGATTTCCATGGCGCGGCCAAGCTCGTAATCCTGGAGCAGCGACGGCTTGTGATTGGGGGCGGAGCCGCTGCGGGTCACGCGCTTGACCTCGGGAATGAAGTGCTGAGCGATCTCGTTGGCCTCGCTCAGCATGCGTGGAATCACCTCGGCAAAGGCGGGGTCGTCGCGCACGCCACGCGCGGTCTGGCCGGTGAGCAGGCACAGCACCGACAGCGACATGTTGGTCAGCAGCTTTGACCAGATCGCCTCGCGGATCTCGGCCACCGGCGGCGATTCCAGCCGCGCGTCATTGAAGATGCCGCGCAGCCTGGTGATGCGCTCGCAATGGCGGTCGTCGCATTCCCCGATCAAGACGCGATTGCGCTCTGGCGTGAGGTTGTGCACCACGCCCGGCGCGATCACCTCGTTGGAGGAGAAGATCACGCCGCCGATGATGCGTTCCTTCGGGATGCAGGCGCGCAAGCGTCCGCCGGGATCGAGGAAGGAAATGTCCGGCGGCGTCGGGTGCCGCGGCGGCAGGCCGATGCCGTACCACCAGGGAATTCCGTTCTGCGCGAACACGATCGCGGTGTCGTCCTGGAGCAACGGCTTGATGCTGCCGACCAGCCCCGGAAGCGCGGTGGCCTTCAGCGTCGAGATCACCACGTCCTGCGGGCCGAGCTGGGCCGGGTCGCCCGATGCGTTCACCTTGGCGCCGACCTCGGAATCGCCGACGCGCAGCTTGAGCCCGTTGGCGCGAGCCGCCTCCAGATGCGCCCCCCGCATCACGCAGCTGACCTCGTGGCCGGCCCGCGCCAGCCGTACCGCAATGTGGCTGCCGACGGCGCCCGCGCCGAAAATGCAGATGCGCATGATGATGTCCCGTACCTAAGGTGTCGCCCCGGCACCAGCATGACACAAGCCGCCATGCGATGGACGCGGCCGCCCCACGCCGGAAAGATATGGATCAGGACGCGCCGTCTCGGTCATAGTGCGCAGCAAACAGACCGACCGGAGGATCGCCGATGACTGCCAGCCCCGTCCTGTGGACTCTCGATGAGCGTGGGGTTGCGACCGTCACGTTGAACCGGCCGGAGGTCAACAACGCCTATGACGGCGCGTTGATCGCGGGCGTGCTCGCGGCCATGGACGATCTCGGCAGAAAGCCGAACCTGCGCGTCGTCGTGCTCAGGGGCAACGGCAGGCATTTTCAGGCCGGCGCTGACCTCAAATGGATCAACGGCGTGCGGCCGCAATCGGCTGAAGCGAACGAAGCGGCGTCGCGGGCGACGTTCGAGGCCGTTCAGCGGCTCAACACGCTGCCGATCCCGACCGTCGCGCTGGTGCAGGGCGGCTGTTTTGGCGGCGGTACCGGCGTGATCGCGGCCTGCGATGTCGTGATCGCCGCGGACAACGCCCTGTTCTCGATCACCGAAGTGCGCTGGGGCCTGACCGCGGCGATCATCATCCCGCAGCTCTGCGACGCCATCGGTGTCCGGCAGGTCCGCCGTTACGCGCTGACCGGCGAGCGCTTCGGCGCCGAGGATGCCCGCCGCATCGGCCTCGTCCACGAGGTGGTGCCGCTCGCCGATCTCGAGGCTGCAGGCAGCAAGGTGGTCGAGCAATTGCTCGCCAACGGGCCGGACGCGATGGCTGAAACCAAGAAACTCGCGCTGGAAAGCTCGTTCGGCGGCATGGCGGTGGACGATGCCGCCTACGAGCGGCTCGTGCAGCTGCATTCGCTCAAGCGCCAGAGCGCCGAGGCGGCGGAAGGGCTGGCCTCATTCGCGGAGAAGCGTGCGGCGAATTGGGGCGGCGCAAAAAGCTGAACGTCAGCAGCCGCGGCAGATGTTGCTGATGCTGCGATAGACGGCGTCGTCGTCCTGCCGCAGCTGGCGCATCGTTTCGAGTGTCTTACCCTCGTCGGTCGCAGGTGCAGGCTTGCGCTTTGCAGCCAGATCTTCCTCCTGACGCTTGTAGCAGGCTTCCCGCTCGGCTTTGGCCTGGATGAAGCGGCAGTTCTGCTCGATGGCCGCAGCGTGAGCGTCGGGGATCGCGAGGGTGATCAGGGCGACGAGGCTGAGTCTCACGAGTATTGAATCCATGGCGACGCTTCTCTCAGGTCCGTTGTTCAAGGGCAACTGCCAACTTGTGACCGCAGCGTGTAGCCCGGATGAGCGAAGCGATATCCGGGAATGTCGCGAGCAGTCCCGCATATCGCTTTGCTCATGCGGGCTACGGCGCCGCACTTGGCAAGGCTCACAGCGACCGCGCCAGCGACGTTTTCAGGAGGGTGAGCAGCGCCTGCACCGCAGCGGCGTTGCGGCGCCGTTCGGGAATCGCGGCCTTCACCCACAATTCCGGAATCGGAAAGTCGCGCAGCACCGGCTTGAGCGTGCCGTCGCGTAAAGAGCCCGCGACGAGATAATGCGAGATCAGCGCGATGCCGTTGCCGGCAATCGCACTGCGCGCCAGCACGTGCCCTTCGTTGGAGGACAGCAGCGGGCTGACCTGGATGCTGATGCGGCCGCGCGGCCCGTCGAAGATCCATTCTGGTCCCGTCGGCAGGAAGCTGAGGCAGCGATGCTCGACGAG
Organism: Bradyrhizobium sp. CCBAU 25338; assembly: GCF_028128965.1. Lineage (NCBI taxonomy): Bacteria > Pseudomonadati > Pseudomonadota > Alphaproteobacteria > Hyphomicrobiales > Nitrobacteraceae > Bradyrhizobium > Bradyrhizobium sp. CCBAU 25338. The sequence continues at coordinate 148,039 of NZ_LFKY01000042.1, forward strand.
ATCACGTGGATGTTTTGGCGTGCCGTGTTTCTTCAAGTAGGCCGGCGAGGCGCAGAGCAGCCGCTTCAGCGGACAGAGCGGCTCGTCGATGACGCCGCCGAAGGAATGCGGGAAGGCGCCGATCGCGATGTCAAATCCCTCGGTGACGGGATCGACCGGACGGTCGATCAGCACGATCTCGAGCTTCAGCCGCGGGTTCTGCGTCTGGAAGGCGCTGAAGGCATCTGCAAGGCGCGCCACCGTCAGCGAGGTCGGGGCCTTGATGCGAAGATGATCGACGAGATCGTGGCCCTTCTCGCCCATGCGCGAGAGCAGGTCGGCGGCGTCGGCCACGACACCACGCGCGCGATGCACATAGCGCTGCCCGGCTTCGGTGAGCCGCAATTGCCGGGTCGAACGGTGAAACAGCGGCGTGCCGATTCGGGCCTCCAGTTGCGTGACGCGCTTGGCCACGACCGAGGTCGAGACATCAAGCTTTCGCGCAGCGGCGGAGAATCCGGCCGCATCCGCGGTGGCGAGGAAGGCCTGAAGGTTCACCAGGATGTCCATGTCGACCTTTCTCGATTCGCGAAAGCTGATCGCGTATTTTGGTGGATTGTAGCTCGCCGCGCGTTAATTCATAGTCGCCCGCAAGCAAGAGATTTCGGGAGCGGACGCGCCATGCGGGCCACGATGATTGAGGAGCCGGCACGACAAGTGCCGATCTATGGCGAATACGAAGTCGTCGTTCTCGGCGGTGGTCCGGCTGGCATCGTCGCGGCAGCGTCAGCGGCGCGCGCGGGACGGAAGACATTGCTGATCGAGCGCTACGGCTTCCTCGGCGGCATGGGCACCGCGGCCGGCGTCACCAATTTCTGCGGCCTGCACGGCAATGTCTATGGCGAGCACCGGCGGCTGGTGCAGGGCATGGCGTCGGATCTGCTGGCGCGGATTGACCGGCTGAACGGCCTCAACACGCCGCATCTGATCCTCGGCAAGGTCTTCGCGCAGGCCTATGACACCGCCGCGTACAAGATCGCCGCTGACGAGCTTCTCGCCAGTCACAAGGTGCACATCCTCTTCCATGCGCTCGGTGCAGGCGTCGTGATGGGCGATGACCGCCGCATCGACGCGCTGCTGGTCGAGACCAAGGCCGGCCGGCAGGCGGTGCGATCGGAAATCTTCATCGACTGCTCGGGCGATGGCGATCTCGCCGTGTGGGCCGGCGCGCCGTTCGAGATCGGCGACGAGCAGGGCCATCCGCTCTATCCCTCGATGATGCTCCGCCTCAACGGCATCGATCCCGGGAAGGCGGGCGAGGCCTGGCGGACCATCCCGCAGCTGATGGAGAAGGCGGTCGCGGCCGGCACGCACACATTCCCGCGCAAGAGCGCCATCGTGCGGCCGCAAAAATCCGGCATCGAATGGCGCGTGAACTTTACGCAAGTCGCGCGCGAGGACGGCCATGCCATCAACGGCATCGAGCCCGACGATCTCACCCGCGGCGAGATCGAGGGCCGCAAGCAGGCGCTCGCCGCGTTCGAATTCCTGCGCAGCGCCGTGCCGGGCTTTGAAGAATCCTACATCGTCGACCTGCCGCCGCAGCTCGGCATCCGCGAGACGCGCCGCATCAAGGGCGGCTATCAGCTCAGCGGCGAGGACGTGCTCGGCTGTGCCTCGTTCGAGGATTCGATCGGCGTCAATGGCTGGCCGATCGAGGCCCATGTTCCCGGCGACGTCGTCTTCACATTCCCGCCAATTCCGGAATCGCGCGGCTACAATGAGCTGCCCTACCGGATGCTGGTGCCCCAAGGTGTCGACAATCTCCTGGTCGCCGGCCGCTGTGCCTCGATGACACATGAAGGCCAGTCGGCGGCGCGTGTCTCCGGTGCCTGTTTCGTGATGGGCGAGGCCGCCGGTTCCGCAGCCGCGCTGGCGCTCTCCGGCAACCGAATCCCGCGTGACATCCCCATTGAAAAATTGCAGGAAACGTTGAAGCAACAGGGCGCCTTCATCGGGCGGGACCAGGCCGTCCCCGAAGGGCTGTAGCGGACTGCAAGACAACGACGGCGGAGGAATTGGAATGATCGGGATGGCGCGGCTCGCGATAGCGGGCCTGGTGGCGATCATGGCGATGGGCACGGCGCGGGCCGAGGACGTGCTGAAGGCCAGGATCGGCGTGCTCCGCCTGTCCTCCTCCGCGCCCGTTTTCATCGCGCAGGACAAGGGCTATTTCCGCGACGCCGGCCTGGAGGTCGAGCTCAAATTCTTCGATGCGGCGCAACCGATCGCGGTGGCGACGACCTCAGGCGATGTCGATTTCGGCGTCACCGCCTTCACCGCGGGTCTCTACAATCTCGCCGGCAAGGGCGTTTTGAAGGTGATCGGCGGCATGAGCCGCGAGAAGCCCGGCTATCCCCTGATCGGCTATTTCGCCAGCAACAACGCCTATGCCGCCGGGCTGAAGACGCCGAAGGACCTCGCCGGCAAGCGCGTGGCGGTGACGCAGGTCGGATCGAGCTTTCACTATTCGCTCGGCCTGCTCGCCGACAAGTACGGCTTCAAGCTTGCCGACGTGAAGATCGTGCCGCTGCAATCGCTGTCGAATGCGGCCGCTGCGCTCAAGGGCGAGACCGTCGATGCCGCGCTGCTGCCGATCTCCACGGCGCGAAAGCTGATGGACGAAGGCGGCGCGAAGTTCCTGGGCTGGGTTGGCGACGAGACGCCGTGGCAGTTGGGAGCGGTGTTCGCCTCGCCGAAGACGCTGACCAACAAGGCGCTGGTCACAAAATTGTTAGGCGCTTTGGCTAGGGCCGATCGCGAATATCACGACATCATCCTCGCTGCGATGAAAGACGGCATCGCGCCGATCAACGAGCAGACGAAACCGCTGCTGGAGATCATCGCCAAATACACCAATTTGCCGGTCGGGCAGGTGGTCGGCAATTGCGCCTATGTCGATCCCGACGGCAAGCTCGACGTCAAGAATGTCGACAACCAGATCAAATGGCTCCAGGAGCAGGGCTTTGCCGACAAGGGTTTTGATGCCAATGCGATCATCGCCAAGGATTACGTGAAGGCGGATTGATGCTGACGATGCGGACTCTCGCGACGGACGACCTGCCACCCTCCCCTGGAGGGGGAAGGTCGATCGCATATGGAAGCGCGGCGGGAAACTCGCCTGCGGCCATCCTTCGAGACGCCCGCCTCCGGCGGGCCCTCAGGATGAGGGCGGAGTGTGCAGCGGCAGTTTCAAAGGACACCGCTCTAGCGAAGCCTCATCCTGAGGAGACCGCGGAGCGGTCGTCTCGAAGGACGAGGCGCTTGCTCAGACCTTTCCGAGAGATCACATGCGATTGCCCTGCCCCTCCAGGGGAGGGTGAGGAACGCAGGCGCTATGCATGGACCTGATTGCCAACCACATCTCCCATCGCTTCGGCGATCTCGCCGTGCTCGACGATGTCTCCTTCACCGTCAGCGCCGGCGAGGTGGTGGCGATCGTCGGGCCATCGGGTTGCGGTAAGAGCACGCTCCTGTCGATCCTCGGCGGGCTGTTGCAGCCGACCTCCGGCGCGCCCGAGTTGCGCGGTGCGCCGGCGGCGGACAGTCTCAATCCGCTGACCTTCGTATTCCAGGATTTCGCGCTGCTGCCCTGGGCCACGGTGGAGGAGAACGTCGAATTCCCGCTGCTGCACGCCCAGCTCACCGCTGCGCAACGCCGTGCGCTGGTCGAGGACGCCCTGCGCCGCACCGGCCTGACCGATTTCCGCACCACCTATCCCAAGCAGCTCTCCGGCGGCATGCGCCAGCGCGTCGGCATTTCGCGCGCGCTTGCGGTAAGGCCTGCCATTCTGCTGATGGACGAGCCGCTCTCGGCCCTGGATTCGCAGACCCGCGAGCTCTTGATGGAAGACTTTGTCCGCCTGCTCGCCGATGGCGGCATGGGTGCAGTCTACGTCACCCACAATCTCGAAGAGGCCGCACGGCTTGCCGACCGAATCGTGGTGCTGTCGCGGCGGCCGGGACGTATCCGCGAGGTCGTGACCGTGCCGATGACGCGAGCGGCGCGCGGCGAAGTGGCGGCGCGCGAAAGGCTGCTTGCGCTCCAGAACCAGATCTGGTCGCTGATCCGCAACGAGGCGATCGACGCCGAGCGCGAGGTCCAGCATGCTTGATCGCGCGCCGGCCGAAATTGCGAAGGACACTCCGACCCGGCCCGTCCGCTTTCGCGGCGCGGGCTTCGTGCCGGACTCGAGCCGCTACGGCGGCTGGATCGCGCTCGCGTTCGTCATCGCCATCTGGCAGGCCGCCGGCAGCGCCGGCCTCGTCAATCCGCTGTTCCTGCCGGCGCCCTTGGCGATCGCACGCGCGATCTACCAGCTCGCGGTGTCGGGCGCGCTCTGGCAGCACGTCTCGGCCTCGCTGCTGCGCATCGGCGTCGGCTGGCTCCTGGGAACGGTGGCCGGTGTCGCCGTCGGCTTTGCCATCGGCCTGTCGCGGCTGGCGCGCGGCGTCGGCATCACCTTCATCTCGGCGCTGTTCCCGATCCCGAAGATAGCGCTGCTGCCGCTGTTGATCCTCTGGCTCGGCATCGGCGAAGAACCAAAGATCGCGACCATTGCGCTCGGCGTGTTCTTCTCGACTGCGATCTCGGTCTATAGCGGCGTCGATGCGGTGCCGCGCAACCTCATCCGCATGGCGCAGAGCTTCAACGTTCCGTTCGCCACCATCGTGCGCAAGGTGATCTGGCCGGGCGCGCTGCCCGCGATCCTCGCCGGCTTCCGCATCACCGCCTCAGTCGCGCTGCTGCTCGTCGTCAGCGCCGAGATGATCGGCGCGCAATACGGCATCGGCGCCTTCGTTCTGCAGGCCGGCAATCTGATGCAGACTGATCAGCTGCTCGCGGGCGTGGTGATCCTGTCGGTGTTCGGGCTGGCGGTGGGGAAGGTGATCGGCTGGCTGGAGGCGCGGCTGTTGCACTGGCGGTAGCTGCGAACGCAATGACGACGTGGAGCGATCTTCGCTTCGTAACAGGTCGTCATGCCCGGGCTTGTCCCGGGCATCCACGTCTTTCCTCAGGCGCGGTGACGCGTGGATGGCCGGGTCAAGCCCGGCCATGACGGGGCATGGAGCACGCCTCACGCGTTGCCGCGATCTTCCCTGAACAGATCCAGTTTCTGCTGCACGGGCCGGTCCGAGAAGCTGAACAGCACGGCGTCGTCATCCGCCTCGTGCGTCACCCAGTGCCAGCTCGGCACCACGAACAGATCGCGCGGGCCCCACTCGAACACGGTGTCGCCGATGCGGCTGCGGCCGCGTCCTTCGATCGGGCAGAACACCGTTGCGTCCGTCGAACGATAGCGCGCGGTGTTAAAGCCCTTGGGCAAAAGCTGAATGAAGGTGCCCATGGTCGGCATGGCGAAATCGCCGGTCTCGGGGTTGCTGAATTTCAGCTTCAGTCCGTGACAGGCGTCCCACTCCTGGCTCGCGCGGGCCTTCTCCAGCGCCTCGCGGGTGTAGGCATAGGGATAGCTGAAGATCGGCGAGGTCTTCGAGCTTCGCTTCACGTCGACCGGCAGCAGGTTGTGGCCGTAGCGCGCAAAGCTGTCGCCGGCGGGTTTCGTGATCTTCTGCTGGTCTTCCTTCGATCCTTCCGCGAAGGAACAGTCGAAGAACTGCACCAAGGGGATATCGAGACCGTCGAGCCAGAACATCGGCTGGTCGGTCTCGTTGGAATGATCGTGCCAGGTCATGGACGGCGTGATGATGAAATCGCCGGGCTCCATCGCGGTGCGCTCACCATCGACGGCGGTGTGAGCGCCCTTGCCTTCGAGCACGAAGCGCAGCGCCGACTGGCTGTGCCGGTGCGCAGGGGCGACGTCGCCGGGCACCACCATCTGCACCCCCGCGTAGAGCGAGGTCGTGATCTTGGACTGGCCGCGCAGCCCCGGGTTCTCGAGCACCAGCACCCGCCGTTCGGCTTCCTTGGCGGTGATGAGCTTGCCGGCCTCGAGCATGTAGTCGCGGATGACGTCGAACTTCCAGAGGTGCGGCCGGCAGGCACTCTTCGGCTCCGGCGTGATCAGGTCGCTCATCACCGTCCACAGCGCGGTGAGATTCTCGCCGTCGATCTTGCGGTAGAACGCCTCGCGTTCCGGCGTCTTGGTCACGGCTTCCATGGTTGCTGCTCCCGATCGTTTGTTGATTGACAGTATACTGACGATCTAGGTTGCGTCAATGTGACGGGCCTATGTATAAGACAGTCATTCCGGGTTCGGCTCTTCGATCCGCCGCGGAATGACGAAAGCCAGGGGAGGTCCCGATGAAGCTGCACGGCTATTTCCGCTCCAGCGCCGCCTATCGGGTGCGGATCGCGCTGAACCTCAAGGGGCTCGGCGCCGAGCATCTGCCGCATCATCTTCGCAAGGGCGAACAATGCGCGCCCGCTTATCTGGCCATCAACCCGCAGGGCCTCGTGCCCGCGCTGGAGAGCGACGGCGGCACGGTGCTGACGCAATCGGTCGCGATCATCGAATGGCTCGACGAGACCCACCCCAATCCGCCGCTGCTGCCGAAGGATCCGCTTCGCCGCGCCAAGGTGAGGGCGTTCGCGCTGGCGATCGCCTGCGACACCCATCCGGTCCAGAATTTGAAGGTGCTGGCGCGGCTGCGCGAACTCGGTCTGGCCGAGGAGAAGGTCCAGGACTGGGCGGCGTGGGTCAATCGCGAGGGCCTGTCGGCCTGCGAGACCCTGATCCGAGATGAGAAGGGGCCTTTCTGCTTCGGCGATGCGCCGACGCTGGCCGATCTGTGCCTTGTGCCGCAGCTCGCCAATGCGCGCCGCTTCGGCGTCGATGTCTCCGCCTATCCGCGCCTGCTCGAGGCCGAGGCCGCCGCCAAGGCGCTGCCCGCCTTCGCCGATGCCGCACCGGAGAAGCAGCCCGATGCCGAGTAAGCCTGCCCCTCCGATCACGATGGACGCGGTCTATGCCGCGCCGGGCTATCTGTTCCGGCGCATGCAGCAGATCGCGGTCTCGATCTTCATGGAGGAGTGCAAGGCGTTCGATCTCACCCCGGTGCAATATGCCGCGTTGATAGCGATCCATACCCATCCGGGCATCGACGCGACGCGGCTTTCGGCGGTGATAGCCTTCGACCGCTCCACGCTCGGCAGCGTGATCGAGCGGCTTCAAGCCAAGGACTATATCGAGCGCAAGCCGGCGCCAGAAGACAGGCGGATCAAGCTGCTCCACTTGACCAAATCAGGCGCCGCAATCTTGCGCGACATCATCCCCGCCGTCGAACGCGCCCAGGCGCGGATGCTGGAGCCGCTGAAACCGGCCGACCGCAAGGCGCTGATGGGGCTGCTGGTGCAGCTCGTCGATCTCAACAACGAAGCCTCGCGCGTGCCGCTGCGGGCCGAGGATGCGCTGGAGCATCTGGGGAAGGCGGGGTGAGACCGGTGTGAGGCTGTGTTGGCGCCCTCATTCTCCATCGTCGTCCCGGACAAGCGAAGCGCAGATCCGGGATCCATAACCACAGGGCGTGGCTATGCGAGATGGCGACTCCGAGTCTTCGCCAAACCCCTCCCTGTGGTTGTGGGTCCCGCGTTCGCGGGGACGACACCGAGAGTGTGGCGACGCGACGTACTTGCCTCACATCCGCAGCAACGCCTGCCGGTCGATCTTGCCCGTCCCCGTCTTCGGCAGCTCGTCGATGAAGATTACCTCGCGCGGATATTTGTAGGGCAGCAGCTTGCCCTTCACATAGTCCTGCAGTCTGCGCGTCGCCTCGCCCTGGTCGGCAGCGCGGTTGTTCATCACCACCACCGCTTTCAGCGTCATGCGCCGGTCCGGCAGCTCGGCGGCGAACACCGCGCATTCCCGGATGTCGGGGTGGTCGGCGAGACACAGCTCGACCTCGAGCGGATAGACCCACTGGCCTGAGATCTTGATGAGATCGTCGGCGCGGCCGCGGAAGAAGTGGAAGCCGTCGGCATCGCGGACGAAGCGGTCGCCGGTGTAGATCCAGCCGCCCTCGCGAATGGTTTCCGCGGACTTGTCCGGCCGGTTCCAGTACAGCGGCGTGTTGGAATCGCCGCGGACCCACAAGATGCCTTCCTCGTTGTCGCCGATCTCGTTCCCGTCCTTGTCGCGCAGCGCGACCTCGTAGCCGGGCACGCGCAGGCCGGCGGCGCCGAGCTTCTTCTGCTCGGGCCGGTTGGAGAGATAGATGTGCAGCACCTCGGTCGAGCCGAGGCCTTCGACGATTTCGAGGCCGGTGAGCGTCTTCCAGCTGTTGAAGACCTCGGCCGAGAGCACCTCGGCGGCGGAGAGCGCCATGCGCAGCGACGAGAAATCCGTCTTGTCCGCGCCTTCCGCCTTGGTCAGCGATGTATAAAGCGTCGGCAGACCGAAGAAGACCGTCGGCTTGTACTGCGCGATCGCCGCGAAGATCGACGCAGGCCTGGGCTGGCCCGGCAACAGCAGAGTCGCCGCGCCCGCCGAGAACGGGAAGGTGACGGAGTTGCCGAAGCCGTAGGCGAAGAAGATCTTCGGCACCGAGAAGCAGATGTCGTCAGGCGTCAGCTTCAGCACGTTTTGCGCAAAGGCGGCATCGCTATAGGCCATGTCGTGCTGGAGATGCACGATGCCCTTGGGCCGTCCGGTCGAGCCGGAGGAGTACATCCAGAACGCCATCTCGTTGCGGCGCGTGTCGGCTTCGGCGAGATCAGCCGGGAATTGCGCGAGCCAGCCTGCTGCCGCGAGCGCCGCAGGCGCGGCATGCTCGCCCGCTGCCCCATTCACGACGATCAGCGTATGGAGCTTCGTATCCTTGCACGCCTCCGCGTTGAAGCGCGCCGCGAACTCGGCATCCGCGACCGCGACGGTCGCGCCGGAATCGGCGAGATAGAATTGCAGAAGGTCCGGCGGCGTCAACGTGTTGATCAGGAGCGGCACGAAGCCGGCCCGCACCGCGCCGAAGAAGGCGGCCGGGTAGGCCGGTGTGTCGTCGAGGAACAGGAGCACGCGATCGCCGCGCTTGAGGCCGAGCGAGGCGAAACCGTTGCCCCAGCGGCAGGCTTCGCCGCAGAGCTCGGCATAGCTCCGCGTGCCTGCCGGACCCATCAGCGCGATCTTGTCGCCGCGGCCTTTGGCCAAATTGTCGAACAGCACGCGGCTGGCATTGTAAATTTCAGGAACGGCAAAGCCGATTTCGCGTGCGCCCGGGCCGTCCGCGGGCACCTGGTCGCGGATCTCGTCGCTCATGCGGCATCTCCGCCGTTCCTGGCCGCCTCGTAGCGCGCCATGAAGGCCGGCGACATCGCGCGCAGCCGGGAATCGTCGATGCGGCCGGAGCGGGTGATATAGCTGTAGGCGAAGTCCAGCAGGGGAAGCTTCATGTGCTCGGCGAAGCGTTCGTACCAGAACGCACTGGTGCGCGCGGCATTGACGAGCTTCTGCACGATGGGCTTGCGCGCGGCCTGGTAGCGGTGCAGCGCGGTCGCAAGATGCGCATCCGACTCCAGCGCCTTGACCAGCGCGATCGCGTCCTCGATCGCGAGCCGCGTGCCTGAGCCGATCGAGAAATGTGCGGAATGCAGGGCGTCGCCGAGCAGCACCATGTTCTTGAACGACCAGTGCTCGTTCCAGACCCAGGGAAAGTTGCGCCAGACCGATTTGTTGGAGACGAGGCAGTGGCCGCCGAGCGTGTCGGCGAAGACCTCCTCGCAGACGCCCTTGGACTGCTCGACGTCCTTGTAGGCGAAGCCGTAGGCCTGCCAGGTTGCGTGATCGCATTCGACCAGGAACGTGCTCATGCCCGGCGAATAGCGGTAGTGATGGGCGTTGAAGGCGCCGCGGTCGGTCTTCACGAAGGTCTGCGACAGCGTGTCGAAGCGTTTCGAGGTGCCGTACCAGACGAACTTGTTGGAGGAGTAGGACAGCGACGTCCCGAAATCGCCTTCGAAGGCGCGGCGCACCAACGAGTTCAAGCCATCGGCGGCGACGATCAGATCGTGGCCGTTGAGCTGGTCGATTGTCTGGATCTGGGTGTCGAAGCGCGGCGTGACGCCGACATCGAGCGCGCGCTGCTGCAGGAACTTGAGGAGCTCGAGGCGCCCGATCGAAGAGAAGCCGACCCCGTCGATGGCGACGCTATCGCCGTGCAGGTTCAGCGTGATGTTCTCCCAGCTCTCCATATGCGGGGCGATCGCATCGACCGTCTCGGGGTCGTCGGCCCGCAGGAATTCCAGCGCCTGATCGGAGAACACGACGCCAAAGCCCCAGGTCGCATCGGCCGGGTTCTGTTCGAACAGGTCGACCTGATCCTCGGGGTGACGCTTCTTCCAAAGATAGGCGAAGTAGAGCCCACCTGGCCCCCCGCCAATCACGGCGATCCGCAACGTCTGCCTCCCAAATTGACAGTATACTTACTATCTAGGGGTAGACTAATGTGCTCCGGCGCCCGGCGCCAGCGGAATTATAGGCAGGCCGGCACGCCAAAGCTCGCCTTCGAACACCCGTTTCGCCGGTGTCCGAAACCTCAGGTGCGAACCATAGCCAAACCAGGGCGAATTGGCCACCGGGGGCGTCAGACGCAGCGCTTCACATAGACCCCGTTCACCAGCACCCTGGTGCAACGGACCGCGGGCACGGGCTTGCGGACCACGACGGCCGCGTTCGGACCGGCGCAGCCGGCGCGATACACGCCGCGGGCGCACACCACCGCGTTGGCATCGGTGGTCTCGAACGTCATGGTCGCGGCGAAGGCGAAGAGAGCAGAACCAACAAGCAGCAATGAACGCATGTTGTCCTCCCGATCTTGTCGTTATTGAATTGATACATGCAAAAGGCTTGTCGTTGCAGGCGTGCGCAAATTCATGCGCGCGCCGCTCTTCATCGTCGCGCACTTCGGCGCGTGGTCGTTCGCTGCCTCTATCGTGCTGTGAACGCCGTCAGCACGTCCTTGCAGGCCGGCGACAGCGAGGCGGCGTTGCTCGCAAGGCATTGCATGATGCGGCCGGCGCCGACCTCGACGCCGGCACAGATCGTTCGGATGTCGGCGCCGCAGGCCGATCGGGCGACGAACAGCTCTTCGCGCGGGCGCATCGGACGCAGCACGATCACGGTGGGCGCCGCCGCCGGCGCTGCGGCCGGGGCACCTGCCGCAGGCGCTGCCGCTGCCGCGCCGGCACCGGTCGCGGCGCTCACGGCCTTCTCGCAGGCCGGCGACACCTTCGCCTTATTCCTCTCCAGGCATTCGAGCGCGGCTGTGCCGCCCGGCGGCACGCTGGCGCACACCTTGGGATAATCGCCGCGACATGCGCTCTTGATCGCGGCAAGTTGCGTGCTGCTCGGCGGCTTGGGTGCAGCCGCCTTCGGTGCCGGCGCGGCGGCTGGCTCTGCAGCGGGAGCGGATTCAGCTTTCGGCGCGGCCGATGCCGGCGCTGGCTCCGCCTTGGGTGCCGCTTCCTTCGGTGCTGCTTCCTTGGGGGCCGCTTCGCTCTTCGGCGCGGCGGGAGGGGCTTCGGCCTTGGGAGCCGCGGGGGGGTCGATCGCGCGGACCGCGGTTTGGCATCCTGGCGACAGGCTGGACATGTTCTTCGCCAGACATTGAAACGCTTCTGCGCCGCCGGGCGTCACGCTCGAGCAGTGCGCCATGAAGTCCGAGCGGCACGCGGACCGGATCGCGCCTTTCTGGGCCTCGGTCGGCGCTTGCGCGACTGCGGCCGTTGCAGTTGCAAGCAGCGTTGCTGCAAGCAACGCCGCGCACCTGGATGCATGTTTCAACGCGTTGAGCATCTGAGTGATTCCCGCCCCGTCGGGTGCGCCGACGATTCCCCAAAATATGATGCAATCGCATTCGTCGCGAATGATGCCTCGAAAGCAGCATCTTTGGCCGCTTTGGCCTCACCCGCAAGTCATATATGCCGGTGCAACCGGGTGGTCATAGCCTCACCATGCGCTTGCCGCGGTTCTCGCCCGCGAGCAATCCGATCAGCGCCTTCGGCGTGTTCTCGAAGCCGTCGATGATATCCTCCTGCACCCTCAGCTTGCCGGACTTGACCCAGGCCTGCAGGTCGGCGAGCGCGCGCTGGCTGTCCTTCATGTAGTCCATCACGATGAAGCCCTGCATGACGAGCCGCTTCACCACGATCAGGCCGGGCACGCCGCGCGGGCCGTGCGCGGCAGGAGCGCCGTCATACTGCGAGATCGCGCCGCAGCAGGCGATGCGGCCGTAATTGTTCATTTGTGGCAGGCAGGCTTCGAGGATGTCGCCGCCTACATTGTCGAAATAGACGTCGATGCCTTTCGGCGCCGCTGCACGCAGCGCCTTGAACACCGCGCCGTCCTTGTAGTCCACCGCGGCATCGAAGCCGAGCTCCGACGTCAGCCATCTGCACTTGTCGGCACCGCCGGCGATGCCGATGACGCGACATCCCTTGATCTTCGCGATCTGCCCGACGATCGAGCCGACCGAGCCCGCGGCCGCCGAGACCACGACCGTCTCGCCCTCCCGGGGCTTGCCGATCTCCAGCAGGCCGAAATAGGCGGTGAGGCCGGCGATGCCGAACACGCTGAGCAGGTGCGTCATCGGCTCGAGCTTCGGCATCTTGGTGAGATGCTTGGCCGGCACCGCGGCAAATTCCTGCCAGCCGGTGTCGCCGAACACGAGGTCGCCAGGCGCAAGCTCCGGCGCCTTCGAGCTGACGACCTCGGCGATGGCCCCGCCGGCCATCACGCTGTTGGCTTCGACCGCGGAGCGATAGGTCGCGCCGTGCATCCAGGCGCGGTTGGCGGCATCGAGCGAGATGTAGCGCACGCGCAGCAACGCCTCGCCGTCCTTCGGCTCCGGCATTGTGCCCTCCACGATCTTGAAATGCTCGGGGCCGAGCTTGCCGCTGGGCTTCTCCACCAGAAGAATCTGGCGATTGATGTTGCCGCTCATCGCGTTCCCTCTTCGTGTGTTTGGCAATTATTGATGCGGCTGTCGCAATGAGAACGTGCAAGCCGCATGTGCTGTGCGCTGTGCGAAGGCTAGATCGCCGCGTTGCATTTCACAACGGGAACATCCGGCCAACACGACCACGCGCAAAGCGCGCCACAAGGCGCAAGGACAAGTCTCGCGTCACGGGCGAGCGCCTGAACGTGCCGATCTCGCTGCAACTTGGGGAAGCGTTCAGGGCGAAGGACGATTCGGCCGGCGCCAAAAACCAGCGGCGGTCTTGGTCACGGCCGCGTCAACATGACGAGGTCCGGCCTTGTGCCACTGCGCGCCTCCGCCGGCGGCGAAGCACCCAGCGACACCGTCCGCAAGTGTCTGGGAGCAGAAGTCTTCGCATCCATGCTCTGCTCCATGTAAAGCTGCCCCGCAACCAGCGTCATGGCTGTGCAGGCCAGTACAAACATTGCCAGAGCCAGTTGGTGCGCTTCATTCATCTCAGTTTGCCCGACGCAGCTCGAGATAATGAAAATTGCCGATGCGAGAGGATTTCGTCTCCGGTCGTGACCAGGCGGCGCCTTGTGCCGCTCTTGTACTTCCGAACGAGGCGAGGCAACCTTGATGTTGCTCAACCTTTGGATGAAGATCTTCATCCGTAAAACTACTTAGGGGACCCGCCCTAAGATACGGCGCGAGCTAGCGAGGCCGGCAGCTCCGCTCGACAATGGGCTGATCGACGAGTTCGGAGAGCCCGATGAATCATTCGATCTATAGCGCCGACCGCGCCACCCATTCGAAGATCGTCATCGTCGCATTGCTGCTTGCAGCGGTCGTCGCCAGTGTTGCCGTTTCTTTCCACGCCGACACGAGAACCGCGGCGGTCGAGCGGGCAGCCGTATTCAAGCCTGGAAAGCCAGTAGTCCTGGGCGGCTCGGCCGCCGTGGCCGTCCGCTGATCCGGAGGATTTGCAATGCGCAAGAGCAGAACCGAGACCGGGGCTGTCGCCGAGTCGTTCGACCCGGCGTTGTGGTCAGTCGCAGCCGTCCTCAGCGGGGCAGTTGTCTATCTCGCCTGCCTGATCTAACGGGCGGAGAGGTTCCGAAGTCGGCTCACTCCTGCGAGCAATCGCAGAATGCGCGTTGATGCATGTCACCGCTGTTTGCGCTGGCGCAACCGACACGACCAGGATTTGCGATAGCGTCTTCGAGCCTGGCGGCTTCTCTCTGAAACCCCAACGCAGTTGCCATGGTGACGAGGCTCGGTATTCCGGGCCTCGTTCCATTTCGGCCGACGCGCGCTCGCGCACAAAACGGCGATTGGCACCGGCAGCTCAGTGCGCTGTCTCGAAAATGCGATCCAGCGCAGCGTCATAGGTCGCCTGAACCAGTCCGGGATGGAGCCGTCCGAGCGCCTCCATCATCACCCCGGAATTGATCTCGAGCACGCGCCAGATGCCATCGACCCGGACCACGTCGATCGAGGCGAAGGTGATGCCGATGAAGCTTGCGGCGTCGATGGCGAGGTTCGCACAGTCCGCCCGAACCTCGCCCTCATCGAGGAGGATCGGCTTTGCGCCGGCGTCGAGATTGTGCTGCCAGGTCAGGAGGCGCCGTTCCCCCTTGGGAACGATGGCGTTCAGCTCGTGCGCCGCGAGTTCGTGCAGACGTCTGTGCTGTCCCGCCGCGCTCGCCAGCTCACGTAACGTCTGCATGCCGTCGCCGACGACCGACGGCCGCTCCTTGCGGTAGACGATCATCGGCTTGCCATCGAGCACGATCACGCGGACTTCATCCTCGATCTCGACATAGGGGGCGATCACCAGCCCAAGGCCGGACGAGAAGATCTCGGTGACGGCGCGGTCGAGAGCGTCGCTGTTCGTCGCCCTGAAAACGGCGCGTCCGGACGTGCCCTCGTTCGGCTTCACCACCACGCCTTGCGGATTCTGGGCGAGCAGCGCCAGCATGCCCTGGCGCCAATCGGCACCGGCGACGTGCACGCCCATACTCGGGTTGAGGAAGAGGTGATGGGGAACGCACGGCACGCCGGCCATCTGCAGCGCCTCGGCGGTGGCCGATTTATCGTTGGCGAGGCGGTGGGCAATGGCGCTGTTGAGGCCGATGTCATAGCCGAAGGCGAAGTGGCGCCTCGCTCCCCGGCGCATCGCGATCAACCAGCCGCCGGGACGCACATCGACCGTGATCCCATGCCGGGCGCAATAGCGCCTGATCGCCTGAACGAAGATTCGCTCGCCGCCTGCCATGGTCTTTCGTCGTTTCCTGTCGCCAAAAGCCGCAAAAATGCGGGAATCGGCGCCGATCGGGATGAAAATCAGAGCTATTCTTAATGAAATTCTCGCGAGCACGATGGAAATTAAGTGCTCCAATCGAGCCCGGCAGGGAAAAGAAATTGCCCTCCTCATGCGCCCGGCAGCAGATTCGTCAATGATGTGACCAGTTCTGCCGCAAATGCCGATTTGACCGGCATCAATTGCATCCGGAACGAGGTTGATTATTGGTCTCAATGGCGTAGATCACACACGCGAAATCCTCCGCCATGGCAATGGTGTCCGCCCCGTTTTCAGGGCCGGGCAGCGCTTTTGCCCTAAAACCGCAGTTATTCGGAATATCGAAAATCATGAGCGCGTTTTACCGAGAGAAGGTTCTTTCCGTCCACCACTGGACCGACACCCTGTTCAGCTTCCGCGCCACCCGCGATACCGGCTTCCGCTTCCAGAACGGCCAGTTCGCCATGATTGGCCTCGAGGTCGATGGCCGTCCGCTGCTGCGCGCCTACAGCATGGCGAGCGCCAATCACGAGGAACAGCTCGAGTTCTTCTCGATCAAGGTTCAGGACGGCCCGCTCACCTCGCGCCTCCAGAAGATCAAGGAAGGCGACACCATCCTGGTCGGCCGCAAGGCGACCGGCACGCTGATCACCGACAACCTGCTTCCCGGCAAGCGGCTGATGCTGCTCTCGACCGGCACGGGCCTTGCGCCCTTCGCGAGCCTGATCAAGGATCCCGAGGTCTACGACCAGTTCGAGTCGATCGTCCTGGTGCATGGCTGCCGCCAGGTCTCCGAGCTCGCCTATGGCGAAAAGCTCGTCGCGACCTTGCGCGAGGATGAGCTGTTCGGCGAGCTGCTCGCGGACAAGCTCGTCTATTATCCGACCGTGACCCGTGAGCCGTTCAAGAACCGCGGCCGCATTACCGACCTCATCAGCTCCGAGCAGATCTTCAACGACATCGGCCAGGGCCCGCTCGATATCGAAACCGACCGCATCATGATGTGCGGCAGCCCGGCGATGCTCGAAGAGCTGAAGGCGATGTTCGAGAGCCGCAACTTCGTCGAGGGAAGCGGCAACAAGCCCGGCCATTTCGTGATCGAGAAGGCCTTCGTCGAGCGCTGAGTCCTGTTGAATGGGAGGCGCGATTTCGTGCCCCATTCAACTCGTCGTCCCGGTGTCTGCGCTTACGCTTGCCCGGGACGACAGCTGAACTCTGGGGAAGCGCGTCTGCGCGCCATGGGCAGCGGGTTGAGGCCCGCTGGCCCCGGCACCACCTATCCCCACCCCCTTCCGCTGCAGTGCAGCAACCCATCCTCTCGGCGGATTGATCTGCGCCGGCCGAATTCGCTAGCCTGAAACAAGGGCGGCGTCATATCCGTATGACAGGCGCAGGCGTATCGTACCGTCTGCTGGCGAGAGGATGGGAATCGTGGCCGACGACGACAAGACACATGAATCCCCCAAACGCCTGCCGCTGGCGGAAGAGGGGATCATGGAAACCCTGCTGCTGCCGTTCTCGCCGCGCTTCATCGTGCTGACGATCTGCGCGGTGGTCACCGCGCTCCTGATCGGCATCGGCCTCGCGGATCGCAAGATCTTCGACATCATGCTGGTCCCGATCCTGATCTTCGCCGCGCTGACGCTGCTCGGTGTCCGCGATCTCCTGCAGAAGAGCCACGCGGTGCTGCGCAACTACCCGATCTCCGCGCATATCCGCTTCCTGCTGGAAGAGATTCGGCCCGAGATGCGGCAGTATTTCTTCGAGAGCGAGAAGGACGGCATGCCGTTCTCGCGCGACACCCGAGCAGTGGTCTATCAGCGCGCCAAGATGGAGCTCGACAAGCGTCCCTTCGGCACCCAGGAGGACGTCTACCGCGACGGCTACGAGTGGATGCATCACTCGGTCGCGCCGAAGACGCATGCCGCGGAGAAATTTCGCATCACCATCGGCGGCCCCGATTGCACCAAGCCCTATTCGGCCTCGGTGTTCAACATTTCGGCGATGAGCTTTGGCGCGCTCAGCCCGAACGCGGTGCGGGCGCTGAATGCCGGCGCCAGGAAGGGCGGCTTCGCGCACGATACCGGCGAGGGCGGCGTCAGCCCCTATCACCGCGAGATGGGCGGAGACATCATCTGGGAGATCGGCTCCGGCTATTTCGGCTGTCGTCGTCTCGACGGCGCCTTCGATCCCGAAGCGTTCGCGCGCGTCGCCAGCGAAGACCAGATCAAGATGGTCGAGCTCAAGATCAGCCAGGGCGCCAAGCCCGGCCATGGCGGCGTGCTGCCGGCGGCAAAAGTCTCGGAAGAAATTTCGAAGATCCGTGGCGTCGCCATGGGCGAGGACTGCATCTCGCCGGCTTCGCACCGGGTCTTCTCCACGCCCGTGGGCATGATGCAGTTCATCGCCGAGATGCGCCGCCTCTCCGGCGGCAAGCCGGCCGGCTTCAAGCTGTGCATCGGCCATCCCTGGGAGTTTCTGGCGATCTGCAAGGCGATGATCGAGACCGGCATCTACCCTGATTTCATCGTCGTCGACGGCAATGAGGGCGGCACGGGCGCCGCACCGCTGGAGTTCATGGATCATCTGGGCATGCCGATGCGCGAGGGCGTCAACTTCGTCCACAATGCGTTGATCGGCATCAACGCGCGCGATCGCATCAAGATCGGCGCCTCCGGCAAGATCGCAACCGCCTTCGACATGGCGCGCGCGATGGCGATCGGCGCCGACTGGTGTAATTCGGCGCGCGGCTTCATGTTCTCGCTCGGCTGCATCCAGTCGCTGAGCTGCCACACCGACCGCTGCCCGACCGGGGTCGCGACGCAGGACCCGACGCGTGCGCGTGCGCTCTACGTGCCGCTCAAGATTGATCGCGTACACAATTACCATCATGCGACGCTGCACTCGCTGACGGAGCTCGTTGCCGCCGCCGGCCTCGAACATCCTCAGCAGCTGCGCCCGATTCACTTCAGCCAGCGGACGTCGACGACCCAGGTGCAATCCTTCGCGCAGCTCTATCCGGCACTGCGCCCGGGCGAGCTGCTGGAAGGTACGGAAGACCCGCGCTTCCGCGACGCCTGGCGCATGGCGCGCGCCGAGACGTTCCAGCCCGCGCCGTAGGATTCCGGTCGCAGAAATTCATCGCGCTTCAGGTTGTTGTTTGAGCATGATCTTTTCGGAAAACCGCTGCGCACTTTTCCGGATCATGCTCTGGCGCTTAACGTTTGGTTCAGCTTTGGGTGTAAATTCCGCCCATGGACGAGCGACGCAGCAAATCGAGGCACCGCGTGCTGAAGGCCGGAACCATCGAGTTCGGGGGCGGCGCGATCGACTGCACCGTTCGCAATCTCTCCGATACCGGCGCCGCACTCGACGTCACCAGCCCCGTCGGCATCCCCCAGCATTTCACTCTGTTCGTGCAGGCCGACGGAACGCATCTGTCCTGCTCGGTGGTCTGGCGCAAGGAAAAGCGGATCGGTGTGAAGTTCGGGTGAGGGCTTTGCGTTGTCCGGGACGACGGCGGAGACTTTAGCTCACGCCGCAGCCTGCTCGCTCCGCCGGATTGCCAGGATCTTGTCGATCCTCCGTCCGTCGAGATCGACAACCTCGATGTGCCAGCCGCGGAAATCGAAGGCATCGCCGGCGCTGGGGAGCGCGTTGAACTGTTGCAGCACCAGGCCCGCCACCGTGTTGTAGCGGTGCGGCGGCAATTCGACGCCGAGCAGCTCGCCGAATTCGTCGACCGGCATCCAGCCGGAGATCAGGAGCGAGTCGTCGGCGCGCCTGACATAGGCCGGCTCCGGCGGCCCCGCCTCGGAATGGAAGGCGCCGACGATCGACTCGAGGATGTCGGTGGCGGTCACCATGCCTTCGAAGGCGCCGTATTCGTCGTAGACGAAACCGACGTGAACCGGAGCAGCTTTCAGGATGGTCAGCACGTCGCGCGCATCGGCCGATACCGGGATGCCGGGAGCCTCGCGCACGAGCGCGCGCAGGTCCGGCGTACGTTCGTTCATATAGGCAACCAGCAGGTCCTTGGCCTGGAGCACGCCGATCGGCTTGTCGCGGTCACCGTCGGAGACGGGAAAGCGCGAATGCGGGCTCTTGGCGATGATCTCCTGGATGGCGGCCGGATCGTCGCTCAGGTCGATCTCGTCGACCTCCGTGCGCGGCGTCATGACGGCGCCGACAGGCCGATCGCCGAGCCGCATCACGCCAGCGATCATCTCCCTCTCGCCGGGCTCGAGCACGCCCGCGCTCTCGGCCTCGCTGACGAGGTGATGGATCTCGTCCTCCGACACCTTCTCCTCGGCCTTGCCGCCGCGGCCGAGCAGCGTGAGGATCAGCTTGCCGGAGACGTCGAGCAGGAAAACGAGCGGCAGCGATATCTTCGCCAGCACATGCATCGCGGGCGCGACCCGGACTGCGATGCTTTCGGGATCGCGCAGCGCCACCTGTTTCGGTACGAGCTCGCCGACGATGAGGGTGGCGTAGGTGATGAGCGTGACCACGATGCCGACCCCGACGATGTCGGCAATGCCCTTGGAGAGGCCGAGCTCGAGCAGCCATTGCGTCAGCCGCTGCCCGAGCGTCGCGCCCGAGAACGCGCCTGAGAGCACGCCGACCAGCGTGATGCCGATCTGCACCGTCGACAGGAACTTGCCGGGATCGGCGGCCAGCGTCAGCGCCCGTTCGGCGCCGCGTACGCCCTTGGCCGCGAGCAGCGACAGCCGCGCCGGACGCGACGAGACCACGGCCAGCTCGGACATGGAGAGCAGGCCGTTGATGACGATCAGGACGACGACGATGACGAGTTCGAGCGAGAGCATTGACCTTCCGGAGGTAAGCATGTGTGGCCGGATGACGGCGCAAGCCATTGATATAGGTATTCCGTGAGGAGATGCTGGCGATTCCGCGGATTCAGGCTCGGGAGGGAACTGGCGTCCGACAGTGTTCCCGGGGCGTCCGCGACGACCTGACACTCCGCGGAACTACGGATCGTTGCTTAACGCCCCCTTAGTGGCCGCCCGCTAGGTTTTCGACATTGCAGAAATGAATTCGGGGGAATCAGGATGCGGATCGGGAAGCTTTTCGCGCTGTCGATGCTGACGGTGACGGTATTTGCGGTCATCCTTGGCGCCGAGGTGCTGATACCCCAGACGCGCATCTTCGCGAACCGCTCCGACGCGATCAAGACCGTCGATGCCTTTGGTGCGACCCTGTTGGCCAGCCAGCACGTCGCCAGCCTTCGCGCTCCTTACATCGGACCGATCTTCCAGGAAGGCGCCGCGACGCAGGCGCAGCTCGAAGCTGCCGCGAAGGCTGCGAAAACGGCCGAGGCGGGCTTCGAGGCTGCAAGGCGCGCCGTCACGATGCTGGACGACGGCGGCGCGATTGCCGAGAATCTCGACCGTGCTACGCGGCGGCTGAAGGAGATCACAACCGCGGCCGATCGCGCGATGAGCGTCCCCCTGGCGTCGCGCGACAGCGCCGCGACGAAGGGCTTCCTGCCCGGCGTTGCCGAGGTCCTCGGCAACATCGAACCGGTCATGAACCGGCTCGAAGCGAAGGTCGTCAATGCCGATTCCTCGCTTGCGGCGCTCTTGAGCCTGGCGCGAACGGCGCAGGATCTGCGGGTTTCGGCCGGCAGCCGCGCGGCCACGCTGTCCCCGGCGCTCTCCGCACGCCGCCCGCTCACCCCGGCCGAATTGTCGCTGATGGACCGCATGCAGGGGCGCGTGGAGGCCGACCGCGAGCGCATCGAGGCCGGGATCGACCAGCTCGGAAATCCCTCCCGCATCGCTGCCGCGCTGAAGGCGGCAACGGAATCCTATTTTGGACAGGCAGCCGTTGCCGTGGACAAGGAGCTTCCTGCAGCCCGGAGCGACGGCAAGTACGGCGCCACCGCCGACGAGCTGGCGAAGGTCATCGTGCCGGCCATCCAGATGTTCTACGGCGTGCGCGACGCCGCGCTGGCGGAAGCAGCCGAGCGCGCCTCGGCCGCGCGCGACGGCGCGCTGGCAATGCTCGCGCTGGCCGCTGTCGCCGTGTTGGCGTTGCTCGGAACGCTCGGCGGCGTGACCGTGATGCTGCGCAGGCGCGTGGTGACGCCGCTCGGCCGGATCGCCGACGTGATCGGCGCGCTTGCCGCCGGACAGCATGAGGTCGAGATCCCGGCGACGGGCCGCAACGACGAGATCGGCCAGGTCGCGGGCTCGCTCCAGCACTTCAAGGACTCGCTGCTCGCCAAGAAGGCCGCCGACGAGGCTGCCGCGGTCGAAGCGGAAGCGAAGCTCAAGCGCAGCCAGCGCGTGGATCAGATCGCGCGCGAGTTCGAAACCATGATCGGCGACGTGATCAACACCGTCTCGTCGGCCTCCTCGGAGCTGGAAGCGTCCGCGGGGACGCTGACGAGCACCGCCGCGCAATCGGAAAATGTCACCGCGACCGTTGCGGCCGCCTCCGAACAGGCTTCCACGAACGTGCAGACCGTTGCCGCGGCGGCGGAGGAGATGGCCTCGTCGGTCGACGAGATCAGCCGTCAGGTCCAGGATTCCGCGCGCATCGCCGGCGAGGCGGTGCAGCAGGCCGGGCGCACCAACGACCATGTCGGCGAGCTCGCCAGGGCCGCGGGCCGGATCGGCGACGTCGTCGAGCTCATCAGCCAGATCGCGGGCCAGACCAATCTTCTTGCCCTCAACGCCACCATCGAGGCGGCGCGCGCCGGCGAGGCCGGGCGCGGCTTTGCCGTCGTCGCCTCCGAGGTCAAGGCGCTGGCCGAGCAGACCGCCAAGGCCACCGGCGAGATCAGTCAGCAGATCGCGGGGATCCAGAGCGCAACGGAGGATTCGGTCGGCGCCATCAAGGCGATCGGCGACACCATCACGCGCATGTCCGAGATTGCGTCCGCAATCGCCTCGGCGGTCGAGGAGCAGGGTGCGGCAACGCGGGAGATCTCCCGCAACGTGCAGCAGGCCGCGCGCGGCACCCAGCAGGTCTCCGCCAGCATCGTCGACGTGCAGCGCGGCGCGAGCCAGACCGGATCGGCTTCCTCCAATGTGCTCGCGTCGGCCAGATCGCTGTCCGGCGAGAGCAGCCGTCTCAAGGTCGAGGTCGGAAAATTCCTGGACGCGATCCGGGCCGCGTAGACGGCGCAATTGGTCGAATCGATTCCAGCCGAAGGAAAGAACACCTCTCCCCGTAGGGAGAGGTCGGATCGCATCGAAGATGCGATCCGGGTGAGGGCCTACGCTCTCACCGAATGCCGCAGCCCCTCACCCGGATTGCTGCGCAATCCGACCTCTCCCCGCCGGGGAGAGGTGTAGCAAGCCCGCTGGCGAAATCTCGATCTCACCGCACTCGCGTTGCGCTCAGAACTCCCCGTGCAGCCGCCCCGAAAACACCGACACCGGTCCGCGATCGGCGTTGTAGGCGGGATTGACGATGAGCTGGTAGTCGGCGGTGAAGGTCAGCGCCTTGTTCAGCGCGTAGGCGTAGTAGGTCTCCAGCACGCGTTCGCGGCGGTAGTTGAGCCGGCCATCGCCGATCAGCGGGCCGAGACCGCCGGCGGCGATGAAGTCGCGATGATCCTGCGACAGGGCGTTGACGGCGCCGGCAATGGCGACCACGTCGTCCGGCCGGCCCCATGTCGTGCCTTTGACCGAGACGCCACCGGACAGGCTGCGATCGATGTCGGTGAAGGCCATGATCTCGTTGCGGCCGTCGTTCCAGCTCCAGCGGCCGAACACGCCGATGTCGCCGGTGATGGCCTGTTCGAGGTTGAACGCATAACCGTATTTGAGGCGACCGCGGCGGGTCTGGCTGATGTCCACGCCGAACGCGGGATTGTCCAGCGTCTCGCGATAGCTGCCGGAGAAAGCGCTGTTGACGAAACCGAGCGTGCGCAGCTTGCCGGGCTGGCCGAACAGCGAATAACGCAACTCGAGTTCCGCGACGTACTCGCCGCGACGGCCGATATTCATGTCGAAATTGTTGGAGTTGGAGACGGCATCCATCAGGAAGTAGCCGCCGCGCAACGCCCATTGCTTCTGGTTCAATTCGGCGGTGGCGCCATAGCCGAGGCCGAGCTTGTCGGCGGCATAGTCGAAGGCGCCGGACGCCCAGATCGACCAGTTCATGAAATCCTTGCGCGGATCGTGGGCGTAGGCATTGCCGTCGAACACGTCGACCACGGAGAACTTGCCGACCTGCAAGGTCAGGCGCGAGACGTCGACCTTGCCGGCGAGCTGAAGCTGGCCGCTGGCCAGCTGCTCCTGCTCGCCGCCGAAGCCGAAGGTGTGTCGCACGAACAGCCGCGAGGCGTTGAAGTGCGGATAGGGAAAGCCGGACTTCTGCGCTTCGCCGTTGGGGAAGCCCGCCGCGCCCGTCGTGTTGTTGAAACCGAAGCCCTGGAGCAGCTCGGGATTGAAGTAGACCTCGCCGCCGTCCCATAGCCGTGCGTTCAGATAGAGCGAATTGCTCCAGGTCTGCTGAAAATCCGGCGACGGGAGCAGGCTGTTCGGTCCGGTATAAGGCGCGCGGAACGCGGGGTAGCCCTGCCCGAGCACGGTCGACTGGCCGTGAATCTCCCAGCGGCTGGACTCGGTGTCGGTGACGTCGGATTTCGGGTCGTAGGTCGGCACGCCCGGCCAGTCGATCTTGCGATTGAGGCCGATGCGCAGGCTGTGAAAATCCATCGACGACGAATATTGCCCGCCGGAGGGGAAGGTGACGCTGGCGTTCTCGAACTTGCTGTAGAGATATTCGAGCCGCGCGCTCCAGTGCGGCGCGAAGGCGTATTCGACGCCGCCGCCGGCAGTCCAGCCGAAGCGCGTGTGCAACACTTTCTCCTCGTTCCCGCCGGTCGGCGTCGAGAGAAAGCGCTCGCCGGCGAAGGCTGCGCCGCCGGTCGCGTAAAACAACCAGTTTCCGCTGGCATAGCCGAGCCGCGCGCGCAGGCTCGCGACATAGTCCCAGCGCTCCTCCGCGCTCGACAGCGCGGTCGCCGCCGATGACACGACGTGATTGGAGGGGAGGTAGTTCGGGAAGGAGATATCGCCTTCGACGCCGAGCAGGAAACCTGAGTTGAGGCGCCAATTGTAGCCGGCCTGGACGCCTCCGGTCATGCCGTTGAACACGTGATTGTCGGTCGCGACGGTGGGATCGGCCAGCGTTGCCGCGGATGTGCCGCGGGTGAAGCCGGCATGCGCGCCGATATAGAGTCCGGTCCAGTCGTAGACCGCCTTCAAGGCCGGGGCCTTCAGCGGCAGATCGGCCGCGTGGCTGGCGGCGGGAAGAGCCATCACGCCCGAGGCAATCGCCGCAGCCGTCCGCAAGTACCTGTAACGGTGACCTCTCAACGTCAAAACGCACGCCCCCAACGCGAATGTATTCCACCTGCCGCGATTATCCCTGCCGATTCGCGGCGCCCTGTCATCAGGCCTCGGTCGTCCACGCGATCCGGCGCGACTTAGTCCAAGTGCCCTTGGCAACTTTATTGCAATTAATTCTTAATTGCAACTAAGGTGGTTCGTTGCAGGTGGATGCTTCGCACTGCTTTGTGACGGAGATGCAACAATGCCCTGGGCTCAAAACGAATGACCCCGCCCGGGGGGACAGCCGGGCGGGGTCGGGGGCACGACACGGGGTGGATGAGGCGCCCGTGTCGGACGCAGGATTCACGAGAGATCGGCCTCAGATACCCAAATCAGTAGCAGGTACGAACGCGGGCGACGTATTGGCCGAAGGCGTTGTACTGGGCGACCCAGCCGCAGCGGTGATAGCCGTGGTAATAGGGGTCGTTGCTGGCGGCGATCGCGGAGCCGACGACAGCGGCGGTGGCGATGCCGGCGCCGACACCCCAGACCCAGCCGGGCTGCTTGGCCTCGGCAGAAGAGGTGGTGGACACGATGCTGCCGGTGACGGCGAGGGCAGCGAGGGCTGCGGCGGCAATCTTGGTCTTGATCGACACGTGAAACTCCATCCGGGTTGAGGCGGTCCGTTGTGGCCCGCATGCCCAGTTGGACGGAGGCTCGTCGCGTCCGGTTCGAAGACTGCGAATGTGGCCGCGAAGACTCGACCTTTCCCGAATGAATCCAGGAGGATGCCGGCTAGCCGAGGGGGCCCTTGGCGAGCCTGTTCACGTCGAAGTTATCGACTTCGCTCAGCAGCTCGCAGAAGGCGCGCGCACCTTGGTCGATCAGCCGCTCGCCCTTCTCGGCCACGGCCAGCGTCGCATTGCCGACCGCGCCGCTCGGGTTGAGATCCTGCGTCTGCCAGGCGAACGGCGCGGGCCGCTGCGTCGAGAGCCAGCGATACTGCTTCTCCATCGCGACGCTGCTCGCAGGGAAATCCGCGATCGCATCCATGCGCACCTGATCGGGATAGCGCGCCAGCATGATCGAGGTCTCGACCGCGCCGCCGTGAATGCCGTGGCGCACTTCCTCGGCCGGGAACAATCTGTCCGCGCCCGACAGCCGCGACCATGACGTCGTCACTACGAACAATTTTTGGTGCGCGCGCAGGTCTTGCGCGACCAGCATCATGGCCGCGCTATTGCCGCCATGGCTGGTGACGATGACGAGCTTCTTCACGCCGCGGCGTGCAACGTCCTCGCCGATCCCTGTCCATTTCTTCAGCGCAATTTCGGTCGGCAGCGTCTGCGTGCCCGGATAGTCGATATGCTCGGTGGAAATCCCGACCGGTTCAACCGGGAGAAATCCGGCGGGAATGCTCTCAGGCAGCAGCTCGCGCACGCGCGCGAGATAGGCCTCCGCGATCAGCACGTCGGTCGTGAGCGGCAGATGCGGACCGTGCTGCTCGGTCGCCGCCAGCGGCAGCACCGCGATCCAGCGCGACACCTCCGCAGGGCCCGCATCGGCCCAGTCGATATCGATCCAGTCGCGGGGGGGCGTCTTCAAGGTTTCTTTGCCCGAATTTGTCACGTAATTTGGGGTATGAGGGGACGCGGGCCTGGCCGGTTCGCGTCCCCGAATGTCATGCGGTTTTATCGCGTTGCCTTCACATCGGCCAGCCACGATCGACGGAGTGCCATCATGACCCCCTCTCATCTGCGGCGAGCGTTAATTGCGGGTTTGTTGGCCGCTATCGCGTCCTTTGTGCCGGCGCGCGCGGAAACGCTCGACAAGGTCACCTTCGGCACCAACTGGGTCGCCGAGGCCGAGCATGGCGGCTTCTTCCAGGCGGTCGCCGACGGCACCTACAGGAAATACGGGCTGGACGTCACCATCGTCCCCGGCGGTCCCAACGAGAACAACCGCATGCTGCTGATCGCCGGCAAGATCGATTTCTTCATGGCTGCGAACACGCTGATGTCGTTCGACGCCGTCGCCAACAACGTCCCGGTCGTGACCATCGCCGCCATCTTCCAGAAGGATCCGCAGGTGATGCTGACGCATCCCGACGCCAAGGTCACGAAGATCGAGGATCTCAAGCCGCTGACGCTGTTCGTCTCCAAGGAGGGCATGACCAGCTACTTCCAGTGGCTGAAGTCCGAATACGGTTTCAGCGAGAAGAACGTCCGTCCCTACAATTTCAATCCGCAGCCCTTCATCGCCAATCCCAAGAGCGCGATGCAGGGTTACGTCACTTCCGAGCCCTTCGCGGTGGAGAAGGCCGCCGGCTTCAAGCCCAACGTGCTGCTGCTCGCCGATTACGGCTTCAACACTTATTCGACGCTGATCGAGACGCGCCGCGACATCGTCGAGAAGAAGCCCGACCTGGTTCAGCGCTTCGTCGATGCCTCCATGATCGGCTGGTACAACTACATCTACCGCGACAATTCCGCCGGCAATGCCCTTATCAAGAGCCTCAATCCGGAGATGACGGACGATCTGCTCGCCTATTCCGTCGCCAAGATGAAGGAACACGGTATCGTCGATTCCGGCGACAGCTTGAAGAACGGCATCGGCGCGATGAGCGACGAGCGTTACGCCTCCTTCTTCAACAAGATGGTGAAGGCCGGCGTCGTGAAGGCGGATCTCGACTTCCGCAAGTCCTATACGCTGCGCTTCATCAACAAGGGCGTCGGCATCGAGCTGCGCCCGAACAAGCCGTAGCGCATGCTGAGATTCGGCGAAGGTGGCCCGGCGTCCTGCACCTCTCCCGAAGGGAGAGGCCGCATCGCATCGCAAGATGCGATGCGGGTGAGGGGTTACGCTCCCTCGTGGGACCTTTTCCCCCTTATCCGCGCCTGCGGTGCGACCTCTCCCCGTCGGGGAGAGGTGAAGGACCGGCCGCACCATGTGACAACCGACGATCAATGGTAGAGCGCAAAACCTCGCCCGCCGTCGAGGCCAGCCTGACGGCTCTTGCCGTCAGTCTGCGCGGCGTGACGAAGGCCTATGACAACGGCGTCATGGCACTCGGCCCGTTCGACCTCACCGTCCGCAAGGGCGAGTTCATCTCGCTGCTCGGCCCGTCCGGTTGCGGCAAGTCCACTGCACTGCGCATCATCGCAGGGCTCAGTGCGCCGTCATCGGGCACTGTGCGGGTGGCACGTCACGAGGGCGAGGTGCAGCCAGGCCAACCAGGTCACGGCATCGGCTTCGTGTTTCAGGAACCGACCCTGATGCCCTGGACCAGCGTCCGCGAGAACGTGCGGTTGCCCTTGAGGCTCGCAGGCGTGCCGAAGGCGGACGCCCGTGCGCGTGCCGACGCGGCGCTCGCCAGTGTCGGGCTCGCCGATTTCGCCGGTGCCTATCCGCGCGAGCTCTCCGGCGGCATGAAGATGCGGGTGTCGCTCGCGCGCGCGCTCGTCACCGATCCCGACATTCTGCTGATGGATGAGCCGTTCGCAGCGCTCGACGAGATCACGCGCTTCCGCCTCAACAACGATCTGCTCGTGCTGTGGCGCCGCCTTGGCAAGACCGTCATCTTCGTCACCCATTCGGTGTTCGAGTCCGTCTATCTGTCGCAGCGCGTGGTGGTGATGACGGCCCGGCCCGGCCGCATCCAGGCTGACATCCGCATCGAGACGGTCGAGCCGCGCGGGGAGGAGTTTCGTACCTCGGCCGCCTATTCCGACTACTGCCGGAGAGTGTCGGCCGCGCTGGCACCGTCGTATTCGGGACAGTCGACGCTATGAGCGCGCAAGCTCCCATCACCGCGGGATCGTCCCGCGCGCAGCGCGCGATGCGCTTCGTGCTTCCCGTCATCGTGTTCGCCGCCGGCCTCGTCGCCTGGGAACTCGTGGTCCGCGTCAAAGGGATCCCGCCTTACGTGCTGCCGGCGCCGTCCGTCATCGTCCTGACGCTGATCAAGGACTGGGCGGTTCTGTCACAATCGCTCGCGACCACGCTTCTGACCACGCTCGAGGGGTTCCTCGCGGCGAGCATCGGCGGCATCGCGCTGGCGCTGCTGTTCAACCAGTCGAAATGGGTGGAATATTCGCTGTTCCCCTATGCCGTGGTCCTGCAGGTGACGCCTGTCATCGCGATCGCGCCGCTGCTGCTGATCTATCTGGAGCAGCAGACCGCGGTCGTGGTCTGCGCCTTCATCGTCGCCTTCTTTCCGGTGCTGTCCAACACCACGCTCGGGCTGAATTCGGTGGATCGCAATCTCGCCGGCCTGTTCCAGCTCTATGGTGCCTCGCCACAGCAAGCGCTGCGCTTTCTCAAGCTGCCCGCGGCACTGCCCTACATTCTCGGAGGGCTGCGCATCGCCGGCGGCCTGTCGCTGATCGGCGCGGTCGTGGCCGAGATCGCGGCGGGAACAGCCGGTGCCGGCTCCGGGCTGGCCTACAGAATCGCCGAGTCCGGCTATCGCTTGAACATACCCCGCATGTTCGCAGCGCTGCTTCTGTTGTCGCTGGCCGGGATTGTCATCTATGGGGTGCTGGCGCTAGTTTCGCACCTCGTTTTACGGCGCTGGCATGAGAGCGCGCTTGGAAAGGAAAACTGATGGCTGCCGGTTCGATTTCGTCCGAGAAGATCGACCTTCTGATCTATGGGCCGGTGCGGCCGATTCTCGAGAACGGCTTTTCCGATCATTTCGTCGTGCACAAGGCGGAGACACGCGGCGATCTCGAGCGCCTGACGCCGGCGGTCCGCGACAAGATCCGCGGCGTCGCGGTGACCTATCACACCGTGCGCGCGGACAGGGATTCGCTGTCACAGCTGCCGAAGCTGGAGATGGTGGCGAGCTTCGGCGTCGGCTACGACCATGTCGACGCCAAATACGCGGCCGAGAACAATATTGTCGTCACCAACACGCCCGACGTGCTCACCGAGGAGGTCGCCGACGTCGCGATGGGCCTTCTGATCGCGACCTTGCGCGAATTCATCAAGGCCGACCGTTATGTCCGCTCCGGCCTCTGGCAGACGCAGAACTATCCGCTCAGCGTCGGCTCGCTGCGCGACCGCAAGGTCGGCATCGTCGGCATGGGCCGGATCGGCCAGGCCATCGCGCGCCGGCTCGACGCCTCGCTGGTGCCGGTGGTCTACCATTCGCGCAATCCGTCCAAGGACGTCTCCTACAAGCACTACCCCGACCTGCTCGAGATGGCGAAGGCGGTGGACACGCTGATGGTGATCGTGCCGGGCGGCGCTGCGACAAACAAGATGATCAATGCCGAGGTGCTGAAGGCGCTCGGTCCGCGCGGCGTGCTGGTCAACGTGGCGCGCGGCTCGGTGGTGGACGAGCCGGCGCTGATCCAGGCGCTGAAATCAGGCACCATCCTCGCCGCCGGCCTCGACGTGTTCGCGGCCGAGCCGAACGTGCCGGACGAGCTCAAGACCATGCAGAACGTCGTGCTGCTGCCGCATATCGGTTCGGCTTCGGTGGTGACGCGCAACGCGATGGACCAGCTCGTGGTCGACAATCTCAAGGCCTGGTTTGCCGGCAAGGCGCCGCTGACGCCGGTTGCGGAAACGCCGGTCAAGGGGCGCTGATGAGAGCTCTTCGGGTCGTTGCTTTCACCGTCGCGGCCTCCTTGGCCACGATCGGCCTTGCGCATGCACAGGATGCGACGAGCCTGAAGAAGCAGATGCCCGGACAGTGGGAGCTCTCGACCACCGAGCGCAGCAAGACCTGCGTCGTCACGCTCAAGAGCGATGCGGCGGCGCAAGGCTTCAAGCTGGAGTTGGAGCCGGCCTGCAAGACGGCGCTGCCTTTCACGAAAGACATCGTCGCCTGGAACGTCAGGGGCCTCGACATCGTCCGCTTGCAGGATGCGGCCGGCGAAGCCGTGATCGACTTCACCGAGGTCGAGGCCGGCATCTTCGAGGGCCTGCGCCAGGGCGAGGGCGTCTACATCCTGCAGGATCTCGCTGCCGCGCGTTCAATGGCCAAGTCGATGGACCAGATGATCGGCGACTGGTCGATGGTGCGCGGCAATGGCCAGCCGGTCTGCGGGCTGACGCTGACCAACACCGAGGCGGATCCGGACAATTTCCAGGTCTTCCTCAAGCCGAAATGCGACGCGACGATTGCGCAGTTCAATCCGACGCAATGGCGCCTCGAGCGCGGCCAGATCATCCTGATGTCGAAATCAGGCGAGGCCTGGCAGTTCGAGGCCGACGACCACGCGCAGTGGCGGCGCGTCCCCGACACCGCCGATCCCCTGATCATGCTGCGTCAGTAGGCGCCGCGGGCGTACTCGGCCTGCATGGTTCGAGACGCCCGCTTTGGCGGGCTCCTCACCATGAGGGTCCGATATCTCGCCGCGTAACGCGACCTCATCCCGGGGGCCCGCCGGAGGCGGGCGTCTCGAAGGATGGCCGCAGGTTACGTCGTCACCTTCGGCGGCGGTGCGGTGCCTTGCGACCATTTCTCCATCTTGCCGAGCACGCCCCAGACGGCGAGCGCGAGCGAGATCGGCATCGCGAACTGGCTGATGCCGGGCACGGCGGTCACGATCGTTCCGAGCAGTCCGGCGAGGCCGCCGGCGTTGGGGCTCGCCGTCACCGACGAGAGCAGCGCGGTGAGCAGCGAGCCGCCGATGCCGAGCGCGGTCTTCTTGCCGTCGAGCAGCTTGCCGACGGTCTCGCCGAGCGCGCCATTGACCTGGCCCAGCATGGGCTTGCCTCTGCTCGTGTTGAGGAGAGTGCTGAGCAGGTCGACGACCTGCTTCAGCTGATCGACGGGGGCGGGGCTCGCCGGGGCGACGGGTCCCGGCACGGGCGCCGTCCTGTTGATGAGCGAGAAAAGCCGCTCGAACAGGCTGATCGGGTCATTCGTGGCAGGCAATGTCCTGCTCGGCACGGTTGCCGGCAGCGTGGCGCCGCCGGCTGACGGTCGCAGCAATTGCGCGAGGTCCTCCAGCCGCTTCAGGATCTGCGACAGGTCGATCGCCTGCACCGGGCCTCCAGGCTGCGTCGCACGTGTGATCGCGGCGACCGTGGCCGCATCGAGAAGCCCGGTATCCCTCAGGCCGTTCTGTTCCTGAAACTGCGAGACGGCGGCCCTGGTCTTTGGTCCGCTGATGCCGTCCTCGGCGAGCGGCGGATTGGCACCGAGCTTGTTGAGCGCCTGCTGCATGAGAATGACCGTCGAGGCCACGTCGTCCTCGGGCTCGCTGCGGCCGGCGAATTGCGGGCTGCCGTCGAGCGTGATCGAGGAGTCGAGTGACATCATCGCATGCAGGATCACCGCCGTGCCGAGCTGCGAATCGACGTGATCGGAGTCGAACACATGGTCGCGAACGAATTTTCCCGCCCGTGCCTCCGGCGGGCCGTACAGCGTCGAGCCGCCATAGAGATAGGGCGAGTTGACTCCCTTGGCGTGATAGCCGAAGCCGTTGAACGCCTCGAGCCGGAACATCATCCGCGCAATGCTCCAATCGTTCGCGCCAATGAAGTTCTGGATTCTGAATGCGTCCACGGCGCCGTCCACGAACGTGGCAAAGGGGCCGCGCCCTTTCGGAACGAGCTTCGTCACGCGATGAAGCGACTCGCCATTGCCGAGATACGTGTCGAAATCGAAGTTGGACTCGCGGTAGTGGCAGAGCGCGGTGAAGAACCAGGGGACGCCCGTCAACCGCTCGATCTGCTGATACGTCGCCTTGCCGTTGAGGGCCTTGCGGGCGACTGCATTCGCCTCGGCCAGGCGTCCGGCCCGGATCTCGAGACCGGCCCAATTCCGCTCATACTCGTTTTTCAATCTTTCGAATGAGATCATTTTCCGCTCCCGCAAATTGACTGAATGATCGACTCTCCGTGCAAGCCAAAGTGAACCAGGTGCCGTGATCAGCGCGTGACTCCAGCGTGATCTCCCGAAATCTGGCAGGTCGCCGGCCCGGCGCATGTGAAATGGCTTACAGCTTCGGCGGGAAATCATCGGTAGAACCGGGAGCGCACGGCGCGACCACCGTTCGGGGGAACCAGCTCGCCCGTCCATCGGCTAGCGGGCGAGACGGTCCGGCAAGGAGTCCTGCATGGCCAGGCGGGTCATCGCGATCGGCATTGAACCAGGCAATGCGGGCATGGCGGTTTCCGATTGTCGAGATCTCCGCCATGTTCGAACTTTGTCTCCCTCTTGAGCGACCAAGGCATATTGGTTTCGAAGCGGATCGGGATCTGACATGAAATTTGCTGCTTTGGCTTTTTCGTGCCTTCTAGTGTTCTCGATGCCCGCCAATGCAAGTGAAGCGGGCACCTTCAATGCGATGGTGGCCTTGGCCGATCGAGGAGACGCCGAGGCGCAATACCATGTCGGCATGATGTATAATAACGGCATCGGCACACAACAGGATCGCAGCCGGGCGTTCGAATGGTTTCAGAAATCGGCTGCGGCCGACGATCCGCTGGGAGCCTACAAGCTCGGCTGCTACTACGATGGGCAAGGCGTGGGCATCGTCGCAACCGACCCGGATCAAGCGTTGAAATACAAGCTTGTTTCCGCCAAAGCGGGTTATGCGCGTGCCCAGCATGATGTCGCTCTTCTGTATGACAGACGAGGAGATTCGGAAGAAGCGCTGAAATGGTGGAAGATGGCCGGCGATCAGGGACTTCCTGGCGCCCTCTTCAGCCTGTCCCGCGCGTATTCCGCCGGAAAGGGAACGCCGAGGGACCTGTCTCTGTCGTATGCGTATTTCAAGCTCTCGCAACTGGCGCCGGCAAAGAACGTGAACGAGATGGCTTCCATGTTGTCCAGGCCAGAGCTCGAGAAGGCCGAAAAATTGGTGTCCGAATGGAAGCCGCAACCGACTGCTTTGACGCTCAAGGCATTGAGCGGCATCAGGGCGGCAGAAGAGCACTTGAAGGTCGCCAAGAACAAGGTGTTCTGATTTTGCCCTGAAGCATGATCCGTAAAAGTGCGCAGTGGTTTTCCGGAAAGATCATGCTTGAACAACAACCCAAAGCGCGATGACGATTCATACCAACCGCGTCGCGCTTTAGATCAACCGCAGCCCGCGCAAGCTGGCGTGGCCGTTCCTGCCGACGATGATGTGGTCGTGCACGGCAATGCCAAGCGGCTTTGCGATGTCGATGATCGCTTTCGTCATCTGGATGTCGGCCTGCGAGGGCGAGGGATCGCCTGAGGGGTGGTTGTGCACCAGGATCAGCGCGGTGGCGGAGAGTTCGAGCGCGCGCTTGATCACCTCGCGCGGATAGACCGGGGTGTGGTCGACGGTCCCGGTCTGCTGCACCTCGTCGGCGATCAGCTGGTTGCGCTTGTCGAGGAAGAGCAGGCGGAATTGCTCCTTGTCGGCGAACGCCATGCTGGTGCGGCAATAGTCGATCACCTCGTTCCAGGACGACAGCGCGTTGCGGCTGTTGACCCCGCCCTTGGCGATGCGATGCGCCGCCGCGGCGATCAGCTTCAGCTGGTTGATGGCGGACTCGCCGATGCCGTCGACCTCGCGCAGCCGCGCCACCGGGGCATGGACGACCTCGGCGAAGGAGCCGAACGTCTTGATCAGCGTCTTCGCCAGCGGCTTGGTGTCGCGCCGGGGCAGCGCCGGAAACAGTGCCATCTCCAGCAGCTCGTAGTCGTTGAGCGCATCCGCGCCGGCACTGTAGAAACGCTCGCGCAGCCGCTCGCGATGGCCGTGATAGTGCGGCGCGTCCTCAGGCTTGCTCTTGTCGTGGTCGGACTTGGCGGGCATCGGCCGCCAGCATTGCCGGGGAACTGCGCTTTTGCAACCGTCAATTGCCGCGGCAGAGGCGGTTCATGCCGGGCCGCAGTCCCAGGGCAATCACCCGATCTGCTTCTCGCCGTGCCGCTCCGACAGCGTGAAGATCTCGACGCCCGTCGCGGTGACGCCGACGGAGTGCTCGAACTGCGCCGACAGCGAGCGGTCGCGGGTGACCGCGGTCCAGCCGTCGGAGAGAATCTTCACGTGCGGCTTGCCGAGATTGATCATCGGCTCGATGGTGAAGAACATGCCGGGCTTGAGCTGCACACCCTCGCCGGGCCGGCCGACATGGATGATGTTCGGCTCGTCGTGGAACATGCGCCCGAGCCCATGGCCGCAGAAATCGCGCACCACGCTCATGCCCTGCGGCTCGACGAAGCTCTGGATGGCGTGGCCGATGTCGCCGGTGGTTGCGCCGGGCTTCACGGCGGCAATGCCGCGCATCATCGCTTCATAGGTGACCTCGATCAGCCGCTCGGCCTTGCGCGCGATCGGGCCGATCGCATACATCCGGCTGGAATCGCCATACCAGCCGTCGACGATGAAGGTGACGTCGATGTTGACGATGTCGCCTTCCTTCAGCGGGCGGTCGCCGGGCATGCCGTGGCAGACCACGTGGTTGAGCGAGGTGCAGGTCGAGTAGCGGTAGCCGCGATACATCAGCGTCGCCGGATAGGCGCCATGGCTGAAGGCGAAATCGCGGACGAACTCGTCGATCTTCGAAGTCGGCACACCCGGCCCGACGATGTCAGTGAGCTCGTCGAGGCATTTTGCCACCAGCGCGCCCGCCTTGCGCATGCCGGCGAAGGCGCTCGGCCCATGCAGCTTGATCTGTCCGGTCTTGCGCAGGGAGGTATCGGTGGCTTCGACGTAGCTCATGCGTGTCAGGTCTTCTCGGGGCTGGTCTCGATATCGGCGGAAAGGCTTGATTTCAGGCCCCAATTTAATGATTGCCGGCCTTCATGCAAGCCGAGGCAGAGCGTTTTCGAGCGAAGTGGCTACCGGTTCGGGTGAAGAAAACGCGTCAAAACAAGAGCCCTGCCGGCCCCGGGTGCGAAAGCGGCCCTAATTCGGCACTTCTACGGTGGTTTCCACCGGCAGGGCGCCGCCGCGGATGCGGATTTCGCGGACGGGATAGGGAACCCGGATGCCCTCGCGCTTGAACGCGTCCCACAGCTCCAGCATCACGTCGCTCTTGACCTTGTCCATGCCGTCGGGGTCGGCGATCCAGAAGGTCAGCGAGAACTTCATGCCGGCTTCCGCGAACTCGGTCAGGACGCAGGTCGGCGGCTTGCCCTTCTGCGCGCGCGGGTGGGCGGCGGCGGTCTCGGCGGCGAGCGTGCAGACAAGGCGGGGGTCGGCATCGTAATTGGTGCCGAAGGCGATCTTCACCAGCGTGTTCTTGTCGGTATAGGTCCAGTTGACGACCTTCTGCGTCACCAGATCCTCGTTCGGCACCAGGAATTCGCGGCCGTCGCCGGCGGCGACGGAAATATAGCGCGTCTTCATCGCGCTGATGCGACCGGTATTGTCGCCGATGGTGACGAGATCGCCGGGCTTCACCGACTTGTCGGCGAGCAGGATGATGCCCGAGATGAAATTGGCCACGATCTTCTGCAGGCCGATACCGATGCCGACGCCGACCGCGCCGGAGAACACCGCGATCGCCGACAGGTCGATCCCGACGGCGCCGAGCGCGATCACGATCGCGACGGCAAGCAGCCCGATACGGATGATCTTGACCAGCAGCACCTGCACCGACGGCGTCAGATCGGTGGTCGCATTGATCCGGCTCTCGGCGAAATTGCTCGCAATGTTGGTGAGCCATAGCGCGATCAGCAGCAGCGCGCCGGCCTTGAGCGCCAGCAGCGGGGTCAGCCGGAGGCCGCCGAGCACGATCGCAAAGGAATCCAGCAGGTCGACCGTCGCATCGAGCTGGCCGAGGATGGAGAGCGCGGCGATGAGCCACGCCGTGATCGACACCAGCTTGACGATGAAGGCGTTGCGCAGCACCGAGGTCACGAGCCGGATCACGAGCCAGGCGAAGCCCAGCTTGGCCGCGACCATCAGGAGATAGCTGCGGCTCGGCCAGGTCGCGTGGTACATCACCACGCGCGAGATGATCACGAGCAGCGTGAACACCGCCGTCGAGGCGCTGGAGACCATCACCCGGGCGAAGTGGCGGAGCGGCAGCGGCCAGCGCATCGCCAGCGAGGTCATGTCGACGCGGCTGCGAATCGCGGCCTCCGCGGCATAGGCGATGCCGGCCGCGGCCAGCATGAGACCGAATTGCAGGTAGAACCAGGGTGAGGAGATTTCCGCCCCGACGCTGCGTGCGGTCGTCTGCACGAACTCCAGGAAGTCTTTGAGGTCCATGTCCATCGGTCTCGTCGGCAAGCGGGGGAGGAATTGATTCGAGGGAGGCGCAGAATCCCACAAAGGACGCGGCCGGACCATCGATACACCGTCAAGTGAAGCGCGTTAAGGCCGCAAAATGCGGGCAGATTGCCGCGAACCATGGAAAATGGGTTGGCGCGCGAGTCCGCCGACGATAAGGATGCAATCCCAGCGATTTTTACCCGGAAGGTGGATGGCTTCCCTCGACTCCGTCAGCATCGCCATATTGCTCGGCGCCGTCCTCATCATGGCCGGCATCCTCTCGAGCTTGCTCGCGCTGCGCTTCGGCGCGCCGTTGCTGCTCGTCTTCCTTGGGATCGGCATGCTCGCCGGCGATTCCGGCCCTGGCCAGCTCCAGTTCGACGACGTCCGCACCACCTATCTGGTCGGCTCCGTCGCGCTCGCCTTGATCCTGTTCGACGGCGGCCTGCGCACGCGCTTTGCCAGCATCCGCACCGTGCTCGCGCCGTCCGTGGTGCTCGCGACCGTCGGCGTGCTGCTGACCGCGCTCGTCACGGCGCCATTCGCGAAATACGCGCTCGATCTCAACTGGTCGGAATCGCTGCTGGTCGGTGCCGTGGTGGCCTCGACCGACGCGGCCGCCGTGTTCCTGCTGGTGCACACCCAGGGCCTGCGCCTGCGCCCGCGCGTCGGCGCGACGCTGGAGGCGGAATCCGGCACCAACGACCCGTTCGCGATCTTCCTCACGCTCATGCTGGTGGAATACATCTCGGTCGGCTCGAGCTCGCCCGGCCATGTGCTGGTGGAGTTCATTCAGGAGGCGGTCCTGGGAGCCATCGTCGGTGTCATCGGCGGACGCCTGGTCGTGATCGCCCTCAACCAGGTGGCTTTGCCGCAGGGCCTGCACGCCCCGTTCGTGGCCACAGCTGCGCTCGTGATCTTCGGCGGCTCGCAGATCATGCACGCCTCCGGCTTCCTCGCGGTCTATCTCGCCGGCATCATCATCGGCAACCGGCCGACGCGCGCGCATAATTCGGTGGTGACGTTCCTCGATGCCGCGACCTGGCTGGCGCAGATCGTGATGTTCGTGCTGCTCGGCCTCTTGGTCTCGCCGAGCCGGCTCGGCACCACCGTGTTGCCGGCCGTCGCCGTCGCGCTCGTGCTGATGCTGGTGGCGCGGCCGCTCGCGGTGTTCGTGTGCCTTTCGCCGTTCCGCTTCAACTGGCGCGAGAAGATCTTCATCGCCTGGACCGGCCTGCGTGGCGCGGTCGCGATCTTCCTGGCCTCGATCCCGATGCTGGTCGGGCTGTCCAAGGCCTATCTCTACTTCGACGTCGCCTTCGTCGTCGTCATCATCTCGCTGCTGCTGCAAGGCTGGACGCTGGCGCCCGCCGCACGCAAGCTGCACGTGGCGCTGCCGCGCGCCGAGCGCGGCCCGCGGCGCGTCGAACTCGACCTGCCCGGCCAGCTCGAGCAGCAGCTGGTCGGCTATCCGGTGCGGCCCAAGAGCCTGTATTTCCGCCGCGGCCTGATCCCGTCCTGGTCCAAGCCGACGCTGGTGATCCGCAACGAGAACATCCTGACGCCGGTGGAAGCCGACCCGATCGCGCCCGGCGACTACATCTACCTGCTGGCCCCACCGGAAAAGGCCGAGTCGCTCGACCGCTTCTTCGTCGACATGCAGCCGGGCACGGCGCCCGATCCGCATCTGCTCGGCGACTTCATGGTCTCCGGCGACCACACGCTCGCCGAGCTCGCCGAGATCTACGGCGTCAAGGTCGGTGAAGACGAAGGCAACCTGACCCTGGCCGACTATTTCGACGTCCATCTCGACCGCGCGCCGAAGGAGGGCGCCGAGCTCGCCCTGGACGAGATCGTCCTTGTCGCGCGCTCGATCTCCGGCGGCCGCGTCAATCTCGTCGGCTTGCGTCTGCCGGAAGAAGACGAGACGCCCGAGCCGCTGACGCGCGCGCAGGCGCTGCGGAAGAAGCTCGCGGAGCTGTGGACCTCGGTGGCAGGGGTCTAGCCTCCTCTCGTCATTCCGGGGCGCGCGTCAGCGCGAACCCGGAATGACGAGGATGGGGAACCGCCACCAAATCGCCGCAACCGCCGAAGATTTGCGCCGCTTCGTGAGCGCGAAACCCGGAACGCCCGGCGGCGTCGCTCGTTCTAAGCCGCGTAACAGCTTGGAATGACAGGAGTATGCCAATGCGAAAGTTCATCCTTCCGATCGCCATGGCCCTTGCGCTCGGCACGGCTGCGCCGGCGATGGCCTATGGCACCGGCGATCAGATCTCGATGCAGGTCGCGCTCGATGTCGCGAGCGATCTTGGCGTCGTGACGGTCTCGCACACGAACCTCCTTGGCGATGAATGGCAGATCGAGGGTCGCGACCGCGCCGGTCGCTGGATGGAGGTGGACGTCGATGCCCGAACGGGCGAGGTCCGCAACGTCGATCGCGGCTGGTAGCTGAAAGGAACACTGTGGCCCGGATGGAGTGCTGGCGAAATCCGGGCTACCGCCGCCTCACGTCAGCACCTTGACCCCGCCGAACGACGTCACGCGGCCCTGCTTCAGCAAGACGATCTGCGTCGCGAGCTGGCGCAGCTCGGCGGCGTCGTGGCTGACATAGACCATCGGCACGTTGGCTTCATCCCGCAGCCGCACCAGATAAGGCAGGATCTCGAGCTTGCGGCCCTCGTCGAGCGCGCCGAGCGGCTCGTCGAGCAGCAGCAGCCGCGGCTTCGAGAGCAGCGCGCGTCCGAGCGCGACGCGCTGGCGCTCGCCGCCCGAGAGCTTTCCGGGACGGCGATCGAGCAGCGCGCCGATGTCGAGCAGGTCGACGATGCGCTTGTGCTGGGAGGGATCGGGCGGCAGGCGGTTCATCCGCCGTCCATAGTCGAGATTCTGCGCGACGTTGAGATGCGGAAACAGCCGCGCGTCCTGGAACACATAGCCGATGCGGCGGCGCCAGGTCGGGACATGGATGCCGGCCGCGGTGTCGTCGACGGTTTCGCCGTCGATCACGATGGTGCCGCGGTCGGGCCGCAACAACCCTGCGATCATGTTGACCAGAGACGTCTTGCCGGCGCCCGAGGCGCCGAACAGCCCGATGGCACGGCCTTCGCTGGCGAAGGATGCATGCAGCGAGAATTCGCCGAGCTGCTTTTCGACGTCGACGCGCAGCATGGTCAGTTTCCGTGCAGCCGCGCGGTGGCGCGGCGGGCGAACCACTCGGCGGCGATCAACGCGCCCAGCGCCAGCACGATCGAGACGACCACCAGCCGTCCCGCCGCGGCATCGCCGTCCGGGGTCTGGATCAGCGAATAGATCGCCGAGGATATCGTCTGGGTCTCGCCGGGAATGTTGGAGACGAAGGTGATCGTCGCGCCGAACTCGCCGATCGCCTTGGCGAAGCCGAGCACCATGCCGGCGAGCACGCCGGGCAGCGCCAGGGGCAGCGTCACCGTGAAGAACACTTTCCACGGCGCGGCGCCGAGCGTCTCGGCCGCCTGCTCGAGCCGGCGATCGATCGCCTCGATCGACAGCCGCATCGGGCGGACCAGCAGCGGAAACGCCATCACGCCGCAGGCCAGCGCCGCGCCGGTCCAGCGGAATGAAAAGACGATGCCGAGATGGTCGGCGAGGAAGCCGCCGACGAGGCCGCGGCGGCCGAACGTCAGCAGGAGCAGATAGCCGGTGACGACAGGCGGCAACACCAGAGGCAGATGCACGACGGCGTCGAGCAGCGACTTGCCCCAGAAATCACGCCGCGCG
Source organism: Bradyrhizobium sp. CCBAU 25338 (assembly GCF_028128965.1). NCBI lineage: Bacteria > Pseudomonadati > Pseudomonadota > Alphaproteobacteria > Hyphomicrobiales > Nitrobacteraceae > Bradyrhizobium > Bradyrhizobium sp. CCBAU 25338. The sequence goes on from NZ_LFKY01000042.1 coordinate 188,478, forward strand.
AGCAGCCACGCCAGCGCGATGCCGAATGGCGTCGCCACCAGCGTTGCGATGACGGCGACCCTGAGCGAGAGCAGGATCGCCGTCCATTCGGCGGGAGAGAGGTCCGACATCAAGCCGCAGACATCAAGTCGTGGGACTGACCAGGAACTTGAAGCCGTACTTCTCGAAAATGGACTTGGCCGCCGAGGAGCGCAGGAAGGACAGATAGTCGCTGGTCTCACCCTTCGCGGTCGTGGTCGCGGCGACGGGATAGACGATCGCGGGATGCGAAGCCGCCGGGAAGGTGCCGATGGTTTTCACGCCGGGCTCGACCTTTGCGTCGGTCGAGTAGACGATGCCGAGATTGGCTTCGCCGCGGGCGACCAGCGTCAGCGCGGCGCGGACGCTCTCGGCCATGGCGAATTTCGGCTCCGCGGCCTGCCAGGCGCCGAGTTTCTCCAGCGCGGCCTTGGCATATTTGCCAACTGGCACGGACTTGACGTCGCCGGTCGCGATCCTGCCGTCGCCCGCGAGCTTGGCGAGATCGAAGCCTTGCGCGATGTTGACGTTGTCGATCTTGGCATCCTTCGGCGCGATCAGCACGATGCTGTTGCCGAGCAGGTTGACTCTGGAAGGTTCGTTGATGGTCTTCTTGGCGATCGCGTAGTCCATCCAGTCGGTGTCGGCTGAGACGAACACGTCGGCCGGCGCGCCCTGCTCGATCTGCTTGGCGAGCACCGAGCTTGCCGCATAGCTGACGCTGAACTTGACGCCGGTCTTGGCGGTGTAGGCGGCGTCGATCTCGTCCAGCGCGTTCTTCATCGAAGCGGCGGCGAACACGGTGATGGTCTTGTCCTCGGCGGCGGCGGGCGAGAGGGCCGCGCCAGCGAGGATCACGAAGGCGGTGAAAAGTCCTGAAATGCGTAACATGGGGAGCGCTCCGTGCGAGTCCGCGCGCGCAAAATGCACGCGCAAGTCCGGCGTTGGGTGGGTTGATGCGACGGGTGGAAGCGCTGCTCCACGGGGCCCGGCAGCGGCTTACGACCGGCAGGGATATCGCTCCGGGCAAACATAGCAGGCCGAGGCGTCAGGTCAAAGGGCGACCGTTTGTCCGACCAAACGCCCTATTGTGCCGGCAGGATCGCGATCGAGACCGAATTGTCCTTGGCGCCGCTGACCTGGAGCACGAAGGGCTGCGCTGAAAGCTGGTATTTCATGGTCTCGCGGATGCCCTCGCAATCGGTCGCGCCGCTGAAGGCCACGGGCGTGAGGGCATGCCCATCTTGGACCACGTCGACCCAGGCGCCAGTGGACAGGCTGATCGTGTACAGCCCGGCCTTGGCGGACTTGACGCTGGTAAATCCGGCAAAGGTGCCGTCCTTTGACGCGCGCTCCGGCGTCGTCGGCAGCCTTGCTTCACTCGGGACAACCAACTCCAGCGTGATGGCCGAGGACGGCAATGCCGCCTGCTCGCTTCCCGAGGCGAGCCTGGTGCGGTCCGGTGCCGTGAGCGCGGCGCGCTCGCGCTCGATCGGCCATTTGAACTTGTCGCAGCCGCTGGGTTCTTCGGCGGCGAAAGCGGAGGTCGTACTGATCGTGAGCGCAGCGAGCAGGGAGAGGACGCGCATGTGAAATCCCATCGTTGGCCACGCGACGGCGCGAGGCTTGCTGTCAGGCTTGTTGGTCAGGGAGGCGCGTCCCGAGAGGGCCGCGAGCTTACGACACAGCGGCAAGGCATTCTAGCGTACCTGGGTGGCGCGCACCAACCAACGAGTTCGTCATCCCGGATCTGCGCTGACGCTTGTCGGGGACGACGGCGGTGGGGGACGCCAGCCCGCATGCCACTGCTTACGGCCTCGCATCCGCCGCGTGCAGCACGACCTTGCAACCGCCGGCTCCCGCGCCGCAATCTGCATGGCTCCTTCGACTGTGGATTTGTCCTAGAAGGGGAAGGCGGCCTGCGCCTTGGCACTCCAGAGTGTGTAATCGCGGCCCAACCCGCCGACTTCACCACCGAGCGAGACCCGCGGTCCTCCTGCGAATGTCATCGCCGCGCCCGTGGTGACGCGCGCCGACCATGACTGGAGGACGACGAGCGGAACCGTGGCGATCGAGGAAAGCCCGTTGGTATCGGTCCCGTCCTGGCTGAAATAGTAGTCGGCGTAGATGCCGACATAGGGCGCGAGGGTGAGATCGGACCCGATCATCCAGGGCCGCGCGGCCTTCAGGCCAGTGCTCGCGCGACCGGAGGAGAAATTTCGGTCGGTCTGCGCAGTACCAAGGCTGTCCGTATAGCCATCCTGATGCTCCCACAGCGCGTAGAGGCGCGCGGACGGTTCGAGGTCGACATCGGCCAGCCGGTAGTTGCCGGTCAGGCCCGCCGACACGAGCACGCGCCGGCCGGGCAACGAAGCCGCGGCCGTCCCGGCCGTCAGCGAATAGTCGAGCCCGGTATAGGCCACGGCGACATCGAGGCGGAGACGATTCCAGAACCGCCAGCCGAGATAGGCGCCGCCAGTCCAGCCGTCGCCGCGGAGCCGGGCGGTGAGAAAGGTCGAGTCATATCGGAAGTTCTCGTAACCAACGAGCATGCCGATCAGAACGTCGGGCGTCAGCCTGCGGGTCAGGCCGGCCGTCACATTGATCTGACCGCCGGAGAGATCGTTCGCGGTGCCGGAGTTGTTGCGAATGCCCCCTCCGCGCACATCGATCCAGGCTTGCCAGTCGCGCTGCGCGACGCGCGGCGACGCTTTCGTCACCGGCCGGGCGCTACCCGCGTAAGCGAGCGCCGAGAAGGCATCGTCGACCCGGTCGTTTGTCGGCGACCGCATGGCCCCGAACGGTCCTTGTCTGCCACCGTCATCGTCGGCCGCGGCGAAGTTGAACCGCATGCCGTCACCGTTCGACATCACCGGCGATGGATTGTCGGAGAAGCCGTCCGCGATCGCGCCGTCGATGGCGCCGGAGATGGCTTGGCCCGAAATCTGCGCCACAGTCCTGGTCGCGACGATCTGCATCGACCGCAGCTTGCTGCTGTCGGCCGGCACGTTCACCATCTGGGCAAGCGCTGCGGACGCAGACCCGGAGAATCCGGGGCCGGCATGATATGTCGCCGTGATGTTGTGCGTCCCGACCGAGAGCGATGCCGTCGTCAGGGTGGCAACGCCCCCGCTCAGGGCAACGGTACCGAACACGATGCCGCCGTCGCTGAAGGTCATCGTGCCGGACGGAGAACCGCCGCTGCTTGCCACGGATGCACTGAATGCCACGGCCTGCCCGGACTGGCTCGGGTTCGGCGACGACGTCAGGGTCACCGACGTGCTGGCGTTGGTATAGGTGAAGCCGGCGGAGAGCGTGCTGCTGCCGACATTGTTCGTGACGACCACATCGACCGCCCCCGCGGCATGCGCCGGGACGACGGCGGTGATCTGCGTGCCGCTGTTGACGGTGAAGGAGGTCGCTGCGCTGCTGCCGAACGCCACGGCCGTGGCAAAAGTGAATCCAGTGCCGGTGATGACGACTGACGTGCCGCCCAGCGCCGCACCGGTGTTCGGGCTGACCGAGGAGACGGTCGGCGCCGGCGCATTGACGCAGAGGCTGGCGACACTATCCCCCGGATAGAGCGTGCCGCCAAAATGCAACGTGTCCGATGTATCCGCCGGCACGACGTAGGTGAAAGCCGTTGTGGTCGGACCCGCCAAGACCGCGAACGCCGTACCATCTATCAGAGACATGAAACTGTTCCCGGAATTGTTCGTAAGGATGAGCGTGATCGTATCGCCTCGGACAAATCCTGTCCCCGGCGTGGTCACGCCGAGGGGTGTGATGCTGATCGCATCACAGCCCGGCGAAGCCATTGCGGCATCCAGCCAGCCAAACGCCGCGCACAGCGATGCCAGCGCCACCAACGCCTTCCGAACAATCCGCATTCCAGTCCCCCGGTCTGTCGCGCCAGAGGCGCGGCAGACGTGCCGCAAGTCCGATCCCGCTGCATAGCAGGCAGCTCAGTGGGGCAATGTGCCCAGAATCTCAGGTTCACATCTCGGACGAATGCTGGTGCCGAAACGACACAATCACCGGCAGCGGACGGCCGCCGCCACTCCCTCGTCGGTTGCGTGTCGCTGTGCGGCTGAGTACAGATGAACAACGAGGTTGGCGCCCGGCCGGAGCACCAGCAGACAAGGCCACGCGACCTTGCCGCGTTGAGCAGCGATGCGGACGAAGCACATATGAGCGAGCTGGCAGCGGCCGCCCCCGGAATCGGCAGACAGGCGCTGGCGACACTTCGCGCGACGACGAGCGCGGTCGACGGCCCGCTCCATGTTCTCGGCCGGCGGTGATCCCCTAAGGCGCGATGACGATTCGTTTTTCATCTCATCGCGCTTTAGGGGCCCCGGATCCGCGCTGATGCTTGTCCGGGATGACACTGGTGGGTGAGGCGGCAGCGTAGCTTACGGTTTCGCATCCGCCGCGTGCAGCACCGCCTTGCACGCCGCCGGCATCTGCGCCAGCGTCATCGGCGGCTTCGGCTTTGGCGGCTCCGGCGGCGGCTTGGGGTGCAGCACCGCGTCGGAGAACCAGTAGGCGAGATCGGCGGGTTTGCAGCCTTCGTCCTCGGCCTGTGACGGCTGGCCCTCGCATTCGCCGGCGCCCGCCGGGCAGCGCATGCGGATGTGGAAGTGGTAGTCGTGGCCCCACCACGGCCGGATCTTCGACAGCCATGCGCGGTCGCCCTTGGCCTCGCGGCACAACGCCTTCTTGATCGCGGCGTTGACGAAGATGCGCTGCACGCCGGGCTCCCGCGCGGCATCGCGCAGCACTAGCACATGACCAGGCGTGAACACCTTGGGATCGACGTCGAGCCGATCCTGGCGCACCATCATCACGGCCGACATGTCCTCGCGCTCCTCGCGCGAGAGCCGGCGGTCCGGCATCGGCGTCAGCCAGATGTCGGCGTCGAGACCGATCTGGTGGCTGGCATGGCCGGACAGCGCCGGCCCGCCGCGCGGCTGGGCGATGTCGCCGACCAGGATGCCGGGCCATCCCGCGTCCTTGTGCGCCCTCGCCGCGAGCCGCTTGATCAGTGCGATCATGTCCGGGTGGCCGTAGCTGCGATTGCGCGACAGCCGCATCACCTGCCAATGGTCGCCGTTGACCGGAATCTGCACGGCGCCGCCGATGCAGCCCTTGGCGTAGGAGCCGATGACATGGGCCGGCCCCTTCGACGGCAGCAGCTTTCGCGCGAACAGCTCCTTGGCGGGGAGATCGGGGTCGTTCGGATTGGCGAGCGGCGGCAGCGGCTTCGGGGTGATGCTGCCCTTGTCCTGGGCCAGCACGCCGCCGGCAGCCAGGAGAGCAAGCGAGAGCAGGAGGAGGGTGCTGCAGCGGCGACTCATGCTGACGTCCTTATAGCCCAATGCGGCACCAGGGTTAAGGACGAGGCTTTGAGCTGGCCGCAACGTCGCGGCGCACGGACCCAAATTCGCGTCTCAAATTGCCGCTTTTTAACGCCGCAATAACCGTATCCCGCATTGACCAAAATTCGTGCGTGGACGGAGGAAAAGCCGGCGGCTCGCATGCAATCGCGTGCGATTTCGGAACTGATTCAGGTGCACGCGCAGTTTTGCGCCAGATCGCCCTTTGATTGCGGTGCCGGACTCAGTTCGAAGGCGCTTGCCGCCGCGGCCGCGCCGCGCAAACAGGCAGCAAGGTCCGCTTCGCGCGGACCGCGGCCGGGCAAGATTACTTTTTTTTCAGACACTTGCCTCAAGACTTGCGGCCACCGGGCGCGCGACTGGGACGAGTGAAGTTGAGTTTGGGGTCTCGAAAAACGAAAAAGCGAAAGCAAAACGTGCTTGCCCGCGCCGGCAGAAAGGCGCGCAAGCCGCGTTTCGCGTGCGCGCCGCGAGACCTTGCCGAGCGCGACGAAGTCCTGCGCAGCCGTGCCGAGGCGGAAGCGGCGATTGCGGAAGCGCGCAAATCCCATGAACGCCTGCGCCAGGCCATCGATATCCTGCCGCAGGGCATCGTGTTCCTGGATGCCGAAGGCCGTTACGTCCTCTGGAACAAGAAATACGCCGAGATCTACAGCAAGACCGCCGATCTGTTCGAGGAAGGCGCGCGCCTCGAAGACACGCTGCGCATCGGCGTCGCGCGCGGCGACTATCCCGAGGCCATCGGTCATGAGGACGAATGGATCGCCGAACGTCTGCAAAAGCTCTATCAGCCCGGTGCGCGCCACGAGCAGAAGCTGTCGGATGGTCGCGTCATCCTGATCGACGAGCGCCTGACCGACGACGGCGGGGTCGTCGGTCTGCGCGTCGACATCACCGAGTTGAAGCAGCGCGAGGCTTCGTTCCGCCTGCTGTTCGACGGCAATCCCGTGCCCATGATCGTCTGCGCGCTGGATGACGAGCGCATCATCGGCGTCAACGACGCCGCGGTGGCGCATTACGGCTACAGCCGGGCCGAGTTCGAGAGGCTGAAGATCCGCTCCCTGCAGGCCTTCGACAGCGAGCCGCCCTGGACCGCCGAGCGCTCCGGCGAGGAACAGGCCGGCCGCACCTGGAAACATGTCAAGGCCGATGGGACGCTGATCGACCTTGCGATCTACTCCCGCGAACTGACCTATGCCGAACGGCCCGCGGTGCTGCTCGCGCTGATGGACATCACCGAGCGCAAGCGCGCCGAGGCGCGGCTCGCCTTCATGGCCCAGCATGACGGGCTGACCGGCCTGCCCAATCGCAGCCTGCTGCGGCAGCAGATGGACGAAATGCTGCTGCACACGCGGCGCAGCGCCGAGAAGGTCGCGCTCCTGATGCTGGGGCTCGACAATTTCAAGGCGGTCAACGATACGCTGGGGCATGCGGTCGGCGACAAGCTCCTGCGCGGTGTCGCCAAGCGGTTGCGCTCGACCCTGCGCGAGGAGGACGCGCTGGCGCGGCTCAATTCCGACGAGTTCGCGATCGTGCAAGGCGGACTGACCCGTCCCGAGGACGCGGTGATGCTGGCCAAGCGCCTCCTGGAAGCCATCGCCGATCCCTATCTGCTCGACGGCCATTCCGTGGTGATCGGCGCCTCGATCGGCATCGCCATGTCGCCCGGCGACGGCGACGATTCCGAGAAGCTGCTCAAGAGCGCCGACATGGCGCTGTCGCGCGCCAAGCTCGACGCGCGCGGCACCTTCGCCTTCTTCGAGGCCGCGCTCGATGCGAAGGCGCAGAGCCGCCGCAAGATCGAGGTCGAGCTGCGCGACGCGATCCAGAACGACGTGCTCCGTCCCTATTACCAGCCGCTGATCGATCTCCAGAGCGGCCGCATCACCGGCTTCGAGGCGCTGGTGCGCTGGCCGCATGCCGAGCGGGGCATGGTCTCGCCGGCCGAGTTCATTCCGGTCGCCGAGGACACCGGCCTGATCAATCCGCTCGGCGGGCAGATGCTGCGCCGCGCCTGCCTGGATGCCGCGGCCTGGCCCGACGACGTTCGCGTCGCCGTCAACCTGTCGCCGCTCCAGTTCCGCAGCGGCAATCTGCTCTCAGTGGTGACGGACGCGCTGAAACATTCCGGCCTGCCGCCGCGGCGGCTCGAGCTCGAGATCACCGAGACGCTGCTCCTGGAGAAGAGCGCGCAGGTGCTGGCGACGCTGCACGCGCTGCGCGCGCTCGGCGTGCGCATCTCCATGGACGATTTCGGCACTGGCTATTCCAGCCTCAGCTATCTGCGCAGCTTCCCCTTCGACAAGATCAAGATCGACCAGTCCTTCGTGCGCGATCTCGGCGCCAACCGCGAGGCGCAGGCGATCATCCGCTCCATCGTCAGCCTCGGCAAGGGTCTCGGCGTCACCATCACCGCCGAAGGTGTCGAGACCGAAGCCGAGCTGAGCTGTCTTCGCGCCGAAGGCTGCCACGAGGGCCAGGGCTTTCTGTTCAGCAAGGCCCGGCCGAATGCGGAGATCATCGGCCTGCTTGCCGCACAGCGCGGGATTGATGCCGCCGATGACGAGGACGCTGCGCTGGTGGCGTGATCTCTCGTACCTTTGGTGCGTAAGGGACGCGCCGCTCTCTCGGTTAACCTCTCCCGCTTGCGGGAGAGGTCGCGCCGGTGGCGCGGGTGAGGGTTCTTTCCTCTGGGGGATTGCCTCGTTGCGGATAAACCCTCTCCCCAAGCGGGGGAGGGAGCAGACCGGCGTTGCGGCTGCCATCAGCGTTCCGCCAAGATCGCCTTCCCGACATCCTCGTAGTGGCTATCCCGCGCCTGGATCTGCTGCGCGATGGCGTGCATGTCGCGGAACCGTCGCTCGAACGGATTGCTGCGGAACACCGCGGTCGCGCCGGCCATGTGATAGGCGGCGTCGACCACGCGTGCGGATTGATGGATGGTCCAGGTCGCGGCGAGGCGGACCGCGTTCCGATGCGCCGCGCTGAATTCGCCGGTCGCAGACAGATCGCGCCACATCGCGTTCGCAGCCGCATAGAGATAGGCGCGGGCGGCGCGCAAATCACCCTCGGTGCGGCCGATCAGCCCCTGGACCGCTCCGGAGTCGCGCATGGCGCTAACCGCCAGCGATTGGTGCTTTGCCCGTGCCAGCGCGATCGCCGCATCCAGCGTGGCGCGCGCGACGCCGAGCGACACCGCGGCAAAGCCGAGGCTGAAGGTCGAGCCGGTGCCGATCCTGTAGAGCGGGCTCGGCTCGCGCAGCGCCGACGGCACGTCGCGAAACGCCGTGAAGCGCTCGGGGATGAAGAGGTCGTTGACCTCGTAAGAATCCGTGCCGGTGCCGGCGAGCCCGATCGCCTGCCAGACGTCGTGCAAGGTCGCGCGCGCAACCGGAAACAGGATGGTGCGTACCTCCGGCGATCCATCGGCATTCTTGCGCGGCACGCCGTCAGCCCCGACGATGCGGACATGCGCGCCCAGCCAGCTCGCCTGCCGCGAGCCTGAGGCGAAGTCCCAGCGCGCGGTGACGCGATAGCCGCCCTCGACGATGCGCGCCTCATGCGCGATCGCGCCCCAGGCGAGGATGCCGGGCGGCGTGCTGAATATTTCCTGCGCGGTGTCGTGGTCGAGCCAGGCCGCGATCATCGCGCAGACGCCGCACTGGCCGAGGCACCAGGCCGTCGAAGCATCCGCCCTGGCGATTTCCTCCAGCATCTGCATGAAGGCCTCCGGCGCGGCTTGCGCGCCGCCGAGGCTCTGCGGCAACAGTGCCCGGTAGAGCCCGTTCTCGGTCAGTGCAGAAACGACGCCCGGCGTCAGCCGCCGCGTCCGCTCGATCTCGTCGGCCTCGCGTGCGATCAAGGGGGCGATGGCTCGCGCCCGCTCGACCAGGCCAAATCCGGAAAGCTCGGACATTCGCGTCGTCTCGCCCCTGCCGTGAGCAGTAGAGGCGCGATGGTGGTCCATTTGGCTGATGGGATCAAGGCGACGCCGTCGGGCGGAACGAGCGCGTCATGGCCTGCCGCGGCGGTTCTGTTGACTTGGGTCAAGTCGAACTCGGCGGGCGAGCCCACAATTGCAACAAAGGCGGAACCTCGGGAGGTCCACGATGCGACATCAGATGCTTGCGGCAGCCCTGCTGCTCCCCCTCCTCGGCAATTCCTCACTCGCGCAATCGCCTGCCGACCACCAGGCCCATCATCCGGATCAGAAGGACGCGCCTGCAGCCGGTCCGGCGACGCCGCCGGAGGCGCCGCGCGGCACCGCCCCATCTCAGGGCAGGATGGGCGGCGGCATGATGAACATGATGGGCGGCAACATGCCGATGTCCGACATGATGCGGATGATGGGCATGATGCGTCAGTCCGGCGGTGACTGCATGAGCGGGATGGAGACCGTCGATCGCGTGGAAGGCCGGATTGCCTTTCTGCGCACCGAGCTCAAGATCACCGATGCTCAGGCGCCGGCCTGGAACGCGTTCGCCGAAGCGTTGCGTGCGAATGCCAAGGCTCTCGGAGAGCTCCGCGGGTCGATGGCCGGCTCCGGGTCAGAGACCTTGCTGGATCGCGTGACCTGGCAGGAAAAATGGCTGTCGGCGCGGCTGGAGGCCACCCGTGCGATGAAATCGGCGCTGACCAACCTCGTCGGCACCCTCTCCGACGAGCAGAAAAAGACCGCCGACGAATTGCTCGCGCCCAACATGGGCATGATGCCGATGATGCAGGGTGGCCGGATGGGCGCCATGCCGATGCAGGGCGGAAAATGAGGGCCTCACTCGCATCCTCGCCATGTCTCGACAATGCTGGCAAGTGCGGTGTGCTTTCTGGACCGTAGCGGCGTGGCAATGTACCGTCAGCGGTTGATTGAAGTGATGAGCCGGCGTCCACGACATCACCGCGCTGGCCCGGTAAGCGCTCGCCGTGGCGAGACGTTCTGATCAAGAGAGGCAGTGCGCTGGAGTGAAGTGGACTGCGACCATACCGCCACCCCTGGCGAAGCGCGATCTTCGGATCGATTTCTTTCGGGGCCTTTCCCTGTGGTGGATCTATATCAATCACATCCCGGAAAGCTATCTGAACCGGCTCACGCCCAAGAATTTCGGCTTCAGCGATGCGGCAGAGATTCTCGTATTCCTGTCGGGCCTTGCGTCCGGTATCGTCTACGGCGACCTCTTGCGTCAGTCCGGCTTTGCGGCCGCGAGCTTGCGCATGTTGCGGCGTTCGTTCGAGATCTATGTCGCGCAAATCATGACGGTCGTCCTGTTGCTGGCGGAGGTGGCGTACATCGCGGCATGGCAGCCCGGCATGTTCGATCACGCCAATCTGGCCATCCTGCTGCAGGAGCCCGCAGAGACACTGCTTCAGGTGGCACTGCTGCGCTATTCCCCGGTCAATCTGGACCCTCTGCTCTTGATGGTCATACTCCACTTCGCGCTCATTCTCATCGTGCCGCTGACGATACGCGCTTGGCCGCTGGCCCTGGCCGGATCCGTCGCTCTCTATGTTCTCGCCCATCAGTTCGACTGGTACATCCCGGCCTATCCAAGGGGGCAACTCTATTTCAATCCGCTGAACTGGCAGCTGCTGTTCGTGATCGGCATCTGGTGGGGAGCAAACCGCGGCGATTGGCAGCTTGCCGTTCTCAATTCCCGGGCTCTTGCCGTTCTGGCGGCGGGCTACGTGCTGTTCTCGTTCGTGATCACCCTGGGCTGGCAGATCCACGCGATCGAAGCCTATGTGCCGGAGTGGTTGTCGCGTTTGATCTATCCGGTCGACAAGACCAATCTCGACATCCTGCGATTGTTGCATTTTGCTGCGCTCGCACTGCTCTGTTGGCGCCTTCTTCCAAGCAATGCCAGCATCTTGAAAGCCAGAGCATTGCTGCCGCTGATACGATGCGGCGAGTATTCGCTCGCGATCTATTGCGCCAGTGTTCTGCTGTCCTTTGCAGCTCATGCACTGCTCAGCCTGGGCTGGAACAGCCTGGCATGGCAGACGCTGGTCACTCTCCTGGGCCTGGGCCTGATGAGCGCGATGGCGATATTGCTCGCCGCAATCGATCGCGGCATGTTTCCCAATCTCAGGCCGTTGTAGTTTCGAACACGAAATGCGCAGGCGCCTTGTTCCGATGTCAGGCCGCGATGCGGCCGAGATCGAGCGATGGCCGGCGCCTGGTCGGGAAGTTCAGCGCCACCGCGACGGCGGCGAGCCCGATCGCGAACGAGCCGGCGTGCAACCATGTGTAGCGCTGGAAATTGTCGAACACGAGCCCGCCGGCCCAGGGACCGAGCGCCATCCCGAGGCTGGCGAAGGCCGATACCGCGCCGAACACCGTGCCCATGATGCGCGCGCCGAAGAATTCGCGGACGAGCACCGCATAGAGCGGCATCACCCCGCCATAGGCGAGGCCGAACACGACCGAGAGGGCGTAGAATTCGCCGAGCTGCGCCACCGCCAGATAGGTCGCGATGCACATCGCCTGCACCAACAGGCCGCCGACCAGCACGGGCTTTGCGCCGACGCGATCGGCCAGCGCGCCCAGCAGCAGGCGGCCGCCGAGGCCTGACACGCCGGCGACGCTATAGACCGTCACCGCCGTGAGCGGGGCGATGCCGCAGACCATCGCATAGGACACCATGTGGAAGATCGGGCCGGAATGCGCGGCGCAACAGGCGAAATGCGCCGCGGCAAGCGCGATGAACTGCGGCGTGCGCAGCGCCTGCGCCGCGGTCAGCTCGACATCAGGCACAGCGTCCGTCGTTGCGGGACCGGCAGCGAGCGGTGCCGGACGCACCAGGAAGCAGGCGGGGATCAAGAGCGCCCAGGCGGTGATGCCGATCACCAGCATCGCGGTGCGCCAGTCATAGGCCGTGATCAGCCAGCTCGCGGCCGGCGCGATCGTCACCGGCGACACGCCCATGCCGGCGGAGACCAGCGCCACCGCAAGGCTGCGGTTCTTCTCGATCCAGGCGCTCGCGAGCGCCATCATCGGTGCATAGAAGCTGCCGGCGGCAATGCCGATCAGCACGCCGAAGCAAAGCTGGAATTGCCACAGGGTTGCCGCCTGGCTCGCCGTCACGAGACCGAGCCCCAGCAGCAGGCTTCCCGAGAGCACCACGATGCGGGTGCCGAAGCGGTCCGACAGCGTGCCCCAGAGGAAAGCGGCCAGGCCCATGCAGAGAAAATCCAGCGTCGCCGCTGCAGACACGCCGGCGCGCGACCAGCCCATCGCTTCCGAGATCGGCTGCAGGAACACCGCCAGCGACAGCATCGTGCCGAACCCGACACAGGTCATCAGCGCACCCGCGGCGACAACGACCCAGCCATAATCGAAGCCTGACGGCTTGCTCATTCGTTTCCTCGCGCTTTTGGTTTTGTTGGTGGTGCGCGCGGGGATGGTGGCCTATCCGCAGGCGGAGGGCAAGGTTGCTCGCAATACGCGGGCACAGAGCTTGCTATCTTGCAACTGCAATGATCTGGCGTCGGCGCGCCTGGTTAGGATGTGTCCTGTGCCGCGGTTACGTTACCTCCGCGTGTCCGTTCCGTTTGCCACGTCCACCCGCAAGCCGAGATCAGACTCATGTAAGCCTGAAAATCCGTGCCGGTCATATTGAGGGAGCGGCTGCACTGTTGGAGGGCTTCTTCATACTGACGGAGGTGCAAGTGTGCGACGCAGAGAAGCCTACAAGACGCTGAGATACCAGCCGCGGGATTTCACGCCAGTGTCGACCGTCGCCTCGACTCCGACCTTGCTGACGGTCGGTCCCAAGGTGCCGGCCGACGTCACGACGCTGGCGGATTTCGTGGCCTGGTGCCGCGTCAATCCGAAGCACGCCACCTTTGGCACGCCGGGCGCCGGTACCACCTTGCATTTTCTCGGTGCGATGCTGGGCCGTACCGCCAGCTTCGATTTTCTTCACGCGCCCTTATCAGGGCGGTGGCGCGATTCAGGATCTGGTCAAGGGCGTGATTGCTGCGAGCGTCATGCCGATCGGCAGCTCGCTCGGGCTCGTCCAGTCCGGTGATCTCCGCGCGCTGGTCACCATCGGGCCGCGCCGCTGCCCGTTTGTTCCGGCGGCGCCAACGGTGCGGGAGGCCGGATATCCGTCGCTCGAGGACCTCACATGGTTTGCGTTTTTCGTTTCGGCCAAGACACCGGCGCCGATCGTCGATAAGCTCAACGCCGCGATCCAGGCGGCCTTGCGCACCGACGAAGTCAAGGCCGGCATGGCAAAGCTGGCCGTCGAGCCCGACGCGATCGCCATGGAAGACTTCGCCAGGCTGATCGCATCCGAATCCGACCGGAAGGCGATCGTGGAGGCAACGGGGTTCGTCCCGACCGATTGAACCCGGCATTGACAGGAGGCAACACATGAGCGGGCCGGCATCCGTACATGATCTCGTGCAGTCGCATCGCATCACCGCGGTGATCTATGCCGCGGCCAAGCTCAATCTCGCCGAGGCCATCGGCGATGAGGCGAAATCGGTGGCCGAACTCGCCCGGCTGGTGTCCGCCGACGAAAATGCGCTCCGCAGGCTGCTCGTCGGCCTGACGACAATTGGCCTGTGCAGGCAGGCCGACCGGGATCGGTTTGCCATGACCGACCTCGGCCGGCAGCTTGACGAGACCGCCGACCCGTCCTTCAAGGATTGGGTTCTCTTCGAGGGCGAGATGCTCGTGCAAGCCTGGAGCGGACTGGTCGAGTCGGTTCGTTCCGGGAAGAGCGCGGGCGAGTTGCGCGGCGATGGCGACGATCGCTATGCCGCCACAAGCAATGCGCCGGAGTTCACCCGCCGGTTCAACGCTGCGATGGTCAGCCTGACGCGGAGCATCGTTCCAAGGATCGTTGTGGCCCATGACTTCGTAGGTGCGCGCGTTGTCATGGATGTCGGCGGCGGCACCGGCGAATTGATCGGCGGCCTGCTCCAGCACAACCCGCATCTTGAGGGCATCGCCTTCGACCTGGCGCGCTGCGAGGCAGGAGCGCAGGCGCGTTTTGATCGGCTTGGCATTGCCGATCGCTGCCGGTTCGTCGCCGGTAGTTTCTTCGAGAAGGTCCCGGGCGGTGCCGACACGATCCTGATGAAGAGCATCCTGCACAATTGGAAAGATGATCGTTGCGAGGTCATTCTGCGGAACTGCCGGGACGCACTGCCGGCCACCGGAACGTTGATCGTGATCGAGCGGATCATGCCGGAGCTTGCCACGACCGAGCCCCAGGATCGCTCCTGCGCCATGAGCGATCTTAATATGCTGAGGGGACCTGGCGGCCGCGAGCGGACGGAAGCCGAGTACCGCAGGCTCGGCGTCCTGGCCGGCTTCGCCTTCGCCGGAACCAGCAATATTGGCTCGTTCAGCCTCGTCCAATTCAGAAAGGTTGGAAACTGACTGCCGCGTGGCTTCCTAGCCCGCCGGTCGCTTCAGCTGCGATGATGCCATTATGCCGGTGTTTTGCCCGACGCTTCAAGTGCAATTTCGTAAAAACAAAAAATGCAATTCTTATAAGCCCCTTGCTACTGTGCATGGGGTTGTTTTCGCATTTTTTGTTTGAGGCGGGGCTCGCGCGGGCAGAGGGAAGCGGGCGACGGCACCTTCAGCTATCCACCTTCAGCGCGGCGATGAAGGCTTCCTGCGGGATGTCGACCTTGCCGAACTGCCGCATCTTCTTCTTGCCTTCCTTCTGCTTCTCCAGAAGCTTGCGCTTGCGCGTGATGTCGCCGCCATAGCATTTTGCGGTGACGTCCTTGCGCAGCGCGCGCACCGTCTCGCGGGCGATCACCTTGCCGCCGATCGCCGCCTGGATCGGGATCTGGAACATGTGCGGCGGGATCAGCTCCTTCATCTTCTCGACCATGGCGCGGCCGCGCCCCTCGGCACGGGTGCGGTGGACCAGCATCGAGAGCGCGTCGACCGGCTCGCCATTGACCAGGATCTGCATCTTGACGAGATCGGCCGGCTTGTAGTCGGTCAGGTGATAGTCGAACGAGGCGTAGCCCTTGGAGACCGACTTCAGCCGGTCGTAGAAGTCGAACACGACCTCGTTGAGCGGCAGGTCGTATTTCACCATGGCGCGGGAGCCGACATAGGTCAGCTCCTTCTGCGCGCCGCGGCGGTCCTGGCACAGCTTCAGCACGCTGCCGAGATATTCGTCGGGCGTCAGGATCGTCGCCTCGATCCAGGGCTCCTGGATCTCGGCGATCTTGACCACGTCGGGCATGTCGACGGGATTGTGGATCTCGAGTTCGCTGCCGTCGGTGAGCTTCATCTTGTAGATGACGCTCGGCGCGGTCGCGATCAGGTTCAGGTCGAACTCGCGCGACAGCCGCTCCTGGATGATCTCGAGGTGCAACAGGCCGAGAAAGCCGCAGCGGAAGCCGAAGCCGAGCGCGGCCGATGTCTCCATCTCGAAGGAGAAGCTGGCGTCGTTGAGGCGCAGCTTGCCCATCGCGGCGCGCAGCGTTTCGAAGTCGTCGGCGTCGACCGGGAACAGGCCGCAGAACACCACGGGGATCGCGGGCTTGAAGCCCGGCAGCATCTCCGTGACCGGCTTCCTGTCGTCGGTGATGGTGTCGCCGACGCGAGTGTCGGCGACTTCCTTGATCGCGGCGGTGATGAAGCCGATCTCGCCGGGGCCGAGCTCGTCGACCTGCGTCATCTTCGGCGTGAAGAAGCCGACGCGCTCGACGTCGTAGGCCGCGCCCGTGCCCATCATGCGCACGCGCTGGCCCTTCTTCATGGTGCCGTCGACGATGCGCACCAAGACGACGACGCCGAGATAGACGTCGTACCAGCTGTCGACCAGCAGCGCCTTCAGCGTGGCGTCGCGATCGCCCTTCGGCGGCGGCAGGCGCGTGACGATGGCCTCCAGCACGTCGGGGACGCCGAGGCCGGTCTTGGCAGAGATCATCACCGCATCCGAAGCGTCGATGCCGATGACGTCCTCGATCTGCTGCTTGACCTTCTCGGGCTCGGCGGCGGGCAGGTCGACCTTGTTCAGGACCGGAACGATCTCGTGATTGTTGTCGAGCGCCTGGTAGACGTTGGCGAGCGTCTGCGCCTCGACGCCCTGGCTGGCGTCGACCACCAGGAGGGAACCTTCGCACGCCGCCAGCGACCGCGAGACTTCGTAGGCGAAGTCGACATGGCCGGGCGTGTCCATCAGGTTGAAGATGTAATCCTTGCCGTCCTTGGCGCGGTACTGGAGGCGCACCGTCTGCGCCTTGATGGTGATGCCGCGCTCGCGCTCGATGTCCATGGAATCGAGCACCTGCTCCTTGCCCGCCATCTCGCGGTCGGAAAGGCCGCCGGTCATCTGGATCAGGCGGTCGGCCAGCGTCGATTTGCCATGGTCGATATGGGCGACGATGGAGAAATTGCGGATGTTGGAAATGGGGACGGTCGTCATGGGCGCGGGATACCACTCACATCCCCGTGCGGCAACCATATTGCTGTATTTTCAGGGCCTTTCTTCACGCCAAGCTGATTCCACGGCAGGCCAAAACGCGCTACGCACGGCCCATGTCCACCACTTCGATCCCATCCGCCAGAGCGCGGGCGAAGACCCGCTTGAGTTACAACCGCTTCCGGGCCTGGCTGGTTGCCTGCGCGGTCCGTCCCGAGGCGCGCCTGTGGCTGGTGATCCAGCTCGCCATCCTGCATGCGGTGCTCTGGACCTTCATCCTGATCAATCTCAAGGCGGCGCAGGACGTTCACATGGACGTCGCAGAAGCCTATGGCTGGGGCCAGAAATTCCTCTGGGGTTATGGCAAGCACCCGCCGCTGTCGGGCTGGGTGGCCGGCCTCTGGTTCAAGGCGTTCCCGGCGGCGGACTGGGCGACCTATGCGCTCGCGATGGCGACGGTGAGCGTCGGCATGGTGATCTGCTGGCTGGTTGCCTTGCGTGTGGTCGATGCGCGACGCGCGTTCCTCGTCGTGGTGATGATCGCACTCTACCCGATCTTCAATTTCAAGGGCTTCAAGTACAACCCGGACCTGCTCCAGCTCGTCACGCTGCCGCTCCTGGTGCTCGCTTATCTCAACTCATTCGAGAAGCGGACCTGGCAATCCGGAATCTTGCTCGGCCTTGCCGGCGCGCTGGCGCTGATGACCAAATATTGGGTGCTGACCATGATCGGCGCCATCGGCCTCGCCGCGCTGATCCATCCCGACCGGTTGCGATTCCTGTCGTCGCCCGCGCCGTGGGTGGCGATCGTGACCATGGTCGCGGCGATGATCCCGCACATCGTCTGGCTGGCGGACGCGCATTTCGTGCCGCTGACCTATGCCGGCGACACCTACAGCCTCGAGGACAGCGGTCAGGTGCATCAGCTCGTCGCCGGCTACGTGCTGCATAATCTCGGGCTACTGGCATTGCCGGTGGCGCTCGCGGCGCTGGCCATGGCGCTGGTGCCGCCCTGGGTCAGGTTGCTGCTGCGCGCCCCCGCGCGCATCGTCACACGCGCCTGGGCGCGCGGCGGCAATTCCGGCGTCAATCTTTCGCAGGCGCTGAACGTCTGGATGATCCAGATCATCGTCGCCTTCGGCCCGCCGCTCGGCGCCCTGGTCTTCAGCATCTACATGAAGACCGATTGGGGCATCTCGCTGTTCTTCCTGGTCCCGCTCGCGCTGGTCGCGATTCCTGCGTTGCGGGTGCAGGGCGCCGTGCTGTTCAACATCGCCGCGATCTGGCTCGTGCTCAGCGCTGCGACGCTCGCCGCTTCGCCCTGGATCGCCGCGCGCGAGATGGCGGCCAATGCCGGCAACACCGCGACCTATGGCGCGCGCTCGGAGCTGGCGCGCGAGCTGACCCAGGCCTGGCACGCGCGCTTCGCTTCGCGCTGGGCCGTCGTCGCGGGAACGATGGAAACGATTCAGCCGATGGTGTTCTACAGCCCCGATCACCCCAGCCCGTTCACGCCCAACGAAGCCTGGGCTTCCGGGCTGACCTCGCTCGACGACATCAAGAGATACGGCTTCATCGGCGTGTTCGATGCGACCGACGAACGCCTGCCCAAGTTCGAGAAATGGATGTCCGAGACCGCGCCGAACGCCGAGCGCATCGTGATGACGACGCGCCGCTTCACCCACGGGAGGGCGGGCCCGTCGGTGACCTGGAACATCTATATCGCAGCGCCAGCGAAGTGACCGCGGCGTTGTCGGTCTCGTAGGGTGGGCAAAGGCGCGAAGCGCCGCGCCCACCATCTCTCGGTAATCGCGATGGAAGTGGTGGGCACGCTTCGCTTTTGCCCACCCTACGGACCGAGCGCGTGGCTCAGATCCCTTCCTCGTTGAACTTGCTCTCGACGAGCTCGGTGATCGCCGCGAGCGCGGCTTCGGCATCCGTGCCGGCGGCGGATACCGTGATCGTCGTGCCGGGACCGGCGGCGAGCATCATCAGGCCCATGATCGAGGTGCCGCCGACGGTCTCGCCGCCGCGCGTCACCCACACCTGCGCGTCGAAGCGCTCGACCGCCTGGACGAATTTCGCGGAGGCGCGGGCGTGCAGGCCGCGCTTGTTGATGATCAGGAGATCCTTGGAGATCGCGCCCGCGGGCACGCCTGTCCCCGCTTGTGACGCCTCCCCGCTCATTTGCCGGCGAGCACGCGGCTGGCGATGGTGACGTATTTGCGGCCCGCTTCCTGAGCCATCGCGATCGCGTCAGGCAGCGAACGCTCCTCGCGCACCTTGGCGAGCTTCACCAGCATGGGAAGGTTGATCCCTGCGAGCACCTCGACCTTGGGCCGGCTCATGCAGGATATTGCAAGGTTGGATGGCGTGCCGCCGAACATGTCGGTGAGGATCGCAACGCCGTCGCCGGAATCGACGCGATTGACCGCCTCGATGATGTCGCTTCGGCAGAGATCGGAATCGTCTTCGGCACCGATCGTGATCGCTTCGATTTGCTTTTGTGGACCCATGACATGCTCAAGCGCTGCCTTGAATTCGTCGGCAAGGCGCCCGTGGGTCACAAGTACTAGACCAATCATCGGAAAACTCCTCGCGGGCGCTTTTGGTGCACCGCACGAACGCGCCACTTTGACCATCCAGAGCCCCCGCGCAAGAGGGGATGTTGCGTATCTCCCTGAATATAGACGGATGGATAATGGGAGCTGCGCCGGTCTATTCGGTCGCGATACTGGGGTTCATATGGTTACAATTTCCCTTCGAACAATCGCCGGTAGGGTTAACGGAAGATGAACTCTTGGTAGTGGTCAAGGCCGCAACAACCAGGAGGAGGGGCGAATGGTCGCGGCCGACCGGGACTCGCGGTATTTCGACACCAGAAATGCTGGTTTTCAACGATTCCGCCGCAGGCAGGCGCTCCGCGTCCGCCGCGTCCAGATCGACCACGAGACCGACAGTCGCATGCTCCACGAAGTCGCAGCGACGGATTCCCAAGCCCCGGATCTCGATCAGGCCAGCCAAGACCGGCGCGGGCCGCACCTCAATTTCATGGCCGACTGTCGCCAGATGGACACGGTCATCGCCGACCAGAACGGCCCTTTCGACCACGCCCGAGCGTCCCGCCATGATCAAATCAAAGGCAAGGCGCGACTTGCCGGAGCCCGAGGGTCCGCGGATCAGCACCGCCAGAGATCCGACCTTGACGGCGGAGGCGTGAACGCTGGGCCCGCATTCGCTCATAGGGCCGGCAGCCTGACCACGAAGCGCGCGCCGGCAACCGTCGGAGCCCCTTCGGCATCCAGCGGGCCAGGACGGTTCTCCGCCCAGATGCGTCCGCCATGGGCGTCGATGATCTGCTTGGAGATCGACAGGCCGAGGCCGGAGTTCTGGCCGAAACCCTGATGCGGACGGTCGGTGTAGAAGCGCTCGAAGATGCGCTCCAGCGCGTCGTCGCGAATGCCGGGGCCGTCGTCGTCGACCACGATCTCGATCTCGCCGCGGACGCGGCGGCAGGTGAGGCGCACCTTGCTGCCGGCTTCCGAGAACGACTGCGCGTTGGAGAGCAGGTTTGAGACCACCTGCCCGAGCCGTGAATCGTGGCCGCTCACGGCGAAGGTATCGGTCGGGCTGCGGCCCTCGAAGCGCATCTCGACCGCGACGTCGTGGCCGAGCTTGGTTTCATTGGCGACCGATACGAGCGTCGTCAGCAGGCGCCGCAGGTCGACCGGGATCGCATCCTGGCGCTGCAATTCGGCGTCGAGGCGGCTGGCGTCGGAGATGTCGGAGATCAGCCGGTCCAGCCGCTTGACGTCGTGCTCGATCACCTCGAGCAGGCGCGCGCGGCTGGTCTCGTTGCGCGCCAGCGGCAGCGTCTCGACCGCCGAGCGCAGCGAAGTCAGCGGGTTCTTCAATTCATGGGCGACGTCGGCGGCGAACATCTCGATCGCCTCGATGCGGCTGTAGAGCGCGCTGGTCATGTCGCGCAGCGCGCCGGAGAGATGGCCGATCTCGTCGCGGCGGCGCGTGAAGTCGGGAATTTCGATGCGGGCCTTGATGCGGCGGCGGACGCGCTCGGCGCTGTCGGCGAGCCGGCGCACGGGCCCGGCGATCGTGCTCGCGAGCAGCAGCGACAGCATGATCATGACGGCGGCGGCGACGCCGCCGACCTTCAGGATGGCGAGGCGCTCGGCGGTGACCATCTGGTCGATGTCGTCGCCTTGCGTCGACAGCATCAGCGCACCGTGGATCGCGCGCGAGCGCAGCACCGGGACAGCGACCGACACGATCACTTCGCCGCGCGCATTGACCCGCACCATCGAGCGTTTCTGGCCCTGCAGCGCGTCGCCCACCTCCGCATAGCCATTGCCGTTCTCGGGCCCGAGCTCGCGATAGAGCGGCAGGTCGCCGCGGTTCAGCCAGGTGCGCACCGCGACCATGCCGCGCTCGACGAAACCGGGCTTCTCGGCCGGAGGCGGCAGATCGAAGCGCAGCACGTTTTCCAAGTTGCGGCTGTCGAGCAGCAGGCTGCCGTTCGGATCGTAGATGCGGGCGCGCGTCTTGGTCGGCGAGATCAGCGTGCGCAGCACCGGTGCCACGCGCTCCGGATTGATCGGGAAGTCCAGCGGCGAATACTCGTCCGAGCCGCCATAGGTCTCGCCCGGCTTGAGGTCGAGCAGCCGGTCGGGGTCGATGGTGATGGCGTTGGTCTGCACGGTCGCGGAGGCCGCGATCGCGCCGGCGATGATCTCGGCCTGCACCAAAAGGCTCTGCGCGCGCGCGTCGATCAGCCCGGCGCGGAATTGCGACAGGTACAGGATGCTCGCCACCAGCGCGACGAGGCCGGCGAGGTTGAGCGAGACGATGCGCCGGGTCAGGCTCGAGAAGGACAGCGCGAAGAAGAACTGCCCGGCGCGCTTCAGCCAGTTCAGCGGTCGCCAGCCCTGCGGCTTTTCATCAGTGACGTGCTCCGGAACGCCGTTGGATGCAAGATCCCCGGCGCTCTGGTCTGAGTCAGGCTGCGTTCGGTCAAGCAATGCTCACGCCCGCGTTAGGACAGCTCGTGCGAAGGTCCCCGCATCCTAGAGCGATCCTGGTCCCGATGGAACGAGAACCGGAGATGACATCGATCTTCGTGAAGGGCGCCCGCCGCCTCAGGCTTCCTTGAAACGGTAGCCGACGCCGTAGAGCGTCTCGATCATCTCGAACTCATTGTCGACCACCTTGAACTTCTTGCGCAGCCGCTTGATGTGGCTGTCGATGGTGCGGTCGTCGACATAGACCTGGTCGTCGTAGGCGGCGTCCATCAGCGCGTTGCGGCTCTTCACCACGCCGGGCCGGGTCGCGAGCGCCTGCAGGATCAGGAATTCGGTGACGGTCAGCGTCACCGGCTCGTTCTTCCAGGTGCAGGTGTGGCGCTCCGGGTCCATGCGCAGCAGGCCGCGGTCGAGCGCCTTGGCGTCGTTCTCCTTCGGCGCGACGGTCGGGTCCTTCGGCGCCGAGCGGCGCAGCACCGCCTTGACGCGCTCGACCAGCAGGCGCTGCGAGAACGGTTTGCGGATGAAGTCGTCGGCGCCCATCTTGAGGCCGAACAGCTCGTCGATCTCCTCGTCCTTGGAGGTGAGGAAGATCACCGGCAGGTCGGATTTCTGCCGCAGGCGGCGCAGCGTCTCCATGCCGTCCATGCGCGGCATCTTGATGTCGAGGATGGCGAGATCGGGCTGGGTGGTGCGGAAACCGTCGAGCGCGGAGGCGCCGTCGGTGTAAGTCATGATGCGGTAGCCTTCGGCTTCCAGCGCGATCGAGACGGATGTGAGAATGTTGCGGTCGTCGTCGACCAAAGCGATTGTGGGCATGAGCCTCTGCTTTCTGCTTTCCGTTTGGGTCGTGGCTTGAAACGGCGAGCAATCCAGTGATGCGCCGCATACATACATGGGTGCCGAAGTGGCGTTCGAACCTTGTCACCGAGCAATGCAAGCTGGGCTGAAGTGTGACCAAGTTCCACGAAACACGGCAGATTCGCCGCATCTCGACCCATAACCGGGCTCTCGTTTACCCGAAAGAAGGCCCTCCATGCAACCACCTGACCAGAGAAAGCCGATGCAGCCGACTCCCGATTTCGACCCCGGAAAGCTCGCCAAATCGCTGCTGCGGCGGTCCCGGCAGGGGGCCCTGGCGACGCTGATGACCGGCAGCGGCGATCCCTATTGTTCCCTGGTCAATCTCGCCAGCCACCCCGATGGCTCGCCGATCCTGCTGATCTCGCGCCTGGCCGTGCACACAAGGAACATCCTCGCCGACAGCCGGGTCTCGCTGATGCTGGACGAGCGCGTGGCCGGCGATCCCCTGGAAGGCGCCCGGATCATGCTCTCCGGCCGGGCGGAGGAGGCCGAAGCCGACAAGGCTCTGCTGCAGCGACGGTATCTCAGTGCCCATCCATCGGCGGAGGGCTTTGTTTCGTTCAAGGATTTCTCCTTCTTCCGGATCCGTCCCACGGGGACCCATCTGGTCGCCGGCTTCGGCCGGATCGTCGACCTCAGGCCCGATCAGTTTCTCACGGATCTCACCGGCGCCGAGGACCTGCTGGCGGCGGAAGAGGGCGCCGTCGAGCACATGAATGCCGACCATCGCGACACCATGAACCTCTACGCAACGCAGCTCCTCGGTGCCGCCGAGGGCGACTGGCGCTGCACCGGCTGCGACCCTGAGGGCCTCGACATGCAGGACGGCCAGACCACACTGCGGCTGGACTTCCCGGAGCGGGTCACGGACGGCACGGCGCTGCGCAAGATGCTGGTTCGCCTCGCCGGCGAAGCGCGCATGAAGATGGACCAGAGCGCAACGACTTGAACGCCGCGACCCGTCGCTGCGACCCATGACCGTGATGGTATTCGGGCTCGCAACGAGAGGGGTCATGACGCGTCATTGTATGGCATCGGCCGCGGGTCTGGCGCTCGCGATCATCACGTTGCTTGCCACCCCGGCCCTCGCCCAGAAGGGCGATCTCGCCGCACAGGGGGCGCGGATCAACGCACTCAATCAGGCCGGCAAATATACCGAAGCGTTGCCCCTGGCGCAGGCCATGGTCGCGAGCCTGGAGAAGGCCAACGACGGTCGCGAGCTGTCCGCCGCGCTCAACAATCTCGGCCAGGTCCATGCCGGCCAGGGCCGCGACGATCTGGCCGAGCCGGTCTACAAGCGCGCCATCGCGCTGATGGAGAAGTCGCTCGGCCTCGACACCGGCTTGATCGCGCCCGAGCTGAACAATCTCGCCGCGCTGTATCAACGGCAGGGCCGCTTCACTGAAGCCGAGCCGCTGTTCAAGCGCGCGCTCGCGGTCAGCGAAAAGAGCCTGTCGCGCGAGCATCCCGATGTCGGCCGAGCTCTGAACAATCTCGCCACGCTTTATGTGAAGCAGGAGCGCTTTGCCGAGGCCGAGCCGCTGTTCCGGCGTGCGCTCGCGATCTATCAGAAAGCAGCCGGGCCCGAGCATCCCGCGGTCGCGACCGTCCTCAACAACATCGGTCAGGTCGACCGCGACCTCAATCGCGACGCCGATGCCGAAGCTCCGATCAAGCGCTCGCTCGCGATCCGCGAAAAGGTGCTGGGGCCGGAACACCCCGATGTCGCGCGCTCGCTCAACAATCTCGCCGGGCTCTACCAGCACCAGAAGCGCCATGCCGAGGCCGAGCCGCTTTATCGTCGCGCCCTGGCGATCCGCGAGCGTGCACTCGGACCGGATCATCCCGATGTCGCGACTTCTGCGGGCAATCTCGCACATTTCCTACAGGCGACGGGACGAACCGCGGACGCTCTGCCATTCGCGCAGAAGACGCTCGCCGCCAATCGTGCCCAGCTGCGCGTGGTGCTGCCGATCCTGTTCGCTGCGCGGCAGCAATCGCTGCTGACGAACGGCAGGGCGCTCGATGACGCACTCGGTGCGATCCAGCGCGGCACGCAATCGTCCGCCGCCTCCGCCGTGAACAAGCTCGCAGTGCGGCTAGCCGCCGGCAGCGACCGGCTCGCCGAGCTCGTGCGCAAGGATCAGGATCTTGTGGCCGAATCCGACGCGCTCGACAAGGCGATCGTGGCCGCGGTGTCGAAGCCGCCCGCGCAGCGCGACGTCGCGGCCGAGCAGCGCAGCCGCGCGCGGATCGCGGCGATCGCGAGCGCGCGCAATGGATTGCAGAAGACGCTTGCCGTCGAGTTTCCCGACTACGCCTCGCTCTCCAACCCGCTGCCGCTGACGGTGAAGGAGATCCAGCCGCTGCTCTCGGCCGACGAGGCGATGGTGATCTATTCCGTCGTCGACAGTCAGAGCTATGTCGTCGCGATCACGCGCGAGGGCGTCGACTGGAAGGAGGTTTCTCTCGGAGCGGATGCGCTGGCGCAGAAGGTGGCCGCCTTCCGCAGGGGGCTGGATGTCGGCAAGGCGCTTGATGCCTCCGGCAAATCGGGACTGTTCGATCTTGCGCTCGCGAACGAGCTCTATGCCGCGCTGCTCGGCCCGGTCGAGGCGCTGACGAAGGACAAGCGCAACCTGCTGGTCGTGCCGTCGGCCGCGCTGACCGCATTGCCGTTTCATCTGCTGGTCACGGAGAAGCCGCAAGCGGCGATCCCGGACAGGCCCGAAGGCTATCGCGATGCCGCCTGGCTGCTGCGGCGTCAGGCCGTCTCGGTGCTGCCGTCGGTGATCAGCCTGAAATCGCTGCGCGCCTTTGCCCGCAGGGACCACGGCGTCAAGCCGATGACCGGTTTCGGCGATCCCGTGTTCAATCCTGCAGCCGAAGGTCCTGCCGACCGGCGCGCCGCGAGCGGCAAGATCGCCGCGCGCAGCATTGCGACGATGGCCTATGCCGAGTTCTGGCGCGGCGCAGGCGTCGATCGCGCGCGGCTGGCGCAGGCGCTGCCGCAGCTGCCCGACACCGCCGACGAGTTGAATGCGGTGGCGAGGGACGTCGGTGCCGCCGCGGCCGATATCCATCTCGGACGCGATGCCAGCGAAACGACGCTGAAGCGTGCAGCGCTTGCCCAATACGGCATCATCTACTTTGCCACCCACGGCCTCGTTGCCGGCGACGTCAAGGGACTGGGCGAGCCCTCGCTTGCACTCTCCATTCCGGATCAGCCGTCGGAGCTCGACGACGGTCTTCTCACCGCGAGCGAAGTGGCCCAGCTCAAGCTCAACGCCGATTGGGTGGTGCTGTCGGCCTGCAACACCATCGCGGGCGACAAGCCCGGCGCCGAGGCGCTGTCGGGATTGGCGCGCTCGTTCTTCTACGCAGGTGCCCGCGCGCTGCTGGTTTCGCATTGGGCCGTGGATTCGGAAGCTGCCACCCGCCTGACCACATCGACGTTCGCGCTGCTCAAGAACGAACCAAGGCTCGGTCGCGCCGAAGCCTTGCGCCGTGCGATGTTAGCCTATCTCGACGACGCCTCATCGCCGCGCAATGCCTATCCCGCGATGTGGGGGCCGTTCGCACTGATCGGCGAAGGTGAGGTCAGGTAAGATTGCGCTGCGGCGATTGTGCATCGCAATAACCCCGAGTAACGCGCAAACGCGCATTTGGTTGCGCGATCATCCGTACTTTTTTGCCGCGGCTGCTCAGAGCTGACATGCGCGACGTTTGGCGCGGTCCTTGAATAAACCAAATCCTGCGGGATCAGCTTGGCAAGGCGAGCGTTCATGATTATTAGGTCGTTCAGCCGAGGCCGAACGGCCCATTGATCAAGATGACCGCGGGCGCCAAACTTGGTCGCGCTGAGTGTCGCGGGTTCTAGGAGGATTCTTTCGTGCAAGAGACGGGCGTGCGCAACGGTGCCTTCGGCGCCGACAAATTCGGCTTAAAGAATCTCAAGCAGGTGCACTGGAATCTCGGTGCGCCGCAACTCTATCAATACTCGCTCGCGGCGGGCGAGGCGGTGCTGTCCGCTGACGGTGCGCTCTGCGCCGACACGGGCGAGTTCACCGGCCGCAGCCCGAAGGACAAGTTCACGGTCCGTGACGCCACCACCGACAAGAAGATGTGGTGGGCCGGCAACCAGTCGATCACCGCGGAGCAGTTCGAAACGCTTTACCAGGACTTCCTCAAGCACGCCGAAGGCAAGAAGCTGTTTGCACAGGATCTCTACGGTGGTGCCGATCCGGCCTACCGGATCAAGACGCGCGTCTTCACCGAGCTCGCCTGGCACTCGCTGTTCATCCGCACGCTGTTGATCCGCCCCGAGGCGATCGAGCTGTCGACCTTCGTGCCGGAGCTTACCATCATCGACATGCCGAGCTTCCGCGCCGATCCTAAACGCCACGGCGTTCGCTCGGAGAACGTGGTCGCGATCGATTTCACCCGCAAGATCGTCCTGATCGGCGGGTCTTATTATGCCGGCGAGATGAAGAAGTCGGTCTTCACCACGCTGAACTACTATCTGCCCGAGCGCGGCGTGATGCCGATGCACTGCTCGGCCAATGTCGGCGCCAAGGGCGACACCGCGATCTTCTTCGGCCTGTCGGGCACCGGCAAGACCACGCTGTCGGCCGATCCCAACCGCACGCTGATCGGCGACGACGAGCACGGCTGGGGCCCGAACGGCGTCTTCAATTTCGAGGGCGGCTGCTACGCCAAGTGCATCAAGCTCTCGAAGGAGGCCGAGCCGGAGATCTATGCGGCCTCGACCCGCTTCGGCGCGGTGCTCGAGAACTGCGTGCTCGACGAAGACACCCGCGTGGTCGATTTCGACGACGGCTCCAAGACCGAGAACACGCGTTCGGCGTACCCGCTCGAGTTCATCCCGAACGCCTCGCGCACCGGCCGCGCGCCGCAGCCGAAGAACGTGGTGATGCTCGCCGCCGACGCCTTCGGCGTGCTTCCTCCGATCGCAAAGCTGTCGCCGGCGCAGGCGATGTATCACTTCCTCTCCGGCTACACCGCCAAGGTCGCCGGCACCGAGCGCGGCCTCGGCAACGAGCCGCAGCCCGAATTCTCGACCTGCTTCGGATCGCCCTTCCTGCCACTCGACCCCTCGGTCTACGGCAACATGCTGCGCGACCTCATCGCCCAGCACAATGTCGACTGCTGGCTGGTCAACACCGGCTGGACCGGCGGCAAATACGGCGTCGGCTCGCGCATGCCGATCAAGGTGACGCGCGCGCTGCTCACCGCCGCGCTCGACGGAAGCTTGCGCAACGTCGAATTCCGCACCGACAGATATTTCGGCTTCGCGGTCCCGACCGCGCTGCCGGGCGTGCCGAGCGAGATCCTCAACCCGGTCAACACGTGGAAGGACAAGGACGAGTTCGACAAGACCGCCCGTGCCCTGGTCGGCATGTTCCAGAAGAACTTTGCCAAGTTCGAAGCCCAGGTCGACGCCGAGGTGCGCGCCGCCGCGCCGGATGTGAAGCTCGCGGCGGAGTAGGCTCGCATAATTTGAGATTGCAAAAGGGCGGCCGTGAGGCCGCCCTTTTTGTTTATGGGCACTTGCGCGAACCACACACTCAGTGTCGTCCCCGCGTATGCGGGGACCCATACCGCGTGATCTATCGAGGGAGTGCAGTGCAAGTGCCGGCGAAGAAAGGGTCACTATGAGTCTTCGCCAAATTACTCCCTGTGGTTATGGGTCCCCGCGTTCGCGGGGACGACATCGGTGCGAGACCTCAGGCCTTGAAATACGCGATCTGCGTCGTGGTCGCGAGCAGCCTGCCGTTCGGCGACCACAGCTCGGCGTTCTGGTCGGCGTAGCTCTTGTGCATGATCTTCGAATCGGCCGTCGCGAGCACGCGCGTGATGTCTTCAGTCGCGAGCTCTGCGCTGTCGGTGTGGAAATAGGTCGTCAGCGACACCGTGCCGAACGGCACCAGCTCGCGGCGCGCGTGGAAGATGCGGCCGAAGAAGGCATCGGACATCGACGTCAGCGACAGCATGTCGAGCTTGCGCGGCGTACGGTCGCTGATCCAGATCTTCGAGTAGGTGCTGGCGGGCTCGGCCTGCTGCGGGCCGATCCGCATCTCGCCCTCGACGAAGCGGAACTCGTACTGGTTGGCCCAGGACGCCGAGATTTTCGGAAACGGCATCGTCTCTTCGAACGGCTTTGCATCCGGGTATTGCGCCACGCGGTGCTCCCAGGACGGCCGCCGCTCGGCGAACACCGCGGTCGCGAGCGTTGCGACCTCGCCGCCGCCCTGGCTGAGCTCGACGCTCCAATGCTGGCTGGAGCGATTGGCCTTCACCAGCCGCACGTCGAGATCGAACGGACCCCTCGCGATCGGCGCGCAGTAATTGACGGTCAGCGCCAGCGGATCGCCGGCGGCTTGCGGATGCTCGATCAGCGCGCGCAAAATGGTCGCGGCGGTGGCGCCGCCGAACGGGCCGACGAAGGCCCAGTAATCGTCGCTGGTGTGTCCCTGCCAGCTGGAGTCGCCGGCGGTGACGCGGGTGGCATCGTCGAACGGGTGCGGGAGCTTGGCGTGCATCGGAGTCCTCGGTGTCTCCCCGCCGTCATTGCGAGCGCTGCGAAGCAATCCGGACTGCCTCCGCGGAAAGAAACTGGACTGCTTCGCTGCGCTCGCAATGACGGGGTTTGAGGTTGCGGCGTCGATAGTGCCGACCCCGCTCTGGGGATGATGACAATCATATCATCATCCGCCCTGCGAGATGCAATAACCTCGCAGGTAACGCCGATTTCACGCCGCGGAAAATCAGCCTGCGGCGTTGCGCAGATCCGGCAGCACCGGCGTGGTCGGGTTGACCGGCACGTTCCAGATTTCCTCGGCATATTCGCGGATGGTGCGGTCGGAGGAGAACCACGCCATGCGCGCAACGTTGAGGATGGAGGCGCGTGTCCAGGCCGACGAGACCAGCCAGCGCGCGTCGACCGCGCGCTGCGCCTCGTAGTAGGAATCGAAATCGGCGCTGACCATGTAATGGTCGAGATAGCGCAGCGCATGCGCGATCGATTCGAAGCGGCCGGGCTCGCCGGGCGAGAACTCGCCGGCGCCGATCGCGTTGATGGCGCGCTGCAGCTTCGGCGAATTGCGGATCACGTCGGAGGCGTCGAGCCCCTGCTTGCGCCGGATCATCACGTCGCCGGCCTCCATGCCGAAGATCGCGATGTTCTCAGCTCCGACATGGTCGCGGATCTCGATATTGGCGCCGTCGAGCGTGCCGATGGTGATGGCGCCGTTGAGCGCCAGCTTCATATTGCCGGTGCCCGAGGCTTCCATGCCGGCGGTGGAGATCTGCTCGGAGAGATCGGCCGCGGGAATGATCACCTCGGCGAGGCTGACATTGTAGTCGGGCAGGAACACGACCTTGAGCTTGCCGTCGATCGCGGGATCGTTGTTGACGATTTCGGCGACGTCGTTGATCAGCTTGATGATCAGCTTGGCGTAGCGATAGCTCGCCGCCGCCTTGCCGGCGAAGATCTTCACCCGCGGCACCCAATTGCCGCTGGGGTCGTCCTTGATCGCCTGGTACAGCGCGACCGTCTCGATGACGTTGAGCAGCTGGCGCTTGTACTCGTGGATGCGCTTGATCTGCACGTCGAACAGCGCGCCCGGATCGACCTTGATGCCGAGCCGCTCGCCGATCAGGCGCGCCAGGGCCGTCTTGTTGTGGTGCTTGACGCTGCGGAATGCCTTCTGGAACTCGACGTCGCTGGCGCGCGCCTCGATCAGGCTGAGCTGGGTGGGGTCGTCGAGCACGGCATCGCCGCAGGTCTCGCGCAACAGGTCGGTCAGCTTCGGGTTCGCCAGCATCAGCCAGCGGCGGAAGGTGATGCCGTTGGTCTTGTTGGTGATACGGCCGGGATAGAGATGGTTGAGATCGTGGAACACGGTCTCGCGCATCAGGTCGGAATGCATCGCCGAGACGCCGTTGATGCGGTGCGAGCCGACGAAGGCGAGCTGGCCCATGCGCACCCGGCGGCCGCTCTTCTCGTCGATCAGCGAGACCGAGGCGCGGAAGTCGATGTCGCCGGGGCAACGCGCCTCCGCAAGGGCCAGATGCTGCACGTTGATCCGGTAGATGATCTCCAGATGCCGCGGCAACAGCCGTTCGAACAGCTCGACCGGCCAGGTCTCCAGCGCCTCGGGCAGCAGCGTGTGGTTGGTGTAGGAGAGGGTGGCGACCGTGATCTTCCAGGCCTCGTCCCAGCGGAAATTGTGGAGGTCGACGAGGATCCGCATCAGCTCGGTGACGGCAAGGCTCGGATGGGTGTCGTTGAGCTGCACCGCGACCTTGCCTGCGAGGCTGCGCAGCTGGCCGTCGGAGGCGAGATGCCGTTTCACCAGGTCCTGGAGCGAGGCCGACACGAAGAAATATTCCTGGCGCAGCCGCAGCTCGCGGCCCGCCGGGCTTTCGTCGTTCGGATAGAGGAACTTGCAGATCGCCTCCGCGCGCGCCTGCTCGGCGCTGGCGCTGACATAGTCGCCCTTGTTGAAGGCATCGAGCTTCAACGGATCGGGCGAGCGCGCCGACCACAGGCGCAGCGCATTGACGTGATGGCCGCGCCAGCCGACGATCGGCGTGTCATAGGCGATCGCCTGCACGGTCTCACCCGGATGCCAGATCGCGCGGTCGCGGCCCTTGTCCTCGACATGCTCGACGCCGCCGCCGAAATTGACGTCGTAGATCACCTCGGGCCGCTGCAATTCCCAGGGGTTGCCGAAGCTCAGCCATTCATCGGGATATTCCTGCTGCCAGCCCTGATTGATGATCTGGCGGAACAGGCCGTAATCGTAGCGGATGCCGTAGCCGATCGCGGGAATCGACAGTGTCGCCATGCTCTCCATGAAGCAGGCGGCGAGGCGGCCGAGGCCGCCATTGCCGAGCGCGGCGTCCGGCTCGCATTTGCGCAGCTCCGGCAGCGAGACGCCGAGATCGCCGAGCGCGACCTCGAAGATCTTCAGCAGCCCCATGTTGTTGAGCGCGTCGGTGAACAGGCGGCCGATCAGGAATTCGAGCGAGAGATAATAGACCCGCTTGCGTCCCGCGTCGTAGCTGTGCTTCTCGGCCGTTAGCCAGCGATGCACGATGCGGTCGCGCAGCGCGAGCGCTGCGGCCTGGTACCAGTCGTGTTTCGTCGCCATGCCCGCGTCCTTGCCGATGGCAAGGCGCAGCTTTGCCAGGATCGCGCCCTTGATCTCAGCCAGCGCGAGTTCGTCGATGGGCTGTCCGGGGGCCGGAAAACTGGGTTGGAACGATGAATCCTGCAAAGCCGTCACTTCCTGGGTCGAAAGAACTCTTACCAATCTACGCGTCCTGCCCTTGCACCGGAACTGTCGCCCGTGCGCGCGTGCACTGCGCTGGCGCAAATTTATGCAAGGAACGGGCCGAGTAGGGAACCCGGGCGAGCACGGAGAAACCGGGATTCGGTGCTAGATTACGAAAGATTCAGCCATCAGTGTGGAGGAGACCCCCATGAGACTGCTGACGCGACTGCCGATCGAAATCGCCGCTGCGGCCCTGCTCGTCGCCTGCATCAGCGCCTCCGGCGCGGCCTTTGCCGCCGGCAAATCCGGTCGCAGCGCCGACGGTCTCAGTTGCGGATTCACGGTCCCGCAGAATGCGTCGCCCGCAGCCCGCTGCGCTGCGATCAAGCGCCAATGCGGCGGCAAGTTCTACGCAAATGCGTGCGGCGACAAGCTGCTGTCCGCGGCCAATTGAGAGACGCCGGAGGACCAGCGAACTCAAGCCGCCTTGGTCTGCACCGTGTCGCAAAACTCCGCGAGACGATCGGCAAGCCGCAGCGCTGCCGGGCTCGCATCCGGCGAAGCCATCAGTGCGAGCTCGGTCTTGTTGATCGGCGCAAAGCCCTCCTTCGCCGTCAGCACGCGGTGCTCGGACTGGATCGACATCTCCGACAGGATACTCAAGCCCATGCCGGCGGCGACGGCGGCCTGGATGCCGGCGAGATTCGATGACGTATAGGCGGTGTGCCAGGCGCGGCCAGCGCTTTCCAGCGCGTGGATGGCGCCAGCACGATAGATGCAGCCGAGCGGAAAGCCGATCAGCGGCACCGACGACACGTTGACGTCGACCGGATGGCTCTTGCTGGTGACCCAGTGCACCCGCTCGGGCCACACCGCGATCGCGTCCTTTCCGCCGGCCTCGCGCTTGTAGAGCGCAAGATCGAGCTCGCCGCGTTCGAGATCGCGGGCCAGGTGCTTGCTCTGGTCGGCGCGCACGTCGAGCCGCAGGCCCGGATGCGAGCGCGAGAACGCACCCAACAATTTGGGCAGCCGGTACGCCGCGAAATCCTCGGGGATGCCGAGCCGGATCGCGCCTTCGCTATCAGGCTGGCGCAGCACGTCCCGCGCCTCCTCGGCGAGCGAGAGCAATCGGCGCGCATAGGAGAGCAGCCGCTCGCCGGCCTCGGTCGGCCGCACGTCCTTGCCGTCGCGGTGCAGCAGCAGCTGGCCGACATCCTCCTCCAGCCGCTTGATCTGCTGGCTCACGGTCGACTGCGTGCGGTGGACGCGGGCGCCGGCGCGGGTGAAGCCGCCGGCCTCGACCACCGAGACGAAGCTGCGCAGGAGCTCCAGATCGAGCATGGGCGGCATCCATTCGAAATTCAACTGGCGTGGAGTTAATCATTTAATTTCCAAATGACAAGCCGCCTCTCTAGATCGAGGGCATTCTGGAGAATGCCCTCATGTCGCTCGCCACCTCGCTTCCCGCGCCCCGCAGCCGCTTCAACACGTTGCCGTTCGCCATCGGCCTGTTCTGCCTGCTCTGGAGTTACGCCTTCATCGCCGGCAAGATCGGCGTTACCCATTGCCCGCCGCTGATCCTGCTCGCCGCGCGTTTCTCGCTCGCCGGCATCTTGATCCTGGGCGCCACGCTGATCCGCAGCGACGGCTGGTCATTGTCCTGGCGCGACGCCGCCATCTTCGCCGTGCTCGGCATCGCCAACAACGCGCTCTATCTCAGCCTCGGCTATACCGGGCTGCAATCGGTCTCCGCCGGCCTCGGCGGCCTGATCGTCTCGGCCAATCCGGTGTTCACGGCGGCGCTCGCCGCGATGCTGCTCGGCGAAGGCATGACCTGGCGCAAGGCGAGCGGCCTCCTGCTCGGCGTGATCGGCGTGACGGCGATCGTCTGGCACCGCCTGTCGGTAGGCACCGATTCCCTGCAGGGCATCGTCTTCACGCTGGCCTCGCTGGCCTCGCTCGTGGCCGGCACCATCCTGTTCAAGCTGCTGGCGCCGAAGGGGTCGTTGTGGATCGGCAACGGCGTGCAGAACCTCGCCGCCGGCATCGTGCTCGCGCCGGTCGCGCTCACCTTCGCCGATATCCATGCGATCGACTATACGCCGAGCCTGATCGGCGCCTTCGCGTTCCTGGTGCTCGGCGGCTCGATCCTGGCCTATTGGCTCTGGTTTCATCTGCTGAAGGTGTGCGGCGCCACCGCCGCCAGCGCCTATCATTTCCTGATGCCGCCGCTCGGCATGCTGTTCGCGTTCCTCGTGCTCGGCGAGCACGTCGAGGCGCGGGACCTGCTCGGCATCATTCCGGTCGCGCTCGGGATCTATCTGGTGACGCGGCCGGCCAAGGCGGCGTCGTGAGCCCGGTCTTCGTCATGGCCGGGCTTGACCCGGCCATCCACGTCTTCGTTGCCGTGCGCAAGAACGTGGATGCCCGGGACAAGCCCGGGCATGACGGCGACGAGGCAGTATGCGCCCATCAATCCTTCCTGAACACGATCGACGCCATCCAGCCCGTCATCAGCGCCATCGCCACCGTGGCCAGACCGTACAGAAACCCGTTGTGCCGTGCGGTGGTCGCGACGAACTGCTCGAAGCCGACCTTGACGATCTCGAACGCGGTCTCGGTCTTGCCGATGAATGCGCCGTTCGCAAACAGCTTGATCTCGATCTCATAGGTCCCGATCGGCACCTCCGCGGGCAGTGGAATGCCGGTGCGGAACAGCGTTGGTGTCAGGAACGTCACCGCGCCCGGATCCTCGCGATAGAGGCCGCGCTGGGTGCGCAAGCGAATGAAGGCCGAGCGGAACGCATCGTTCGGCACCACGTCGGCGTAGTCGCCGCCGACCCGCTGCGTCAGCAGCACGTTGTTGAGCCCGATCTGCTGCCGCCGTGCGATCTCGGGCGAGGTGATCGCGTCGAAGGGGCGGTTGGCGAACAGTGCGAGATAGCTCGGCACCTGCAGGAACTGCCGGTAGTCGGTGTTGATCCAGATGCCGAAGGTGCGCTCCTTGCGCCGTGTCACCATGTCGGCGCGCGGGCCCCTCACGGTGACGACGAGATCGTAAGCCGTGCGGTCGGCCGGCGTCGTGGCGTCCCTCTCGACCGAGCCGAACAGCACCAGCTCCTCGCCGGAATAGTTCGGTGTCACCGTGACGCGGTGGTTGGAGACCGACACGATCAGCCGCTCGCCCCGCGCAGCGTCGCCGAGCAGCAGGACGAGAACGATGGCGAGAAGCGTGCGCGTCATCCGCTCACTCCCAGCTCGCGAATGGTGAAGAGATCCGAGGGCTGGATCACCAGCTCGATCGCGAAGCGGACGCCGACCGAGAGGATCAAGAGGCCGAGCAGCAACCGCAGCTGCTCGCCGCGGATCTTCTGGCCGGCGCGGGCGCCGAACTGCGCGCCGGTGACGCCGCCGACCATCAGGATCAGCGCCAGCACGGCGTCGACGAGGTGGTTGGTCACGGCGTGCAGCATGGTCGCGAACAGCATCGTGACGAGCGTCAGCACCATCGAGGTCCCGATCACCGTCGAGGTCGGCACCCTGAGCAGATAGATCATGATCGGCACCAGGATGAAGCCGCCGCCGATGCCCATGATGGCGCCGATGAAGCCGATCACGATGCCGACCACCACGACCGGTATCACCGAGAGATAGATCTTCGAGCGCTTGAACCGCATCTTCAGCGGCAGGCCATGGATCCAGTTGTGCGTGCGTCGCGGCGGCAGCGCGCCGCGCCGGGTCCGCATCAACGCGCGCAGGCCTTCGGAGAACATCAGGCTGCCGACGGTGGTGAGCAGCACGACGTAGGACAGCGCGATCATCAGGTCGAGCTGGCCGAGCGCGCGCAGCTGCGTGAACGTCCAGACGCCGAGTGCCGTGCCGGTCACGCCGCCGCAGAGCAGGACGCTTGCCAGCGCCGGATCGATCGCGCGCCGCCGCCAGTAGGACAGCGCGCCGGAAAACGACGAGGCCGCGATGTGGCTCGCGACGGAAGCGACCGCCACCGCCGGCGTGATGCCGATGAAGATCAGCAGCGGCGTCATCAGGAAGCCGCCGCCAATTCCGAACATGCCCGAGACGAAGCCGACCGCGGCGCCCATGGCGAGCACCAGGAAGACGTTGACCGGCAGATCGGCGATCGGAAGGTAGAGCTGCATTGAACCACGCACCGGCGAGACGGATCGACGAACGCGGAATGCTCGCGGAAAGGACGGAACGATTGCCGCGCCCCTCAATAGCGGAATTCGGAGCGGGGAGGGACCGGGAACTTCGCGCGTGGTGAATGGTGATGGAGAGAGCCTGAAGGAGACACGATGGTTGCGGCACCGAAGGTGCGCTCCCTCCCCCGCCTGCGGGGGAGGGTTGGGGAGAGGGTGTCTCCGCAGACAGATTCCCCAAGAGGAGAGAACCCCCACCCGCCGCGCTTCGCGCGTCGACCTCCCCCGCGAGCGGGAGAGGTGTACCGAGTCCGCGGCACGTTGATCGGATCTAAAACCTAATTCGCCGCCGAAGCCGAGCGCTTGGTCGCGACGGCCTTCGGCGCCGGCTTGGCGCTTGCCTGCGGCGCGGTGTCCCAGCCGCCGGCGGGCGCTGAGACATTGACGGCATCGTCAGGCTGCGGCTCGGCGCTGAAAGTCTGGATCGCGAGCTTGGCGGCGGCGAGCGACTGCGGGTCGAGGCGCTTGGCGACGTCGTCGCGCTTGCCGGCTGCGTCCGCATCGCCCTGCGCGGCCGCCAGGCTGAACCATTTGTAGGATTCGGCGAGGTTCTGCTCGACGCCGATGCCGCGGGCATAGAGGATGCCGAGGTTGAACTGGCTGTCGGCGACGCCGCGGTCGGCCGCCTTGCGGAACCACTGCGCCGCGCTCTTGTAGTTGGCGCCGCGCCCACCGCCGTCGGCGTCGAGCACCGCGAGATTGTGCATCGCCTTGGCGTTGCCGCGCTCGGCGGCCTGGGTGTAGTAGCGGCGGGCGATGTCGGCGTCCTTCTTCACGCCAAGGCCCTTTTCGTAGAGCGTGCCGAGGCGGAAGATCGCGGGCACCACGCCGGCCTGCGCCGCGCGGTCGTACCACTTCGCCGCTTCGTCGTAATTCGTGGCGACGCCCTTTCCTTCGGCAAAGCGCACGCCGATCTCGTAGGCCGCGGTTGCATCGCCTTTCATCGCGGCGGTGCGCAAGGCCGGGCCGCCGATGCCGTCAGGCAGTCTCTCGCTCGGCGGCACCTGGACGAGGCCGAGCCTGGTGCGGCTCGTGCCCGACAGCGCGCCGGTGACGTCGCTGGAGGCCGGCGGGGCCGCGGCAGGGGCCGGCGGGATCTCGACCGAGGCCGAGTTGCCCGGAATGGCGGTTTGCGCCGGCGCGGCATTGTTCTGGGATTGCCGTCCGATCGGCGTCGGCGACGTCATCGACGGCGTGATCTGCTCGGGCGTGGCGGGCTTGGTCTCGACCGGGGGCGGCGGGGCCAGCGGCGCGGGCGGGGTGGACGTATCGTCCATGGCCTGCGGCGCCTGCGGCGGGCTGCCGCCTTCGAGCAGGTTCATCGCCATCTTGAAGGTGCCGAGCACGATCACGACCACGCTCGCGCCGACCAGCAGCGAGCGGATCTTCGAGGTGATGGTCGAACCGCCGTCCTTGCCCTTGGACCGGTCAGCCCCTGCCTTGGCGGCGCGGCCGGTCTTTTCCGGCTGCGCCGCGGCGGCTTGCGCGGCGCGGCGTGCGGCCGCGATGAAGCTCGACGACGACACCGGCTCTTTCGGCGCGGTGGCAATTCCGCTGATCGCGCTCTCGGAGGCGGCGATGCGCTCCGACGGCGTGGCGAGGCGTCCGCCCGGCCGCGTGCCCGGCTCGAGCGGATGATCCGGCGGCAATTCCGGCGCGAGCGCGGCCCTCGCGGGCGCGGTGTGTGGCTCCAGGATTTCGCTGATCGCACGCGGCGGCAAGGGTGGGGCGACTTGCGGTGCTGCGGGCACCGGCGGCGGCGCAACCGGCGCGGCCGCGTGGAATTCGCGCGGCGCGGCGACGAAGGAGGCTTGCGCACCCTGCGCGGCGGCGGGATTGGGCAGCTCGGGCTTCGGATCGTATTTCGGCTGCTGCGGTTGTGGCCGCGGCTCGCGCGCCAGCGGCGCCGACTCCATCGGAGCGGCCATCGGCATCGGCTGCGGCGCCGGCACGGTGCGCACCGCGCGCAGATCGCCCTCGATCATCGAGAGGCGATCGACGACGTGGCCGAGCGCGCTGTGGACGGCCTCGAGCGAGTCCTGGGTGTGCCGGTTGGTTTCGGCCTGGCTGAAGCGGATGTCGGAGAGCTCGCGCTTGACGAGATCGACCATGCCGGAATCTGCGGGCGGTGCGGAGTTGCGGCTCTCGGCCAGCGCGGCATAGGTCGCCTGCTGCCGCTCGAGATGCCGCAGGATGTCGTGCAGCCCGTCCTCGACGCGGCTCAAATTGCCGTTGTGCGGATCGGAGGCGGCTTCGATCCGTTCCAGCAGATAGGAGACGCGCTGTTCGAGAT
Organism: Bradyrhizobium sp. CCBAU 25338; assembly: GCF_028128965.1. NCBI lineage: Bacteria > Pseudomonadati > Pseudomonadota > Alphaproteobacteria > Hyphomicrobiales > Nitrobacteraceae > Bradyrhizobium > Bradyrhizobium sp. CCBAU 25338. The sequence continues at coordinate 227,006 of NZ_LFKY01000042.1, forward strand.
GCGCGAAGGTGGACGCGGAATCGCTGCCGACCTGCATGCGGTCGAAACGGTCCGACAGCGCGCGGATCGCGGCTTCGAGGTGCTCGGTGCTCTCGGATGGCTGAGGCCGTTCGCGGGTTTCGAGCGCGGCGGTGAGCGCGGCGATGCGCTGCTCCAGCACCGCGAAGCTGTCGCCGTGGCCGGAGGCGCGGGTGATCTGGTCGACCTTGGACGACAGCAGCTGCACGTCCTCGGAAAGCCGTGCCAGCGCCTCGTTGGAAGCCACGTTGGAGACGATGCCGCGCAGCGCCGAGATCGCGCCTTCGAGCTGCTGCACAGTCGAGGGATCGTCATTGGCGCGCAGGATCAGATCGAGCTTGGCGCCGAGATTGCGGATCGCCTCGTCGTAGCCGGTGAGCTGCTCGGCCGGCGTCAGCGTGCGCAGCACCTGCTTGATGTCGGACAGCGCATGCTCGATGCCTGACAGGACCTGGCCGTCGGTGCCGTTGGACCGGGTCTCGTCGATGCGACGGTGCAGCGAGCGGATCTCGTTCTCGATCGATTCGATCGCGCGCCGCGGCATCGCCTCGGTGATGGCGGCACGGATTTCGGCAAGCTCGCTGCGGAAGGCGTTGATCGCCTGCTCGGTATTGTCGGGACGCTGCAACGACTCGATCTGGCTCGTGATCTTGAGCAGGTGGCGCTCAAGCGACGAAAAATCCGGTCCAGGCTGCGGTGGCGGCGGCGCGTAGGCAGGCGCCGGCGGCGCCAGGGGCGGCGCGTAAGGAGCGGCAGGCGCAAGCGGCGGCGCGGCACGCGGCGGCATCTGCCTGGGCGCAAAGCCGTCGAGCTCGCTCTGGCGCGCGGTGATCTCGGCGACCGCGACGTCGAACGAAGCCGGGCTCAGGGGCGGTGAGCTGCGATAGACCTGCGCGGCCGCGCGCTCGACCGCGTCGGCCTGGCGCTGGCGCGTGTCGACCGGGGCGGGGCGTGGGGCCTGCGGCTGCTGCGGTTGCCGCTGCGGGCGGGAGATTTGCGACAGGCGCGCATCGAGCCGCGAGATCGCATCGTTGAGCTGACGCGCGACGCCCTGCTCGCGCGAGACGTCCTGACGCGGGGCCGGCTTGGAAATCCGTTCGATCTGCTGGGTGATCGCGTCGAGCCGTTGGTGGATGTCCGCGACTTCGCGGCTCTCCTGACTGGGTCCTTGGCTCGGCATGTGCTGCGGACGCTGGTCGTAGGGTCCGCGAAAGTTCGGCGGGGCAGCCTCGCCGAGCGTGGAGTTCAGCCAATCGTTGAGTGACATGCCGGCTCTGTGCGCAGCAGCTTCGGCCCGCTCCCGGACGGATGGGTCGATGCCGTCAACACTCCACGATACGCGCGAATTCATGACTCTGTCCGGTTCCGACTCCGGCGCCCCACCCGGCGCCTCCAGCCTCCCCACGCGCCCCGGTTGCAAAGACAATCGAATTTGGCGCGGGTCGTCTGCCTCGAAAACCGACTTTTTCCTGTTACGGTAAATAACGAGTTAAGGAACGCGTCGCCGCTGTCTTAAAGTTGGGCGGGGAACTCGGGGTGACTAGCACCGCTGGTCGTCATGGCCGGGACGAGCCCGGCCATGACGCAGCAATCCCGGCTCCTCACCCCTTCCCTTCGCGCTTGCCATCCTCGATCGGCACCACCGTGGCCTTGCCGCTCATCGCCGACAGCGCCTCGAGCGCTTCCTCGCAGAAGTCGGCCACCATCTGCTCGTGCCGGGCCCCTAAGCGGAGCAGGAGCAGGTTTCCAAGATCGAGCTTGCCCTCCGCCGTGCCGTCCGGAAAACGCTTCTTCAGGATACGCTCGTAATTGGCGTGGCGGTCGCGGTGGTGCTCGAGCCGGGCCATCAAATCGGCGCGCAGCGGCTCGATGTCGATGCTGTCGAGCGCGTGGAGGCGGACCAGGAGGTCGTCCTTGGTCGAGGCCGGTGTACTTGGCCGCGCGGCCCAGTGCCGCAGCGCTGTTCGACCCTCCGGAGTGAGCGTATAAACCAGCTTGTTGGGCTTGCCCGATTGCACGACCTCGCGTCCCTGGATGTAGCCGCGGTCGCGCAGCTTGGAGAGCTCGCGGTAGATCTGCTGGTGGTCGGCCTTCCAGAAGAAGCCGATCGAGGAATCGAACGTCTTGGCGAGCTCGTAGCCCGTCATCGGACGTTCCGTCAGGCATGCGAGGATCGCGTCGCCCAGTGCCATGACCGGCCTCCTGTTCTCTCGACCTTATGGCTTGACTTTATGCGCATCGGCGCATATGCGTCAATGTGCATATGAGGCGGCTGAAGGGCCGGGCGAAAGATCCGTCCCGAAAACCCAGCGGAATCAACCTTCTCGCTACTGTGCATGGGGTTGTTTTCGCGTTTTTTGCCAAGGCTCCTGGAGAAGCCCTTTAGGGAGGCACCCGAGAATGACCGGCCTCGATTCCTGGTACGCCTACATGAAGTCTCATGACCGCACCGCGCTCTGGGATCTTCTGCACCCCGATGCCGTGTTCGAAAGTCCCGTCGTTCACACGCCCCAGCGCGGGCGCGACATCACCTTCAAATATCTCTCCAGTGCCGAACAGGTGCTCGGCGGTCCGACCTTCACCTATGTGGGTGAGTGGAGGAACGAGCGCGGCGCCGTGCTCGAATTCAAGACCATGATCGACGGCATCGAGATCAACGGCGTCGACATCATCAGCTTCGACGGCGAGGGACGCATCACGCACTTCAAGGTGATGGTGCGTCCGCTCAAGGCGATCAACATGCTGCACCGTCTGATGGCCGAGCAGCTGGCTGCCCAATCATGACACTGCCCTGAGTTGCCGAACCCGCTAAGCTCGCGGGCAAACGCGCCGCGGGAACCGCACGAACATCATTTCAAGGCCCATGCCGGGAGAACCCCATGCCGATCTATAAAGCCCCCGTCGAAGACGTGAACTTCCTGCTGAACGACGTCTTCCAGATCGACCGCTACGACAATCTGCCGGGCTTCTCCGACGCGTCGAGCGACGTGCGCGAGGCGATCCTCGGCGAAGCCGCCAAGCTCGCCGAAGAGGTGCTGCAGCCGCTGAATCGTGTGGGCGATCTCGAAGGCTGCAAGCGCGCCGACGACGGCAGCGTCACCACGCCGAAAGGCTTCAAGGAAGCGTTCAAGCAGGTCGTCGAGGGCGGCTGGCTCGGCCTGTCGGCGCCGACCGAATACGGCGGCCAGGGCCTGCCGGTGACGCTGAGCCAGGCGGTCAACGAATTCCAGATTTCCGCCAACATGGCGTTCTCGATGTATGGCGGCCTGACCATGGGCGCGACCGCGGCGCTGCTGGTGCACGGCACGCCCGAGCAGAAGAAGACCTACGTCCCGAAGATGGTGTCCGGCGAATGGACCGGCACCATGAACCTCACCGAGCCGCATTGCGGCACCGACCTCGGCATGCTCCGCACCAAGGCGGTGCGCCAGCCCGACGGCAGCTTCAGGATCACGGGCACCAAGATCTTCATCTCGGCCGGCGAGCACGATCTCGCCGACAACATCATCCACCTCGTGCTCGCCCGCATCGAGGGTGCACCCGCAGGCATCAAGGGCGTGTCGCTGTTCGTGGTGCCGAAATTCCTGGTGAACGCCGATGGCTCGGTGGGCGCCCGCAACGGCGTCGTCTGCGGCTCGATCGAGCACAAGATGGGCATCCACGGCAATTCGACCTGCGTGATGAACTACGACAACGCCACCGGCTGGCTGATCGGCGAAGAGAACAAGGGCATGCAGGGCATGTTCGTGATGATGAACGAGGCCCGTCTCGGCGTCGCCGTGCAGGGCCTCGCGCAGTCCGAGGTCGCCTATCAGAACGCCGTCGCCTATGCCCGCGAGCGCATCCAGGGCCGTTCCCTCACCGGCGCCAAGGCGCCGGACAAGCCGGCCGATCCGATCATCGTGCATCCCGACGTGCGCCGCACGCTGCTGTCGATTCGCGCCTTCAATGAGGCCGCACGTGCCTTCGTGATCTGGACCGCGCTGAAGAGCGACGTCGCCCACCGCTCCGAGGATCCCAAGGACCGCCAGGCCGCCGACGACCACATGGGCCTGATGACGCCGGTGCTGAAGGGCTTCCTCACCGACTACGGCTTCGCCAACGCGGTGCAGGCGCAGCAGATGTATGGCGGCCACGGCTACATCGCCGAGCAGGGCATGGAGCAGTTCGTGCGCGATGCGCGCATCGCGATGATCTATGAGGGCGCCAACGGCATCCAGGCGCTCGACCTCGTCGGCCGCAAGCTGCCGCGCGACGGCGGCCGCGCCATCATGGCCTTCTTCGGCGAGGTCATGGCCTTCGCCAAGGAGAATGGCGGCGACGAGGCGCTCAAGCCCTTCATCACGCCGCTCTCCACCTCGCTCGGCCACCTCCAGCAGGCCACCACCTGGCTGATGCAGAATGCGATGGCGAAGCCGGACAATGCCGGCGCTGCCGCAACCGACTACCTGCATCTCTTCGGCTTCGTCGCGCTCGGCTATATGTGGGCGAAGATGGCCAAGGTGACGCAGGCCAAGATTGCCGAGAGCGGGGCGACGCCCTATCTCTCGACCAAGCTCGTCACCGGCCGCTTCTTCATGGAGCGGATGCTGCCGGAGACCGCGGCCAATCTCGCGCGCATCCAGGCCGGCTGCGCCACCATCATGGAATTGCCGGCGGAAGCCTTCTGAGGCCTGCTCCCGCCGCCGTTTCCCAATAGCTTTCAAACATCACATCAGGAGGGCGTCATGCCTGAGGCATTCATCTACGACCACGTTCGCACCCCACGCGGCCGCGGCAAGGCGGACGGCGCGCTGCACGAGGTCACGGCGCTCGCGCTCGCCACCGTGCCGCTGAAGGCGCTGAAGGACCGCAACAACCTTCCCGAAGATTCGGTCGACGACGTCGTGCTCGGCGTGGTCGATCCCGTCGGTGAAGCCGGTTCCGACATCGCGCGCTTCGCCGCGCTCAAGGCCGGTCTCGGCGATGCCGTGCCCGGCGTGCAGATCAGCCGGTTCTGCGCCTCCGGCCTCGATGCCGTGAACTTCGCCGCCGCGCAGATCATGAGCGGTCAGCATGAGCTGGTGATCGGCGGCGGGGCCGAATCCATGAGCCGCATCGGCATCGGCGCTTCCGGCGGCGCATGGCCGATGGATCCCTCGATCGCGGTGCCGGCCTATTTCATGCCGCAGGGCGTCTCGGCCGATTTGATCGCGACCAAATACGGCTTCTCGCGTGACGACGTCGACGCCTACGCCGTGCAGAGCCAGCAGCGCGCGGCCAAGGCCTGGGACGAGGGGCGCTTCGACAAGTCGGTGGTGCCGGTGAAGGATATCAACGGCCTCACGATCCTCGCCAAGGACGAGCACATGCGTCCGTCGACCACGATGCAGTCGCTGGCGCAGCTGCAGCCGTCGTTCACCATGATGGCGCAGATGGGCGGCTTCGACGGCGTCGCGGTGCAGTCGCATCCCGAGATCGAGCGCGTCAACTACGTGCACCACGCCGGCAATTCATCGGGCATCGTCGACGGCGCCGGCGCCGTGCTGCTCGGCAGCAAGGAAGCGGGCGCGAAGTACGGCATGAAGCCGCGAGCGAAAATCCGCGCGTTTGCCAATATCGGCTCCGAGCCCGCGATGATGTTGACCGGTCCGGTCGACGTCACCGAAAAGCTGTTCGCGCGCTCGGGCATGAAGAAGTCCGACATCGACCTGTTCGAGCTCAACGAGGCCTTCGCCTCCGTCGTGCTGCGCTACATCCAGGCTTTCGACATCGACAGCGCCAAGATCAACGTCAATGGCGGTGCCATCGCGCTCGGCCATCCGCTCGGCGCGACCGGTGCGATGATCCTCGGCACCGTGCTCGACGAGCTCGAGCGCACCAACAAGTCCACCGCCCTGGTCACGCTGTGCATCGGCGGCGGCATGGGCACCGCGACCATCATCGAGCGCGTCTAAGGGTAGGGAGCAACCAGCATGTCATACAAGAATTTCAAGGTTGAAACCGATTCCGACGGCATCGCGCTCGTCACCTGGGATATCCCGGGCCGCTCGATGAACGTGCTCGACGAGACCTCGACCAATGAGCTCGAGGCGATCGTCAAGGCGACCACCGCCGATGCGGCAGTGAAGGGCGTCGTCATCACCTCCGCCAAGGAAGCGTTCTGCGCCGGCGCCGACCTCTCCATGCTTGAAGGCATGAACCAGGCCTACGCCAAGGTGTTCAAGGAGCAGGGCGAGACCGCGGCGAACCAGATGCTGTTCGACCAGAGCCGCCGCTTCTCGCTGGTGCTGCGCTCGATCGAGACGTCGGGCAAGCCGTGGGCGGCCGCGATCAACGGCCTCGCGCTCGGCGGCGGCTTCGAGATCACGCTGTGCTGCCATTATCGCGTGGCCGCCGAGAATCCCAAGACGCGGCTCGGCCTGCCCGAGGTCAAGGTCGGCCTGTTCCCCGGTGCCGGCGGGACGCAGCGTGTGCCGCGCCTGGTGCCGCCGCAGGACGCGATGACGATCCTGCTCAAGGGCGATCCCGTCACGGTCGAGAAGGCCAAGGCGTTGAACCTGATCCACGCCGTGGTTCCCGCTGCCGATCTCATCAAGGCCGCCAAGGACTGGATCAAGGGCGGCGGCAAGGCCGTCGCGCCGTGGGACGAGAAGGGCTTCAAGCTGCCTGGCGGCCCGGTGTTCTCCAAGGCCGGCATGATGATGTTCCCCGCCGGCAATGCGATCTACCGCCGCGAGACCTACGACAATTATCCGGCCGCGCGCGCCATCATGAGCTGCGTCTATGAGGGCCTGCAGCTGCCGATCGACGCCGCGCTGCGGGTGGAGTCGCGCTACTTCGCCTCGGTGCTGCGCTCGAAGGAAGCGGCGGCGATGATCCGCAGCCTGTTCCTGTCGATGCAGGAGCTCAACAAGGGCGCGCGCCGTCCCAAGGACGTGCCGCCGACCAAGGTGAAGAAGATCGCGGTGATCGGCGCCGGCTTCATGGGCGCCAGCGTCGGCTATGTCTCGGCCCGCGCCGGCCTCGACGTCGTCCTGATCGACCGCGACCAGGAGAGCGCCGACAAGGGCAAGGCGCATGCGCAGAAGGTGATCGAAGAGCAGATCAAGAAGGGCCGCGCCAAGCCTGGTGACGCCGAGGCGCTGCTCGCGCGCATCACGCCGACCGCGGACTACGCCGCGCTGAAGGATGTCGACCTCGTCATCGAGGCCGTGTTCGAGGACCGCAAGGTGAAGGCGGACACCTTCGCCAAGGCGCAGCAATATCTGAAGCCGGACGTGATCTTCGCGTCGAACACCTCGACGCTGCCGATCACCTCGCTGGCCGAGGGCTTCAAGGACCAGGGCAAGTTCATCGGCATCCATTTCTTCTCGCCGGTCGAGAAGATGATGCTGGTCGAGATCATTCTCGGCAAGAACACCGGCGATGTCGCGCTTGCGACCGCGCTCGACTACGTCCGCCAGATCGGCAAGACGCCGATCGTCGTGAACGACTCTCGCGGCTTCTTCGCCAACCGCTGCGTCGGCCGCTACGTCGCCGAAGGCAACGAGATGTTCCTGGAAGGCGTGCCGCCGGCGATGATCGAGAACTGCGCCAAGATGGCCGGCATGCCGGTCGGCCCGCTCTCGTTGTCGGACGAAGTCGCGCTCGACCTCGGCCTCAAGATCATGAAGGCGACGGAGGCTGATCTCGGTCCCAACGCCATCAATCCCGATCAGAAGAAGCTGATGGTGGAGATGGTCGAGAAGCAGGGCCGCCTCGGCCGCAAGAACGGCAAGGGCTTCTACGATTACCCCGAGAAGGGCAAAGGCCAGAAGAGCCTGTGGCCGGGCTTGTCAGCGCTGCAGCCGAAGCAGCTCGACCCCGATACGCTCGACATCGAGGAGCTGAAGCAGCGCTTCCTGGTGGTGCAGGCGGTCGAGGCCGCGCGGACGGTGGAGGACCACGTCATCACCGATCCGCGCGAGGCGGATGTCGGCTCGATCCTCGGGTTCGGTTTTGCGCCGTTCACCGGCGGCACGCTGTCCTACATCGACTTCATGGGCACGAAGAAATTCGTCGAGCTCTGCCGCAAGCTCGAGGCGAAATACGGCTCGCGCTTCACGCCGCCGAAGCTGCTCGAGGAGATGGCTGCGAAGGGCGAGACCTTCTACGGCCGCTTCGCGCCGAAGAAGGCGGCGGCCTGAGAGAGACCTGTAGCCCCGGATGACGCGTGAGCGAAATCCGGGACAGATCGTCTCCGGATGCAGTTGCCCGGACTGCGCTTCGCTCCATCCGGGCACGCAGAGACAAAAGGCCGGCTCATTGCCGGCCTTTTTATTTTCCGTCGCCGGACGGCGAGAATGCACGCCCCGATACGGTCTCGCCGGCGAGACTGGCCTTCCAGCTGCCTTCGTCGCCGCGGCCGATGCGCACTTCAAAACGCCAGCCGTTCTGGTTGGTGAAAGCGATGTCTGCGCCGCGCTTCGTCTTGGCGTAGCTGCACCGATATTCGGTCGGCCGGTCCGGAAAGACGATCTTTCCTTCCTTGCTCTCGAACGCGGCCGAGGTGATCTGCGGATGGATCATGAAGATGCAATCGCGCTGCGGCGCGACCGGCGTCGACAGGCCGAGAATCGCGAGCGGCGCACCAGCGGTCATGAGGACGATCATATTCATGAGGCAACTGTCTCTTGGAGATGATCCTTCGACGTCGTCGCCGATCGCATGGTTCACGATGAAGAAGGGCTGGATCATCCACGCCAAATTCCTGCCGCAGCCACGCTCCGCCCTGGCATCGCTCTTGCTGATGTTCCCCCGGATGGCCCATTGGCATTGAAGGTGTCCCGCAATGATCCCCACGGTGTCTCAAGACAGCGCAGCCGGCGTTGCGGTAAGATACGCCCCCCTGCTGCTTCTGGGTCGGTCGTGGCGACGCCGCGGGCTCCTCCGGCGGCGCAGGAAAATTCCCTCGTGGTTCGGCCTGGTCCTACTCGTTCTCCTTCTTGATATCGCGATGGCCGTGCTCGCCTGGCTCGCCGTCGATGTCGTCCTGCATTGAGAGCTCGCCTCTGTACAGGTAGAACGTCGCCGCCAAATAGGCGAGCTGGCCGGCAACCAGGCAGCCGACGACGATTGGAACGCCCGTCCAAAATCCAAAGCCTGAGGTCTGAAGGACCGTTGCTGTAACGATCGCGGTCGCCGGCGAGACCAGCAACAGGGTCCAGACTCGGAAGATGAGCCCCGTCGCCAGGCCAATGATTGCGCTCGCGAGCAGGAGAAGGAGTACAGCCGTCACAATTGCTTCCCGGTCCAGTGGTCCGCGTCGTGTTCCCGCGCTGAAGCTGAGCCAAGTGGCGTGCTCTCACAAGGATGGCGAGGGCCGCTGAGTGCACAACGCAGAGTTATTGTTAACCCAGACAATGCTCGTAAAATTGAAGTCAGTGCATCGCGAAATATTCGGATTCAGCGAATGGTGCAGGCAGTGAGCCGAATCATCGATCCGAGTCTTCGTCGCCTCGCCTGTCCTTCTCTGCGAGCGGCGGACCAATGCTTCCGCGCAGCTCGGAGGTGAGGGATTTCAGCTTGTGGTGCCCGGAACTGTCGCGGGCCGGCGCCAGCGCCTCGGCCGAGGCCTGACGGCGATCTTCTGGACAATCACCGGGCCTTCGGTCACGATCTCACCGCTGTCGAGGCCCGGCGCAGGACTTGGCCCCCAGGGGTCAGCTTCAGACAGTCCTCGCCCATTTCGAGCTTCTTGGCGCCGATTCGACCTCGACCATCTCATAGGGCAGGCCGGCTGACGGGAGGGCCATGAGGGGGACGGCGAGCAGGCACCGGTCGAATCCTGCGGTTTCGCGGAATTCCGCCTGATGCTTGGTTCGGCCGAAAGAGCAACTACATGCACCTGCTTGAAATAGTCAAGATTGATGCAGGTGCATCAAATGGAGTAAGAGACGGGCGACGAACTTGAGCGGGACCATGAAACGCAAACCATCGACCGAGGCAACGGCTGCCTGGATCCGCCTGATGCGGGTGCAGAGCCGCGTGCTCGATTGCGTCGAGCAGGACTTGAAGAAGGCCGGCTTCCCACCGCTGGCCTGGTATGATGCGCTGCTCGAATTGTCGCGGGCGCCCTCGGGCGAGCTGCGGCCGGTCGAACTCGAGCGGCAGATGCTGATCCCGCAATATTCCACCTCGCGGCTGATCGACCGCCTGGTCGACGAGGGCCTGGCCTCGCGGCGCGAATGCAAGGTCGACAAGCGCGGCCAGTTCGTCGAGATCACGGAAGCCGGCCGCGAGTTGCAGAAGCGGATGTGGGGCGCCTATTCGGCTGCGATCGAGAAATATGTCGGCTCGAAACTGTCCGATGCCGACGCCGTCAAGCTCAGCAATCTGCTCGATCGCCTGGGCTGCTCGTGCGGCGAGGTGAAACTGCCGCCCGCGGGCGTCAACGAAAGCATGCCGTCGCGATGATCGCGCGGCAAACCGCTCGTCCGCGCAACCGGTGGGTTCGCGGGCCATCCCTGTCACCGCGCGCGTTCGGTCGAAGCGCCTTTTGATTAGAGTTTGATATGGCGCGAGACCAGATCGATATGACGCCGCTGCAGTCACGCGACGAACTCGTCGCGTGGTTCGAGGCCGGCTGCAAGGACCCGTCCGAGTTCCGCATGGGCACCGAGCACGAGAAGACGCCGTTCACGCTCGAAGGCCACCGTCCGGTGCCGTACGAAGGTGCACGCGGCATCGGCGCGCTGCTCGAAGGCATGAAGCTCCTGCTCGGCTGGGAGCCGATCATGGAGAAGGGCAACATCATCGGCCTCTACGACGTCACCGGTGGCGGCGCGATCTCGCTCGAGCCCGGCGGACAGTTCGAGCTGTCCGGTGCGCCGGTCGAGAACGTGCACCAGACCCAGGGCGAGTTGATGGCGCATCTGGCACAGGTGCGCGAGATCGCAACGCCGCTCGGTATCGGCTTCCTCGGGCTCGGCATGACGCCGTCCTGGTCGCGCGCCGAAATCCCGATGATGCCCAAGGGCCGCTACAAGATCATGACCAATTACATGCCGAAGGTCGGTCAGTACGGCCTCGACATGATGTACCGGACCTGTACCGTGCAGACCAATCTCGACTTCTCCTCCGAAGCCGACATGGTCAAGAAGCTGCGCGTCTCGCTCGCGCTCCAGCCGGTCGCGACTGCGCTGTTCGCCAATTCGCCGTTCACCGAGGGCAAGCCGAACGGCTTCCTCTCTTTCCGGTCCGAGATCTGGCGCGACACCGACAACGCGCGCGCGGGCATGATGCCGTGGGCCTTCGAGGACGGCATGGGGTTCGAACGCTATGTTGACTACGCGCTCGACGTGCCCATGTATTTCGTCAAGCGCGGCGAGGAGTACATCGACGTGTCGGGCTCCTCGTTCCGCGCGTTCTTCGACGGCCGCAACAACAATCTTCCCGGCGAGCGTCCGACGCTGTCGGACTGGGCCAACCATCTCTCGACGATCTTCCCGGAAGTGCGGCTCAAGCGCTATCTCGAGATGCGCGGCTCCGACGGCGGTCCGTGGGGCCGCCTGCCGGCGCTGCCAGCGTTCTGGGTGGGGCTGCTCTACGACGACGTTTCGCTCGACGCCGCCTGGGACATGGTGAAGCACTGGACCGCGCATGAGCGTCAGGCCTTGCGCGATGACGTGCCGCGCTTCGGCTTCAAGGCGCGGATCAAGGACCGCTACCTGTTCGAGATCGCCAAGGAGTGCCTCGTTCTGGCACATGCCGGCCTGCGCCGGCGCGGCCGGATCGACCAGCTTGGCCGCGACGAGACCCGACACCTCGAGCCGCTCGATCGCATCATCGATTCCGGCCGGACGCCGGCGGAGGAGATGCTGGAGAAGTTCAACGGTCCCTGGAAGGGCTCCGTGGAACCGGTCTACGCGGAGTATGCGTTCTAAAGCGCGATGAGATGAGGACGAATCGTCATCGCGCTTTAGGTTATTGTTTGAGCATGATCTTTTCGGAAAACCGCTGCGCACTTTTCCGGATCATGCTTTAGACCTTTAAGCCAACGATCGGGATTTGAGCCGTTCATCGCCCATACAGGTTTGCGGCGATCAAATGGCCGGCCGAAAAAACCTGAGCGTCGTCAATAACTCGAAAGCTGTTCCGATGAGGAAGGGCCGCCTGTCCGGGGCCGTCATGGCCAGCGTCGCGGCATGTGTGACGCTGCTTTCGCTTGCATTTGCGAGCGTGCCGGCGCCTGCCCAGACGGCGTTCGATCGCCCCGGCGGCGACTACTTCAGCACGCCGGTCACGTCGGGCGATCCCGAGGATTGCGCGTTGCTCTGCGAGCGTGATCGCCGCTGCCGCTCCTGGAGCTTCAGCTATCCCGACGTCGAAGGCGGCTCGGCGGTCTGCTGGCTGAAGAACACCGTGCCGCCGCGCGTGCCGGGAAGTTGCTGCATCTCCGGGGTGCGCGGCGCCGGCGTGATCGAGCCGCGCGTCGAGGGCGTCGAGACGTCGATCGACCGCCCGGGTGGTGATTTGCGCAATTTCGAGCTCAAGGACGGCGAAAGCGTAGAGGCCTGCAAGGCCGCCTGCACCGCCGACAACAAATGCCGTGCCTTCACCTATGCCCGCCCCGGCTACACCGGGCGCGAGGCGCGCTGTTTCCTGAAGAAGGAGATCAAGCCGCCGCGCCGCAAGGCCGGATTCACGTCGGGCGTGGTGCGGTGATGCTCGTAGTCGTGCCCCGGGCGTAGCGCAGCACAGGGTGATGCGCTACTGAACCGGGGCCGTTGCGGTCCCGCAATCTCCGGCTCTGCGCCGCGCCGCTTCGCGACGCGCCTCGTCCGGGACAGGCGAGTTTTGCTCACTCTGCCGCAATCACCGTGAGCTCGGGCCACAGTGCCTTCCATCGCGCGGCTTTCGCCCCGTAATTGGCGGCGGAAAAATTCGGCGCGCGGTTGGGCCTTACGATCAGCCGCGCGACGTCGTCGAATCCGTGAGGCGCATAGACGTCGAAATCCCCGCCCGCGCATCTCACTCCGATCTGCGTATTCCGCGTGAGGAAGCGGTTGATGCCATCTATCGCGCGCGTCAGGGGCGGATAGGGCAGGCCGTGCTTGCCGGGATACCAAAGATGCACGCGCGCCTGGTTGCGGGCCTCGATCTTCACGCCGTGATGACCGAGCCGCGCATGCAGCGCGTGGATCACCGCGTCCTCCGCCTCCCATGAGGTATCGGCGTCGAAATAGAACACGTCGTAGTCGGCGATGCCGTAGTCGACGGTTCGACCGGTGAGGACGTTCCACGCCGTCTGCACCAGGCATCCCGAGACCAGCCATGCATCGGGCAGATCGAATGCCGCCAGTTCTTCGATGATCGCAGCGTTGACGGGATTTCTCAGGGCAAGCGTGAGGAATTCGTCACGGTTCATCGTGAAGGGGAGAGACTTCCGCTCAATGCACGGCGGTGAAGAACCGTGCCAGCCTGAACCCGGACAGCCAGGTCCATACCGGCTGACCGCGCATGCCGAGATCCCAGGAGCCGAGCACGGCATCGGCACGGCCGATCAGATTGTCGATCGGCAACAGGCCGACGCCGCCGGCGCGCAGCGGCACGCGGCTGTCGGCGGAATTGTCGCGGTTGTCTCCGAGCACGAAGAGATGCCCGGCCGGCACCGTCACTTCGGGTGTGTTGTCGAGCGGGCCGTTGTCGCGCATCTTGAAGATCAGATGCGAGACGCCGTTCGGCAGCGTCTCGACGTAGCGATAGGCAGGCTCGCTGCCGCCATGGTCGTCCTCGGCGGCGCCGACGCCGTCGGGCTTCAGCTCGGCGGGACGGTCGTTGATGAAGAGCTGGCCCTGCCGCATCTGGATGCGATCGCCGGGCAGCCCCACGACGCGTTTGACCCAGGCTTGCGAGCGATCGCCGGGCCAGCGGAACACGACGACGTCGCCGAGCTTTGGCGTCTCCGCGAACACCCGGCCGCTCTCGGGCAGGCTGATCTGAATCGGCAGCGACGAGGTGCCGTAGCCATAGGGGAATTTCGAGGCGAGCAGCGCATCGCCGATCAGCAGCGTCGGCTCCATCGAGCCCGACGGCACGTAGAACGGCTCGGCGAGCGCGCCCTTGGCGATGAAGACCGCGGCGACGATGCCGGCGAGCTGCACGAGTTGCCCACCCCAGCCGCTGCTTTTCCGCTTGGGGGTGACAGTCACTTTGTCTTCCACGCTCATGCGCCCGTTCCACCCACCGTGATGCGCTCCATCAGCAGCGATGGCTGGCCGACACCGACCGGCACGCCCTGGCCGTTCTTGCCGCAGGTCCCGATGCCGGTATCGAGCGCGAGGTCGTTGCCGATCATGCGGATGCGATGCAGGTCGGTCGGCCCGTTGCCGATCAGCATGGCGCCCTTCAGCGGTGCGCCGATCTTGCCGTTCTCGATCTTGTAGGCCTCGGTGCACTGGAACACGTATTTGCCCGAGGTGATGTCGACCTGGCCGCCACCGAAATTCGCGGCGAACACGCCGTTCTTCACGGAGGCGAGGATCTCGGCCGGATCGCGGTCGCCCGCGAGCATGTAAGTGTTGGTCATGCGCGGCATCGGCACGTGGGCGTAACCCTGGCGACGGCCGTTCCCGGTCGGCTTCATGTTCATCAGCCGCGCGTTCTGGCGGTCCTGCATGTAGCCGACCAGAATGCCATCCTCGATCAGCACGGTGCGGTTGGTCGGCGTGCCCTCGTCGTCGATCGACAACGAGCCGCGCCGCGAGACGATGGTGCCGTCGTCGACCACGGTGACGCCTTTGGCCGCGACCTGTTGGCCCATCAGTCCGGCAAAGGCGGAGGTCTTCTTGCGGTTGAAGTCGCCCTCCAGGCCATGGCCGACCGCTTCATGCAGCATCACGCCGGGCCAGCCGGCGCCCAGCACGACGTCCATCTCGCCGGCCGGCGCCGGAATCGATTCCAGATTGACCAGCGCCTCGCGTAGCGCGCCGTCGGCGGCCTCGCGCCAGGATCTGCTCTCGATGAATTCGGCATAGCCGGCACGGCCGCCATAGCCCTTGCTGCCGCTCTCCTGGCGGTCACCCTGGCCGGCGACGACGGAAATGTTCACGCGCACCAGCGGACGGATGTCGCGATAGCTCTCGCCGTCGGGGCGCAGGATCTCGACGACCTGCCAGGTCGCGCCCAGGCTGACGCTGACCTGCCGCACCCGCGGATCCTTGTCGCGCAGGTAAGCGTCGATCTCGGCGAGCAGCTTGACCTTGGTCTCGAAGCCGGGCGCATCGAGTGGATTGTCATCGCCATAGAGCCGCACATTGGTGTGCGGAGGCGGCGCGGCGAAGCTGCCGGAGTAGCCGCCGCGCACGGCGGCGACCGCGTCGGCGGCGCGAATCAGCGCCGGCAGCGACACGTCGGAGGAATGGGCGTAGCCAACCGCGTCGTCCTTGACCGCGCGTAAGCCAAAACCCTGCGAGGTGTCGTAGGTCGCCTGCTTCAGCCGCCCATTGTCGAACATCAGCGCTTCGGTCTGGCTGTATTCCAGGAACAATTCGCCGTCGTCGGCGCCCGAAAGCCCGCGCGCGACCTCACTGCGAACCTGGTCGCGGTCGAGATTGGCACGGTCGAGCAGGGAAGTTGTTGCAGGGTTGGTCATGCGTCCGTCCATTATCGGGGGCTGTGGGGCAAGATAGTGGTTTCGGACCGGTTCCGCGAGGGCGCCAAGCCTCACATTACGGAAACAATAGGATCGCTCACCGGTGCCCCATCGGCCGCTACGGCAGCTTGTCGTAGCCCTCGCCGAGCCCGTTCAGGCTGAGCGGGAATCCGATGCCTTCTTCGGGGGTCTCGAAGATGATGAAGGTCGCGGTCTTGGCGCTGCGCAGCTGGCCGAGCAGCTTGTCGTCCATCACCACTTCCGCCACGCAGCCGTTGGGCAGGCATCTGACAAAACCGGCGCGGCCGACGTCCTGGTTGTCGAGCTTGAGTCCGAGGCCGGAGGGCAGGAGGACCCCGAGCGGGGCGACCACGCGCATCAGGCGGCTCTTCTGGTCGGCCGTCTTGAGCACGATCACGGTCAGGCCGGCATTGGAGCGGTCTTCCGCCACCACGCTCTGGATCAGGGCGCATTGCTCGGTTTGAGCGCCGGGCGGGGTATCGCAGCGGATCTGCCAGTCGCCATGGACGGAGCGGACCGCGCCCTGCGCATGGGCGAGGCCGGGGAGCGCCAGGAGGACGATCGCAGTCAGGAGGGCGGTCAGCGCCGGGAGGCCGCTAGCCGGCTTTGCCATCGATCTCGAAAGCCCCATCGGGTCGGTCCCTCTGCTCGCCTGGGTCGCTCGCGCTTGGCAGGCCAATCTGGCGGACTGATACGGGAATGACGGCGTCTTGAAGGCGATTCCCAAGCAAATTCCGCGCCGCCTCGCGCCGCCGCCGCCGGCACGAATCAGGCTTCTGCGCAGCCATCCGCCAGTGCCTACCGCGGGCAATTCCGCTGTCAAGCCGCGGCATCCCGGGAAACGGTATTTTTGTTTGATGTTGCTAGGAAATATCTTGCCGGTGATGGCTGACAGACCGAGCTCAAGACTGCATTGCGATAGATCAAGAATTATGGTTTGAGAGGCTTGATTTCGCGTTCTAGCGATCTGGCCCCAATTCCTCTTAGAGGTATTCTTGCGTGGCGGTTTGTCGGACTGGCGGATCGAATAAGCGTTTCCCGGAAATAGGGGAATGCACTTGGGGTGATTTCGTTAAGGGGAGCGCGAACGGCATGAGGATGTCGATGGGTCGGGTGGGCCGGCAATTGCTGGGATTGGCCACCATCGCCTTGGTGGCGGCTGGCATCACGCTGGGGACGGGTGGTGCGGCATTCGCCGAGCTCGGACAGCCGGCGCCGTGGGAGTGGACGCTGCAGCAGTCCGGTTCCCCGGTGATGGACAATATCGTCTGGTTCCACAATTTCCTGTTCGTGCTGATCACCCTGATCACGCTGTTCGTTCTGGCGCTGCTGGTGATCGTGGTCATCAAGTTCAACGCGAGGGCCAATCCGGTGCCGTCGCGGACCACCCACAACACGCTGATCGAGGTGGCCTGGACGCTGGTTCCGGTGCTGATCCTGGTCGGCATCTCGGTGCCGTCGTTCCGGCTTCTGTTCCTCCAGCTCGACATTCCGAAGGCGGACCTGACCGTCAAGGCGACGGGCAAGCAGTGGTACTGGTCCTACGCCTATCCCGACAACGGCAAGTTCGAGTTCGACTCGCTGATGGCCCAGGACAAGCAGCCTCGCCTGCTCGGCGTCGACAACGAGATGGTGGTTCCGGTCAACAAGGTGATTCGGGTCCAGACCACGGGCGCGGACGTCATCCACGCCTTCGCGCTGCCGGCTTTCGGCGTCAAGATCGACGCCATTCCGGGCCGACTGAACGAGACCTGGTTCAAGGCCACCAAGACCGGCATGTATTACGGCCAGTGCTCGGAATTGTGCGGCAAGGATCACGCCTTCATGCCGATTGCGATCCGCGTGGTCGACGACCAGGAGTTCGCCTCCTGGGTCGAGGCGGCCAAGAAGAAATTTGCGAGCGGCGGCACCAGCACCTACGCCTCCGCGGCCGGCCCGACGCAGTGAGCGTCGGGTGACGGCTTGAGGGACTGAAAGCGATAAGAGGGCGGGACCTCCAAAGGTCCGAATGGGACGCAAGGCAGGATTTGAATATGGCAACGAGCGCAGCGGCACACGGCGATCACGCGCAAGACCACGGACATGACGAGCACGCCCATCCGACCGGGTGGCGGCGCTACGTCTACTCGACCAACCACAAGGACATCGGCACGATGTACCTCGTCTTCGCGGTCATCGCCGGCGTCATCGGCGCCGCGATGTCGATCGCGATCCGTGCCGAGCTGATGTACCCGGGAGTGCAGATCTTCCACGAGGCACATACCTACAATGTGTTCGTGACCTCGCACGGCCTGATCATGATCTTCTTCATGGTCATGCCCGCGATGATCGGCGGCTTCGGCAACTGGTTCGTGCCGCTGATGATCGGCGCGCCCGACATGGCGTTCCCGCGCATGAACAACATCTCGTTCTGGCTGCTGCCGGCGTCGTTCGCGCTGCTCCTGATGTCGACCTTCGTGGAGGGCGAGCCGGGCGCCAACGGCGTCGGTGCCGGCTGGACCATGTACGTGCCGCTGTCGAGCTCCGGCCATCCGGGCCCCGCCGTCGACTTCGCGATCCTGTCGCTGCATCTGGCCGGCGCCTCGTCGATCCTTGGTGCCATCAATTTCATCACCACGATCTTCAACATGCGCGCGCCGGGCATGACCCTGCACAAGATGCCGCTGTTCGTGTGGTCGATCCTGGTGACTGTGTTCCTGCTGCTGCTGTCGCTGCCGGTGCTCGCCGGTGCGATCACCATGCTGCTCACCGACCGCAATTTCGGCACGACGTTCTTCGCGCCCGACGGCGGCGGCGACCCCGTGCTGTTCCAGCATCTGTTCTGGTTCTTCGGTCACCCCGAGGTGTACATCCTGATCCTGCCCGGCTTCGGCATGATCAGCCAGATCGTCTCGACCTTCTCGCGCAAGCCCGTGTTCGGCTATCTCGGCATGGCCTACGCCATGGTCGCGATCGGCGGCATCGGCTTCGTGGTCTGGGCGCACCACATGTACACGGTCGGCATGTCCTCGGCGACGCAGGCCTACTTCGTCGCGGCCACGATGGTCATCGCGGTTCCGACCGGCGTGAAGATCTTCTCCTGGATCGCCACGATGTGGGGCGGCTCGATCGAATTCCGGGCGCCGATGATCTGGGCGGTCGGCTTCATCTTCCTGTTCACGATCGGCGGCGTCACCGGCGTCGTGCTGGCGAACGCCGGTGTCGATCGCGTGCTCCAGGAGACCTACTACGTCGTTGCGCACTTCCATTACGTGCTGTCGCTCGGCGCCGTGTTCGCGATCTTCGCGGGCTGGTACTACTGGTTCCCGAAGATGTCGGGCTACATGTATAATGAGGGGCTCGCGAAAGCGCACTTCTGGGTCACCTTCATCGGCGTCAACCTGGTGTTCTTCCCGCAGCACTTCCTCGGCCTGTCGGGCATGCCGCGCCGCTATATCGACTATCCCGACGCGTTCGCGGGCTGGAACCTGATCTCGTCGCTCGGCTCCTACATCTCCGGCTTCGGCGTCCTGATCTTCCTCTACTGCGTGATCGACGCCTTCATGAAGAAGGTGCCGGCGGGCGACAATCCCTGGGGTGCCGGCGCGACCACGCTGGAGTGGACGCTGTCCTCGCCCCCGCCCTTCCACCAGTTCGAAGTGCTGCCGCGCGTGCAGTAAGCAATCCCCCGCGGCGCCCGAGACGGGCGCCGCGGCGCTAGAAACGAAGCGAGTAGATCTAAGTGTCCGTCCTCGATCAAAACGCCATCGACATCAATCCCCGCATCTCCGAAGCGGAGGTTGGCGATTATCTGGCACTGCTCAAGCCCCGGGTGATGTCGCTGGTCATCTTCACCGCGCTGGTCGGGATGGCGATGGCGCCCGGGCATTTCCACCCCGTGCTGGCGATCACCTCGCTGCTCTGCATCGCGGTCGGTGCCGGCGCCTCCGGGGCGCTCAACATGGCGCTCGAAGGCGATATCGACGCCAAGATGTCGCGCACGGCGAACCGGCCGCTCCCGCGCGGCCGCATCACCCGTCCCGAAGCCATGGCGTTCGGCATGACCCTCGCCTTCTTCTCGGTGATGACACTCGGCATCCTCGTCAACTGGATCGCCGGCGCGCTGCTTGCCTTCACCATCTTCTTCTACGTCGTGATCTATACGATGTGCCTGAAGCGCTGGACCGCGCAGAACATCGTGATCGGCGGCGCCGCCGGCGCGCTGCCGCCGGTGGTGGCTTGGGCTGCGGTGACAGGCACGGTTGACGTCGAGCCGCTGCTGCTGTTCGCCATCATCTTCTTCTGGACCCCGCCGCATTTCTGGGCGCTGGCGCTGTTTCGCTCCGACGACTACGCGCGGGCCGGCATTCCGATGCTGCCCAACGTCGCCGGCCCCGACGCGACCCGCCTCCAGATCCTGCTCTACACCATCGTGCTGATCGCGGTCGCCGCGGCGCCCTGGGCGCTCGGCTATTTCGATGCCGTCTACGGCATCGTCTCGCTGATCCTCGGCGCCGGCATGCTGGCGCTCGCGATCAACGTCTATATGCGTCGCGAACGCAGCCAGTCGCTGCGCGCGACCCGCAAGCTGTTTGCTTTCTCGATCCTGTATCTGTTCGCGCTGTTCGCGACCCTGCTGGCCGAGGTCGTGTACCGGGCGCTTGCTCCGATGGTTGGGGGCGCATGAGGCGGGAATGGCTGACAAACCCGAGCCAGATGGAATCGTCCTCACCGAGGCGCAGAAGAAGAGCCGTCGTCAGCGTTCGATCGCAATCGCGCTCGCGCTCGGTGTGCTCGTGGTGCTGTTCTTCGCCGTCACCATGGTCAAGGGACCGGCAGTGCTAGTGCGGCCGATGTAGGTAACATGGATCACGAGCCGACCATATCGCGGGATCAGAACCGGACGGCCACGAAGGGCCGTCTCGGCGGCCTTGGTTTCAGTGGTCTTGGCCGCGACGCGCTGGTCGCCTCGATCTGCGGCGGCGTGGTCGCGCTGATGGTCGGCGCGTCCTACGCAGCGGTGCCGTTCTACAACTGGTTCTGCCGTGCCACGGGCTTCAACGGCACGACGCAGGTCGCGACCTCTGCGCCGGCCACCGGCCCGATCGCGCGGAGGATATCGGTACGCTTCGATTCCAACGTCGCGCCCGGCCTGCCCTGGAAGTTCGAGCCGGAGCAGGACGAGATCGAGGTCAATATCGGCCAGGTCGTGACCGTCTTCTACACCGTGACCAACCAGGCCGCGCGCACCACCGCGGGCCAGGCTGCGTACAACGTCGCGCCGCTGACGGTCGGCTCCTATTTCCAGAAGATCAACTGCTTCTGCTTCACCGAGCAGACCATGGCGCCCGGCGAGAAGCGCGAGATGCCGGTCGTGTTCTACGTCGATCCCTCGATCGTCGACGACCACGAGAATGACGGGCTGAGCTCGATCACGCTGTCCTACACGTTCTATCCGGTGCGCGACCCCGCGGTGAAGCCGCTCGCCGCCAGCGAGGACGACAAACGCAAGGGAAATCTTTGACCGCCGGGTTCGCGCCCAGGCGGTTGGAAACAAGGGGATAAGTGCCTGACAGGCACGGGATTGAGGAGAGAGACGGAATGGCTACGGCGCACACCAAGCATCACGACTATCACCTGGTCGATCCCTCTCCCTGGCCGGCCGTCGGCTCGCTCTCGGCCTTCATCATGGCGGTCGGCGCGATCGCCTGGATGCATCACATGTTCTCCGCCGCGCCGATCGTGTTCGGCGTCGGCACCGTGGGCGTGCTCTACACCATGGCGAGCTGGTGGGGCGACGTGATCAAGGAAGCCCAGTACAAGGGCGACCACACCCGCGTCGTGCAGCTGCACCACCGTTACGGCATGATCCTGTTCATCGCCTCCGAGGTGATGTTCTTCGTCGCCTGGTTCTGGGCCTATTTCAACGCCGCGCTGTTTCCGGCCGACGCCGTCCATGCCACGCGCGATGCGGTGTTCGGCTGCGGCCTCGGCACGCAGCCCGGCGCCTGCTCGGTCCCCGGCACCTGGCCGCCGAAGGGCATCGAGACTTTCGATCCCTGGCATCTGCCGCTCCTGAACACGCTGATCCTGCTCACCTCCGGCACCACCGTGACCTGGGCGCACCACGCGCTGCTCGAGAACGACCGCCAGGGCCTGAAGTACGGCCTGATCCTCACCGTCGTGCTCGGTGCGCTCTTCACCTGCGTGCAGGCCTATGAGTACAGCCACGCGGCGTTCTCCTTCGCCGGCAATGTCTACGGCGCGACCTTCTTCATGGCGACCGGCTTCCACGGCTTCCACGTGCTGGTCGGCACCATCTTCCTGCTGGTCTGCCTGTTCCGCGCCTATGCCGGCCATTTCACGCCGAAGCAGCATCTCGGCTTCGAATTCGCCGCCTGGTACTGGCACTTCGTCGACGTGGTCTGGCTGTTCCTGTTCCTCTGCATTTACGTCTGGGGACGCGGCGCCGAGACCATGGCCCACGCAGCGCACTAAAGCGCGATGAGATTTGGATGAATCGTCATCGCGCCTTAGGTCCTTGTTTGAGCATGATCTTTTCGGAAAACCGCTTCGCACATTTCCGGATCATGCTCTAAGTCGCATCGAACCGATCAGAAAGGGCGGCCGCAGGGCCGCCCTTTCGCTTGCCGGCCGCCGAAAGTTCGGCGAAAACTGTGATAGGGTCCGCCATCATGAACGACACCGCCGGCACACCCCAGCCCGAAACCACCGTCCTGCAAAGCGCGATGCGCGGGCTTGCCTGCAAATGCCCCCGCTGCGGCAAGGGCAAGCTTTATGCGGGCTTTCTGACGCTCGCGCCCGCGTGCGACCGTTGCGGCCTCGACTACGCCTTCATCGATACCGGCGACGGTCCGGCGATCTTCATCATCATGCTTGCCGGCGCCATCGTGGTCGGCTGCGCGCTCGTCGTCGAGGTCAAGTACCAGCCGCCGTTCTGGCTCCATGCGGCGCTCTGGCTGCCGCTGATCCTCGCCACCACGCTGTTGCCGCTGCGTGCGATGAAATCGCTGCTGATCGCGCTGCAGTTCCACCACAAGGCGGCGCCGGGCCGGTTGGTCGACCGCGCGAAATGAGCGAGCCCGCGCGCAAGGCCCGCAGGGCCCGCGTGGGCGGCTTCGCGCTGTTCACGCTGTTCCTGACGGCTGCGTTCGTCGCGCTCGGTGTCTGGCAGTTGCAGCGCCGGACCGCCAAGCACGAGCTGATCGCGGCACTCACCGAGCGGCTTGCGGCGGCGCCCGTCGCACTGCCGCCGCCGGCGCTGTGGACCGCGCTGAATCCTGCTCGCGATGAATTCCGCCGCGTCAGCTTCACCGCCACCTACGCGGCCCTGCCCGATGCGATGGTCTATTCCTCCGGCTCCGCGGTGCGCAAGGACGCCTCCGGCCCCGGCACCTGGGCGTTTCTGCCGGCGCGGCTACCCACGGGCGAGACGGTCGTGATCGATGCGGGCTTCGTCGAGAACACGATGCAGGATCGTGGTGTCGAGGATCGCGCGGTGAAGAAGCTCGTCACGGGCCAGCCGGTGGCGCTCACCGGCTATCTGCGCTTTCCCGAGGCGCCAGGCTGGCTGACGCCGGCGGAGAATCGCGACAAGCGGCTCTGGTTCGTGCGCGATCACCTGGGAATCGCAAGCGCGCTCGGCTGGGGGACGGTCGCGCCCTTCTATGTCGATCTCGAGCATCCCGCGCCCGCGAATGGCATTCCGCGCCCGGGACCGCTCGACGTGAATCTGAAGGACGATCACCTGCAATATGCCATGACCTGGTTCACGCTTGCCGGCGCCGTTCTGATCGCCTTCGCCGTGTGGGCAAGAGGCCGGCGGCAGAGCTGAGCTTATCCGGAACCAGCTTGAGGGAACCCGGTATCGCCCGGGGTTTATTATTCAGCGCATATTCACGAGTGTGGTCCTAAGCCGCTGGTACTTTCCGCGGCAGACAGGATTGCGGCGTGAGCGATTTCGACCAGATGGGAATTATCGTCGATTGGGTGGACGCCTGCCGGAAGGGCGACCTCACGGCGCTGCTCGATCTCTATGCCGACGACGCCCAGCTCGAATGCATGTGCAACGGCACGCAGCGATATCAGGGACGGAGCGAGCTCGAAGCCTATTGGCAGCCGCGGCTCAGCGCCTTCTCGTCGGTAGGTTTCGGGCTGGAGGAAATCCATCCGGCGCCCCACGGCGTCGATCTCGAATATTCCGTCGCCGGCGCGCTGCGCATTCAGGCCTCGTTTCGTTTCAGCCCGGAAGGCAAGATCCGCAGCACGGTATGCGAGCCCGCGCGCCAGAACGCGCATGATGGCTGCGTATGCTAAAGCGCGAAGCGATTGGGATGAATCGTCATCGCGCTTTAGGTTGTCGTTCAAGCATGATCTTTTCGGAAAGCCGCTGCGTATTCTTCTGGATCACGCTTTAGCCTGCTGACGGCGCGTCCCGCGCCGTCTCGACAGGAAGACGGCAGCGGACGTAAGTTCGCTCATCCAGGCGCAACAGGGACAGCGATCCGCTGAGCGCGCGCACGCGCTCATGCATGCCGGTCAAGCCCCGGCCGAAGACGTTGGCCGCAGGAAAGCCGCCGCCGTCGTCGGAGATCTCGATCGCGAGCGTCTCGCCGGCGACCGTCGCCCTTACATGGGCGTTGCTGGCGTTGGCATGGCGCAGCACGTTGGTCAGCGCCTCCTGGATCAGCCGATACACGGTTTGGGCCAACGGCCCGTCGATCACGTTCAGATCGGCGTCGATCGTGTCCGTCAGGATGATGTGCGGTGCCTGATTGCGAAAAGTCCGGAGCAGCGTCTGCACGCTGGTCGAAAGGCCGAGCTCCTCGATATAGAGCGGCCGCAGCCTGTCGAGGATACGGCGATTGGTCTGCTGGAGCGCCTCGGCCGATTGCAGCAGGTCCTGTGCGGAATTACCGAAATGTCCCACCGGCGGTGCCGCCTCGACCAGCGCGATCGTGCCGGCACGGATGCTGAACAGCAGCGGTCCGAGTTCGTCGTGCAATTCGCGGGCGAGATCGCGCCGCTCGTCGTCCTGGAGCGAAACCAGCCGGTGCATCAGATCGCGATTGTCCTGACTCAGTTGCGCCAGTGTTACGGCCAGCGCATTCGCCTCTTCGCAGCCTTGCCGGATTTCCGGCGGACCCGCGACCGGAATCGGTGTTGTGTAATCGCCCCGTCGTATCCGCGTGAGACCTTGGCCGAGATCTTGCAGGGGGCGCAGGACCGATCCCGCCAAGACATAGGCGATCGTGCCGGTAAGGACCATCAGCACGGCGACCAGGCTGGTGAGCGCGAGAAAGCCGATCCATTTCTCGAACAGATCGGCCGACATGTCCTGCAGGAATACGATATCGCCGATACGTCTGCCGTCGATCATCACCGGGGATGCCGCGTCCATGTCGGGGGTGGCGAGAAGGTCGATGAACCATTGCGGCACGCCATGCGGCTTGTGCAGGCCGTCCTTCGGTGACGGCGCGGGACCCGCATCCAAGGCGTGGAATTGGATATCGGAGGAGGTGTCCAAAGAGTGGACAAAGGCGTCGAGCGTCCGCCGTGGATTGTCCGATGTGCGCAGCGTGTCGTTGAGCGCGGCGGCGATGGCCTCAGTCGAACGCCGTCTCGGCTCGTTCTCCGCCGCCAACTGGTCCGTTGCGAATATCTGGAGCAGCACGCCCGCCAGGATCAGCGCCGCCAGAAAGCTGGCGCCGAGCGGAAGAAACAGTTGCGTCCTGAACGAAAGTCGTTGCCACATTAGGCCAATTCTAACGCGCATCGGCGGGATTTACCCTTTCCATTTATTCCCGCCGGTCTATGAGTCGAAAAACGAGAGAGTGCGCGATGCAAGATACCGCCAAGCTGGCGACCAGGGTCCTGATCGTCGACGACCATCCCGTGGTGCTGTCCGGTTGCCGCACCCTGTTCGCATCCGACCATTCAATTCGCATTGACGAGGCGAGCGACGCCAAATCCGGGCATCGCGCCTATGTCAACAAGCGGCCCGACGTCACCGTGATCGACATCAGCCTGCCCGATGTCTCCGGGTTCGAGCTGATGCGACGCATCCGCAAGGACGATCCCGACGCCAAGATCATCATGTTCAGCATGAACGACGATCCGGCCTTCGTGGTGCGGGCAGTCGAGCTCGGGGCGCAGGGCTATGTCTCCAAGGGCGACGATCCCCGGATCCTGCTGAAAGCGGTGCGCAAGGTGGTTGCGGGCGACAATTTCATCTCGCCGCAACTCGCCGAGGCCGTGACGTTTTCCGGTGCGGCCATCAAAGCCAATCCGGCCTCGCAGATGACGCCGCGGGAGCTCGAAATCCTGCGCCTGCTTGGACGCGGCGACAAGATCGTCGAGGTCGCCGAGGCGCTCGGCATCTCTTACAAGACCGTGGCCAACACCACATCCCTGCTCAAGCAGAAGCTGGGCGCCAAGAACCACTCCGACTTGATCCGGATCGCAGTGGAAATCGGGATGAACTGACCTTCTGCCAGCGACCGAACCGGCTGCTCCAGAATGCAGCGGTTCGGTCGACGGATCGACGCCGCCGTTGGCCGGGCAATGCATGGGCAACGGGCTGACGCCCATCCGCGGACACAATGGGCCGGGCCAGTATTCGTTCCTGCATCAGACAATATTTAGGGAAAAAGTAGCAGTTCGAACTATGTCTCCGGCTGCATTGTACCAGCGGGCGCCCGAAGCGAGTCGGGAAAAACAGGAACTTTTCGGCCGGCACGGTTTTGCCCCTTGACGATTTCGTGACAGGCGACGAAAGCTTGCCAGAACAGTTTTGACGGGCGCGACCCCGACGAAGCAAACCGGTCTGCACACAACGACAGACCTTCCAAGAGAAGGGCTGCGGCAATGCCGCAGCCCTTTTTCATTGGGCGGGGGGAGCGTCGGAAGCGGTTTCCCGATGCCGCAAAACACTTTATGGTGGCCCAAAGCCTCTGGCTGTTATCAAGTAATTTCGTAAAATCAAAGGCTTAAGGGCCGAGCCTCGGTTCGGCCCGGCCTTTGGAGGGCAGTTTGACTCGTTATATCTCGACCCGGGGCGAGGCCCCCGAACTCGGCTTCTGTGACGTGATGCTGACCGGGCTTGCCCGCGACGGGGGCCTGTATGTGCCGGCGACGTGGCCGCAGCTCCCGACCGAGACGATCGCCGGCTTCTTCGGCCGCCCCTATTGGGAGGTCGCGGTCGATGTGATTCGTCCCTTCGCCGGCGGCGAGATAGCGGATGCCGAGCTTGGTCGTATGGCGAACGAGGCCTATGCCACCTTCCGCCATCCCGCGGTGGTGCCGCTGCGCCAGATGTCGCCGCACCAGTTCGTGCTGGAGCTGTTCCACGGTCCGACGCTCGCCTTCAAGGACGTCGCGATGCAGCTGATCTCGCGGCTGATGGACCATGTGCTCGCCAAGCGCGGCCAGCGCACCACCATCGTGGTCGCCACCTCCGGCGACACCGGCGGCGCCGCGGTCGAAGCCTTTGCGGGACTCGAGAATGTCGATCTCATCGTGCTGTTTCCGCACGGCCGCATCTCCGAGGTGCAGCGGCGCATGATGACTTCGACAGGCGCGGCCAACGTCCATGCGCTCGCCATCGAGGGCACCTTCGACGATTGCCAGGCGATCGTGAAGGGGATGTTCAACAACCACCGCTTCCGCGACGCGACCTCGCTATCCGGCGTCAATTCCATCAATTGGGCGCGCATCGTCGCCCAGGTGGTTTACTATTTCACCTCCGCCGTTGCCGTTGGGGCGCCGGCGCGCGCGGTCGATTTCGTCGTGCCGACAGGCAATTTCGGCGACATCTTCGCCGGCTACGTCGCCAAGCGCATGGGGCTGCCGGTGCGGACCCTGCGCATCGCCGCCAACGTCAACGACATCCTGGCGCGGACGCTGAAGACCGGAATCTACGAGGTGCGCGAGGTGCACGCGACGGCGTCGCCGTCGATGGACATCCAGATCTCGTCCAATTTCGAGCGGCTGCTGTTCGAGGCGAGCCGGCGCGATGCGGCAGGCGTGCGTCGTCTGATGGAGTCGCTGAAACAATCCGGACGTTTCGTGCTGCCCGATGCGACGCTCGCCGCGATCCGCGAGGAGTTCGATGCGGGGCGCGCCGACGAGACCGAGACTGCGGCTGCGATCCGCGCCGCCTGGCGCGAAGCAGGCGAACTGGTCGATCCCCACACGGCGGTGGCGCTCGCCGTCGCGGACCGCGACACCACCGACACGAGGGTGCCGAGCATCGTGCTCTCCACCGCCCATCCGGCCAAATTCCCCGACGCTGTCGAGGCGGCCTGCGGCCAGCGGCCGCAATTGCCGGCCTGGCTCGACGGCTTGATGACCAAATCCGAACACATGAGGGTGATGAAGAACGATCAGGCCGAGGTCGAGCGGTTCGTGCTGTCGGTCAGCCGCGCCGCAAAGCAAGGAGTTGCCGGATGAGCGTCGAGATGACCAAACTTGCCTCCGGCCTGACCGTCGTCACCGACGAGATGCCCCATCTCGAGACTGCGGCGCTCGGCGTCTGGGCCGGCGTCGGCGGACGCGACGAGAAGCCGAACGAGCATGGCATCTCGCACCTGCTCGAGCACATGGCGTTCAAGGGCACGACCAAGCGTTCCTCGCGCGAGATCGTCGAGGAGATCGAGGCGGTCGGCGGCGACCTCAATGCCGGCACCTCGACCGAGACCACGTCCTATTACGCGCGGGTGCTGAAGGCCGACGTGCCGCTCGCGCTCGACGTGCTCGCCGACATCCTCGCCAATCCCGCCTTCGAGCCCGACGAGCTGGAGCGCGAGAAGAACGTCATCGTGCAGGAGATCGGTGCCGCGCAGGATACGCCCGATGACGTCGTGTTCGAGCATCTGAACGAGCTCTGTTATCCCGACCAGCCGATGGGCCGTTCCCTGCTCGGCACGGCCAAGACGCTGCGCGCCTTCAACCGCGACATGCTGCGCGGCTATCTCTCGACGCATTATCGCGGGCCCGATATGGTGGTGGCGGCGGCCGGCGCGGTCGATCACAGCCAGGTGGTCGCCGAGGTCGAGAGACGCTTTGCCAGCTTCGAGGGGACGCCGGGGCCGAAGCCGCAAACCGCTCAATTCGGCAAGGGCGGTAACAAGGTGGTGCATCGCGAGCTCGAGCAGGCGCACCTGACGCTGGCGCTGGAAGGCGTGCCGCAGAGCGACCCGTCGCTGTTCTCGCTCCAGGTCTTCACCAACATCCTCGGCGGCGGAATGTCGTCGCGACTGTTCCAGGAGGTGCGCGAGAAGCGCGGCCTCTGCTACTCCATCTACACCTTCCACGCGCCCTATACCGACACCGGCTTCTTCGGCCTCTACACCGGCACCGACCCGGCCGACGCGCCGGAGATGATGGAGGTCGTGGTCGATATCATGAATGATTCGGTGGAGACGCTGACCGAGGCCGAGATCGCCCGGGCCAAGGCGCAGATGAAGGCGGGCCTGCTGATGGCCCTGGAGAGCTGCTCCTCCCGTGCCGAGCAGCTTGCCCGGCATGTGCTCGCCTATGGGCGGCCGCAGACGGCGCAGGAACTGGTGGCCCGGATCGATGCCGTCAGCATCGAATCGACGAGGGACGCGGCGCGTGCGCTGCTGTCGCGGAGCCGGCCCGCCGTTGTCGCATTGGGCAGTGGCAGGGGTCTGGACACGGCAGTATCTTTTGCGGAAGGATTGACCCGGGCGCGCGCCAAGGCGCGGCTGCATTAGGAGCTGTGCTAGGGAGCCCAGCCCCGGAAAGCATCACCATGGCCCTCTTTCGCCTGCCATCCAGTGGACCCGCCACCCTCGCGCCGCGCGGCAACGGGCTGCTGCTGCGCGCGCCGCAAATGTCGGACTTCCTGCAATGGGCTCATTTGCGCGAAACCAGCCGCGACTATCTCACGCCCTGGGAGCCGATCTGGCCGTCCGACGATCTCACCCGGTCCGGCTTCCGGCGCCGCCTGCGCCGCTATTCCGAGGACATTGCCGCGGACCGCTCCTATCCCTTTCTGATCTTCCGTGAGCTCGACGGCGCCCTGGTCGGCGGCATCACTCTTGCCAATGTCCGGCGCGGCATCGTGCAGGCCGGCACCATCGGCTATTGGGTCGGCCAGCCTCATGCCCATCGCGGCTACATGACGGCCGCGCTGCGGGTGCTGCTGCCGACGCTGTTCGGCGAGCTCAATCTGCACCGGGTCGAGGCCGCCTGCATCCCCACCAATGCGCCGTCGATCCGGGTGCTGGAGAAGTGCGGCTTCTCGCGCGAGGGCCTCGCACGCCGTTATCTCTGCATCAACGGGGTCTGGCAGGACCACCTGCTGTTCGGCCTGCTGCACGAGGATTTCCGCGGCTGAGCTGCCATTCCGTGAGGGCAAGGTCTCCCTGCTTGCCACCTTTTTGCTGCCTTGGGTTCGCCGATTTTGACGATATAACGGCGCGGGC
Source organism: Bradyrhizobium sp. CCBAU 25338 (assembly GCF_028128965.1). NCBI lineage: Bacteria > Pseudomonadati > Pseudomonadota > Alphaproteobacteria > Hyphomicrobiales > Nitrobacteraceae > Bradyrhizobium > Bradyrhizobium sp. CCBAU 25338. The sequence goes on from NZ_LFKY01000042.1 coordinate 257,111, forward strand.
CGGCCGGTGGTTGGGTCCGGATCTCGTGATGGAGTATGGGTGTCGATGGTGAAGGAGCTTCGGTCATCGCGGAAGGCGCTGCGGCGGGGGACAGCGGTCGCGTTGGCCCTGTCAGTTGCGCTCGTGTGCGTCTCGCCGGTGGCGGCCCAATCCTTGAGCGACCGCTTCAAGAGCCTGTTCGGCGGCAAGTCGGACGAGCCGGCGCAGCCCAATCCGGCGCCCGCGCCCGGCCAGCCAGCCGACGACGAAGTCGATTGCCCGCAGGTCACCGTGCGCGCCGGCGCTTCTACCTATGCCGTCGGTGCGAACGGCAAGCAGGCCGTCGGTAACGACATCCGCTTCCAGGCCACGATCACCAAAATGGCGCGCGAATGCGCCCGGAGCGGCGGCGACATCACCGCCCGGATCGGAATCCAGGGCCGCGTCATCGCAGGTCCCGCCGGTGCGCCTGCTACGGTCGACGTCCCATTGCGCATCGCGGTGGTGCAGGGCGGCGTCGGCGAGAAGGTGATCGCCTCGAAGGCCTACCGGACCACGGTCGCGATGTCGGAGGGCGGCAGCGTGCCCTTCACCTTTGTCGCCGAGGATCTGAGCTATCCGGTGCCCTCGGCCAAGGATGCCGATTCCTACATCTTCTATGTCGGCTTCGACCCGCAGGCGCTCTCGCCCGAGCCGAAGGCGCGGAAGAAGAAGTAGGGTGAGGCTTCTTGCCCCGGACGCAGCGCAGCGCTTCTTCAGCGGTGCGCTGCGAGCCGGGGCCCACGCCGCGACATAACTGGGTCCCGGCTCAGCGTCGCGTCATTGCATGCCGCGCCGCGTCCGGGACACGAGGTCGTTCAGACAACAAAAAGCCGGCGCTCATCGCGCCGGCTTTTTGATTGATGAGAGCGCACCCCTCAGTTCAGCTTCTGCCGAACCTCGTTGATGCCCTTGGCGAGCAGGTCGTCGGCGACCTGGCCTCTGACCGACTGCGACAGGATCGTGGAAGCGGCCTGGACAGCGGCTTCCGCGGCTGCGGCGCGGACGTCGGCCAGCGCCTGGGCCTCGGCGAGCGCGATCTTGCTCTCCGCGGTCTTGGTCCGGCGGGCCACGAAGTCTTCCATCTTCGCCTTGGCCTCGGTCGCGATGCGCTCGGCTTCGGCCCTGGCGTTGGCGATGATGTCGGCTGCCTCGCGCTCGGCCATGGCACTGCGCGACTTGTAGTCGGCGAGCACCTTGGCCGCCTCCTGCTTGAGGCGCGCGGCGTCGTCGAGCTCGGCCTTGATGCGTTCGGCGCGATGATCCAGCGCCGTCATCGCCGTCTTGAAGACCCCGAGATAGCCGAACACGACCATCAGGATCACGAAGGCGACGGCGACCCAAAATTCAGGTTCGAAGAACATCTCGACTAACCCTTCAAGGACGCATCGACCGCGGCATTGACCGACGCGGCGTCCGGAACGACGCCGGTGAGCTGTTGCACGATCTGACCTGCCGCATCGGCCGCGATGCCGCGGACGTTGCTCATGGCGGCTGCGCGGGTCGAGGCGATGGTCTTCTCCGCCCCGGCGAGCTTGGCCGCCAACTGTTCTTCCAGCACCTTGCGCTCGGCTTCCGACTGCGCATTCGCCTTGTCGCGGGATTCGTTGCCGATCGCCTGCGCCCGCGTGCGCGCCGAAGCGAGCTCGCTTTCATAGGCCTTCAGCGCTGCGTCGGACTGGTCCTTCAGCTTCTGCGCTTCGGCGAGGTCGCCCTCGATCTTGTTCTGACGCGCCTCGATCGCACCGCCGATGCGCGGCAGGGCGAGCTTGGACACGATCACGTAAAGCAGGACGAAGAAGATCGCGAGCGACACCAGCTGTGAAGCAAAGCTGCTGCTCTCGAACGGCGGAAAACCGCCACCGTGGTGACCACCGTCAGCCTCGGTGTGAGCGCCCGCCGCCGGACCTTTCGCGCCGCCATGACTCTCAGCCATGGAGTTCTCCTGTTGCTGTCACACGCGCCGTTCCAAGGACTGGAACGGCGCGAAAAACGTCGTCCTCAGAGCGGAACGAACAGCAGCAGCAGCGCGATCAGCAGCGAGAAGATGCCGAGCGCTTCGGTCACGGCGAAGCCGAAGATCAGGTTGCCGAACTGGCCCTGAGCGGCCGACGGATTGCGCACCGCTGCGGCGAGGTAGTTGCCGAAGATCACGCCCACGCCGACGCCCGCACCGCCCATGCCGATGCACGCGATGCCCGCGCCGATAAGTTTTGCTGCTGCCGGATCCATTTTAGACTCCTTGGAAGAAAGATGGGGTTGTGGGTGGAAATTCCCCGGACCGCTCAGTGTCCCGGATGAATGGCGTCGTTGAGGTAGATGCAGGTCAGGATCGCGAACACATAGGCCTGGAGGAACGCGACCAGGATCTCGAGCGAGGTCAGCGCGACCGTGAGCGCCAGCGGCAGCACGCCGCCGATCCAGCCGATGGCGCCGAGCGAGAAGCCGAGCATGGCGACGAAGCCCGCGAACACCTTCAGCGCGATGTGGCCGGCCAGCATGTTGGCGAAGAGACGAACGCTGTGGGAGACCGGCCGCAGGAAGAACGACAGGATCTCGATGAACATGACCAGCGGCAGGATGTAGATGGGGACGCCGTGGGGAACGAAGATCTTGAAGAATTTCAGGCCGTTCTTGTAGAGGCCGTAGATCAGGACGGTGAAGAAGACCAGGAGCGCGAGCGCCGCGGTGACGATCAGGTGGCTCGACACCGTGAAGGTGTAGGGGATGATGCCGACCAGATTCGAGACGCAGATGAACATGAACAGCGAGAAGATCAGCGGGAAGAATTTCATGCCTTCCGCGCCGGCCGTCGAACGGATGGTCGAGGCGACGAATTCGTAGGAGATTTCGGCGACCGACTGCAGGCGCCCGGGAACCAGCCGCGTGCCGCTGGCGAGCATCAGGATCGAGATGATCGCCACCGCCACCAGCATGTAGAGCGACGAATTGGTGAAGGCGATCGTGTGATTGCCGATGTGGCCCAGGGTGAAGAGAGGCTCGATGTTGAACTGGTGGATCGGATCGATTTTCATCAGCGCGGCATCTCTTGGTCTGCCGGGCAATGCCGGCGGGTCTCGGTCTGCCGGCCGGGCCGGCCCGTGCCGGCGAGGCCGGCACGATCATTCCTCTCCTGGTGGGATCCGCTGCGAATCGCCGCGCCTGTTTTGACCCGCGCCCGCCGTTCTCACCACATTCACCACGCCAGCCACGAAGCCCAGCAGCAGGAACACGATAAATCCGAAGGGCGACGTCGACAGCAAGCGGTCGAACCCCCAGCCAATCCCCGCTCCGACAGCGACGCCGGCGATCAACTCCGAGGATAACCGGAAACCAAGCGCCATCGCCGAGGCTCTGGCCGCTCTGTCTCCACCGTCACCTGCGGGTTGCTCGGTCCTGGTCCGGCGGTCGCGAAATTCGGACAACCGCTGATCAAGACTTCCGAGCCGTTCGGAAAGCGCGGCTTCCTCGGACGATTTATCGCGATCTCCATCCTCGCCGTGTCCCGTGCCCTGTGTCATGCAACGAAGACCCGAAACGCTGCGGCTGAATGGAAATTGCGCCCGTCACCCTCAAAAGCCGCGCGGACCATACTGATGGCCCATAATCAAGTCAAGCCAAGTCACGATTGCGTCGCTTTCGGTTATGTGGCTGATTTATTTGATGATATCGGCGTGCGCGGCAGCGCTGCACACAGCGTGACGCCGCACCGCAGCAGGTCTCCTCACGATCGGCGGATGCAGCTGTCCTTTCGCCCTGCTGCCTGGATCAAAGAAGCCATCGCGTTCGTTGATTTCGGGGGCGGGTTTTGGCGGCGGATTGCCTGGCGCGGGTGTAGAATTGAAGCGGCATCTGCACCGTGGCGGAGAGGGCGATGAGACCAGCGACGTCATCCACAGCATCATGGCTTGCCGCGGCCGTCGCGGTGATGGTCGTCAGCGGCGGCCTCGTGGCCGCGCAATCCGCGCCCGACGGCGAAAATGGTCGCTACAGCATGACGCCCATCGCCGAGGGCGTGCTGCGGCTCGACACTCGCACCGGCACGGTATCGACCTGCACCAAGAACGACGCCGGCTGGGCCTGCTACGCGGTGCCCGACGAGCGGACCGCACTCGACGCCGAGATCGGCAGGCTCCAGGCCGAGGTCGAGAGGCTGAAGGGACAGCTCGCGGCCGGACCGACGGTGTCGGGCAAGATCGACGAGGCTTTGCCAAAATCCGACCCGCTGAAGAAGGCGGAACCCAAGGTTGCCCCGGGCGAGCGCAAAATCGAGATCCCGCTGCCGAGCGACCAGGACGTCGATCGCGTGATGTCGTTCCTGGAAAGGGCCTGGCGGCGGCTGATCGACATGGCCAACCGCGTGCAGAAGGACGTGTCGGGCAAGATTTGAGAGTTTGAATGATGTCCGAGAAACAGCTGACGCGTTCGGTGCCATCGACCGTGCAGGCCACGGCCATTAGTACCGCCCTGTTGACGGTGCCGACGCCCGGGCGAACCTTCGTCGATATCACCGCGGAAGCGACGAAGTTCGTCAAGGACGTTCACGCGCGCGATGGCGCGCTGACGCTGTTCGTCCGCCACACCTCGGCCTCGCTCACGATTCAGGAGAACGCCGATCCCTCCGTGCTGGTCGATCTCACCACGGCGCTGTCACGGCTCGCACCGGAGAACGCCGGGTGGACCCATGACACCGAGGGACCCGACGACATGCCCGCGCACATCAAGACCATGCTGACGCAGACTTCGCTTCATGTGCCGGTCCTGAACGGCAAGCTCGCGCTCGGCACCTGGCAGGCGATCTATCTGGTCGAGCATCGCAGCCGCCCGCACCGCCGCGAGATCGTGCTGCAATTCATCGGCAGCAATCAGTAGGCGCACAAGACAAAACCGGCCGCGGAGACCGCGGCCGGTTCGTGTCGTCGAGCGCTGCCTCGATCAGGTCGCCTTGATGTCGACGTCCTTGGTCTCGGGCAGGAAGAAGAAACCGATCACGACGGTGATGGACGCGAAGATGATCGGATACCAGAGGCCGGCATAGATGTCGCCGGTCGAGGCCACGATGGCGAAGGCGGTCGCCGGCAAGAGGCCGCCGAACCAGCCGTTGCCGATGTGGTAGGGCAGCGACATCGAGGTGTAGCGGATGCGGGTCGGGAACAGTTCGACCAGCATCGCCGCGATCGGGCCGTACACCATGGTGACGAACAGCACCAGGATGAACAGCAGGCCGACGATCGCTGCCACCTGCGGACGGAAGATGTCGAACGGATGCGCCATCTTCACGATGCCGGCGTCGCCCGCCTTCGGATAGCCAGCCGCCTGCACCGCGGCGAGAACCGCCGGGTTGCTGTCCTTGGCGTTGGTATAGGGCAGCTCCTTGCCGTTGATCACGACCTTTACGCCTGACCCGGCCGCGCCGGAGGTTGTCGAGTACTTGACCGACGACTGCGACAGGAAGGCGCGCGCGGTGTCGCAAGGTGCGCTGAACACGCGGGTGCCGACCGGGTTGAACAGGTCGCCGCATCCTGCGGGATCGGCCACCACCTCGACCTTGGTCTGCTCGATCGCCTTTTCCAGCGCCGGGTTGGCGTTGGTGGTGATCATCTTGAAGATCGGGAAGAAGGTCAGCGCCGCGATCAGGCAGCCGCCGAGAATGATCGGCTTGCGGCCAATCTTGTCGGAGAGCGCGCCGAACACGATGAAGAAGCCGGTGCCGAGCAGCAGCGACCAGGCGATCAGCAGGTTGGCGGTATAGCCGTCAACCTTCAGGATCGATTGCAGGAAGAACAGCGCGTAGAACTGGCCGGTGTACCAGACCACGCCCTGGCCCATCACGCCGCCGAGCAGGGCGAGCAGCACGAGCTTGCCGTTCTGCCAGTTGCCGAAGGCTTCCGTCAGCGGCGCCTTCGAACCCTTCCCTTCGTCCTTCATCTTCTGGAAGATCGGCGATTCGTTGAGGCGAAGCCGGATCCAGACCGAGACGCCGAGCAGCAGCACCGACACCAGGAACGGAATGCGCCACCCCCAGGCCGCGAAGTCCGCTTCGCCGAGCGCGGAACGAGTGAACAGGATCACCAGCAGCGACAGGAACAGGCCGAGCGTCGCGGTGGTCTGGATGAAGGAGGTGTAGTAGCCGCGCTTGCCGTTCGGCGCATGCTCCGCGACGTAGGTCGCAGCACCGCCGTATTCGCCGCCGAGCGCCAGACCCTGGGCAAGACGCAAGATGATCAGGATGATCGGCGCCGCGATGCCGATGGTCGCGGCGTTGGGCAGCAGACCGACGATGAAGGTCGACAGACCCATGATCAGGATGGTGACGAGGAAGGTGTATTTGCGGCCGACGATGTCGCCGATGCGGCCGAACACGATGGCGCCGAAGGGGCGGACCAGGAAGCCGGCGGCGAATGCCAGCAACGCGAAGATGTCGCGGGTTGCGGGCGGATAGGCCGAGAAGAACTGCGCGCCGATGATGCTTGCCAGCGAACCGTAGAGATAGAAGTCGTACCACTCGAACACGGTACCGAGCGAGGAGGCGAGAATGACGAACCGTTCGTCCTTCGTCATGCCGGCCCCGGCAGATGGTGCCGATGTTGCAGTTACTGTCGTCATCCGATTCGCTCCCGCTTGTTTTCTTTTCAAGAACCGATCCGCGCCACGCGGGCGCGCCACCAATCGAGGGCGAGCAATTACATGCCTACCGCATCCGGCCCAATAGTACTTTCGACGCGAATCGGGGGCGCCGTGGAGATATCGGACGGGAAATCGCGGAGCCGCGGGAACGAAATACCGTGGGGTCTGCAGCCTCAAACTAAAGTCCAAGGACGGAAAAGCCCACCGCGACAATCCACATCACAACGGACACCAGCGCAGACCAGTATGCAAACACCAGATAGGTCTCGCGCATCACCGCTGAGACTGTTTTTTGTGCATGCGGCTGAGGCGGGCGCCTGTCTTTTGGAAGATACAGCCACATCTCGGTGCGGCGGTGGTCTTTGGTCCGCGCTTCCTCCGCCTTCAGGAGAAGCACCAGTGTCATGATCAGGCTCAGAAAGCCTCCCGCCTGAAACGCGGAGCCCGGCAGAAACGAAAGGCCGATCATGACGCAGAATATGGCGAGGGAGGCAAATCCGCACGCGCGCAGGACCGTTTCAAAGGCGATGCGGCGCATTTCTTCCATGAGGAGGGACTCCGTCACCTGGCTCATTGAGATCGAGATGATTGAGATGCGGCTTAGGGTAGTCCCTGCGGGGCCTGCCTTCAATGGTTCCTGCCCCCGGTTCAGAGGCCGATGCTGATGAAATTACCGGCGGCCGGTAGCGCCAGAATCGCCGTGCCGGCCAGCCAGATCCAAAGAGAGACGTTGTTGGACTCCTGGGCGCCGGTGACGCGTTCGTAGATGGCGGCGGGAATGCCGCCCAGGATGACGGTAGCGGTCGAGACCATCAGCGAGGCGAACATCAGCATCAGCGACACGCTTCCGAACAGAAGCGGGCCTGCAAGCGGCTGGACATAGAGCAAGGCGAAGATCAGCCAAAGCTGGTTGAAGAGGCCATTGATCATTCCGAAGAAGGAAATACCGATCAGGTAGAAGTTGCGGCTCATGATCCTCCTCCCGCAAGCCGCGGCGCGAGATTGAGCGCGAGCAATGTGTAGTGGAGCGCGATCCGCAACCAGAACATCCAGACAAAACCGAACAGCCACACGACGGCTGGAGGAACTGCCTTCGGCGTGACGGTTGCGATAGCGGTGAGCACCGGATCGGTGAAGCGGCAGAAGAAGCGCCAGATATAGTTTGGCGAGTCGGCGTCGACGAAGAGGCCAAGCAGGAAGCGGCCGAGCATGGTGTACATCAGAGCAGCCAGAACGAAGTTCGGCAGGTGAAAATACCAGTATCTGGCGAACGAGTCGGCAATGTCCAAAATCTGTCCTCCTCCGGGCGTCGCTCTGGAAGCAGTATGGTCTTGCGAGGGCCGCTCGCTCCGCCCGGGCCATCGGGCATTCTGCACCAGCCTTCGCACGCAACAATGTCAAGGCAGGCGGTTCGGGGCAAGCGAGCGCCACCGGTCGCAAACAAAAACGGGGCCTCGCAAGGCCCCGTTTGTCGCAATCTATCCGATCCGCTCAGGTCGTTTTCTCTTCGAGCACCGTGCGGCCTCGCGGCTTGCGAATCTCGTCGACATAGGCCTGCATTTCCCGCGACGGCGCCCGTCCCAGCAGGCTCACGATGATGATCACGGCGAAGCCGAAGGGCGCACCCAGCAAGCCGCAGGCGATGTTGCTGAGGTTGAACCACCCCACCTTGTTGGCCAGCGGGTGGGCCAGTGTCGGCCAACTCTCCATCGCGTTGGGCAACGCCATGGCCTTGGCGATGTCGACGAGTGGTGCGCCGGTGGCCGGATTGAGCAGCGACGTCATGCCGAAGTACTTGACGCCCGCGCCCGGGAAATAGCGCGTGGTCACGAGGTAGAACAGGCAGAGCCCGAACCCGGCGATGATGCCGCAGACCGCGCCCGCGGACGTCGTGCGCTTCCACCAGACGCCCATCACGAGCGCCGGGAAGTTGCCGGCCATCGCCAGGGAGAACGCCCAGCCGACCATGGCCAGGATATCCCCGGGCTTGGTGGCGGCCGTCGCCGCAGCAACGACGGCGACCGCCAGCAGCAGCACGCGCGCGATGATCAACCGGCGTGCCGTCGGCGCGTTCGGATCTATCATCTTGTAGTAGACGTCATGCGACAATGCATTGGCGATCGCGAGCAGCAGTCCGTCGGCGGTGGACAGAGCCGCAGCCAGGCCGCCGGCCGCGACGAGGCCGGAGATCACGTAGGGAAGCCCAGCGATCTCCGGTGTCGAGAGCACGATCACGTCCGTGTTGATGACGAAGTCCTGCAGCCGGACCACACCGGGGTGACCGGCAACGGCCTTGCACGCGGCAATGACGGCGTCGATGTTGACGGCGTTCTTGCCACAGATCTGGATCAGCCCGAGCTCGCCCCAGCTGAACAGCCAGGGTCTGATCGCGGACAGATCGCGCCCGATGATGTTCGTGTACACCTCCAGCTTCGAGAACGCCGCGTAGGCAGGCGCCGAGAAGTACAGGAGGAAGATGAACAGCAGCGACCAGGCCACGGATTGCCGCGCCTCACGCACCGACGGTGTCGTGAAGTAGCGCATCAGGATGTGCGGCAGCGAGGCCGTGCCGACCATCATGCAAAGGATGATCGCAAAGAAGTTCAGCGGACTATAGCTGAGGAACGGCTGAATGTGCGGCTTGAGGCTTGCCGCCGCCGCTAGTCCGTTGGCGAGCATCTCCTGTTCGCGTGCCGTGATGTCCGCGATCGCGTGTCCATAGGTCAGCTGGGGAATCGGTATCCCGTAGATCTTGGTCGACAGGATCACGATCGGTGTCAGGTAGGCTATGATCAGCACGATGTATTGGGCCACCTGCGTCCAGGTCACCGCGCGCATGCCGCCCAGCATCGAGCAGACCAGGATGCCGACCAGTCCCGCGAAAACTGCGAGCTCGAACTGCATTCCAAGGAAGCGCGAGGCAATGATGCCCGTGCCGTAGATCTGCGCCGTCACATAGGTGAACGAGCAGGCGACGAGCACGATAACGCCCAGCCCCCGGGCGAAATTGCCGCCATAACGGAAGGACAGAAAGTCGGGCACCGTATAGGCGCCGAATTTGCGCAGATAGGGCCCGATCAGGATGGAGACCAGCACGAAGCCGCCGGTCCATCCGAGCACCCAGGCAAGTCCGTCATAGCCGAGCAGGAACAGCGTGCCCGCCATGCCGACGAAGGACGCTGCCGACATCCAGTCGGCACCGGTTGCCATGCCGTTGTAGAACGCCGGCACGCTGCGGCCCGCCACGTAGTATTCCGAAACTTGTGCCGTTCGCGACAGAATGCCGATGATGGCGTAGACCGCGAGCGTGAAGAACACGAACAGGTAGCCTAGAACCTTGTTCGGCACCCCGATCATCTCGAGGACGGCGAGCAGAAGGACAAACGCGACGAATCCACCGGTGTAGAAGCCGTAGATCCGCCCAAGGTTGCTGAGAAAGTCGGAGCCGCCGGTTGAGGCCTGCGTAGCCATGTTCAATCCCCCCTAGTCGTCTTCTGCAAAGCCGAATTCTCGGTCGATCTTGTCCTGCTGTCTGGCGAACACGAACAGGATGACCACGAAGGCAATCAGCGAACCCTGCGCGGCCATATAGAAGCCGAGCGGGAAGCCAAGGATCGGCAACTGGATGGTGTTGAGCGGAACCACGAACATGTGGATGACGTATCCGAAGAAGAACCAGATGCCGAGGTTGATCAGCATCAGGCGCGAGGTCTTCCGCCAGTGGGCTTCTTCGCGTTCTCTGAGATTGTGGGAGTCAGGCATGGGCTGCATTTCCTCTGTCAGCACTCCGGCATGCGAGCCGGAGGAATCGAGGGGTTGCATACCCGTCGCTGCGGCCCCCCCGTGCCGCCTTCCAACCGGTCTTTCGCCAATTTGGAATGTCGGAGGCTAACATCAGGAGTGCCGAGGCCTTTATAATACTTTCGGAGGGAACCGATGCTGCGGATGCGAACAGCGTTGCGGCCGTTGACAATTCGGGCGCTGCGAGCGCGGGATAGCACGGCGATTCCGTCTGGCAGGATCGGACTGCGATGAAGCTGCTGCAAAAATTCTTTCGTCCCCGGCCGCCGATTGGCGACCGCGAGGCGCTTGCGGACTTCATCGATGCGCAGTCGGCGTTCATCGTGCAAAAGGGCATCTACGAGTATTCGCGTGCCCGCGCCGGCCACTACGCCAAGGTGCTGTTTGCCGAGGAAGGGTTTGCACTAGCCGTCGAACGCTCGCGCTGGCAGGCTTATCCGCTCGGGCTTGCGATGGTCGGCGAGATGGTCGAGGGGGTATTGCGCCCACATGCCGGCATGCAGCGCCGGGCGGTTCTCGACCAGATGATCCTCGTCGTCCTCTCGGTTTTCGACCGTTATCCAGTGCCGCCGTCGATCGGCGAGGATGGCTGGTTTCAGGCCCGGCGCGAGCTGGAGCAGCGGCTCGACCTCGTTGGCGGGCATGCGCCCAAGCGCGTGATGGACATTCCCGAGCCGCTGGCGGAAACCTATTTTGCGATGATGCCGATCCACGAAAAACTGCGCGGACGGGATTTCGAGACGATACGCAATTACCTGCGCGTCAGCCTGTGCAACATCCATGACGAATTGGTCGATCGCATCGATGCGGCTGCGGTGACCAACACGCTGCTGGCGTAGGATCGCCCGGCCTCTGCCAATGCCCGGCTTGCCGGCCGGCATCGCACCGTCCGGGCCTTCCGAGGGAGGACAATGGATACGACAAGTGGTGCTGCCCCGCTTTTGTCGCTCGACGCCGTTGTCATCGATGCCGAAACGACCGGGCTCGATCCGCGCAAGGCGCGGGTGATCGAGCTTGCCGGCGTGCGTCTGTCGGCCGGAAAGCTGGTGGACGGCGGTTCGTTCGTTCAATTGCTGCGGCCGGCCGATCAACCGATCCCCGCCGAGACGACGCGCATTCACGGCATCGATGATGCCACGGTCGCTGAATCGCCGCTGTTCGTGGATGTCTGGCCGCGTTTCGAGGCGTTCCTCGGCCAGGCGGTCGTCATCGGGCACATGATCGGTTTCGATCTGGCGGTCCTGAAGCGCGAATGCGATCTGGCGGGATTGCCATGGACCCGGCCTCGAACGCTCGATACCAGACTGCTCGCGGAGATCGTTGCGCCGGACCTTGGCGGATACGAGCTGGGGAATCTCGCAAGCTGGCTTGGTATCGACGTGGTCGGTCGGCACTCCGCCCTCGGCGATGCGATCACGACGGCGCGGATCTTCCTGGCGCTGCTGCCGAGGCTGCGCGAGCACGGCATCCGGACCGTTGCCGAGGCCGAGCGGGTCTGTCGCGCGCTCACCGCTGTGCTCGACGATCAGGTGCGGATGGGTTGGATCGAGGCGGTCGAAGCGACAGCCCGCATCGATGCAGAACAAACGCTGAAGCGGTTCGACGCCTATGCCTATCGCCACCGCAACCGCGACATCATGCGATATCCCGCCATTTTCGTCGGTGCGGACGTTTCGGTAGGCGACGCCCTGGCGCGAATGACGAGCGATAGAATATCGGCTGTGTACGTCGGCGCGCCGGATGCGGCCGCAGACGACGTCAAGGCCGTCGAGGCCGGGATCGTTACCGAGCGCGACGTGCTGCGGGCGATCGCCCGGCTCGGTGCCCCGGCGCTGGAGCTGCCGGTGCACCGGATCATGAGCAGGCCGCTGGCGTCGATTCCCGAGGACGCGCTCGTCTATCGCGCGATTGGCCGGATGAATCGCCTCAAGACCCGTCATCTCGGCGTTATCGATGAGGCCGGCCGGGTGGTTGGTGCGTTGTCTGCGCGGGACCTGCTGCGTCTGCGGGCAGGGGAGGCCATATCGCTCGGGGACGAGATCGAGGATGCCGCGGATACGCAGGCATTGGCGCTGGCCTGGGCGAAGCTGCCGCGGGTTGCTGAGGTGCTCCTGGCGGAAGGATTGTCCGGCCGCCAGGTTGCGGACGTGATTTCCAGCGAGCTCTGCGCCCTCACCCGTCAGGCCGCTGTGATTGCCGAGCGGCTCATGCGGGAACGCGGCGAGGGCGACCCCCCAACGCCATACACGCTGATCGTGCTCGGGTCTGCCGGACGCGGCGAAAGCCTGCTGGCGATGGATCAGGACAATGCCGTGATCTTCGAGCAAGGCGAGCCGGGAGGCGACGAGGATCGCTGGTTTGAGGCGTTCGGAGCGCACGTTGCAGATATTCTGCACGAGGCCGGTGTGCCCTATTGCAGGGGAGGCGTCATGGCGAAAAACCCGCCCTGGCGCGGCTCTGTTGCAACGTGGCGGGACCGCATCGAGCACTGGGTCTGGCGCTCCAGTCCAAAGGATCTGCTGTCGGTGGATATCTTCTTCGATCTCCGGGCCGTTCATGGCGACGGCAGCCTCGCCGTCTCCGTCAGGCAGGCGGCCTTCGCGGCAGCCGAGGGGCAGGTCGCATTCGCCAAGCTTCTGGTCGAAGGGATCAGCGTCCCCGCGAGCCTGAAATTCTTCGGCGGCATCCGCACTGAAGGCGGTCGCATTGACCTCAAGGCGGCAGGGCTGTTCGGCCTGGTCGCTGCAGCGCGTGCGATGGCGATTCGCTACCATGTGATGGGCCGGTCGACATCGCAGCGACTCGCGGGTGTGAAGGCCGTGGTTGGCCGTGGCGAGACCGATCTCGATGCGCTCGACGAGGCCCATGGTGTCTTTCTGGAGCTGATCGTGTCGCAACAGATCGCGGATGTGGCGCAGGGAACGCCGCCCTCCAATGCGGTGTTGGTCAAGCGATTGTCGGCCCGTGACCACGAGCGATTGAGGGCAGCGCTTCAAGCGGTCACCGTGATCGATGATTTGACCCGAGACCTGCTGTTCAGGGATTGATGAGACCTGTCAGCGGCTTTTTGCGCTGCAGCATCAACCGGTTCGCGCCTGTGATTAACTGCCTTGCGACTGCGGGCGGAAGGTTGCCTTGCAAGACGGCTCCAGTCAGTGAACAATCGTCAATTGCTGCTTGATCAGCAACGAGTTGATATTCTTTCCCGATCTTTCGTCGGCCTGCGGAACAGATGACTGCAACAGCCAATGCAAACACCCATCTCGTCATCGCCGATGACCATCCCTTGTTCCGCGATGCGCTGCGACAGGCGGTGGCAGGTGTTCTCCCGTCGGCCAGGATCGACGAGGCCGGATCCTTCGAGGACCTGACCGGGCTGCTGGAACAGACCTCCGAGGTCGACCTGATCCTGCTCGACCTCTCGATGCCCGGGATCTCCGGCTTTTCCGGTCTGATCTATCTGCGCGCGCAATATCCGGCGATTCCGGTCGTGATCGTCTCGGCGTCTGACGACAGCGCCACGATCCGCCGCTCGCTCGATTTCGGTGCGTCCGGCTTCATTCCAAAGCGTTTCGGCGTCGACACATTGCGTGACGCCATCCTCAAGGTGATGGAAGGCGACGTCTGGGTTCCCGCCGACACCGATCTGTCCGCCGCGGCCGACCCCGACATGACGCGCCTGCGCGACCGCCTGGTGACGCTGACGCCGCAGCAGGTCCGGGTCCTCATGATGCTGTCGGAGGGCCTTCTCAACAAGCAGATCGCCTACGAGCTCGGTGTCTCCGAGGCCACGATCAAGGCGCATGTCTCGGCCATCCTGCAAAAGCTCGGCGTCGAGAGCCGCACCCAGGCCGTGATTGCCGCCGCAAAGATCGCCGGCGGCCAGTGGACGCAGGGCACGCCGACGGGGTGAGGCCCCTACAGTGTGGTCAGAAGCACGTTGGCCGCTCTGATATCCGCCGTTTCGGAGCCCTCGGCAAAGTCCTCGAGGGACGATTGGAGCAATCGCCTCGCATCCTCGCGCTGCCCGCGTTCGGCAAATAGTCCGCCGAGATCGATCGCGGCGTGCAGCTCCCAGGCTGTGGCGCCTTGGCGGCGGCTCAAACCAAGGGATTGCATCAGGTAGACCTCTGCTTGCTCAGCCCCGGGCTGCGGCGACGACAGGAGGACCTTGCCCTTCATCCGCAACAGCTCTCCGCGCGATGATCGCGGCGTTGGCATCGTCGAGCGCGATCTGCGCGCCGCCGGCCGCGGCACGTTCGAGGAAGAGTTGAAGTGCGGGGTAGGCCTCGTAACAGGTTCTCCGCCGGCCTCACAACTTCTCACAAGTCTAAACGCGTCTCCCGGGCGCACCGCTGATAGTCAGTTGTGCGACGGCAAGGAGACCTTCATGACGCAAGCGGCAAAACTGCTCTACACGGCCAGGACGCACACCAGCGGCGGGCGGCACGACGGCATGTCGCGCAGTTCCGACGGTCGCTCGACGTCAAGCTCTCGCCCCCAGGTGGCGCAGGCATCGGCACCAATCCCGAGCAATTGTACGCAGCCGGCTGGTCGGCCTGCGTCGAAGGCGCGATGGAAACGGCAGCCCGCAAGCGGAAAATCGTGCTTCCTGGGAAAAGTGCGATCGATGCGGAAATCGATCTTCTTCTCGATGAAGGCACTTATGCCCTCCGGGCGCGCCTCAATGTCAGCCTGCCGGGTCTCGATCGCGAGACCGCACAGGGCATCGTCGATGAAGCGCATCAATCCTGCCCCTACTCCAAGGCCGTCCGCGGCAACATCGAAGTCAAGGTCGCGCTGGTCTGACGCAGCATCATCAACCACCACGAGGTAGCAACACCATGAAGCAGATCATCGATGAGCACCGCCGCCAGTTTCTCGGCATCGCCACAGGAGCCGTCGCCGTCGGTCTCGGCGTGATCGATCTCGCACGTGCCGAGACGGAACCGCTGCGATCCTCCGCATCGAATGCGTCCTTCGGCGCGATCAAGCAGATCGACGCCGGCGTTCTCAACGTCGGTTATGCGGAGGTGGGGCCCTCGAACGGTCCCGTCGCGATCCTGCTGCACGGCTGGCCCTACGACATTCACGCCTTTGTCGATGTCGCGCCGATCCTGGCGAAGGCCGGCTATCGCGTGATCGTCCCTTATTTGCGCGGCTACGGCACGACGCACTTCCTCTCGAGTGAGACGCCGCGCAACGGCGAGCCTGCGGCGATGGCCGTCGACATCATCGCGCTGATGGACAAGCTCGATATCAAGAAAGCCGTCGTCGCCGGGTTCGACTGGGGCGCGCGCACCGCGGACGTCATCGCCGCGCTGTGGCCCGACCGCTGCCGCGCACTGGTGTCGGTCAGCGGCTATCTGATTTCCAGCCAGGCTGCCGGCAGTGCGCCGTTGCCGCCGCAGGCGGAGCTGCAATGGTGGTACCAGTTCTACTTCGCCACCGAGCGCGGCCGCGCCGGATACGAGAAGTACACGCACGATTTCGCCAAGCTGATCTGGAAGCTCGCCTCGCCGCAGTGGAAGTTCGACGATGCCACCTTCAATCGCAGCGCGGCGGCGCTCGACAACAAGGATCATGTCGCGATCACGATCCACAATTACCGCTGGCGGCTCGGGCTCGCCCAGGGCGAGGCGAAGTACGAGCATCTCGAAAGGAAGCTCGCGGCGGCTCCGCAGATTGAGGTGCCGACGATCACGATGGAAGGCGACGCCAACGGCGCGCCGCATCCCGACCCGAGCGCCTATGCCAGGAAATTCTCGGGCCGTTACGAGTTTCGCCTGATCACCGGCGGCATCGGCCACAATCTGCCGCAGGAAGCGCCACAAGCCTTTGCCAAGGCCGTCATCGAGGCCGACGGCGCCTGAGCATCTGTCAGCCCCCTCGGTCCAGCCCGTCTGGATCGAGGATCGCCCCGTTGATCCCTGCTTCAAGAACGTCATGTCGTCAACCGAACCTGAAAAAAAGAAGTCCTTCTATGCCACGATGATCGTGCTGACGGTGGTCCTGCTTGTCGTGCTCCTGACCTGCGTGCCGTATCTGGTCACGATCGCCTCCGCAGAGGGGCCGGCGGATCAGAGCGCGGCGGATGCGTCGCCGATCTTCGGAGTCACGATTCCGTCGGGCTACAAGCAGTGGGAGCTGGTCGCGCCGGCCGAGGAGGCGGCGCCGCTCGACGAGCTTCGCGCTGTGGTCGGCAACCAGACCGCAATCGACGCCTATCAGGCCGGGAAACTCCCGTTCCCGGACGGCACCATTCTGGTCAAGCGCGCCTGGAAGCGGAAGCAATCGCCGGAGTTCGCATCCGCAACCATTCCCGGCGCCGCCACCACGGTCCAGGTGATGGTCAAGGATTCCAAGAAATACGCTGCCACCGGCGGCTGGGGTTTCGGCCGCTTCATCAACGGCAGGCCGGTGGACGAGGCCCAGCACCGCACCTGCTTCGCCTGCCACGAGGCTCGCGCCAGGAGCCGCGACTACGTCTTCACGCGCCTGGCGCCCTGAGGCCATCCGGAGACCGTCATGTCGAAGACGTGGGTCATCAGCGGCAGGATGCAGCGCGATTACGATGGCCGCCAGCCCGGCGACCCGGCCAAGGCTGCAGCCGTCATGTTGAAGCTCGTCGACATGGATCGCCCACCCCTTGCGGATTGCGCTCGGCAGCGACGCCGTGAACGCCATTGCGGCGGCGGACAGGCTTCGTCTCGAGGAATTGGAGAGGTGGCGCGCGCTCGGCCTATCGACCGACTACTGACCCGCGCGACTCACTCCGCCGCCACCATCTGCTGTGTGCGCCACTGACCCAGCAGGGCACGGAGCGAAGCCGGCTTCACGGGCTTGTTGAGCACCGCAATCTTCTCGTCCCGCGCGGCGACCTGCACGGCGGGGCTGCGATCGGCGGTGATCAGGATCGCGGGGATGGTGTCGCCGAAGCGGCGGCGGATCTCGCGGATGGCGGCGATGCCGTTGCCGCGATCGAGGTGATAGTCGACGAGCAGGCCGGTGACGCGTCGTCCGGCTGTTTCGATTGCGGCGATCGCGCCTTCTGGGTCGGCGACCGCGATCACCTCGGCGTCCCAGGCCTTGAGCAGCGTGCGCATGCCGTCGAGGATCGCCGCATCGTTCTCGATGCAGACGATCAGCGCGCCCGAGATCGGGGTGCGCGCCAACGGCGTCGCGCTGGTCACGGCCGCGGTATGGGTGATCGCCTTCGCCGTCGGCACCGTCACGGAGAAGACCGAGCCGCCGCTGGCATTGGAGTCGATGGCGATGCCGTGCTTGAGCACGCGTGCCAGCCGTTCGACGATCGATAGTCCCAGCCCCAGGCCGCGCGCGATCCGCGCCCCCTGCTCCAGGCGATGGAATTCCTTGAAGATCTCGCCGCGCTTGACCGGGGGGATGCCGACGCCGGTGTCGTAGACGCAGATCTTGAGCGAGCTGCCGCGGCGGCGGCAGCCGACCAGCACGCGGCCGCGCGGGGTGTACTTGATCGCGTTCGAGATCAGGTTCTGGAGCAGGCGCCGCAGCAAGAGCCGGTCCGACTCGACCGGCAGCGAGCAGGGCACGAAGGCGAGCTCCAGGCCCTTGGCGCGCGCGATCGGCGCGAACTCGATCTCCAGCGAGCGCATCAGATCGGCCATCTTGAAGCTCGATATCGAGGTCGTCATCGCGCCGGCATCGAGCCTGGAGATGTCGAGCAGCGCGCCGAGGATCTCCTCGATGGCCTGCAGCGATTCGTCGATGTTCTCGACCAGCCGCGTCTCTTCGCCTTCGTGCTGGCGCTCGACCAGGCTCGTGACATAGAGCCGCGCCGCGTTCAGCGGCTGGAGGATGTCGTGGCTGGCGGCGGCGAGGAAACGCGTCTTGGAGATGCTGGCGTCTTCCGCCGCGCTCTTGGCCAGTGCCAGCTCGGAGTTCAGCCGCGTCAGCTCCTCGGTGCGGTCGCGCACGCGCTTTTCTAGCGTCGCATTGGCGCGCTCCAGCGCTTCCGCGGCTTCGAAAGTGGGCGTGACGTCAGTGAAAGTGATGACGAAGCCGCCGCCGGGCATGTGGTTGGTGAGCACTTCGATCACCATGTGGCGTTCCGGCAGGCGTTCGAGATAAGGCTCGCTGTCGGTGGTGTAGGCGGCGAGGCGCCGCTCCAGCAGGGCCTCGCTCTCGAGCGGATGGTCCGGATCGCCGACGCCGATGAATTCCAGGATTTCGCGCAGGGGCGTGCCGAACTGGATCAGATGCGGGGGAACGTTGAGGAGATCGCCGAACTGCCGGTTGGAGCAGATCAGTTGCAGATCGGCATCGAACACGGCGATGCCCTGGCGCACGTGGTTGAGCGCGGTCTGGAGGATCTCGCGGTTGAAATGCAGCGCCGCGTGCGAGTCGTCGAGCAGCTTCAGCGCGGCCTTGGCGGAGACCGTCCGCTTGCGCAGCAGCAGCGACATCACGAGGCGGGAGGAGGCCGCGCCGATCGAGGACGCGATCAGGTGCTCGGCGTGCTGCAGCAGCTCGAAATCGGCAGGTGCTCCGGGCTCCAGCCGCACGTTTCGCCGCGCCGAGAATGCCTCGAAGGAATGCCGCGCGCGGTCGGGTCCGAGATATTGCGCCACCGTGGTCTGGATGTCCTGCACGGTGATGCTGGTGCGCCAGCGCCGGAAGCTCGGGGAGATCGGTGCGAGCGTATTGGGCACGAACAGATCGGCCTGCAACAGCTCGATGGACGACGGTTGGCGCGCCAGCGACAGCAGCACATAGGTCAGGATGTTGAGCGACAGCGACCAGATGACGCCGTGCATCAGCGGCGGCAGGTCGGCGCCGAACAGTGCCTGCGGCCGCAGCGCCTCGATGCCGAACGGGCCGTGCTGGAGCAGCATGATGCCTGATGTCGAGGAATCCATGAAGCTCGGCATGAACAGCGTGTAGAGCCACACCACAAAGCCCACCAGCATGCCGCCGATGGCGCCGCGCGCGGTCGCGCGCCGCCAAAGCAACCCGCCGAAGAAGCTCGGCGCAAGCTGGGCGATGGCGGCAAAGGAGAGCAGACCAATGGCCGCGAGCTGGGTATTGCCGAGCGCGCGATAGTAGAAATAGGCCATCACCATGATGGCGAAGATCGCGAGCCGCCGCGAGCGCAGCAGGAAGTCGCTGAAATCGGCACCGCCGGCGCGCCCCTCCGGCCGACGCTGCAGCACCAGCGGCACCACGAGGTCGTTCGAGACCATGATCGAGAGCGCGACGCATTCGACGATCACCATCGCGGTCGCCGCCGACAGGCCGCCGACGAAGATGACGACGCTGAGCAGATCGGCGCCGCCTTCCATCGGCAGCGCCAGCACGTACATGTCGGGGTCGGCGGCGCCGAATGGGAAGGTCACGAGGCCGGCGATCGCGATCGGGATCACGAAGAGATTGATGGCGACGAGGTAGAGCGGGAACAGCCATCGCGCGCGGCCGACCTCGGCATCGGAGGAATTCTCCACCACGCTGACGTGGAACTGGCGCGGCAGCAGCATGATCGCGCACAGCGACAGCAGCGTCATGGTCAGGAAGTTGCCGATCGACGGCGAGTAGTTGATCGCGCGCACCGCCTCCGGCGTCTTCATCGCGCGCTCGATCAGCTCATGTGGCGAGAACATCCAGAAGGTGACGAAGATGCCGGCGGCGAGAAAGGCGATCAGCTTGATGATGGATTCGGTCGCGACCGCCAGCATCAGGCCGTGCTGGTGCTCGGTGGCGTCGGTCTGCCGCGTGCCGAACAGCACCGCGAAGGCCGCCATCGACAGCGTCACCATCAGCGCCACGTCGCCGACGATCGGGATGTGGGAGAAGGCCTGGTCCTCGCTCAGGATCGTTTCGAGCGACGAGGCAACCGCCTTGAGCTGGAGCGCGATGTAGGGCACCGAGCCGATGATCGCCATCAGCGCGACGGTCGCCGCCACCGCCTGGCTCTTGCCGTAGCGGGCCCCGATGAAGTCGGCGATCGAGGTGATGTTGTGGGTTTTGGCGAGCTGGATCACGCGGCGCAACACGCCGGCGCCGAGCCCGATCATCAGGATCGGGCCGAGATAGATCGCGAGGAAGTCGGTCGAGGTGCGGGTGGCGAAGCCGACCGAGCCGAAGAAGGTCCAGGAGGTGCAGTAAATCGCCAGCGACAGCGGATAGATCAGCCCGGAGGCGCGACCGCGCCCGCGCCCGGCCGGCGAGCGGCGGTCGCCATGGCTCGCCACCAGGAACAGAAAGCCGATATAACCGAACGCGGCGGCGATCACGCCCCAGTCGTGCAGCATGGTGAGCGTGCTTCTCCCTGGGCGCTGGCGGCGCCCGAGCTCATTTTCCCTGCAAACCTAGCGCGTTGGGCGGTCGCAAGCGACAGCGAAATGCCGCGCCGGGGGAGGAACCGGGATTGTCGTTAAGGTGCGGCCGGGAGGTGGCCCTTACTTACTGGAGGACAGGGGGACGCTACATGCGGGCTTGTGGAGCACCGACGGCCTCCACAGCGTCATGGCCGGGACAAGCCCGGGCATGACGACCTCTGCAAAATCTCAAATGCGGTCCGCCCCGCCATCCAGAGGAGGGTGGCAGGGGGCCTACTCCGCTGCCAGCGACTTCTCGCGCAGCGGCAGGCCGAGGCGGTCCCACACCTGGAGCAGCGCTTCGGCGAGCTGATCGATCAGGCCGTCGTCGTGATAGGGCGAGGGCGTGATGCGCAGGCGCTCGCTGCCCTTGGCGACGGTCGGATAGTTGATCGGCTGGATGTAGATACCGTGTTCTTCGAGCAGGAGGTCGGAGGCCTGCTTGCACTTCTCGGGATCGCCCACGAACAGCGGTACGATATGGGTGTCGCTCGACATGACAGGCAGGCCGGCGGCATTGAGGATCGCCTTGACGCGGGCGGCGCGGTCCTGGTGGCGCTCGCGCTCCCAGTTCGAGCTCTTCAGGTGCCTGATCGCGGCAGTTGCAGCCGAGCAGACCGCCGGCGGCAGCGCGGTGGTGAAGATGAAGCCCGGCGCGTAGGAGCGCACGGCGTCGATGATCTGGCCACTAGCGGCGATATAGCCGCCGAGACAGCCGAACGCCTTTGCCAGCGTGCCCTCGAGAACGTCGATGCGATGCATGACGCCGTCACGCTCGGCGATGCCGCCGCCGCGCGGGCCGTACATGCCGACGGCGTGGACTTCGTCGACATAGGTCATCGCGCCATACTTTTCGGCGAGATCGCAGATCCTGGCGAGCGGCGCGACATCGCCGTCCATGGAATAGAGGCTCTCGCAGACGATCAGCTTCGGCCGATTCGGGCCGGCCGCTTTCAACAGCTCTTCGAGATGCGCAACGTCGTTGTGGCGGAACACGACCCGCTCGCAGCCGGACTGCCGGATGCCCTCGATCATCGAATTGTGGTTGAGCTCGTCCGACAGGATCAGGCAATTCGGAATCAGCTTTGCGATGGTCGGGATGCCGGTCTGATTCGAGACATAGCCCGAGGTGAACAGCAGCGCGGCTTCCTTGCCGTGGAGATCGGCGAGCTCGGCTTCGAGCTGGATGAGCGGATGGTGCGTGCCGGCAATGTTGCGGGTACCGCCGGCACCGGTGCCGACGCGCGTCGCGGTCTCGACCATGGCGCCGACCACCTTCGGGTGCTGGCCCATGCCGAGATAGTCGTTGGAGCACCAGATCACGACGTCGCGCTTGCCCTTGGGCGAGTGCCACACCGCGTGCGGGAACCGGCCGGCCGTGCGTTCGAGGTCGGCGAACACGCGATAGCGCCGCTCAGTGTGGAGACGATCGAGAGCGGAATTGAAGAACTGGTTGTAATCCATCGGCAAAACCCGCAACGGAACCCGGCCATGACGGCCGCTCATTTTTTAGAGCTTTTCGAGCTCCAATGTCTATGCGCCAGCACACATTTGAGGCAAGGCGAGCGTGCCAATTGATAACCGCCGGTCCGGCGGCGATTGTTGATTTGGATCAAGCGCCTAACACGGGACTGCCGGCCGCGACCGGAGTGACCGGGGGAGGCAGGGCTGCCGTGGACATTTTGTCCATCGCGTGCGCTCCATCCACGATGGCCAAACTGGCGGCACCGATGCCGTAGCCTTGCCCGGCTGGGGCGGCACGCCGGTCAGCCCATGCGAAAGGAAGCCCCGATGAAACGTGTCATGATCCTCAACGGTCCCAACCTCAACATGCTAGGCATCCGCGAGCCGCACATCTACGGCACGACGACGCTCGCTGAGGTCAACGCGAGCTGCGAGGACGCCGCCGCCAAGCTCGGGCTCAAGCTCGCCTTCCACCAGTCCAACCATGAGGGCGTGCTCGTCGATCTGATCCAGTCGGCGCGGCAGGATGCCGATGCCATCGTCATCAACCCGGCCGGTCTCTCCTTCACCTCGGTTTCGATCATGGACGCGATCAAGACATTCGAGGGCCCGGTGCTGGAGGTCCACATCTCCAACATCCACGCCCGCGACGAATATCACCGGCACTCCAGGATCTCGTTCGTGGCGACCGGCGTGATCTGCGGGCTGGGACCGTTCGGCTACGTCGCGGCGCTGCACGCGATCGCGAACATGAAGTGAGCTGGCGCCCTCACGTCGTCCGAAACTGCAGCACGCCGTCTTGCATCTCGGCCGTCAGCCGGCCCTCGACGATCATGTAGTTGACGTGGGCGACGAGTTCGCCGGCGGCAAAGCCCATCTGGTGCTCGTCCAGCACGTGCTTGTTGAACACGACAGGCACCAAGGCGCGCGAGGTTTGCGGCATCTCGCGGCAGGCTTCCGCGATCAGGCGGCAGCGCTCCTCGTGATGGTCGGCGAGCTGCTTGATGCGGGTCTTCAGTCCATAGAACGGCACGCCATGGCCGGGCAGTACCAGCAGATCATAGGGCAGGGTGGTGGTGAGGCTCGCGAGCGAGGCCAGGTATTCGCCGAGCGAGTTCTGGTCGGGCTCGACCGCCCAGACGCTGACATTCGGCGAGATCTTGCTCAGCACCTGGTCGGCGGAGAGGAACAGCTTGTCGTCGGCGCAATACAGCATGACCTGGTCGAGCGCGTGGCCGCCGCCGGTGATCACCTTGAAGCGGCGCGTGCCGATCACGACCTCGTCGCCATGCGAGATGCGGCGGTAGGACGGCGGCAGCACCGAGACGCGCTTGAGGTAATCCTGGCCGCGCCCGAGCAGCTTCTCGGTCAGCGACTCGTCCATGCCGTGACGGCGGAAGAACAGCCGCTGCGCCTCGCGCCGTTCTTCGGTGCCGCGGTTCTGGTGATAGACCGATTGCAGATATTCGACCTGCGACATCACCAGCGGACAGTTGAAGCGCTCGACGATCCACCCGGCGAGGCCGACATGGTCGGGGTGGGAGTGGGTGACGATCAGGCGCGTGATGTTGACGCCCTTCAGCGGTCCGTCGAACAGCCTGGTCCAGGCCTCGATCGTCTCCTCGTTGCCGAATCCGGTATCGACCATGGCATAACCGTCGCCGTCGGCGAGCAGGTAGATGTTCACGTGGTTGAGGCGGAACGGCAGTTTCAGCCGCGCCCACAACACGCCGGGCCGCACCTCCACGACCTCTTCGGGGCCGGGGTGCTGTTCCCAAGGGTAGCGCAGGGCCTCGGCCGAGGACTGTGCGATGTCGGTTTTTGAGCTCATGCTACCCGCTTAAACCCAGCGCGCGCAGGGCGCCAGCCGAAAAAGGACGCCTGGCGGCCGCCGCATGGCCGTCATACCGGCCGTGATTTTCCGCCTCTCGGTTTGAAGTCGCCAAAAAACGCCGTCATTCCGGGCGCGCGTGAGCGCGAGCTCTGGTGCGCGGTTGCGCACCTGAGAATCCGGAGATCGTGGGGCGGGATTCCGGGGTCGCCTCTTCGAGGGCCCCGGATTGACGATCAGGCCGCCCGCATGTCGTTGAGGAACGCGTCGATTTCCCCGCGCAGCATATCGGCCTCGCGCCGGAGCGCGTCCGAGGCGCTCAGCACGTCGCTCGCCGCAGCGCCCGCTTCGGCGGACGCGGTGGAGACGCCGACGATGTTGCTGGAGACTTCGCTGGTGCCACCGGCCGCATGCTGGATGTTGCGGGCGATTTCGCGGGTGGCGGCGCCCTGTTCCTCGACCGCGGCTGCGATCGTCGTGGTGACGTCGTTGATCTCGCCGATGATCCGGCCGATGCCCTGGATGGCGCCGACCGCGGAGGTCGTGACCTCTTGCATGCTGGCGATCTGGGTGCGGATCTCGTCTGTCGCCTTGGCAGTCTGGCTCGCCAGGCTCTTCACTTCGGAGGCAACCACCGCGAAACCGCGGCCGGCCTCGCCCGCGCGCGCGGCCTCGATGGTCGCGTTGAGCGCTAGCAGGTTGGTCTGCGAGGCGATGGTCTGGATCAGGTCGACGACGACGCTGATGCGGCTCGCGCTGTCGGCGAGGCTCTGCACGGTGGCGTCGGTCGCCCCCGCTTCGTCGACCGCCTTCTTGGCGATCTCGGCGGAGGTCACGACCTGACGGCTGATCTCCTGGATCGAGGAGGACAGCTGCTCGGTGCCGGCCGACACGGTCTGCACGTTGACCGACGTTTCCTCCGCGGCGGAGGCGACCGCGTTCACCAGCGCGTTGGACTGGTCGGCGGTGTTCGACATGCTCTGCGCGGTCGATTGCATCGAATTGGCCGACTGCGCGAGATTGTCGAGCGCGGAGCGCACCGTGCTTTCGAATTCGGCGATCTTCGCTTCCATGCGCGCAGCACGCTCGGCCTTGGCGATACGGTCCCTGTCCTGCTCGCTCGTCAGCGCGCGGGCCTCGATCATGCTCTCCCGGAACACTTGCAGCGTGTTCGCCATCACCGAGATCTCGTCGTCGTGGTTCTTCGAGCGGTAGATGTCGGTTTCGAGGTCGCCGTTCGCGAGCAGCTGCATCGATTGATGCAAGGCGCCGATCCGGCGCAGGATGCTGCGTCCGACATAGAGCCAGACGAACAGCGCCGAGCCGACCAGCATCAACGCGCCCATCGCCAGCATGACCGACGTAGCGAGCGAAATCTCCTGCCGTGCCTGGAAGGTCGAGGCGTTGGTCTCCTTCTGCACACCGTCGACGAGCTGCTGCACGCTGATGCCGAGGCCGACATTGAGCTTGCGGGTCTCGTCCAGGATGGTCTGGCCGTAGTCGATGGAGTCGAGCTCCTTCTCGCGCAGATTGAACACGCCGGTCTTGCCGGTGCCGAGCGCGAGCAGCTTTTCCGCCGTCTCGCGCAGCATCTTGTTGCCCTGGTTGTCCGGCAACAGGTCGAGGTTGGAACGCAGGCGTCCCTGCGCCGTCTTGAATTCCTTCTGGATGTCGTCGAGCTTGTCGCTCGTGCTCGCCGATAGTGCCGCGCTCATGTTGGCGGCGGCGAGGTTGCCGCTGGCGACGACGTTGCCGAGCTGACCGACGGTCTGCGCGGCCTCGGTTGCATCTGCGGCGGACAGGTCGGCTGAGCCGAGAATGGCGTTGACCCGGGTCTGCGCCTCCAGCATCGCCGGGCTCGCCGCGCCGACGAACGCGCCCTGCGCGTTGCGAAGCGCATCATATTGCTTCTCGTGGAGGGCCGCGATGTCGAGCCGTTCGCGGGCGGCCTTCGCCAGGCTCTGAGCCGCCTCGTTGATGCTCTTCATCGTGTCGCTGAGCCCGGAGACGACGCTCTTGTCGCCGCCGAGATCGATGATCTCCGTGAGCTTCTGCTGCGTCTGCTCCTGCAATTCCAAGAGCTTCTTGGTGCGCTCGTTCAGGGCGTCGTCGCTTTGCGCCGCAAGCAGCGCCGGTCCCTGCGCCGCAAGGCTGGCGCTCAGCGCCGACAATTGCAGGCTGGCGGAAAGGCGCGGAATGTCCCGGCCGCTCAGTTCGGTCATGCGTCCGCCGAGATTCTGCAGCGCCAGGCCGGCGCCGGCCGCGATCACGAGGCCCATGCCCGCGATCACCGCGAAGGCCGCGAACAGGCTGCCGCGCACGCCCCATTTCGGCATTCTGAAACGAGGACGGAAACGGCCAAGGAAACGGCCAAGGCCCAGACGGATCGCCATCGAAAATTCCCCCAATGTTCTTGCTTCTGTTTGTGAGCGCAGTATCGGCAGTACCGGTTAAAAAATCGCACTTCGCACAATTGGTTGCGCATGTTCCGCAGAGCGAAAAAAGAAGGGCCGGCAACGAGGCCGGCCCTTCATCGTGATAAGGTTTTGATAACCGATCAGTAGGGCGCGGCCGCCGGGCCTGCCCAGTTGAAGCGGTAGTTGACGCCTGCCTTGAAGGTATGGTCGTCGGTGGTGAAGTTGCCGGTGCCCACCAGCGGGCCCGCCGTAAAGTGCGCGTCGCCGAAATTGTAGTACTGGTACTCGGCCTTGGCCGACCAGTTCGGGGCGAACATGTATTCCAGGCCGGCGCCGACGGTGTAGCCATTGCGGTGATCGCCATCGATGATGAAGCCGGTCGGCACGCCGCCCACAGTCACCTTCTCGTTGTTGTCCGAATAGGCGTAGCCGCCCTTCACGTAGAGCAGGCCGGGGCCCCAGGTATAGCCGACGCGGCCGGTGATCGAGCCGAGGCCGCGCTGGTCATTGGTATAGGCGATGCTGCCCGGAAACACTGCGCCGACGCTGCCCGTGAGCCAGGAATACTGGCCTTCGACGCCGACCACGAAGTTCGGGTTGAACTGCCAGTCCGCGCCGACCTGCACGCCGCCGAGGAAGCGGCCGTTGCCGTTGTTGCCGGTGGAGAGGCCGTTGAAATTGTTGTCGCTGGAGAACGCGCCGCCGATATGGGCGCCGAGATAGAAGCCCGTCCAATTGTAGATCGGCGCGGCGTAGGCCGGCGCCGGCGACTTGTAGTAGTTGCGGTTGCCGAGATCGGCGCCGACGGCCGGCGCAGCCGCGCCCACCACGAGCAGCGCCACGGTCGCAAACAGAATCTTCTTCATTGTCTTGAACTCCAACACGTAAGGTCCCCGGCAGGCGCTCTTTCCCGCGCCGTCGTTGGCTTTGCAGATAGCTCGCTTTTGATGAAAATGCTGTCACATGCGTGGCACAGCGACAGCCAACCTAACTTGTTGGGCTGTAAATGATTTTCGTGCTTAATGGCGGCTTAAGAAGTGGTGAAGGAAGGCTTAACTTCGCGCATCCCGGGTAACTTGTGCGCGCCTCTTGTTAACCAAGACGCCGCCGCACCTCATCGCGCATCTGTTGGCGAAAGGCCGCGCGCTTTGCCGGCCGGTCTTCCTCGCGCACGTCATGACGATCGAAGATGTCGAACTTCTCCAGGATCGGATAGCGCTCGCTCGCCATCGCGAGCACGCGCAGAACCCTGGTCGCCGCTGGCGTCGGGCCACTGACCTCCCAGCGCCGGATGGTGTCGGCGCCGCCTGTCTCCGGCAATCCGCAAAGCTTGGCCATGTCGGCCGCGGTGAGCTTCCGCTCGAGGGCATCGGAGAGGTCGGCGCGGAGCTGCTTCAGTTCGGGGCCGGTCATGCTGCTTGCGTCCAGGGAAGTCGCCGAACGCAAAGCGCTACCGCATGATCCGAAAAAGTGTGCAGCGGTTTTCCGAGAGAGATCATGCCCAAACAATAACCTGAAGCGCGATGACGATTCATCCTCATCGCATCGCTCTTTAGCGCTGATTCGGGTCCATCCGAAGGCGGTGGGCGGATGCGCTGCCGCCTTAGGCCTCAGATGCCCCTGCCACCCTGGTTGCCAATCACGCAGCGCCATGCGGCCAGTCGCTCGGCCGGATGCTGGTTCATCCATTCGGCGAGTTGCGGGGCACCCATCAGGCAGGACTGCACCGAGATTTGCGCAAAGTCCGAAGTGGTGACGATCTGCTCGTGACAGTTGGCGGGAGAGGCGAGACTGCAAAGCACGGCGATGATCTTGATCACGATACGTTACTCCCCGTCGCGGCGGATGAACGTGCGACCGATCGCCGGTTCGTCCTGCTCCTCGTCGGCCGGGTTCGCCGGAGGGAAGATGCTGTCGTAGATGGCGCGCGCCTCCTGGATGAGACGCGCTCGCTCACGCTCGGATTTCGAGACAAATCGAATGACTTCGCCCATGGTGGCTCCAAATTTCAACTCATGAGACTGTCATGAGATGACGCAAAACATTCAATCATCATCTATGGTGCCGCCGTCGACCTTGAAGCGGCGCGGCAGTCACGACCGAATAAAAAGCGCGTGACCGCGCTGCTGCACCCCAACGTCCCGGTGTATCTCACGCGCTGGGTTGCAAGGCCGCGCACCACCTCATGTCAGTTGCGCGGCTTCAGCAGCCGAGCGGGGGAATGCTTGTGTCGGCCTGTCCTTGCGCTCGTCGGCAACGAAGGTCTCACGAAGCAAATGCTGCCGGAGCGAATATGTTTCGCCTCTTGCGGCGTGCAAGTTCTTGGAACGATCTCGAAAATCCGGTGAAACCGCCCGACCAATCCCTCAGGCCGCCGGGGCTTGCTCCTTTCGTCCCGGCACCGCCGCGAGCAGCTCGCGCGTATAGGCATGCTCAGGCGCGGCAAACAGCTGCGCGGTCGGCTTCAGCTCGACGATGGCGCCACGTTGCATCACCGCGATGCGGTCGCAGATCTGGGCTGCGACGCGCAGGTCGTGGGTGATGAACAGCATCGAGAGGCCGAGGCGCGCCTTGAGGTCTTCGAGCAGCTTCAATACCTGCGCCTGCACCGAGACGTCGAGCGCGGAGACGGCCTCGTCGGCGACGATGATCTCCGGCTCGAGCGCAAGCGCGCGCGCAATGCCGATGCGCTGACGCTGGCCGCCGGAGAATTCGTGCGGATAGCGTTCGAGCGCGCCGGCGTCCAGGCCGACCATCTTGAGGAGATCGCGGGCGCGGTCGAACGCGACCTTCGAATCGATGCCGGCCGCGATCGGGCCGTCCGCGATGATGTGACCGATCTTGCGGCGCGGATTGAGCGAGGCGAATGGATCCTGAAAGATCATCTGGATGCGATGACGCTCGGCGCGCAGCGCCTTGCCGGAAAGCGAGGTCAGGTCGGTCTCACCGATCCGCACCGTGCCGCGGTCGGCCTCGATCAGCCGCATCACCAGCCGCGCCACGGACGATTTTCCGGAGCCGGATTCGCCGACGAGGCCGAGCGTCTCGCCCTTGAGGATGTTGAAATTGACCGCGCGCGCCGCATCGACGCGGCGGTCCTCGCGAAACCAGCCGCCCGAGGTGACGTAGGTCTTGTCCAGCCCGATCACCTCGACGGCCCTGGTCCGATCGTCGAGAGGAGCGCGCGCCGGCGGATCCATCGACGGCACGGCGGCGAGCAGCGCCTTGGTGTAGTCGTGCTGCGGTGCGCTGAAGACGGCCGCGGCGGGACCTTCTTCCACGACCTTGCCGTGCCTGAGCACCACGACCTGGTCGGCAATGTCGGCGACGACGCCGAAATCATGGGTGATGAACATCACCGCCATGTTGCGGTTGCGCTGGAGGTTGCGGATCAGCTTCAGGATCTGCGCCTGCGTGGTGACGTCGAGTGCGGTCGTCGGCTCGTCCGCAACCAGAACCGCGGGCTCGAGCGCGAGCGCCATCGCGATCATGGCGCGCTGGCGCTGGCCGCCGGAGAGCTGGTGCGGGTAGGCGCGCACGATTCGTTCAGGATCGGGCAGGCCGACTTCGCGTGCCAATGCGAGCGCCCTCGCGCGCCGTTCCCTCGGCGTCAGCAGGCCGTGCGCCTCGAACATCTCCGCCATCTGGTCGCCGATCCGCATCAACGGATTGAGCGCCGTCATCGGCTCCTGGAAGATCATCGCCAGCCGGCGGCCGCGCAGATCGCGCCAGCCGTCGTCGTCGAGCTTGAGCAGGTCGCGGCCCTCGAACATGATCTCGCCGGCCGTGACGTCGACCGTATCGGGCAAGAGGCCCATCAGCGCGTGCGCGCACATCGATTTGCCGGAACCGGATTCGCCGACCACGCAGACGATCTTGCCGGCCCGCAGGTCCAGCGAGATGCCGTCGACGGCGTACGGCCGCTCGGCGCTCTTGGGCAGCGCGATCCGCAGGTTCTTGATGGAGACGGTGGCGGGGGCGGTCATGTCAGCGTCCCTCGCGCGACAGGCGCGGATTGAGCGCGTCGTTGAGGCCTTCGCCGATCAGATTGAGGCCGAGCACCGAAATCAGGATGGCGATGCCGGGAAACACCGTGATCCACCACGCCTGGCGGATCACGGTACGGCCGGCGCCGACCATGTAGCCCCAGGAAATCAGATTGGGATCGCCGAGGCCGAGGAAGGACAGCGAGGATTCCAGGAGGATCGCGGTCGCCACCATCAGCGAGGCGAGCACGATCACGGGCGACAACGCGTTCGGCAGGATCTCGCGCAGGATGATCCAGCTGTTGCTCTGGCCGGTGACCACGGCGGCCTGGACATATTCGCGCGTGCGCAACGACAGCACCTCGCCGCGGACGAGGCGGGCCACCGGCGGCCAGCTCACCACCGCGATCGAGGCCACGATCGAATAGATCGAGGGCTGCAGGATCGCGACCAGCACGATCGCGAGCGCGAAGCTCGGAATGGTCTGGAAGAACTCGGTGAAGCGCATCAAGGCGTCATCGACCCTGCCGCCGAAATAGCCGGCCATGGCGCCGATCGGCACGCCGACGATCAGTGCGACCAGCGTGGAGACGAGGCCGACCAGTAGCGATACCCGTGCGCCGAAGATCATGCCGGCGAACACGTCGCGACCGAGCGCGTCGGTGCCGAGCGGCACGGTCGAGAGCGTGAAGGGCGGCAGGAACGGCCGCTGCACCATGCGCCACGGCGAGTTCGGGAACAGCATCGGTCCGAACACCGCGACGGAGATCGCAAGCAGGAGGATGATGAGCCCGATGACGCCGCTCGGGCTTTTCAGCATCGATTTCCAGAACTGTTTCATGAGGCGAATTCGATGCGTGGGTCGACCAGTCGGTAGACCAGGTCGGTGATGAGGTTGAAGATCAGGACCATGGCGGAGCAGATCACGAAGACGCCGAGCAGCAGATTGTAGTCCCGCTGCAGCAGCGCGTCGTACATCAGGCGCCCGATGCCCGGCCAGGCGAACACGGTCTCGGTGATGACGGCGCCGCCGATCAGCGTGCCCGAATGGACGCCGGCGAGCGTCACGACGGGAAGCAGCGCATTGCGCAGCACGTGGCGGCGCTGGATCACGGCGTCGGAGAGACCTTTCGCGCGCGCCGTCTTGACGAAGTCGAGGCGTTTCACCTCCAGCATCGAGGCGCGCGTCATGCGGGTATAGGTCGCCATGAAGAACAGGCCGAGGGTCATCGCCGGCATGACCAGGTGCTTGGCGACGTCGATCACATGGGCAAGGCCCGTATAGTTGCCGCCGACCGTGTCGTAGCCGAAGCTCGGCAGCCAGTCGAAGGTGACCGAGAACAACAGGATGCCCATCAGCGCCACCCAGAAGATCGGCATGGCGTAGAAGATCAGCGCGAACACGGTGATGCCGGTATCGAGGAAGGTGCCGGCAAAGCGCGCCGCGAAGGTGCCGAACAGGATGCCGAGCGCGAGCGAGATCGCGAAGGCGGTCAGTGTCAGCAGCAGCGTCGCCGGCAGCCGCTCGCCGATCAGCTTTGTGACCGGGGCCTGCTGGCGGAAGGAGAAGCCGAGGTCGAGCGTCACGACGCCCTTGACGTAGATGAAGAGCTGCTCGGGCAATGGCTTGTCGAGCCCGAACTTCTCCCTGAGCTGCTTGACGAAGACCTGATCGCTGGCCCCGGCCTCGCCCGCCATCACCACCGCGGGGTCGCCGGGCGCAAGGCGAATCAGGAAGAAATTGAGGACGACGATCGCGAGCAGGACGATCACGCCCTTCACGACACGCTGGGCAACAAAGGAGAGCATCTAGACTCGTATGTCAGTTGATCGAGGCGGTCTCGCCGCGAGGAACACCTCTCCCCGACGGGGAGAGGTCGCGCCGAAGGCGCGGGTGAGGGGGATCTGGTCCCACGAGGGAGTGCAACCCCTCACCCGGATCGCATCTGACGATGCGATCCCATCTCTCCCTATGGGAAAGGTGGGCACCGCCGATGCCTCAGCGTCTCGATATGATTTCATCGTGAATCAGTTCGTACCCTGGAGCGCGACGCCGCGACTGAGATTTATCGCGGTGTCGCATGCAACCTCGTCACTTGTCGAGCCATGCGTCCTTGAAGCCGTCATTGACCCCGATCCCCGTGGTGATCAGGTTCTTGACCTTGCAGCGCATGATGGTCGGGAACTGCAGCTCGAGCATCCAGGCCACCGGCACGTCCTCGACCAGGATCTTCTGCGCCTTCTCGTAGATCTCCTTGCGCTTGGAATCCGGCGTCGCGACCGCGCCGTCGGCGAACAGCTTGTCGATCTCCGGGTTGGAATAGCCCTCGACATTGTTGAACATCTGGCCCTTGGCGATGGCACTGGAGACGTAGTTACGCCCCACCCCGAGCGCGGGATCGCCGTACTGGTACAGATAGGTGAAGGCGATGTCGTAGTCCCACTCCGCGATCTTCTGGTTGCCGCCGGCAACGTCCGTGGCGATCGTCTCGATGGTCATGCCGACGTCCTGGAGATTCTGCTTCACCGCTTCGCCCCAGCGCTGCCAGGTCTCGCCATAAGCGAGCGGCAGGAGGCGGATCTTCTCGCCCTTGTAGCCGGCTTCCTTCAGCAGCGCCTTGGCCTTGGCCGGATCGTACGGATATTTCTTCACGTCGTCGGTGTAGTACTTGATGGTCGAGGCTGACGGGCCGGTCGCGACCTTGCCGAGCCCGTTCCAGATCACGTCCTTGGCGAAGTCGCGGTCGATCGCGTACATGATCGCCTGCCGCACCCGCTTGTCCGCGAGCGGCCCCTGGCGGTTGTTCAGCCACAGCCAGGCCAGCGGCGAGAAGAACTCCCAGCCGGCGCCGGTGACGCAGGTGTCCTTGAGCTTGGACAGCCGCGGCACGTCGAAATTCTCGACCGAGCCGCCGGGCAGCACGTCGACCTTGCCGGTCTCGTACGCGACCGACCGGGCGGCGGCGTCCGGAATGATCTGCCAGTAGATCTCGTCGAGATAGGGCTTGCCCTTCTCGTGGTAGTTCGGGTTCTTGACCAGGCGGATGAACGAGCCCTTCTGCCATTCCTTGAACATGAAGGGGCCGGTGCCCACCGGCGCGTTGTTGTAGGGATTGGTCTTCCAGTCGGTGCCTTCGTAGAGATGCTTCGGCACCATCGGCATCGAGCCGACCTCGAAGATGCCGAGGAAGGGGCCGAACGGCTGCTTCAGCGTGAACACCACCGTGTGATCATCGGGCGCCTCGACCTTCTCGACCTGCACGAGATTGTTGCGGGCGCGCGCGTGGGTCTGCTTCAGCATCTCGATCGAAAACAGAACGTCGGCGGCGGTGAAGGGCTTGCCGTCATGCCAGGTCACGCCCTTCTTGAGCTTGAAGGTGTAGATCTTGGCGTCCTCGCTGACGCTCCAGCTCTCGGCAAGCTCCGGCTGCGGCTCGAGCTTGGGGCTGTAGCGCAGCAGGCCTTCGAAGATGTTGCCCGACACCATCTGGGTCGGGCCGTTCTGGATCTGCGCAAGCATCAGGCCGGGTGGCTCGGGCTGGATCACGGCATTGATCGTGCCCCCTGTTTTCGGCTCTTGCGCCAGCGCCGAGGCCGTGAGGCCGCAAGCCAGGAGAAGACCAAGCAACACTCGTTTTGACATGTCGTATCTTTCTCAAGCGAGGCCAGCCACAAACGCTTCGCAACGTCCTGGCGCGCAAAGCGACGGTCGGCCCATCCCAGTCCCCATCCGATATCGAGGCTCACACAGTCTCGTTCGGCGCCGCAAGATGAAAGTCTCGACAGTGTTCGCACAAAAAATGTACAGCGCGTCCTGTTTTTGCCGCGGGTCCTTCTGCGACGTCAGGCTGGCTCGCGCCGGGCGACCAGGCGGCCTCGCGGCCATGCCGGTCGCGATTGCACAAGCCTGCGCCTGCGACCAAAAGCATCAGGCCTTCATTCTACGCCGAGCGCCCGCTGCAGCTCCGCAAGCACCTCTGCCAATTTGTCCGCAGTACGAAATATCGTCCTTGGAAAGGGCCGCGACGTTGCCGGTGAGCTCATGACCGCCCTCGCGATCGGTCAGTGGCGGATCCGCTGTGAATTTGATCCGGATCAAAGCCGAGCCGCCGCTTTTGCGATCGAATGGCAACTGGCGGGATGCGGCATTGCGCGTCCCGTTTCCTTGAGCCGTGAGACGATCCATGGACATTCAGGCCACGACGAACCCTGCGGATGACGATAGCGGACCTGATGTCGCCGGCCTCGATCCCTCGTCGGAGGCGGGCGTGCAGCACTGCCTGCGATTGCTGAGCAATGCCGGCCTGCGTCCGACGCGCCAGCGTCTGGCGCTCGGCCAGTTGCTGTTCCTGGGTGGCCACCGTCACGTCACCGCGGAGAGCCTCTACGAAGAGGCGATGGCGGCGAACGCCTATCTGTCGCTCGCGACCGTCTACAACACGCTGAACCAGTTCACCGAAGCCGGCCTGCTGCGCCGGATCGCGGCCGACGGCATCAAGTCGTTCTTCGACACCGACACATCCTTGCATCCGCACTTCTATCTCGAAGGCGAGGATATGCTGATCGACGTTGCCGACGGCCTGGCCTTCTCAAAAGTGCCCGAGGCGCTTCCCGGCCATGAGATCGCGCGGCTCGACGTCATCGTCCACCTGCGCCGCAAGCGCATGGCGTAACCCGGGCCTGGCGAATCTCCTACCGCAACCCCGCGCGCCGAAATCCCTCCAGATAGTGTTCGCGATCCCCGTCATTGGCCCACGGCAGTTGCGTCGCGATCCAGTGCAGCGAGATGTTGGGTTGGGTGCGACGGAGCTCGCCGAGCGCCATCTCCGCAAGCACTCCGTCGCCCGTCATGCCGGCGGAGACCGCCAGCACGCGGTAGGCGCCGGTGAGGTCGCCGCGGTGGCGGATCGCCTCGCGCGCCAGCGCGATGGCCTCGTCATAATGCCGCTCGGTGAAGCGGGCATAGGCTGCGATGCCGTGATAGATCGCCAGTGACGGATCGCGCGGTGACAGCCGGATCGCCCTTTGCGCGGCCCCGAACGAATCCTGGGAGCGTCCGGCATAGGACAGCGCCAGCGCGTAATAGCCCTGCGCCAGCGAGAAGTTCGGATTGAGCGCGAGCGCCTGCTCGAATTCGGACAGCGCGTCCGCAAGCCTGCGTGTCGAGAAGCAGACGCTGCCGAGCGCGGCATGCGCCCAGGCGTCCTCGTGGTCGCAGCGCACCGCGGCGAGCGCGGCGGCTTCCGCGACCGGAGCAACTGCGGCCAGCTCGGCCCAGCCGAGATGCACGCCGAACATGTCGTTCACGGCCAGCACCGACAGCGCCTGGCCGTAGTTCGGATCGATTGCAATCGCGCGCTCGAGCAGCGCTCGTGCGGCGTCGTGATCCTGCCGGGTCACGCGCCAATAATGCGACAGCGCGCGCATCAGCAGATCCCAGGCGTCCAAGCTCGCAGGCGGCTTGCGATGGGCACGAAAATTCTCCGCCGCGTGGATCTGCGGCTCGATCGCCGCGGCGATCGCGTTGGTGATCTCGTCCTGCACGGCGAAGACGTCGACGAGCTCGCGGTCATAGCGCTCCGCCCAGAGATGATTTCCCGACACGGCGTCGTTGAGCTGCGCGGTGATGCGCACCCGGTTGTCCGCCTTGCGCACACTGCCTTCGACGACGTAGCGGACGCCGAGCTCCTCGGCGATCTGCCTGATGTGGACCGCGCGTCCCTTGTAGGTGAAGGACGAGTTGCGGGCGATCACCATGAACCAGCGCTGCTTCGACAGCGCGGTGAGGATGTCTTCGCTGATCCCGTCGCCGAAATAGTCCTGCGCGGGATCGCCACTCATGTTCTCGAAGGCGAGCACCGCGATCGCCGGGCGGTCCGCCGCGCGCGGGGGAGTGAGCTTGGTTCCCGCCCGCGCGGGGGACGCTGCCGCTTCTTCCCGGACCTCGCCGACGAAACGAAAGCCCTTGCGCGGAATGGTCTTGATCAGCCGCTGGGTCGCGCCGTCGTCGCCAATCGCCTTGCGCGCGGCGTTGATCCGGCTGTTCAGGGCGGAATCCGAGATGATGCGGTCGGCCCAGATCTGGCTGATCAGGTCATCCTTGCTGACCATACGCGCGCGTTGCGCGACCAGATAAAGCAACAGATCGAACACTTGCGGCTGCAATGGAACGGCCGCCCCGTCGCAAGTGAGCTCCCGCAGGTCACTGTCGAGCACGTTGTTTTCAAAGCGAAATCGCACGTTTTCGTCGTCTCAAGCAAAAATCAAAGTCGTCTCAGGCGAAAATCAACCGTCCGCGAAAGTCCCGGGACGTCCGATCCGGCATGGTGCGACGACCAAACCGTGTCGATGTCTCGGCACAACGGAGCATTTCATGACCCAACTTGATCAAAACGTTCATTCCATCGGCCCGGAGGTGACGGGCTCTCGCATTTTCAAGTTCATCGCCTTTCTGTACGGAATTGCGGCATATCTCGTGTTTTTCGTCACCATTCTCTACGCCATCGGCTTCGTCATGGGAGTGATGGTGCCCAAGACCATCGACACCGGAAGCGACTCGTCGACGGTCGAGGCCCTCATCGTCAATCTCCTCCTGATGACGCTGTTCGCCCTTCAGCACAGCGTGATGGCACGCAAGCAGTTCAAGGCCTGGTGGACGCAATTCGTGCCCAAGGCGGTTGAGCGCTCGACCTATGTTCTGTTCGCGAGCCTGTCATTGCTGCTCCTGTTCTGGCAATGGCGCCCGCTGCCGTCGGTCATATGGAACGTCGAGAATCCGGATCTTGCCGTGACACTGGTCACCATGTCCTTCGCCGGCTGGGTGCTGGTGTTCACCTCGACTTTCATGATCAACCATTTCGAATTGTTCGGACTGCATCAGGTGACCGACCATCTCGCCGGCAAGGAGACGGCGCCGCCGCGCTTCAAGACGCCGCTGCTCTACAAGTTCGTCCGCCATCCGATCTATCTCGGCTTCATCATCGCGTTCTGGGCGGCGCCGACCATGACCGCGGGCCATCTGCTGTTCGCGGCCGTGACCACGCTCTACATCTTCGTCGGCATCGCGCTTGAGGAGAACGATCTCGTCGATCTCTTCGGCGAGGAGTATCGGCAATACAGGCAACGCGTCTCCATGCTTATCCCCTGGCGCCGGTCGGTATAGTCTCGGCCTCGTCCCGCGCGTCCACCGAAAGGAGGACGCGCGGGGCGCCGACGCGCAATGATGATCCCAAAAAAAGAACGGAGACGCCCAAATGAAACATGTCGGAAACTGCTTCTGTGGCGCGGTCACGGTCGAGGCCACGGGTGCACCGGAGGCGATGGGCTATTGCCATTGCCGCTCCTGCCGCTCCTGGTCGGGCGGTCCGGTCAACGCCTTCAGCCTTTGGAAGCCGGAAGCGGTGCGCATCACCGAAGGTGCCCAGAATGTCGAGACCTTCGTCAAGACGCCGGCCAGCCAGCGCAAATATTGCAGGAAGTGCGGCGGCCATCTCATGACCAACCATCCGCCGCTCGGTCTGGTCGACGTCTTCGCCGCCACCATCCCGACGCTCGCGTTCACGCCCGGCGTCCACGTCAACTATGCCGAAACCGTGCTGCCGATGCGCGACGGCCTGCCCAAGCTGAAGGATTTTCCGGCCGAGTTCGGCGGCAGCGGCGAGATGATGCAGGAGTAGCGGCGCCTTCAGTTGAAGGCTCCTCCCTGCGGCCATCCTTCGAGACGCCCGCTTCAGGCGGGCTCCTCAGGATGAGGACGGAGTGTACGGCAGCAGCTTCAACGGGCGCCCGC
This sequence comes from Bradyrhizobium sp. CCBAU 25338, assembly GCF_028128965.1. Lineage (NCBI taxonomy): Bacteria > Pseudomonadati > Pseudomonadota > Alphaproteobacteria > Hyphomicrobiales > Nitrobacteraceae > Bradyrhizobium > Bradyrhizobium sp. CCBAU 25338. The sequence goes on from NZ_LFKY01000042.1 coordinate 295,396, forward strand.
GCCGATGAGCCTCATCCTGAGGAGGCGCGTAAGCGCCGTCTCGAAGGACGAGGCGTGCGTTGAGGCCTCTCCCAATGCCGAAGCTGTCTCTCGAGAGGGCGGCAGAGCGCCGCCCTCGCTGCCTTCTCCAATGGGAGAAGGACGAAGGACTAGCCGCCGCGGGATTCAACGACCTTGCGGCAGGAGTCCGAGAGCTTCGACTTGTTCTCGCGCAGACAGGCGTTCATCTGCGGCGGCTTGCCGACATGTTCGGCGCAGAATTTGCTGGCGTCGCCGCGGCAGGCCATTTGCTCCTGGATCGATGGGCCGGACTGTGCAACAGCGGGCAGGGCGGCAGCAGTGAGCAGCAGCGCGGCAAGAACCGAAATCTTCATAAAGCACCTCTTTGGAATCGTCGTTGGTCCCGACCGGGATCACGCGGGCCGGACCATCTCGCGAAGCCCAGGCGTGGGTCCATGCCATATTCATGGCACCGGCTCGGTGTCCCGAGCGCCGTACCCCCATCTTCATGGCATGTATCCCAGCGCCGACTTTTGCCATTCAGGCTGCACCTCGGCTGCGAAACCCGGTGATTGCACCGGGACGCCGAACGGGAAGCAGGAGAGCAAGATGTCGAAGAGAGCTGGAGCGCTGAGCGCCGGGCTGACGATCATGGCCCTGGCGGGCGCGGCGATGGTCTCACTGGGCACGAGCCCGGCGCAGGCGGTGGTCTATTGCAAGACCGTCGGGGTGCCCAAGGGCTGCGTGGTGCGGCCGACTGCGGCGGTAGTGGTCGCACCGGGAGCTCCGGTTGCGCGGGCTGCGGTCGCGACCCCCGGTGTCGGCGCGCCCGGCGTCGGCGTGCGCGCGGGTACGCCGATGAATCGCGGCGGCCCGGTCAATCGCGTCGGCGTGCGCTGATATTTCATTCGATTGATTTTGATTGCATTGCTTCGGGCCAACGGAGCCTGCGGACGAACACCCCCCGTCCTCCGCAGGCAATCACCCGGCCCGTCCCCTCTCTCCGTGCGCCCCACACGTCCGGAGAGGGGGCCTTTCAGCCTGCAGCCATGTCGCTGTCGGGAAAACGCTGCGGCAATTGCAGCCGCACGCGCGTGCCGGAGGCATCCGAGCTCAGGTCAAGCACCGCGCCGCAGCGCGCGGCACGGCTTCTCATGTTGCGCAGGCCGCGCGCGGTCTGGCCCGCGCTCGCGGCCTCGCAATTGCCGGCCAGCGCAAACCCCCGGCCGTCGTCCGTGACGCTGATCACGCCGTAAGGCCCCTGGCTTCCGTCATGCGTCTCGATGGTGACCGCGACGTGGCGGGCCTGTGCGTGCTTGACCGCGTTGGTCACGGCCTCGTCGAGGATACGCACGATCTGGATGACGTGCCACGGCCTGAGCTCGGGATGCAGCGGCAGGCCCTGCGGCGTCGCCACGCGCCAGTCGAGCGCGATGTCGTGCGGCCGCAATTGCGCCGTGGCGCGCTCGCGCCAGGAGCCGAGCGCGAGCATCAGGTCGCCGCCGATGTCGTCCATGGAATCGATGACGAGGCGCAGATCTTTCAACGCCGCGCGGGCGGCGTCCGTAATGGTCGTGCCCTCACTGCCGCGCTCGGACAATGCGACGATGCTCACGAGTTGCCCGCCGAGGCCGTCATGCAGGTCCCGCATCAGGCGCGTGCGCTCGTTGGCGAGCGCAGCGGCGCGGGCGCGCTCCTCCTCGCGGGCGAAGCTCGCCTTCAGCCGTTCCTCGGCTTCACGCACGCGCGTCACGAGCTGGCCGGCAAAGCTGTCGACCTGGTTCAACGCGCGGGCAAAGCGCCAGGTCAGCCCGGCGCCGATCGCGACCAGCATCGCCGAATAGGACAGGCGCGAGACGAAGATGCGATCGTTGGTCTCGATCTCGAGCACTGTGAGCATGTCCTGGATCCAGCAGACCAGCACGATCGTCACCGCGCAGCCGATCATGAAGCTCGCCGCGTCCTGCCGCCGTACCACCGCGGCTGCCGTGACGCAGGCCATCAGGAACAGGCAGAGGCCGACGGTGGGAATGCCGAGCACCAGGAATAGGATGCGCGGCAGCGGCGGGCCCCCGATCAGCCCGACCACGAACACGACGACGCCGGGCGCGAACAGCAGCGTGCCGTAGCGCGGCCAGCGCCAGCCGAAGAACAGCACGCCGAACACGACGACCAGCGCGCTCTCGATCGGCGCGGACGCCAGCAGCACCGCGGCGAGCCGGGATGCGGTGGCCGGCGGCACCGGCGCCTGCGCGAATGCCTGCACCACGCCGAGCACCATCGCCACCGCCAGCACGCCATAGACCGGCTCGCGGCGCCGCATCAGCCACATGATCGCGAGGATGACGGCCAGGATCGCCTGCCAGGCGGAGAACACCACCGGCAGTGTGACGAACAGCAGCGTGCGTGTCTCATAGGCCGGGCGCAAGGCGGCATCCGGTCCGACATAGACGGTGTCGAGGAAGCCCTTGAGCGGTCCCCACACGAACAGCCGCACCGTGATCTCGTTTCCGCCCTCGCGCAGCAGCGAAGCGGGGATGAGTGCGATCTGCGGCGTGTTGCGGTCGGGCCGGTTGGCGTTGGCATCGCGCCGGGAGTCGAGCACGACGACGCCGTTGACGGCGACCTCCACCGCGTTGCTGAAGCGCGGCAGGAACGCCGACCAGCCCGAGGCCGCATCGTCGCTCCGGAAGGCGAAGGTGCCGGTGTAGAACGGCGGGTCGGCCAGGGAGTAGCGCGACGACGTGAAATGCGGCAGCGTCACGGAGCGCGTCACGCCGTCCTCCCGCAGCGCGAATCCGCTGAGCGCAAAATCCTCGGGGTCGCTCGGCTGGAGCAGCCGCAAGCCGAGAATGGTGGCGATCACGATCAGCGCCTGGAACAGCAGATAGGGCACGAGGCGCGAGGCCAGCAGCCGGCGCCGCGCGGGTGTGGCCGGTGCCTCCGTAGGTGCTTTGGCCGCGAGCTCGCTCACAGCTTGATCAGGCCCTGCTGCACCGCCTCGAACACCGCCTCGCTGCGCGTGTGCACTTCGAGCTTGCGGTAGATGTTCTTGATGTGGCCGGGCACGGTCTGCCTGGATAGGCCGAGATGGCTCGCGATCTCGGCATAGCTGAAGCCCTTCGCGATGCCCCACAGGATGTCGATCTCGCGCGGGGTCAGCCTGGCCGTGTTGAGCGCGGGCCCGGGCGGCGGCTCCGCCGAATTCTGTGCGGCACCCTGCGTTCTGCGCACGATGAAGCGGGCGATCGAGGCCGAGATCGGCGAATGGCCGGCGACCAGGTCGCGCACGGTGGTGGCGATGTCGGTGGGGAAGGCGTCCTTGAGCAGATAGCCGGTGGCGCCGACCGTGATCGCGGAGATCACGCTCTCCTCGTCGCCGAGCGCGGAGATCACCATGATCTCCGTGTCGGGAAGGCGCCGCCGGGTCTCGCGGATCAGCTCGACGCCGTGGCCGTCGGGCAGCCGCAGGTCGGTCAGCAGCACGCGCGGCGCGGCGACGCTCAGCGCCTGCCGCGCCTCCGCGAGCGTACCGGCGCTTCGCACCTCGTAACCGGCCTTGACCAGCGCGTCCTGGAGCCGCCAGCAGGTCGGCGCGTCGTCCTCGACGAGGAGGATGGTGATGGCTTCACCCATCTCGCCCTGTTCGGTCATGATCATCGTCCCGCGACCCGCGTGTCCCCCGCGGCGCGAAGCAAGTTTAACCGCAGCGCTGATGCCGTGACACCCATAATCATGGGGGCGGCGATAAGTTGGTCCCGCGCCAGGCGCGGATGGGCCATCGTAGGATTGCATCTAAGCTAGAGCGCGTGCTCATAATCCGCGCTGTACTCGGGGCGCGTATGCGGTCTGCTCTGCCTCTGGCACCGGCCCATTAAGGCATCTCACCAGATGTCCGTTGGGCCAGAAGCGGTGATGCGCCTACCTTGCCGCGACGAGAACTTCGACCGTCAGCGATAACGCCAGCCAATTAAGCAGGCTAGAATAGAGATGACGGCCAGACCTTCACCACAAGCCGAAAGTGACAACGCGATGGCTGGAAGAAAGGATCATCATGTCACTTCGCGTAGCCCTGTGATCGGAGCCAAGCGATACGGCGCTCCCCGTTCATCCAATCATCGATTTCGGCTTTGCTCGTGAAGCCCGTGATTTCTCGGGGTTCTGCGCCGGGGTACTCGGCAACAATAGTCCAGTCGCCCTCTGAGTTACGGAGTGGTTTGAAGCTCACTTTTACTTTTGCCATGCCGAACTATGCAGGAAAGCGCGCGAAAAGGGAACCTGAGGGAAGCATTTCGAGCAACTAGTCGCCAGCCCCGGCCGGCGGTTAGTTCTGTCGGGCAGAGGAAGAGCCTTTTATAATTCCGAGCGCACGAGGTCGCTTCCGCATCAGTTACCACGGGCTTCAGCTACGGACAAATACACCAACCATGATGAGAAGAGCTATTGGCTTCTTCTTGTGGTCTCGCAACTACTGATGTATGGTCTCAAGCATCGATACTGGCCGAACAACTGTTCCGCTTTCGCCTCACGTCCTGACGGCGCGCACGTTTCAGACATTCTCCAACATCGACAAACTGGAACACTGGCCGCAAGTCCGCGCGCCAGCTCCCGCGCGTATGCGAAAGGAAGACCCGATGAACACAGGTACAGTGAAATGGTTTAACACCCAAAAGGGCTTCGGCTTTATCCAGCCGGCAAACGGCAGCAACGACGTTTTCGTTCATATCAGCGCGGTCGAACGCGCCGGAATGGGCACCCTGAACGAAGGTCAGACGCTGTCTTACGACGTCGTCGCAGACCGCCGTACGGGCAAGTCCGCTGCCGAAAATCTTCGTGCTGCTTAGTTGAGGCACGACAGACCTGTCGCTCTAGCCACGGATGTACTGGCAGAGCTTGTGGTCCCCCGCGCCTGAGTCATCAGGGGCGGGGTTTTTGCTTCAATCCGTGAAGGCGATCGTCAAGTGAGCTTGCCGTGGCTTGTCTTCGACATTCGGCCCGGCGGTTGCTCAGCTAAAAACTTGAACGGACCGAAAAGGTAAAACGACGGCGTGTCTCGGTCTCGGAGCTAAATAGCCAAATCGAATTTCGAAGTGGCTTATTTTGTCTCTCGTGCGCATAGACCGGCATGCTCGAATCTAATCACCGATCCTGTCGGAGCGGCGCCGTCTTTGGTCGAACCGAGGAAATAGCCCCAGTCGGCAGATCGCCGGCTTCGAGTGCTCGGTTTGCAGCACGACCCTAGTATCGTGGAACTCTGCTTCGGTGCCCACCTACAGGTTGATTGTCGGTCCCGTACGGAATTCCCCGTCCGAAGGATGATGCAACTGGCAGATTGGACCAGTAGCCGGCAATCGGACGTTCATGGCGCATTCGTCCGCCAACTCCCTCGGCTGACCCATGTTTGTCTCGTGCTAGGCGCGTCATTCCTTAAGTGATGTCGCTCACTTCTGCAGCGACTTGTTGCAGCTCTCTATGAAGTCATTCGCGTATGCATTGGGCGGCGGTGCATCCGAAGAACGTGGATCCGCGCAAAGCAGGAGATTCAATGAGCATTGTCAAGCGGCATCTCGCCGAGCAAGAAGAGCGACTGGTTCTGATCGAAGAAATTTGCATCGATAAAGGAGCGCTTGTCTTAGATACCGCCACAGATGAGGTCTACTTCTCTGCAGACGAAGAGGCTTACAAGAACGCCTACGTGACCGTGTTTCAGGCCTGGGCCAAGGGCACGATCAAAGGCACAGCGGAGCAGATATTCGAGGGTACAAAGTCCATTCTCGAGGACTAGAGCATCTCGGATTCGATTTTACGAGCCAGAGCCGAAGGCGACAGTACGCGTTACGTCACTCCAAGCTAGCAGCAGCAAACATTGAGGTCACACATGTCGTATGCTTATAAGTTGAATGAAGACGTTCGCCACCAACCCCAAGGTCCACAAGGACGTGCCACCGCTGAACCGCCGATGATCTATACCATCATTCAACATATGCCCATCGAGTCCGATGGACGAGTTCGATACCGCATCAGGGGCAAGTCCGAGAAGATCGAGCGAGTCGTTACGGAAGATCAACTTTCGCATTTTCAATAACCTTCCGACCGAAACAACACCTGACAAGAGATTCTGACGGGGGGCGGATGTGGTCTCGGGGTCATTCGGGCCGACTTGGACGGCATCTGTGAGATCCGGTTTACCCTTTTCGGACGTGGCGGCACGCTGGCGGGTCAATCAGCCGGCCCACCAGATGCTCAATTTTGAATGAACACCGATCGTCTGCAATGGGTCAACGGCTGGCTTCGGCGGCTCTATGACGGTGTTCCGCTCAGCTCAGGGTAGCGGACAGCGTTAGACCAAGAACGGAAGTCAGCCCCGGGCCAACTGCCGACACATGGCAAGCTAGGAGACGCTTGCCAAAACAATCTCCCGCAGCACGCGGGTTGGTGGAATCCACTGATCTTCGGAAGAGTAGTTTCCAGCGGTCAAAGCGATGACGAGCTGCAAGGCGGGAATGATGAACAGGCGTTGGCCGCCTTCCGCTTGCGCCATCCACATGCGCTCCAAGCGCCCGGGAGCCCATCCCTTCGGCCTGCCGAAGGCCACGTCGAGAAGAAACCATTGATAGCCGTAGCGACGCAGCTCGTCGGAACTGACCACCGGCGTCGTGCAACGCATGATCCACTCCGCAGGAACGATCTGTTTGCCGTCGAGCTGCCCATCGGAGAGCATCAACGTTCCGATCCGCGACAGGTCGCGAACCGACATCCGGGCGCCTGAAGCGGCAAATGGCTCGCCATCAGGCCCGGCGGCCCATTGCGTTGGTCCCATCCCGAGCGGATCGAAAAGAGACTCACGTGCGAAGTCGTGCAGTGACTTGCCTGACCCTTTTGCGATCAAGCGGGCGAGCAACGCTGTTGCTCCGCCGCAATAGGTCCAGTGCGCACCGGGCCTATCGACGACCGGGCGCTCCAAAATGTAACGATAACGGTCGGGAGCGTCGTCCATTGCCGTTTCGCTGTTGCGAGGATCGCCATAAGGTAAGGTGCTCTCATCCCAGTCCGTTCCCATGGTCATTGAGAGCGCATGGTGGGATGGTCACACGCGAGTGTTCCTCGTTGGCAAGATCACGATACTCCGGGAAACTGGAAAGCAGGCTCGTCTCCGGCGCGGGCACCTTACCTTGCTGAAGAGCGATCCCATAAAGCAAGGCCACGACGCTCTTCGAGCAGGATCGCAGATCATGGGGCGTCTCCGCCGAAAACGTGACCGTCCCCAGGTCGCCGACGCCTCTCTCGCGATCTTGACCAGCAAAATAGCGCTCGACGATCAGCTTTCCGTTCTGGAGAACAACAAGACCATGAATATTCCATACGCGCCGCTCGGCGACCGCTTGATCGAGTCGTCGGATCACGTCAGCGGCGAAGTTTTCTGGAACGAGCGGAGGCCGTTGCTGCCCCAAAACAGGCAGGATCGGCGAACCCATTGCTGCTGCTCCTAATCCTGAGAGCATCTGGCGACGATTTAGCACGGGCGACACCCCATCTGGGAAGGACCCTCTATATCAGGCGAGGGCCTACCCGTGAATGTCCGCTTCGGGTGAGAGAACTCGCGGCGCCGTCCCTCGCGCGGCCGGCATCCGAAGCCCTTCACACAAGCCGTCGATCACGCTCAAGCGAGGTGACTTCCGCTTTGCCTTGCAGAGCCGACGTTTGTGAGCACACACCTTAGCCCCGCTCACGAAAGATCCACCCGCGGCGGCGGATAGCGCCGGGCCAACACCGACAGGGATAGACGCCGCTCGTCTTCCGGCAGCTCCAGATAAGCCAGCACCAGCGGCCGCTTCCAGTCGCCGATGCCGAAATCCATCGCCGTCCATTTCTGCGGCTCGGGCCCTTCGAGCCCTCGAACCCAGACGAAATAGCGGGGAAGGTCGTCAGCGTCCCTGTCCGTCGTGCGTCGCCTGGCCATCAAAGCTGTCCGCTGCATCCATCGTTTGCGAGAGGATATAGGGAGCGGCCGTGAGAAGTCGAATGCCTCGCGGCGGTACGGCATCTAATCCCTATCGATAGTTCGACGCTCGAGCAGCAGGTGCTCACTTCGCTCCTGGGGGGTCTCCGCGCCGACACGGCAGTCGGACGCGTAATCTCTCCTCCTCGTCATTGCGAGGAGCTCTGCGACGAAGCAATCCAGACTATCTCCGCGGATGCATTCCTGGATTGCGTGGCTGCGCTCGCAATGACGGAGACACGCGGGGGCAAGAATGAAGCTATCGGGCTGCAGAAGATGATTCTCAGCCGGAACAAGGTCTGTCCGAACGCTCGCCGCTTCGTGACTCGAAAATTCCGATTGACCGAAATTCGGAAATATCGTATGTGTCGCGTACCCCGGCCCAAAGACGGGGCGTTTCGCGATCGTCACGATACGCGGGCCGGGTGGCGGTGGGCGTGGAGCGCATCGGCGCGCATGCAATCGCAGGGCGGGTTTGGCCCGTGAGCGGTTGAGCGGCGCGCACGCGACCGGTGCGATTCCAGCGTACGGCAAAAGCGTGTGGTCCTGACGCCCGGGGTCTGTGCGTCAAGGCTTGCGGTGATGTGGCGGCCCGACCGGGCTCGCGCATCAGTCATCCGCAAGGCGACGGGGGCAATAGTGCATCGCTCCCCGGGGAGAGCGCGCCATAAGCCGTCAAACCACTGCGCAGGGAAGGCCGGGATGTCCAGGCTGCCCTGTATGCCGCTGTGCATCTGTCTTCGCGCAATTTGCGCACAGCGGACCGCGGGTGCCAGCCGGCGCCTGGTCTTCCCTGCGCCCTTTCCAACGAAGGGGCGTCGAGAGAAGCACAAGGCTCGGGCGTCATGCGTCGCGAGGCTGTACTGGCGTGTCTTGTTGCTTGAAAATAGAGCTGTGCCAGCTCGTCCTGCCGATCACCGCCACAACTCGCAGGTCGCCACGCGGTTGATGTCGGCGAGGCGGCGGTCGGCGTTTCCGTGCGGATCGAGGCTGTCGAGCAGTGTCAGCAGGCGTCGGTAAGCGCGATCGGCGACGTCGACCGGCAGCGGGGCCTCGTCAAAGGCCTCGACATAGGTGCCGACAAGGCCGCTCAACAGACGGCATAGTCCGCGCTGGGCGGGATCGTCCCGGCCGAGCGTCTCGAGCTTTTGCTGAAAGGTCTGGAAGGTCCGCAAGCCGTGGTGTTGCTGCGAAAGCCACGCGTGCAGGTCGTTCATGTGAGCTCCTTCGAGTGACGGAAGAAGCTGACGGTTTATACAGGGGGGATGGGGAGATGGCTAGGGAGGGATTGTCGCCAGTCCGTCTTCGCCAAGTGGCTTCGCCGGACGGACACGCTTCGCCCTTCGGTCTAGCATGGCTGCGCCACGCGAAGCCCGAAGGGCGAAGCGTGGTGCCCCTGGCCGGAATCGAACCAGCACTCCTTGCGGAACTCGATTTTGAGTCGAGCGCGTCTACCAGTTCCGCCACAGGGGCCCCCGGTCGGCCCTAAAGGGGGCGTCGCGAAGCCGGCGGACTATAGCCATGGACAAGACGGGGTCAACCCGCGCCAAAGTGATCCCGGCCGTTCTCGACAGCCGCATGGGCCGGGGCTAGAGGCTTGAGGGTGCGACCACCGGAAAGAGGCTGCCGTGACGACCCAGAGTGCCGCCATACCAGCGTTCAAGCAGGCCAGTGCGGGCCCCGCGCTGACCGCCTCGCTGCTGGTCACGCTGATCGCCGCAGTCACGATCGCCGGCGCCTGGTTCTTCCAGCTCGTGCTGGAGATCCTGCCCTGTCCGCTCTGCCTGGAGCAGCGCTACGCCTATTACCTCGCGATCCCGCTCGGTGCGCTGACGGCGCTGGCGACGAGGAACGGCGCGCCGCGGCCGCTGCTGCTGGCGGGGCTCGCGATCCTCGCGCTGGCGACGCTCGCCAATGCCGGCCTCGGCACCTATCACGCCGGCGTCGAATGGGGTTTCTGGAAAGGGCCGACCGATTGCTCCGGGCCCGTCGTCAATCTCGGCAGCGCCGCTGATCTGCTGTCGAAGCTCGACACCGTCAAGGTGGTGCGCTGCGACGAGGTGCAGTGGCGCTTCCTCGGCCTTTCGCTCGCCGGCTACAACGTGCTGATCTCGCTGCTGATGGCCGCGATCGCGGCGTGGGGATTGGTACGGACGACGAGGCGGACATAGCTGCGGCAGGGTGGGCAAAGGCGCGCTGTGCCCACCATTTATCGATGTTCGCATCAGTCGTTGGTGGGCACGCTTCGCTTTGCCCACCCTACAGGAGCTCGCTCCTCAGGCTGAGGAGAGCAATCAATCGTCCACGTCGTCCTGCGTGCGCCCGAACAGGTGCACGATGCCCGGCGTCGCGATCGTCACGAAGACGAAACGCGACAAGTGATGGGCGCCGACGAAGATCGGGTCGATGTGCAATGTCAGCGCCAGCGCCAGCATCGCATCCATCGCGCCCGGCGCGAAGGCGACGACGACGTCGGAGAATTTCACCTGCGTGGTCACCGCCACGATCCCGACGAAGATGGCGGAGACGGCGATGGCCACCGCAAACGAGCCCAGTGCCGCGCTGAGGTGGCCGGCGAGCGTCTTGATCCGCATCCGCGCGAAACGGCTGCCGATCAGCGCGCCGATCCCGACCAGCGCCACGCCGCGGACCCAGTCCGGCAGGCCGCCCTCGACCCATCCGGCACCGTGCAGCACGCTGGAGGCGATCATCGCGCCGAACATCCAGCTCGCCGGAAACCTGATCAGCCGCAAGACGAGCGCAGCGGCCAGCGAGGCCGCGGCCAGCTCGAGGAGGTCCAGCGGCGAGGCGATCGTCGTCGTCAGCGACGGCGCAGCAGAGGACGCCACGCCCGCAATCGCCAGCACCATCGGCAGCGCGGCGGTCAGGATGATGACGCGCATGGTCTGCACCACCGCAATGCCCGGCAGGTCGGCGCCGCGCTCGACCGCCAGGATGGTGATCTGCGACAGCGCGCCGGGACTGCCGGCCAGGAAAGCCGAGGTGCGGTCCCAGCCATGGATCCGCTGGAGATAGTAGCTCGAGCCGAACGTCGAGCAGAAGGTGGCGAGCGCGAGCAGCCCGATGGTGAGGGGATAGGCGCCGACCTGCTGAAGCAAATGGCGCGAGACGACCGAGCCCAGCGAGATGCCGAGCAGCACCAGCACGGTCTGGGTCAGGATCGGCGGCAGCGTCAGCTGGCGGCCGGCGATCGCGGCGATCCCGACCGCGATCATCGAGCCCGAGATCAGCCCGCCGGGAAGGTTCGCGACGAGAAACACGAGGCCGCCGGCGGTGCCGATGACGAGCGTCTCCACCGTGCTCAATATGCTGGCACGGCTCGGCCATTCGAACGTCAGGGAGGCGGTGATCTGCTTCACGCCACCTTATCGCAAATCGGCGGGAGGCGCACAATTGCAGGCTCGTCATGCCGCAATGCGCGCGCCTCTCGCGGATGCTCGCGGAGGATCGTGACGGACTTATTTCTTGTCTGCGGCGGGGGCGGTGGGCGCGGCGGGAGCCACGGTGCCGGCCCTCGCTTCCTTCTTGCACTCACGGCGAAACTTCTTGCGCTCCTTGCCTTTCAATCCCTTGGCGTCCGCCTGCCTGGAGCATTCGAGCGACTCGGCCGAACGCTCCTTCGGCGCCTTCTTGTCGGCGGTGGCAGCGGCATCGGTCTTTGTTTCGGTCTTGGCAGCCGGCGCTGCGGTCTGTGCAAAGGCGGTGCCGGTGACGAGCAGGGAGGCGAGGGCGACGGCGGCGAGGCGAGACGTGAAGGTCATGTGTTGCACTCTGCTTGGGAGAATGGCGAAGGGCTGGAACGTCGGCCTGCATTGCTGAACGCGACATGAATGAGCTGAGCGATGGGATCACTATATTTTGCCGGCGATCGCCATCGCATCCTTGTCGCAAGCGGCCGACACGCTAGGATAGCAATCCTCGTTTCACTTCCGTCGGGGAAGACCAAGCAGGAGACCCAGGGATGATCATTCAGACAAGATTGTTGTGCGCGATTGCAGCGTCCGGTGTTGCGGCATTGCTGGCGAGCGCGCCGGCGCAGGCACTGACCGCGCAGGAGTGCAGCGCGAAATATCAGGCCGCCAAGAAGGACGGCTCGCTCGGGACCATGAAGTGGAATGACTTCCGCAAGGCCCAGTGCGGTGCCGATGCGAAGCCCGCCGCTGCACCGGCGGCAGCTGCTCCGGCTGCCGCGGCTCCTGCTGAGCCGAAGCAGGCGGCGAAGGAGGCGGCACCCGCCGCCGCGCCGGCCCTGCCGGCCGGACCGGCGGTCTATCCGAACGCTGTCGATCCGAAATATGCCAAGGAGACCCCCGGCAAGGCGCGGCTGCACACCTGCGTCGACCAGTACAATGCCAACAAGGCCACCAACGGCAATGGCGGCTTGAAGTGGATCCAGAAGGGCGGCGGCTATTACAGCGAATGCACCAAGAAGCTGAAGGGCGCCGCCTGAGCTTCGAATCGAGACGATGGCCGGAGCAGCGCTCCGGCCATTTGCTTGAATTGTTCGAGCACAATCTTCCGGAAAACCGCTGCACACTTTTCCGGATTATGCTCAGTCGAGCAGCTTCTCGGCCGACCTCGCCACGAGCTGCGACCGCTTCCGCGGACCGCTCTCGACGAACAACAAGCTCTGGCCGAAGATGAAGCAGTAGAACAGGAAGGCCTGCGCCTCGGCCTCCTCGGCCGCAAGGCCGGTCGCGCGATAGAGTTCGCTGACGTGCTTGAGCCGCGCCGCGTCGACGCTCGCCACCGCCGCCGCGGCGTTCGCGTCCGAGCGGGCCCATTGCCGGATCGCGAGCTCGATCGCCATGCCCTCCGGATTGAGGCGCTCGGAATAGAGCTGGATCACCGCTCTCAACCGTTCGCGGGGCTCTTGCCCGTCGAGACTCGTCTGCTGCGCGATTGCGGCGACGCGTCCCTCGCGCCAGCCTTCCAGCATGGCATCGAGCAGCGCGGCGCGGTCGGCAAAGCGGCGGTAGAAGCCGCCCTTGGTGACGCCAAGATTCTTGGCGAGCACCTCGACCCGCACGCCCTCGACCCCCGCGCGGGCGAGCTCGGCAAACCCTGCCTCGACCCAGACATCGCCCTTGCCGTCACTCATGAAGGAAACCCCACCGGCTCTTGATACGGTACCGTATTGCTAACGCGACACGGGTTTGATACGCTACCGTATCAACGATCAAAGACGAAATTGCGGGAGGAAGTGCGATGGAGCAGGAGGCGACCTATCGCGGCACGGTCTATCCGTGGCAATGCGATCACGTCGGCCACATGAACATCATGTGGTATGTCGGCAAGTTCGACGAAGCCAACTGGAATCTGTTCGCCCGCCTGGGCCTGACGCCGAGCTATCTGCGCAGCTCCGGTCGCGGCATGGCCGCCGTGCAGCAGAATATCGCCTACCGGCGCGAGCTGCTGGCCGGCGACATCGTCGAGATCCGCAGCCATCTGCTCGAGCTTCGCGACAAGTCGATCCGCTTCCGGCACGACATGACGAATGCGGAGACCGGCGAACTCGCAGCGACGTGCGAGATCACCGGCGTGCACATGGACCGTCAATTGCGGAAGTCCGCACCATTCGCCGATGCGATCCGGGAGATCGCCGTGAAGCACCTTTCCGAGCCGGCGGAGGCATGAGCGATGGCCACATTCGAGCCGAGAAACCCCGAGACCGCACGGCCGCGACCGCGATGTTCGCCGCCCAGCCAGCCATGCGCACGCTGGGCATATCGATCGTCTCTCTGGGGCCGGGCCAGGTCGAACTGGCGATGCCGTATGCGTCCGCTTTTGCGCAGCAGAACGGCTTTGTCCACGCCGGTATCATCACGGCTGGCCTGGACAATGCCTGCGGCGTCGCCGCCTTCACCCTGATGCCGCGTGAGGCCGACATCCTCACCGTCGAGTTCAAGACCACGTTGCTTGCGCCGGCCCGGGGCGAGCTCTTCGTCTTCAGGGCCGAAGTCGTCAAGCCCGGCCGCACGCTGACTTTCTGCGAGGCCAAGGCGTTTGCCGAGCATGACGGCAAGACCACGCTGATCGCGACCATGACCGGGACCTTGATGGCGATGCTGCCCCGCATTGCGGCCTCGGACGTGCCGCGCACGTCTGCGCATGGCGGCGATTGACAAGCATGCCAGCGCATCCCTTGATGCGATGGCCATGCTTGCAAGTCTCGGCCTCATCCTGCTCTGCCAATTGATCGGCGAAGCCGTCGTGCGCGGTCTCGGCCTGCCGTTGCCGGGACCCGTGCTCGGTCTGCTGCTGCTTCTGGTCCTGCTGCTCGCCCGCGACCGCTTTGCGCTGCTCGCGCACGGGCCGCTGCGCAATGACGGTGTCGAGACGGCGAGCAAGGGCCTGCTGGCCCATCTCTCGTTACTATTCGTACCGGCCGGCGTCGGCGTCGTGCAGGAGCTCGATCTGCTCGCGTCTCACGGCATCGCCATCGTCCTCGTGCTCGCGCTGTCCGTGGTCGTCACGCTGCTCGCGACCGTGCTGACCTTTCGCCTCGTCAGCCGCCTGCTGAAGCAACAGGACGCGCGATGAAGGACAATCCGTTCTCGCTCTGGGTCTATCTCTCGCAATCGCCGCTGCTCTGGCTGACCGTGACGCTGCTGGTCTATGCAACGACGGACGCGGTCTCGCTGGCGACGCGGCGTCATCCGCTGGCCAATCCCGTGCTGCATGCGATGTGGATCATCGGCGCGTTCCTGCTGTTGACCGGCACCTCCTACACGACCTACTTCGCCGGCGCACAGTTCGTGCACTTCCTGCTGGGGCCGGCGACAGTCGCGCTCGCGGTCCCGCTCTACGAGAACCGCAGGCGCGTCGTCTCATCGATCGTTCCGATGCTGGTGGCGCTGGTCGCGGGCTCGGTCACCGCGGTAGTGTCGGTCGTGCTGCTGGCCGAGCTTGCCGGCCTGCCGCGCGACGTGGTGCTGTCGCTGGCGCCGAAATCAGTCACCGCCGGCGTTGCCATGGGCATCGCCGAATCCCTGCATGCCGATCCTTCACTCGCGGCGGTCGCTGTCATCCTCACCGGCATCATGGGCGCCATCATCGTGACGCCGCTGATGAACCGCACCGGCGTCACCGACTACCGGGCTCGCGGCTTTGCCGCCGGCCTTGCCGCACACGGCATCGGCACCGCGCGCGCGTTCCAGGTCGACGAGATTGCCGGCGTCTTTTCCGGCATCGCCATGAGCCTGAACGCCCTGGTGACCTCGTTCCTGGTCCCTCTGGCGGTCACACTACTGGTGCGATGACATGACCGTCGCAACACTCTATATGATCCGTAACAACCGCCGATCCCCCGGCGTATGTACGTAGATGGGGCCGGAACGGGACGAAATATGACTGGATTTGTGAACAATGGCCTTGCGACGCGGCGCGCGGCGTTGGCGCTGATCGGGGCAGGTGCGCTCGCGATGGGTGAGGTCACTTCGGCGCGCGCGGCGACGGGCGGGGACGAGGTGCTGACCGAAGCCAAGGTGCTGCGCGATCCCGACACGCCCGTCGCAGGCAATCCCGACGGCAACATCACGATCGTCGAATGGTCCGACTACAATTGTCCCTATTGCCGCAAGCTCGAGCCCGAGCTGCGCCAGGTCGTCCAGGACGATGGGAAGGTGCGGCTGGTGATGAAGGACTGGCCGATCCTCGGGCCGGTTTCGGTCACGGCGGCGCGGACTGCGCTAGCGGCGAAATTCCAGGACAAGTACCATCAGGCCCATGACGCCATGATGGGCGTCAGCTCGCGCCTGACCGAGCCGCGCATCAACGAGCTGCTCGCGGCCGCCGGCGTCGACATGGACCGGTTGAAGCGCGATCTCACCGGCCATGCCAAGGACATCGACGCCATCCTCAAGCGCAACAACGAGCAGGCTGAAGCTTTCGGTTTCCGTGGCACCCCGTCATTCATCGTCGGCAAGTACCGCGTACCCGGCGTGCTCAGCATGGCCGAGTTCGAGCAGGTCATCGCCGACGCCCGCAAGGCCAAGATGAACTGACGCGTTTCGTCGATCGCAGTCAACACAAAGGCGCCGCCGCGGAGTTCGCGACGGCGCCTCATTCACGTGGTCGGGGCGATATTACTTCGACGAGATCCGGACCCAGTCCTTGTGCGCGCGGTCGCGCAGTGCGTCCCAATCGGCCTTGGCGACATCCCAGTTCACGATGGTGCGATTGGTGGTTGCGACCTCGCCATTGGCGACCGACGACGTCTGCATGGAATCATAGACATAAACGCCGCCCGCAAGCAGCAGTGCGCCCAGGATCATTCCGAAAAAAGTCTGCATGGCGAACCTCCGATGACGGGCGATAACGTGCGCCCGGAGCGATGGTTCCCCGGCCATGCGGCGCATCTAAGGAGAGGTCGTTCATTCTCCATTCAGCCACTGCAGCAATTCCGCATTGATCTCGCGCGGATAGGTGTGGCTGAGGTCGTCGATCTCGCGATAGGTGACATTGGCGCCGGCGGCGGAGAGCGCCGCCTGCGTCTGCCGTGCGGTCTGCACCGGAAACATCCAGTCGAGCTTGCCGTGAGTGATGAAGACCGGCAGACCTTGCAGGCGCCTTGCATCCGCCATTTCCGCCATCAGCGGATGAAAGGTCGCCGCAACAGGCGCAAGGTGGGTGAAGGGCGAGGCGCCGTCGAGCCCGGTGACGTAGCAGAAGGTGCCGCCGTCGCTCATGCCGGTCAGAAGCATGCGCGAGGGGTCGATGCTCCAGCGTCCGCGCACCGTCTCGAGGATGCGCATGAGGTTCGGCGTGTCGGTGTCGTCGCCCATCAGCGCCCAGGTCGGGCCGGTCGCGGTCGGTGCCACAAGGACCGCGCCAAGACTGCGCGCGTCGCGCAGCCAGCTCCACAGAAAACCGCGCCCGTTGCCGCTGCCGCCATGCAGCGCCATCACCAGCGGCATGGCGCGATCGGGCGTGTAGTATTCCGGGACATAGACCGAGAAGCCGCCGCGGCTACCGGGTTCGTTGTGATCGTGGAAGACGCTGGTGTGTTCGCCTGCGCCGGCTTCCAGTCGCGACAGCAGATCGTGATTCTCGCGATTGGCGGCGTTGAGAAAGAAGCCGCTCACGGGCGGGAACTGCACCGCCAGCGGATAGAGCGCTTCCTGCGCGCGCGGGACATGGCGCAGGGCCCGGAACACCGCGACGAGGTCGCCATTGCCACGCTCGACCTCGCGGATGCCGGCAAAGGCGGCGAGGGCCTCGTCGCAGGCGCGATCGAGCCGCTCGCGCAAGCCGGCGAACTGTTCAGGCCAGTCGCCGATCGCCGCTCGTGCTGCTTGCAGCGCCTCGTCCGGTGTGCCGATTGCGTTCATCACCGAGGCGAAGGCCGGCGGGTGCAAATGCCGCTGGAAGAAGCCGAGCGCTTCCAGCGCATTGAGCAGTGGTGGCAGCACGGCAACGATGTCGTCCACCACGGCCTCGGTCATCGCCCGCTTCTTCCTCAAGCCTTGGGGTCAGTGCAGCTTCGGCGCCTTCAGGAGCTTGAAGCGATCGGTCGACGTCACCGTGACGTCGAAGGTGACGCCTTCATGATGCACGGTGAGCGGCACGTCGACGCCGGCGGCGCCGAGCGTCCACATCTTTCTGTAGAACGCGGTCTGGCTCGTGACCTTCTCGCCGTCCACGGCGAGGATGACATCGCCGGTCTTGAGCTCGGCGCGGGCGGCCGGGCCGTTGTTGGAGATCCCGATCACCACCACGCGGTTGTCGATCTCGGTCGAGAAGAGCCCGAGCCAGGGCCGCGCCGGCCTGTTGACGCGGCCGAATTTGCGCAAGTCCTCGAGGATCGGCTTCAAGAGGTCGATCGGCACGATCATATTGACGTGCTCGGCCTTGCCGTCACGTTCCCGCTCGAGCTGGAGCGAGCCGATGCCGATCAACTCGCCACGTTCGTTGAGAAGGGCCGTGCCGCCCCAGTTCGGATGTGCGGGACAGGTGAAGATGGCCTCATCCAGCAGATATTCCCAGTAGCCGGCGAATTCCTGCTTGGCCACGATTTGGCTTGCGACCGAGCGCGTGCGCCCGCCGGCGCCGCCGACCACGACGCGATCGCCGATCCGGGTTGCCGCCGACGAGCCGAGCGATAGCGGCGCGACGTCGAGCTGGCCGAGCGCCTGCACCAGCCCGAACCCGGTCTCGGAATCGAAGCCGAGCGCATGACCCTCCACCACGCGTCCATCGGCGCGGTGCAGCCAAACCGTCTCTGCCTCAGTGATGAGATAACCTATCGTGAGCACCAGCCCGTCGTCGATCACGACGCCGTTGCCGGCGCGCTCGGTGCCCAGCGTCTCCGCGCTGAAAGCGTCCGGCGGGACGATGGCGTGCAGGCCGACGATGGACGCGAGGGCGCGATCGAGATCGAAGCCGTAGTCGCTCGCCCGCGGCTGGTTCGCCGGCGGCACTCTCCATTCGGTCAGAGCGGGCATGGAGTTCTCCTGGCTGAGAGCATCGCTCCGGCATGGCTAGCGGAACGACGAGCAAGCATAATTTAGGCCGGAGCAGGCCGTCTTGAAAGCCTCGTTGCCAACTATTCCGGAGAACGCCGCGTGAAATCTTCGAAAGGCGCGAGAGATACCTCGCGGGTTGGGCGTCCGTGCGATCCGGCATGGCCGCATGGCTGCTGTCCGGCGGAATGCTAGGCGCCGCATAGCGAAGCTGCTAACCATTGCCGCTTCGTTTGACCTTGGGATCACGGACGACAAGCATGGACAACCGCAGCGACATCTGGCGTGGCATCGATACGATCAAGGCACGTTTCATCGACCTCAGCGACAGGGTCTGGGGCATGCCTGAGGTCTGCTACACCGAGGCGCGGTCCGCCGCCGAGCATCTCGCCGAGCTGCGCCATCAGGGATTCCGGATCACCGAGAACGTCGCCGGCATCCCGACTGCGGTGATGGGCGAGTGGGGCGAGGGCGGTCCTGTCATCGCCTTCATGGGTGAATACGACGCGCTGCCGGGCCTCAGCCAGGAGGCGGGTGTCGCCGAGCATCGTCCGATCGAGACCGGCGGCCATGGCCATGGTTGCGGTCACAATCTGCTCGGTTCCGCCGCACTGCTCGCCGCGACCGCGGTGAAGGACTGGCTGGCCGAGAACAAGGTGCCGGGCCGCGTGCGCTATTACGGCTGCCCCGCCGAAGAAGGCGGCGCGGCAAAGGCCTTCATGGTGCGCTCCGGCGCGTTCGAGGACGCCGACATCGCCATCACCTGGCATCCGCACAGCTTCTGGGAAGTCGCGGTGACGCCGTCGCTCGCCAACACGCGCGCGGATTTCATTTTCACCGGCCGTACCTCGCATGCGGCCGCCTCGCCGCATCTCGGCCGCTCGGCGCTCGACGCGGTGGAATTGATGAATGTCGGCGTGAACTACATGCGTGAGCACATGCCGAGCGATGCCCGCGTGCACTACGCTTTGCTCGATACCGGCGGCATCGCGCCGAATGTGGTGCAGGCGCATGCGCGCGTGCGTTATTCGATTCGCGCCCGTGACCTTCCCGGCATGAACGAGCTGGTCGAGCGCGTGTCCAAGATCGCGCAGGGCGCCGCGTTGATGACCGAGACCAAAGTCGAGATGAAGATCATCTCCGCGGTCTCCAACATCCTGCCGAATGCGCCGCTGGAACAGGCGCTGCACCAGGTGATGGAAGAACTCGGACCGCCGCACTTCGACGACGCGGACAAGAGCTTTGCCAGCCAGATCCGTGCGACGCTCACCGACAAGGACGTCGCGTCCGTCTATTACGCGATCGGCATGGAGCCGACCGATCGGCCGCTGGCCGACTTCCTGGTGCCGCTCGATGCCAAGCGCAACCCGCTGGTCGGCTCGACCGATGTCGGTGACGTGAGCTGGGTGGTGCCGACCGCGCAGGTGCACGCACCCACGGTTGCGATTGGCACGCCCTTCCACACCTGGCAGGTGGTGGCGCAGGGCAAGAGCCCGCATGCCCACAAGGCCATGGTGCAGGCGGCCAAGGCGATGGCCGGCCTCGGCATCAAGGCGCTGATGGAACCGGAGCTGATCAAGGCTGCCAAGGCGGACCTTCAAAAGCGGACGGCCAAGACACCTTACGTCTGTCCGCTGCCGGATCACGTCGCGCCGCCGCTCGACATGTCCGTCGGGTAATTTCACCTCGATACTTCGTCGGATGCAGCGAACAAATTTTCCGCACTGCAGCGCGCAATCCAGCACGTTTTGACGCTGGATTGCCGAACGGATGGGCTGCGGAACGCAATTTTGCCCAACCGACAGCCAGAAGACCGTTTGCATACACACGGTCCCAGTTGACGTGCACCCCATTCGGTGTGCCATCTACCGCCAGCCAAACCCGGCGGTCGCCTCCTGCGGCCGCCTGCATCCATGTCGGAACCAGACGGGGGGACAACCATGCTGGATAAAGAACTGCGTTCGATGATCGGCCAGGTGAAGGACGGGCGGATGAACCGCCGCGCCTTCATCCAGCGCATGGCCGCCGTTGGCCTGACCGCACCGCTGGCCAACCAGATCCTCGCGCTCGGCGGTGTCGCCATGGCCCAGGGCGCGTCCACCTACAAGCCTACCAAACGCGGCGGCGGCGGTGCGCTGAAGCTGTTGTGGTGGCAGGGCCCGACCTTGCTCAATCCGCATTTCGCCACCGGCACCAAGGACCAGGACGGCTCGCGCCTGTTCTATGAACCGCTCGCCTGCTGGGATCCGGACGGCAACATGAAGCTGGTGCTGGCGTCCGAAATTCCCTCGACCCAGAACGGCCTGCTAGCCGCCGACGGCAAGTCGGTGACGTGGAAGCTGAAGCCCGGCGTGAAGTGGCATGACGGCAAGCCGTTCTCGGCCGACGACGTCGTCTTCACCTGGCAGTACATCAGCGATCCGGCGACGGCCGCGATCACCGTAGCGACCTACCGCGACATCACGGTCGAGAAGGTAGATGACCTGACGGTCCGCATCACCTTCAAGAAGCCGACGCCGTTCTGGGCGGACGCCTTCGTCGGTGCAACCGGACAAATTCTGCCCAGGCACCTGTTCGCCGAGTACAAGGGATCCAAGTCCCGCGAAGCACCGAACAACCTCGCGCCGGTCGGCACCGGCCCTTACAAGTTCCTTGAGTTCAAGCCCGGCGATCTGATCCGTGGCGAGATCAACAAAGACTATCACATGCCGAACCGGCCCTATTTCGACACGCTCGAGATGAAGGGCGGCGGCGACGCGGTCTCGGCCGCACGTGCGGTGATCCAGACCGGCGAATACGATTTCGGCTGGAACATCCAGGTCGAGGACGACGTGCTGTTGCGCCTGGAGAAGGGCGGCAAGGGCAAGACCATCTACGCCGTCGGCGGCGACACCGAGTTCATCGCGCTCAACTTCACCGATCCCAACACCGAGGTCGATGGCGAGCGCTCCTCGATGAAGACCAAGCATCCGCTGTTCTCCGACCCCGCCGTGCGCAAGGCGCTGTCGCTGCTGGTCGATCGTGATTCGATCAAGAAGGCGATCTACGGCCGCGCCGGCCGCACCACCGCGAACTTCCTCAACGGACCCGAAAAGTTCGTCTCCAAGAACACCTCGTGGGAGTTCAGCGTCGAGAAGGCCTCGAAGATTCTGGACGATGCCGGCTGGAAGCCGGGTGCGGACGGCATCCGCGAGAAGGACGGCAAGAAGCTGAAGCTGCTCTATCAGACCTCGATCAACGGTCCGCGCCAGAAGACGCAGGCGATCGTCAAGCAGGCCTGCCAGAAGGCCGGCATCGATGTCGAACTGAAGTCGGTCGTGGCCTCGGTGTTCTTCTCGTCCGACGTCGCCAATCCCGACACTTATGCGAAGTTCTACGCCGACATCGAGATGTTCCAGATCCCGATGAGCCAGCCGGATCCGGCCCAGCACATGCGCCGTTACCATTCGAGCAACGTCGCGACGAAGGAAAACAAGTGGCAGGGCACGAACTTCCCGCGCTTTGTCAACAAGGACTATGACGCGGCGATCGATGCCGCGGACGGCGAGATGGATCCGGTGAAGCGTGTGGCGCTCTACATCAAGGCCAACGACATCCTGTTCCAGGAGACCGTGTTCATTCCGGCGCAGCACCGGCTCAAGGTGGAAGCGGCGTCGAACTCGCTGCGTCCGGTGATCTCGGGGTGGGCCAACGAGACCGACAACCTGTTCGACTGGTACCGCGAGGAATGATCCCCCAGCTCTAGACGGGGCCTTCCCTCATGAGTCAATACGTCCTGCGTCGCCTCCTGATCGCGATTCCGAGCTTGCTCGGAATCTCGGTCGTGCTGTTCGTCGTGCTTGCGCTCGCTCCCGGCGATCCGTTCTCTGAACTGGCGACCAACCCGAACGTGCCCCCCGAAGTGCAGGCCGCGCTTCGGGCCAAGTTCGGCCTCGACGATCCGATCTACCTTCGTTACCTGCACTGGCTCAACGCCATGCTGCACGGCGACTGGGGCTTCTCCTTCGTGAGCCGGATGGACGTCGACCAGTTGATCCTCCAGCGCCTGCCGGCCACGCTCTACGTGATCGGCTCGGCGCAGATCCTGGCGCTCTTGATCGCGATCCCCGTCGGGGTCTATGCCGCGACCAAGCCGTATTCGCTGTTCGACCAGATCGCGAATACGCTCGCCTTCGTCGGCTTCTCGCTGCCGACCTTCTTCACCGGCATTCTGTTCATCCTGATCTTTTCGGTCACGCTGGACTGGCTGCCTTTCGTCTATACGACCGACATCAAGGCAACCGGCATCCGCTGGGTGCTGGAGATGATCAGGCAGGCGATCATGCCGGTGGCGGTGCTCGGTCTGTTCCAGGCGGCGTCAATGACGCGCTTTGTCCGTTCGGCGATGCTCGACGTGATCCGGCTCGATTACGTGACCACGGCGCGTGCCAAGGGGCTTGGCCAGGCCACGGTCATCGTCAAGCACGTGATGCGCAACGCCATGATCCCGGTCGTGACGCTGATTGCGTTGCAGATGCCCGCGGTGTTCGGCGGCGCCATCGTCACCGAGCAGATATTCCGCATTCCCGGCATCGGCTCGCTGCTGATCTCCTCCATCCTTTCCAACGACACGCCGGTGGTGATGGCCGTCACCTTCGTCTTCGCGTGCCTGGTCGTGCTGTTCAATCTCATCGCGGACGTCCTCTATGGCTGGCTTGACCCTCGCATCTCCCTCCGCTGAGCGGCGGGTCTACTCGCCCTGGCGCGAGACGTGGCGGCGCTACAGCCGCCACAAGCTTGCCGTTGTCAGCGCGTTCCTGCTCCTGGTTCTTGTCCTGGCGGTGGTGCTCGGTCCGTTCGTCTGGCGGGTCAAGATCGACGAGATCGACATTGTGGCGGGTATGCAGGGGCCGTCGCTGGCCCATCCGTTCGGCACCGACGATCTCGGGCAGGACATCCTCGCCCGCATGATCTATGGCGGGCGCATCTCGCTCGCCGTCGGCCTTGCCGCGATGCTGGTCTCGGTCTTTATCGGCGTGCTGATCGGCGCGCTGGCCGGCATGTCGCGCGGCGCGCTCGGCCATGGCCTGATGTGGCTCACGGATCTGTTCCTGTCGCTGCCGCAACTGCCGCTGCTCTTGCTGCTGATCTATCTCTTCCGCGATGGGCTGAAGCAGGTGTTCGGCCCCGAGGGCGGCATCTTCATCCTGATCGTGCTGGTGATCGGGGGGCTCCGCTGGATGCCGGTCGCGCGCCTGGTGCGCGCGCAATTCCTGTCGATCCGCGAAAAGGAATTCGTGGAGGCTGCACGTGCGCTCGGTGCAAGTCCGCTGCGGCAGGTGGTCAAGCACATCCTGCCAAATGCGCTCGGTCCGGTGATCATCGCCGGCACCATCGACGTTGCGGCCGCCATCATCGCGGAATCGACGCTGTCCTTCCTCGGCCTGGGCTTCCCGCCTGACACCCCGACCTGGGGCCGACTGCTGTACGATGCCAAGGATTTCCTCGATATCGGCCCGCACTGGGCGCTGTTTCCGGGCGGCGCGATCTTCATCGCGGTGGTCGCCATCAACTTCATCGGCGACGGCCTGCGTGACGCGCTCGATGCGCGACGGGTGATCTGATGGCACCGCTGCTCGAGATCAAGGGCCTGAAAACCCACTTTTCAACCGACGACGGCATCCTCCAGGCCGTCGACGGCGTCGACATCTCCATCAACAGGGGGGAGACGCTCTGCGTCGTCGGCGAGTCCGGCTGCGGCAAGACCGTCACCGCAATGTCGATCCTGAAGCTGATCGCGATGCCGCCGGGCCGGATCGCGGCGGGCCAGATCATTTTCGAGGGTCGCGATCTCGTGCCGCTGACCAGCAATCAGCTCGACGAGATCCGCGCCAAGGAGATCGGCTTCATCTTCCAGGAGCCGATGACCTCGCTCAATCCGGTGCTCACCATCGGCGAGCAGATCGCCGAGAGCCTGCGCCGCCACGAGGCGGTGACGAGAAAACAGGCCCTGGAACGCACCATCGAGATGCTGAAGCTGGTGCAGATTCCCAACGCCGAAGGCCGCGTGCACAATTATCCGCACCAGTTCTCCGGCGGCATGCGGCAGCGCGTGATGATCGCGATGGCGCTCGCCTGCAAGCCGAAGCTGATCATCGCCGACGAGCCGACCACCGCGCTCGACGTCACCATCCAGGCGCAGATCCTCGACCTCTTGCAGGACATGAAGGAACGCTTCGGCATGGCGGTGATGTTGATCACCCATGCCATGGGCGTCGTCGCCGAGACGGCGCAGCGCGTCGTCGTGATGTATGCCGGCAAGGTGGTGGAGGAGGCGGCCGTCGACGAGCTCTTCGGCGATCCCCGCCATCCCTATACGCAAGGGTTGATCCGCTCGATCCCGCGCATCGACCTCGACAGCGAGCACAAGACGCGGCTGGAGGCGATCGGCGGCTCGGTACCAATCCTGATCAATCCGCCGGTCGGCTGCCGTTTTGCCCCGCGCTGCAAGTTCGCGATGAACGTCTGCAGCGAGAAGGAACCGCTGCTGCGCGAGGTCGCGCCCGGCCATCGCATGGCCTGTCACTTGGGAGATACCAGCCTGGGAGGCGCGGCATGAGCGAACCGTTGCTGCGCGTCAGCGGCCTGAAGAAACACTTCCCCGTGCTCGGCGGCTTGCTGTCGCGCCAGGTCGGCACCGTCTATGCTGTCGACGGCGTGTCGTTCTCGGTCAATCGCGGCGAGACGCTCGGTCTCGTCGGCGAATCCGGTTGCGGCAAGTCGACGACGGGGCGTTGCGTGCTGCGCCTGATCGAGCCGACCGACGGCGAGGTCACCTTCGACGGCCAGGACGTGCGCAAGCTCGGCGGCAACGATCTGCGCGCGATGCGGCGGAACATGCAGCTGGTGTTCCAGGACCCCTTCGCTTCGCTCAATCCGCGCATGACGGTCGGCGCCATCCTCGGCGAGGCCTTCACCATCCACAATCTCGCGACCTCCGCCAAGGAGCGCGAGGAGCGCGTCGCGAGCCTGTTGGTCAAGGTCGGGCTCAAGGCCGAGCACATGCGGCGCTATCCGCACGAATTCTCCGGCGGTCAGCGCCAGCGCATCGTGATCGCGCGCGCGCTCGCGGTCGAGCCGAAGCTGATCGTCTGCGACGAGCCGGTGTCCGCGCTCGACGTGTCGATCCAGGCCCAGGTGATCAACCTCCTGGAAGATCTCCAGGCCGAGTTGAACCTGACCTATCTCTTCGTCGCGCACGATCTCTCGGTGGTCGAGCACATCTCCGATCGCGTCGCGGTGATGTATCTCGGCCGCATCGTCGAACTGGCGAAGGCGAGCGACCTCTACCGCAACCCGCAGCATCCCTACACCAGGGCGCTGTTGTCGGCGGTGCCGGTGCCCGACCCCAAGCTCAAGCGCGAGCGCATCCGCCTCAAGGGCGACGTGCCAAGCCCGATGAAGCCGCCCTCCGGCTGTCACTTCCACACCCGCTGCCCGATCGCCCAGCCGCGCTGCGCGGAAAGCGCTCCGGCGCTGAAGGAGGGGGCGAACGGCCACTTCGTGGCGTGCCATCTGGTGTGATGGTGCGGCGCGACATGCCATGCGAGGACGATTTTGCGCTGGCACTCAGCGAAGCGTGCCGTTCGGCGTCCGCAGTGAATGGACGAAATCGACCACCGCCAGGATCACCACGCCAACCACAATGACGATGAGCGGGATGGCCTTGATCCAGACCACCAGGATTCCAAGGAATGTCATCATCAGCGCGAGGCCGATGAGCCCGGTGATCAGATTGGTCATCGCACTTTCCTTTTCTCCGCGCCGGGAGCCGAGTTCGACCCAGCGCTCGGGACGTTGCGCCGAGCGCTGCCACGAGTGCGCCCGATATTCCTGACGAGCCAGTGCGCCGTGCGCAAGAGGCGGGCATCGTTGCCGCGGCGGCCGACGAGCTGGACGCCCAGCGGAAGGCCGGCTTCGGAACGCATCAACGGCAGGCTGATGGCGGGCACGCCGAGATAGGTCCAGAGCGTGCAGAAAACCGGGTTGCCGGTCGTTTCAATGCCGGGCGCGGCACCCGGCGCCGCAGGCGTCAAGACGGCGTCGTATTCGTCGAAAATATGGTCCAGAGCCTGGTTGAGCGGCGCAATCCCGGCCAGAGCGCCGCAGTAATCCACCGCAAGATGTGCGCGGCCGCGCTCGATCGCCTGGCGTAGACGCGTGCTCAGCTTGTCGCCGCCTCGCTGGTAGTCGCGCCGCAGATTGTGCGCCATATCAACTTCCATGATGATACGGTGCATATCGACGGCTCTATCGAAGCTCGGCCCAAGCTCGACTTCGCTGCACGCCTCGCCCAAAGCCTCGACAAGCTCAGCAAAGGCCTTACGCGTCACTGGCTCGGCCTGATCCCAGACCGGAGAGCGCACGAAGGCAAATCGCGGCGGCAACGGCGGCTCGCTCGCCGCTACCGCAGAGAATGGCGGGCGCGCAACAGGCCGCGTGTCCAGATCCTCCCGGTCGAAGTCGACCATGACCTCGGCCAGCAGGGCCACGTCCTCCACGCTGCGCCCGAACACGCCGACATGATCGAGTGTGCGCGACAGTTCGAGCGCGCCGCTGCGCGGAATGAGGCCATGCGAAGGCTTGAAACCGACCACGCCGCAGAAGGCGGCGGGACGAATCACCGAGCCGTTGGTTTGCGAGCCGACGGCACCTGGCACCATCAGCGCCGCGACGGCCGCGGCGGAGCCCGAGGACGATCCGCCGGGCGTGTGATCTGGGTTGTGCGGATTTCGGGTCTTGCCCGGATTGTAGTACGCGTACTCGGTGGTCACCGTCTTGCCGAGGATCACGGCGCCGGACGCCCGCAGACGCGCCACGGCCGCCGCATCGCGCCGCGGCGTGCGTCCGGCCCACAGGTCTGATCCGAATTCCGTCGGCATGTCGCCGGTGTCGAATATATCCTTGATGCCGACGGGCACGCCATGCAGCGGGCCGACAGCCTTGCCCTGCTTACGACGATCGTCAGCAGCCTCGGCCTGCCGCATCGCGTGGTCGCGATCGAGAAACGCCCACGCATGGATATCGCGATCGATCTCATCGACGCGCTTGAGGCAGTCGCCGACGAGCTCCGCCGAACTGAGCCGGCCGTCGCGGATGCCGGCCGCAGCTTCCATGAGGCCGAGCGCGTTGAGACTCATGCGCAGCCTTTCGGCGGTTTGCCGGGCGCGCTCATCGCGATCCATAGAGATAGGTGGGCAACCACAATGCGATCCCCGGGAAGATGTAGACCAGTGCCATGGTGAGGAAGACCAGACCGACAAAGGGAAGCGCGCCGGAGAAGATGTCGGTCAGCTTCACTTGAGGCGGCGCGACGCCCTTCAGATAGAAGGCCGCCATCGCGACCGGCGGCGTGTTGAACGCCGTCTGCGTGTTCAGTGCCACCAGGATGCCGAAGAAGATCGGATCGATGCCGTATTGGGGCAGCAGCGGCAGGAAGATCGGCACGAAGATGATGATGATCTCGGTCCATTCCAGCGGCCAGCCGAGCAGGAAGATGATCACCTGGGTCAACAGCAGGAACCCGATCGGCGACAGGTTCATCGCGGCGAAGAACTGCTCGACCACCGTCTGTCCGCCGAGGACGGCAAACACCGCGGAGAACGTCCACGACCCGATGAACAGGTAACAGACCATCGCGGTGGCACGCACGGTCAGATAGACCGATTCGCGCATCATCGTGAAGTTGAGCGAACGATAGGCGGCGGCCAGAACGATGCTCATGAGGGCACCCACCGCGGCCGCCTCGGATGGCGTCGCCAGGCCGAACAGGATCGCGCCGAGCACCGAAACGATCAGCAACGCCAGCGGCAGGAACGATGTGGCGAGCGCCCAGATTACCGTGCTGAGCGGCACGTTGGTCTGCTCGGGCGGCAGCTTCGGCGCCAGCGCGGGATTGATGATCGCGCGCGCCATCGCATAGAGGACGTAGAGGCCGGCCAACAGGAACCCCGGAAAGAAAGCGGCCGCATAAAGCTTGACCGCCGAAACGCCGGCGGTTGCCGCATAGACGATCAGCAGAATGCTCGGCGGAATCAGGATGCCGAGGCAGCCGCCGGCGCAGACGACGCCTGCCGACAGCTTGACGTCGTAACCGGCGCGCAGCATCGCCGGCAAGGCCAGCAGGCCCATCAGCGTGACAACCGCGCCGACGATGCCGGTCGCGGTCGCGAACATCGCGCAGGTGATCAGCGTTGCCACCGCCAGCGCGCCCGGCACGTTCTTCATCGACAATTGCAGCGAGTAGAACAGCCGGTCGAGAATGTTTGCGCGTTCGATCAAATAGCCCATGAACAGGAACAGCGGAACCGCAACCAGCACATCGCTGGATGTCACCTCGAACGTCTTCTGCACCAGAAGCGTGAAGACGCGGTTCTGGAAGAAGTCCT
Organism: Bradyrhizobium sp. CCBAU 25338; assembly: GCF_028128965.1. Lineage (NCBI taxonomy): Bacteria > Pseudomonadati > Pseudomonadota > Alphaproteobacteria > Hyphomicrobiales > Nitrobacteraceae > Bradyrhizobium > Bradyrhizobium sp. CCBAU 25338. The sequence continues at coordinate 324,306 of NZ_LFKY01000042.1, forward strand.
GACCGGGGGTGTAGTAGGCATAGTAGCCGAACGAGACGCCCATCGCCATCAGCGTGAACGCGATCGGGAAGCCGAGCATGATGATGAAGATGAAGAGGCCCAGCATCAGCATGCCGAGTTGAGGATCGGTCATGCGCCTGGTCCCTTCTCGCTCTGCGGCTCAGCCGCGTGCTGCTGATGTTCGCGGATGATGAGGCTCTCGGTCTCTTCCACGTCGTGCAGTCGTTGCGGCCATCGGCCGGTGCGGATGCACAGCACACAGCGAATGATTTCAGCGAACCCTTGCAGAAACAGAAGGAAACCGGTGAGCGGGATCAGCGCCTTCAGCGGAAACACCGGCACGCCGGCCGGACTGAAGATACTGACTTCGCGGAAGCGCACCGACATCTGGGCGTAGTTCCAGCCCGAATACATCAGCGCGGCGATCGCCGGCAGGAAGAACAGGATATACAGGACGAGGTCCATCGTCGCCTGGGTGCGCGGCGACCAGAGGCGGTAGACCACGTCGGCGCGCACATGGCCGTTGCGCGAGAGCGTATACGCGCCGGCCATCAGGAACATCGCGCCATAGGTGATGTAGCTGATGTCGAAAGCCCAGGTGGTCGGCGCACGCAGCACGTAGCGCACGAACACCTCGTAGCTGACACCCAGGGTCAGGACGAGAATCAGCCAGGCGAACGCCTTGCCGACCCACGTGCTGAGCTCATCGATGAAGAACAGGAATTTCGTCATGCGAGCTGAACTCGCTGCGAGCAGTACATCCGGATGTCCCCCTCCCAACTCGCGGGCGGCGCTTCAATTGCGCCGCCCCTCACGATACGGCCTCACGCGATGCGTCGCGACGGCCGTCAGACCTTGAGCACGCCCGGGAAGTGATGCTCGAAGGCGCCGCGGTAGTCCGTCGCGTTGTTCATGTTGTAGTAAACCACGCGGCGTACCCATTCCTTCTGCGAGTCCATCACCTTCTTCATGAACGGATCGGAGCCGAGCTGGGCGATCAGACCGTCCCACGCCTTGATCTGCGCGTCGAACACCGACTTCGGCGTCCGCTGGACGTTGACCTTGTCCTTGTTGATCAGCTCCTGCAGGTCCTTGGAATAATAGTCCATGGCCTTCCATTCGTTGGCGGAGGACACGGCTTCGGCGGCATATTGCAGGATCGCCTGCTGTTCCTTCGGCAGCGCGTTGAATTTGGTCCGGTTGAACATGATCTCGAAATATTCCGTCGCCTGATGATGGCTGCCCATCATGTAGTTCTTTGCGACATCCTGCGCGCCGAAGCGCCGGTCCGAGGTCGGATTGTTGAACTCGAATCCGTCGATCACGCCGCGCTCCATCGCGGGCACGATCTCGCCGCCGGGCAGCTGCGCGACGGATGCACCCATCGCCTGGAAGAGATCGGCGGCAAGGCCCACCGTGCGATACTTCAAGCCCTTGAGATCAGCGTCGCTGGTGATCGGCTTCTTGAACCAGCCGAGCGGCTGCGTCGGCATCGGCATGGCGAAGAAGCTCTTGATGTTGACGTTCATGATCTTGGTCTGGAGCTCCTCGAATAGCTCCTTGCCGCCGCCGTTGTGGATCCAGCCGAGGCCTTCGTTGGCGTTGAAGCCGAACACGGGACCTGTCCCGAACAGCGATGCTGCCTTGTGCTTGCCGTACCAGTAGACCGTCACCGTATGTGCCGCGTCGATCTGGCCGCCATGAACGCCGTCGAACACCTGGAACGGATGCACGACTGAGCCGCCGACCAGATAGTCTATGCGGAGCCGGCCCCCGGCCATATCGTTGACGCGCTTCACGTAGTCTTCGGCCATCTCGTTGAAGACATCGGCCTTGCCCCACGAGCCCTGCATCTTCATGGTCACCGTCTGCGCCCGGCTGACTTGCGGCATGGCGATGACAGCAGCGCCGGTCGCCCCGGCGGCCAGCAGGAATTTGCGACGAGTTGTTCTGGTCTTTTCAGACTTAGCAGTCATGGACGTCCTCCCTGGCGGCCTGGTTGTTCGAACGCGTTTCGGTGCGCTTCGTTTTTAACCGCTGGGGGTATGCCGCAATCCAGCGACTTTGATCACAGTTTGGACGCATTGTCGGCATCCGACAAGCTGCGCGATGTCGCATTTTGGATGTCGGCGAGCTTTTGGTTTGCAGGAGCCGCACAGTCGTCGCGTGTCGCAGCGCAGCAAATATGCAGACGTTCTCTCAACCTTCGGACTCTCAGCTTCGGAAAGCTGCGTGCACCGCCGAAGAGAAGCTCGCAAGCGCGGCAGGCGGGACGGAAGGGTTGGCTGACTAATTTTCCCCGGCCGCTCGTGCAGCTTCATGGAATAGCCGCACGCGCGCCAGATCCTTGGCGTGCGTGCCTTCCTTGTCTGTCCTTGTCTTCGAATCCACGCCGGCCGGCCCGACCACGCGGATGGCCTGTGCGACGTTGTCAGGACCCAAGCCTCCGGCCAGGATGATGGGGATGCCGACCAGCTCGACGATCCGGCGGCTGATGCTCCAGTCGTGCGGCACGCCGATCGCACCGATCTGCCTGTCGGAGGGGCGATGACTGTCCAGCAGAAGATAGTCCGCAATGTGCTCATAGCTCCGGGCAATCTCGACGCTCTCCTCGCCATAAACCGGCACGCTCCGCATGATCTGACGATCGGGCAGCGCGGCCTTGATCATGGCGACCTCTGCGGGCCCGAGCAGTTCAGGTGCCGCTCCGAGATGAACGATCGCAGGCTTCAACATCCTTGCCCATTCGATGATCGACGCCGCTCGCGCCGTGAGAAACAGCGCCGAAAATCTTGCCGGCGTCACGATCGCAGCGGCGATCTCCGCCGCCAGAGCGAGCGGCTGCTCGCGCGGAAATTCGCCGTCGCCGACCAGGATACCGACGTGATCAATTCCGATCTCCGAGACGGCGCGTGCTTCGTCCGGGCTGGAAATTTCGTAGATCTGGGTCAGCATGGTGAAGTTCGGCCGCAACAGCGAAGATGAAATCACTCTTCCAGCGTGAATCCGACACGCAAGGTCACCTGATAGTGCCGAACCGCGCCATTCTCGATGTGGCCGCGCGTCTGCACCACCTCGAACCATTTCATCTCGCGAATGGTCTTCGACGCGCGGCTGATCGCGTTCTTGATCGCGTCCTCGATCGAGGTCTCGGACGATCCGACCAGGTCCAGGATCTTGTAGACATGGTCTTTCTCGGCTGCAGGCATGATGGCCTCCCTGGTTGCGCTGCGGCACGCGTCGTCGCGTGGGCTCCCATCTGAACGAGCGCCAGGCGGTCCGGTTCCGTCCTGCGCGATGGCCCGCATGCACCAGCCGAGGTGGAGCGGCCGGCGTCCGCCTGCTAAGCGCTATCCATGGATTCGGCGCGGCGCGACAGGACGATCGGCTCTCTCTGCCTCTGCGTGACGGCGTTCGGCTGGGCGTTGAACTGGCCGCTCATGAAGCTGTTGCTCCAGCAATGGCCGCCCCTGTTCGCACGTGGCCTTGCCGGGGTCTGCGCCTCCCTCATTCTCGGCGCCCTGGTGCTGAGCCGGAAGGAATCGTTCGCCGTGCCGCGTGAGGCGGTCCCGCGGCTGCTGTTCGCGACCTTCACCAACGTCTTTGCCTGGATGGGTCTCGGCACGGTCGCCATGAAGTATGTGACCGTGAGCGAGGGCGCTCTGCTCGCCTATACAATGCCGATCTGGGCGATGCTGTTTGCCTGGCCGGCGCTGCATACGCGGCCGGCCGCACGGGATATTTTCGGGCTGATCCTTGGCGTTGCCGGCGTCACGCTGCTCCTGAGCGGCAACGGCTTTGCGTTCGGCGCCGACAAGCTGCTGGGCATCGTGCTGGCGCTGCTCTGCGCCATCCTGTTCGCGCTCGGCAACGTGCTCAACCGCAAGCCGCTGCCGATGCCGCCGCTGGTCGTCGTCGCCTGGCAGGTCGGTCTCGGCTGCGCCGCGATGCTGATCCTCGGCGTCCTGTTCGAGCGTCCTGATATCACCGCGATTACCCCGCTGGGGCTCGGTTGCTTCGTCTATATGACGCTGGTGCCGATGGGCATCTGCTACGTCACCTGGTTCGAGACGCTGCGCCGTCTGCCACCGACCTCGGCCTCGACCGGCATGCTGATCGTTCCCGTGATCGGCGTGGTCTCCGCCGCCATCATCCTGGGCGAGCCGCTGGGCCTGCGCGAATGGACGGCGATGGCGCTCACGCTCGGCGGCGTGACGCTGGCGTTGCAGCGGGGATAACGCGCGGAGGTTCGCGCCTACGGATCCAGTTCCGTATCCCAGTACAGATAGTCGAGCCAGCTATCGTGCAGGTAATTCGGCGGGAAGAGACGGCCGTTGCGGTGCAGCTGGTGCACGGTGGGTGCGAACGCGTTCTGGCGCGGAAACATCTTTGCCTGGGCCGGGGTGAGATTGCCCTTGCGCAGGTTACACGGCGAGCACGCCGCGACCACGTTCTCCCAGGTGGTCTGGCCGCCTTTGCTGCGCGGGATGATGTGATCGAAAGTGAGGTCTTCCGGCGAGCCGCAATATTGGCAGGCGAAACGATCGCGCAGGAACACGTTGAACCGGGTGAAGGCGGGGTGCGTGGTCGGCTTGACGAAGGATTTGAGCGAGACGACGCTCGGCAGCTGCATCTGCAGGGTGGGACTGTGGACCGCCTGATCGTAGTGAGCGACGATATTGACGCGGTCGAGGAACACCGCCTTGATCGCGTCCTGCCACGACCACAACGACAGTGGGTAGTAACTCAGCGGCCGGAAGTCCGCATTCAGCACCAATACCGGCCAACTGCCTTGCGAGACATGTGCGTTCAAGTAACGCTCCCGGCCTCCAATATACGCTGCGAAGCAGCATGTACTGACATACTACATGCAGCGTGACGGGATTGTGAAGCCCGTTGAGCGACTTATTCAGGCGCAAGCAATGCGGCGGCGGGGTGGCAAAAGCGCTCAAAATGCCGCGATCCGGGGGGCGCGGAACCGCCCGCCCCAACGTCGTGATCGCCCTTTCGCGACAGCTACTCCCGTACCCGCTCCAGCTTCTGCAGGCACCGCGTCATGCGCACCGCGGCGGGCATCTCCTCGTCCGGAAAGCTCGTCTCCCAGTTGGTGACGCCGACCTCGCCGACATAGATATCGCCCTTCGAGTCCAGCGCGATGCCGTGCGGCGCCAGGAATTTGCCGCTGGCAACGCCCGGGCCCTCCTCGCCGCCAAGTCGCGCGATGCGATTTCCCTTGGCGTCGACGATCGATAGTCGCGGGCCGAGATTGGGCACCTTGCGGTTGATGGCGAGGCCGGGGCCGAGCTCGCCGATGACGAAGGTCGGGCTCTTAGCCCCGCCGCCGCAGCACAGCGCACAGGGCCGGTGCAGATTGTTCCACTGCGCCTCATACTCGCCCTCTCCGTTGAAGACCTGCACGCGATGGTTCTCGCGGTCGGCGACATAGACCCAGCCGTCGGCATCGGTCGCGATATTGTGCACGATGTTGAACTGGCCGGGGTCGGTGCCGGGCTCGCCCCAGCTTTTGATCAGCTTCCCGTCAGGGGTGAACTTGTGCACGCGCGCATTGCCGTAGCCGTCGGAGACGTAGATCTCGCCCCTCGGCGACAGCGCGGTGTGGGTGCAGCGGTGGAACGGCTCGCCGCTCATGAACGGCGCCGGCTTTGCGGGGATGCCGATCGTGAGCAGGACCTTACCGTCGGTGGTGCATTTGCGCACCGTGTGGTCGCCGTCATCGGTGCAATAGAGGTTGTCGTCGGCATCGACGTGCAGGCCATGCGCACGGGAGAACAGTCCTTCGCCCCAGCTGCGCAGGAAATTGCCGTCGCGGTCCAGCACCACCATCGGATGGGCGCCGCGGTTGAAGACGTAGACGCGATCCTTGCTGTCGACCGCGACCGAGGCGACGTCGGTGAGCTGCCAGCCGTCGGGAAGTTTCGCGAAGTTTTCGACGACGCGGTAGCGGTGTTCGCCGCTGCCGAGAATGGCTGGCATTGATTTCTCCTCTTGTCATTCCGGGGCACGCGAAGCGTGAACCCGGAATCCATCTTACGGCATTTCGCGGATGAATGGATTCCGGGCTCGCGCTGACGCGCGCCCCGGAATGACGGCTGTGGCTAGGTCCGCCCCAAAATCCCTTCCTCGACCGCCTTGATCTGGAGCGCAAGATATTTCGAGTTGATCCGGCATTGTGCGAGGCTGCCGGCGATGAACCAGAGGCCGGGCTGCTTCGTACGTGCATACATGTTGCGTAGCTCGAAGCCCTCGCCAAAGCCCCAGATCGGACCGACCCGGTCGGCGATGGTATCGCCGAACAGCTGACGCACCAGATATTCCTGCGGCTTGTAGCCGGTCGAGAGCACGATGAGGTCGGCTGCAATGGTCGAGCCGTCCTTCATCCGCGCGCCGTTCGTGACGAAGCTTTCGATGTCGGAAAACTGTCTGAGCTTGATCTTGCCCTCGACGATCAGGTTGGAGCAGCCGACATTGAAATAATAACCGCCGCCGCGGGTGAGGTACTTGAACTGCCAGCCGGTGCCGGCCTCGCCGAAGTCGAGCTTGAAGCCGACGCGACGGAGGCCGTCGAGCAGCTCCTTGTCGAGCTGCCTGGATTGCTCGGTCAACATCACATGCGTCTTCTTCGCCAGCGGCGTCGGCATCGAGGCCGCGATCAGATCATTGTCCTCGAGCGTGCCTTCATTGTAGGTCGCGTAGGCGAGCTGCGCCGACGGCTCGATATTGGTGACCAGTGTCGACGAGCGCTGCACCAGCGTCACTTCGGCGCCGCTGGAATAGAGATCCTGCGCGATGTCGTGGCCGCTGTTGCCGGTGCCGATGACGATGGCGCGCTTGCCTGTCCAGTTCTCGCCGTCCTCGTAGCGGCTGGAATGCACCAGCGCGCCCTTGAAATTGTCGAGGGTCGGAATGTCGGGCACATTGGCGATACCGCTGACGCCGGTCGCCATCACCACGTGGCGCGGATGCATGGTGCGCCGGCTGCCGTCGGCCCGCCGCAGCGTCACTGTCCAGTGGCCGCTGGCCTCGTCATAGGCGCCGCCTTCGAGCTCGGTGCCGGTCCAGAAGTTCAGCTCCATGGCATCGACATAGGCTTCGAACCAGTTGGCGAGCTTGTCCTTTGGAATATAGGTCGGCCAGCTCGGCGGGAACGGCATGTAGGGCAGGTGATTGACCTGCACCTGATTGTGCAGCGTCAGCGCGTGGTAACGCCTGCGCCAGTTGTCGCCGATCCGCGCCTCGCGATCGACGATCAGCGTGTCGACCTTCAACTGCTTCAGCCGCGCCGCAATCGCGAGCCCGGCCTGGCCGCCGCCGACCACCAGCACGGCTGGATTACGGTCGGCATAGTCGCGCGAGGCGTTGCGCAGGTCGAGCCAGTTCGGCCCGCGAAAGTCGCGCGAATAGGCCTGGCCGCGGGGCCGCGAGGTGCCGAGCTGCTCCTCGAAGCCCTTGAGCTCATCGAGCGCTGTCAGCAGCGTCCATGCTTTCAACCGGTCGCCGTCGGTGCTGTCAGGTACGAGCCGCAGGATACCGCTGCCGCGGCCGAGCGCGGTTTCGAAATCGAAGATGGCTTCGATGGTGTTGGTACCGGCGCGCGTCACCCAGCGCGGCGGCGCGCGGTTGGGCGCGATCGTGAAATGAGACGGCGCAGCTTTGGGCGCGAGCGCCGTCAGCTGCTGCACGATCGTATCGCTGCCTGCGATTGTTTGCAGGTTCCAGCTCAACGCCAGCACATCGCGCCAAAAACCGTCGGCGAGGAAGAGGCGGCTCAGGGTGGCGCTATCAGGCTTGCCCAGGGCGCGCTCGAATTCATCGAGCCAGGCCTGTGCGGAGACGGAAATATCCTTGGTCTTGTCCAGCATGCGCGACCTCATGGCCGTCTTCGCGGCGTTTCCTCTGGGGCCGACGCTATACGGTTTCGCGGACCGCCAAAAGCGGGCGACCCGAGCGAGGCAGGCATGCGGCCCTGCTTGGACGGAATATGCCGGGGGATGCTTCAAGCCCGGATTCGGTGGCGGCCGGCTAAGGCCCGCCCGGCCTCCGGTCCGCCCAATAGGGATCGCGCAGCTTGCGCTTGAAGATCTTCCCGGTTGCCTCCCGTGGCAGCGCATCCAGGAACTGGATCTCCTTCGGCACCTTGAAATTGGCCAATCGCTCGCGCAGAAAAGCCTGCACTGCAGCGGCGGAGAGCTCTTCGGCCGAATCGGGCTCGATGCAGGCGCACAGCCGCTCGCCATATTCCGCGTCCGGGATCCCGAACACGGCGCAATCGCGCACGCCGGGCATGGTGATCAGCACATTCTCGATCTCGGCCGGGTAGATGTTGACGCCGCCCGAGATCACCATGTCGCGCTTGCGGTCGCACAAGAACAGATAGCCGTCCTCGTCGAGATAGCCGACGTCGCCCACGCTGACGAGACCGTCGCGGCCGGCCTCGGCGCGCGCCTGCGCCTTGCCGTGATAGTCGAAATCGGGCACCGCCGTCTGGCGCATGTAGATCTCGCCGACCTCGCCAGCGCCGCAGAGGCTGCCGTCGTCGCGGAAGATCTTGACGATGCCGCCTTCGATGGCGCGGCCGACCGTGCCGGGCTTCTTCAGGGCCTCCTCGGCCGAGTGCCACACCGGGATGCCGGTCTCGGTCGAGCCGAAATATTCGTTGATGACCGGTCCCCACCACTCGATCATGGCCCGCTTCACCTCGGGCGGGCAGGGCGCCGCGCCGTGCACGACGAAGCGCAGCGACGACAGGTCGTAACGCTGCCTGACGGCCTCGGGCAAACGCAACAGGCGCACGAACATGGTCGGCACCATGTGGATATGCGTCACACGGTGGCGTTCGATCAGCGCCAAGAGCTCCTCGGCGACGAACCGGGCCTGGAGAACGATGGTGCAGCCGTTGCGAAAGGCCATCATGCCGTAGGAATGCGGCGCCGAATGATACATCGGCCCGTTGATCAGCACGACCTGGTCCTCGCGCGGCTTGATGCCATAGGCGATTGCGCCGACGCGCTCGGAAGCGGCCGCTTGCTCGGGCTGCATCGGCATGCGCCGCACGCCTTTCGGCATGCCGGTGGTCCCCGAGGTGTAGATCATCGCGGCGGCCCGGCGCGGCGGCTCCTGCGATTCCGGATGGCCATCGCGCCAGCGGTCCCAATCCATCGACCCCGCCGGGACCTCGGTCAGCTCAGGGGGAATTGCGAAGGTTGCCGCGAGCTCGGGTGGGGTCGCGACAACGAGCAGGCGGACATCCTCCGGAATGCCGCCGCAAATCTGCGGCAGCAGATCAGCGTGGCAGACAAGAATCGTCGCGCCGCTGTCGGTCAGGATGTAACGGACCTCCTCGGCCTTGAGGTGCCAGTTGATCGGCACCACCGGGCTGCCCAGTGCGGCCGAGGCCGCAACCACCTCGAACAGGGCGAAGTCGTTGCGCAGCATCATCGCGACCGGCGCGCCTTCGGCAACGCCGAGAGCGCGAAGCCCGCTCGCGGCGCGTTTGATGCGCGCCTGGATCTCGTCATAGCCGATCCGGCGTTCGCCGCTGATGATCATGGTCTGTCCTTATTCTGCTGGAGTCAGCGATCGTCGAGCACGTCGCCGAATCCTACCCAGCTCTTGCCGTTGAAGCGCCGGAGCTGAAGCTGCTGGAACGGCAGATAGTCGTCTGGCCCGGTCGAAACGGTGATGCCCGGCAGCAGCAGCGGCAGCTTCACGTCCTTCAACGCGGCCGCCTGGCGCATGATGTTCTCGCGGCTGAAATCATCCTTGCACGCCTTCAGCACGGTCATGAGAAGCGTCGCGTAGTGGTAGCCGGCCCCGTAGTTGGAGTTGGAGAGGTCCGCATTCGGCATGTATTGCTTCATGAAGGCGAAGTACTCCTTCACGCCGGGATCGCTGGCCCATTGCGGGTCCATCGTGTCCTTCTGATTGCTCGACGAGATCAGGCCGACCGCGTTGTCGAGCCCTGCCGGCTCCAGGAACGAGATCGACGAGGCCGAGGTCGGCACGAAGAACAGCTCGGGCTTCCAGCCGATCTCGGCGACGCCCTTGATCATCTGCGAGGTGAACTTTCCGAGCACGACGCCGAACAGCACGTCGGCACCCGATGCCTTCAGGGTCGAGAGCTGCGAGCTGATCGTCGGTGCGCTGGTCTCGTAGGTCTGCTCGGCGATGATCATGCTCGCGGCCTTGTCGCCGAGCGCGCGCTTGAAGCCGGCGACATAGTCGCGGCCGAAATCGTCGTTCTGGGACAGGATGGCGATCTTGGCGCCGGGCTTGGTCCGCAGCACGTGCTTGGCATAGACCACGCCCTCGGACTCGTAGGCGGCCATGCCGGGCATGGTCCATGGATATTTCTGCGGATCGGCCCATTTCGTCGCGCCGGAGAGCACGAAGAGCTGGGGCACCTTCTTGCCGTTGAGGTAGCGCTGCACGGCGCTGTTGGTGGCGGTGCCGAGCGAGCCGAACATCATCAGCACCTCGTCCTGCTCCACCAGCTTGCGGGTCTGCTCGACCGTCTTCGGCGGCGAGTAGGCATCGTCCAGCGTGATGAACTTGACCTTGCGGCCGTTGATGCCGCCATCGGCATTGATCTTCTCGAAGAAGGCTTCCTGCGTCCGCCCGATCGCGCCGAAGCCGGATGCCGGCCCGCTGTAGGGCAGGGTCTGTCCGATACGGATCTCGTCGCTGCCATGGGCGCTCCCGCCGGCGAGCGCCAGCAGGGACAGGCCGATCAGTGCGGCTGCCAGCTTCATTGCATCCTCCCTTTCTTGCCAGTCCGAGACGTCAGGCGCTCGCGCGCATCAGGAAATCCTGCCGGGCCTGATCGAATTCACTCTTCATCCGGTCGACGAGCTCCGCGACGGGAGGGACATCGGTGATCTGGCCGATGCCCTGGCCCGATCCCCAGATGTCGCGCCACGCTTTCGATTTCATGTTGCCGCCGGAGCCGAAGTTCATCTTCGATTTGTCGGCGGCCGGGAGATTGTCCGGGTCCAATCCGGCGGCGGCGATGGAGGGGCCGAGATAGTTGCCGTGCACGCCGGTGAACAGGTTGGTGTAGACGATGTCGTGCGCGGCGTGCTGCGTCAGCGCCGACTTGTAGGCTGCGTCGGCATTGGCTTCCTGCGTCGCGATGAAGCGCGTGCCCATATAGGCGAGGTCGGCGCCCAGCGTCAGCGCGGAGGCGATGCCGAAGCCGTCGCTGATCGCGCCCGACAGCAGGATCGCGCCGCCGAACCATTGCTTGACCTCGCGCACCAGCGCGAAGGGCGACAGCGTGCCGGCATGCCCGCCCGCACCGGCGCAGACCAGGATCAGGCCGTCGACCCCCTGCTCGGCGGCTTTGCGCGCATGCTTGACGTTGATGACGTCGTGGAACACCAGCCCGCCATAGGAGTGCGCGGCCTCGACGATCTCCGCCGGCGGCCGCAGCGAGGTGATGATGATGGGCGCCTTGTGCTTTACGCAGGTCTCCATGTCCTTCATCAGCCGGTCATTGGAGGCATGGCAGATCTGGTTGACGGCGTAGGGGGCAACCTTCTTGCCGGGATTGCGCGATTTGTATTCGCCGAGCTCGTCCTCGATGCGGCTCAGCCACTCGTCCAGCTTCTCGACCGGACGGGCATTGAGCGCGGGAAACGAGCCGACAACGCCCGCCTTGCACTGGGCGATCACCAGCTCCGGCCCGGAAACGATGAAGAGGGGCGAGCCGACCACGGGCAGCTCGAGCGAATCCTTCAAGCGAGTGGGCAGCGCCATCATGTCCTCCTGAAACGCGGCCCCGCCGGCGGGCGGATGACGAGGCGTTTCCCTGTTGATTGTCGCGCGGGCGGATTGCCGACCGCGTTGGCGGATTTGATCCCACTATAAGGTTGGACGGCGCGCTCCGGCCGTTCAATAATGAACTGATCGTCATTCAGATATGAACGGGGCTGCCGGTGGACTGGGACCTTTGCAAGACCTTCGTCGCGGTCGCCGATACCGGCAGCTTCACGGCCGCCGCCCGCCGCCTGCACACCAGCCATCCCACCGTCAGCCGCAAGATCGCGGCGCTGGAAGCCCAGCTCGGCACCCGATTGGTGGCGCGCGCCGCCGACGGCCTGGCGCTGACTGCGGATGGACGGACGTTGCGCGAACACGCCGAGGCAATGGCGGCCGCGGCGCTACGGGCTGAGACCGCGGTCGCGGCGGGAGGACACAAGGCGCGCGGCATCGTCAAGCTGTCGATCGGCGCGACGCTGGCCTCGCATTGGCTGATGTCGCGTTTGCCTGCCTTCCTGCGTGCGCACGATCATATCCAGCTGGAGATCATCACCCATCCGTTCCCGGCGAGCGTGCGCCGGCGTGAGGCGGACGTGGTGCTGCGGCCCTTCGACAGCGGCGAGGAGAACCTGGTCGGCCGCAAGATCGGCCGTCTCGGCACGGGATTCTATGCCTCGCGCGATTATGCCGCCGGGCGGCCCTTGCCTGAACGGCGCGGCGATTGGAAGGAGCACAGCGTCATCGGCTTCGCCGACCAGTCATCCAATGCGCAGCTTGCGCGCTGGAGCGACGTCGTCACGCGGCAGGCGAGGGTGGTGATGCGCTGCTCGTCGCAGGGGGACATGCTGGCGGCGGTCCGCGCCGGGATCGGAATTTCGGCGCTCTCTTGCTTCGTCGCCGAAGCCTATCCCGATCTCGTGCGCGTCGCCCCGCAGAAGCTCGCCAGCGTCGCGGATCTATGGCTGCTGGCCCATCCCGATCTCGTCGAACTTCCGGCGGTGCGCGCCGTGGTAGACTTCGTCGCTGAATGCGCCCGGGCCGACCGCGCGAGGCTGCGGGGTTAGTCCGATCCCGCGAGCACGCCCTCGCGCTTCTTCACTGCGCGATAATAGCTCCACCACAGATGCGCGGCCGCGCCGCGCAGCGGCCGCCAGGGTTCGGCGAGCGGTGCCATCTGCTTCTCCGTCGGTCGCGCGTTGAGGCCTAGCCCGATACGGATGCCCTCCTGCACGGCGAGGTCGCCGGCCGGCCAGGCATCGCCGTGGCCGAGGCAGAACAGCAGGTAGACGTCGGCGGTCCAGGGGCCGACACCGGGCAGCGCGATCAGCGTGTGATGGGCGGCATCGGCATCTTCCTCCGCGAGCACGTCGAGGTTCAGCCGCTCGGCGGCGATTTCGCGCGCCAGATGCTTCAGCGTCTTGATCTTCGCGGCAGAGAGGCCGAGCCGCCCCAGCCGGTCGGTGCGGGCGCGGCGCACGGCGTCATGGTCGAACGGATCGAACGCGGCCGACAGCCGCCCCCAGATCGCCGCCGCGCTCGCGGTCGAGAGCTGCTGCCCGCAGACGATGTGCGCAAGGCCGGTAAAGCCCGGCTCGCGCCGCCGCAGCGCCGGCATGCCCGCGATCTCGAGCACGGGCCTGAGACGCGGATCGCGCCTGATGAGCGCGTGGACAGCCTCTTCGAGATCGGACTGGGTTTCGAGGTGGATGGTCATGATGGTCCGACAAGCTCTCCGACGTCATGGCCGGGCTTGTCCCGGCCATCCACGTCTTTCTAACCGCGACGTATTGTCTAGCACGAGCGGTGGTCGTGGTGTTTGTCCGGCACCTTGACATGATCGGCAGGCGGCACCGAAGAACGTGGATGACCGGGGCAAGCCCGGCCATGACGAGATATGTCGCATGATGCCACCCGTTTTCCGATTTGCCCCCAGCCCCAACGGCCTCCTGCATCTCGGCCACGCCTATTCCGCGCTGCTCAACTTCGATCGCGCGCGGCAGACTGGCGGGCGGCTGTTGCTGCGGATCGAGGACATCGACGCGACGCGCTGCCGGCCGGAATATGAGACGGCAATCTACGAGGATCTCGCCTGGCTCGGAATTGCCTGGGAAACGCCGGTGCGCCGGCAGTCCGAGCATCTCGGTGATTATCGTGCCGCGCTGGAAAGGCTCTCCGCGCTCGGTCTCGTCTATCCCACTTTCGAAAGCCGCGCCGAGATCGCAAGGCTCATCGCCGCGCGCGAGGTGGACGGGCCGTGGCCGCGCGATCCCGACGGTGCGCCGCTTTATCCCGGCGACGCGAAATCATTGTCGGCTGACGAACGGTCGCAGCTGATCGCATCAGGCGCGCCTTATGCGCTGCGGCTCGACATGCAGGCCGCCTGCCGCCGTGCCGCCCGCCTGAGCTGGAATGAGCACGGCGAGGGACCGGACGGCGAGCGCGGCATCGTCCCAGTGCGGCCGGAGGCGTGGGGCGACGTGATCCTGGCCCGCAAGGAGACGCCGACCAGCTACCATCTGTCGGTGGTCGTCGACGACGCGCTCCAGGGCGTCAGCGAGATCGTGCGGGGCCAGGACCTGTTTTACGCCACCTCGGTGCACCGCCTGCTCCAGGTCCTGCTCGGCCTGCCCGAGCCCGCCTATCGCCATCACCCGCTGATTTGCGACGAGGCGGGCCGGAAGCTGTCGAAATCGAGCCAGTCGACCGGTCTGCGCGCCTTGCGCGCGGCCGGCATCACGCCCTCCCGCATCCGCCAGCTGGTGGGATTAGGTTAAGTTTCTCTGGGGGTTAGCAAAACGTCGCCGTGACTCCGGGTGTTCCTCCGTGCCATGCTCGGTCCGCGCGGGGTTCGAAGAGAGTACTTCGAAGGGGATTCATGGCGGCGAAAACGCGTCCAGTGCGCACCACGCGGACGTCCAGGCGGCTGCCTCGGAAGCGGTCCGGGACGGCCGGAAAGGTGCGCAAGCGCAGCACCAGGGCGGTCGCGCCGGACGTGGTCCAGGCGGCGCTGGCCGCCTTTGCCCATGAGGTCCGCACCCCTCTGACCGGCATTCTGGCGATCAGCGATTTGCTCGCGACGTCCGATCTCGGCGAGCGGGAGCGGCGGTGGGCCGATACCATCAAGGCCGGTGCCGAGCATCTGGCGAGCCTTGCCACGCTGTTCGTGGATGCCGCCAGAACCGGCAAGGGGACGGGGAAGGGGAAGGGCGGCAACGCGCTGCGGCAGGACCTGTTCGATCTACGGACGCTCGCCCGCAGCGCCGGCGATTCGCTGGCCGGCCGCGCCGCGGCCAAAGGTCTCCAGGCCGAGGTCGATATCTCCGAAAAGCTCCCCGGACTCGTGGTCGGTGATCCCGTCCGCCTGCGCGCCGCGCTCGAGAACCTGATCGACAATGCCGTGAAGTTCACAGACCAGGGCGGCGTGGCGCTCGCAGTCGAGCCGTGGCGTCCCGCCAAAGCCAAAGCAAAAGGCAAGGGCAGGGTCGGTGTCTCCTTTGCGGTGTCCGACAGCGGCATCGGCCTGACCATGGCCGAGATCAAGCGGCTGTTCCGCCCGTTCACCCAGGCCAATGTCACTATCGCCTCACGCTTCGGCGGCGCCGGCTTGGGGCTCTCGTCAGTCAAGCAATTGGCGCGTGCGATGGGCGGCGACATCACCGTCGCTCCGCGCCGCGGTGGTGGCGCCACCTTCACGTTGACGGTGTCGCTGGACGCCACGGGATCGGGCAAGAGCAGCAAGGCGAAGCGCGGCGGCGGGCCCGAAGCGGTCGCGGGCCTTCGCGTGCTCAGCGTCGAGGACAATCCGTTCGGCCGCGTCGTGCTCAACACGATCCTGACCGAGCTCGGCCATCAAGCCGAGTTCATCGGGCGCGGCGAGGACGCGGTCGGCCGGCTGGAGCAGGGCGCGTTCGACGCGGTGCTGATGGACATGGTGCTGCCGGGCATCGACGGTATCGAGGCCATCAGGCGGATCCGCGCGCTGTCGACGCCGCTGGCTCGGATCCCGATCATCGGCGTCTCCGGCCGCGGCGAGGACGAGGCAGCTTCGCGCGCGGCCGGCGCCGACGCCTTCCTGGTCAAGCCTGTGTCTCCGCGGGCTTTAGCGACTGCGCTGCTTGAAGTGACACGCCATGAGGAAGCCGCGACTTGATGATCGCGGCGTTGAGCTCACCGCCATAAACGAAGATCGCGGCGATGAAATACAGGAACACCAGCGCGATGATCACCGAGGCGAGCCCCGCATACATGGTCACGTAGTTGTTGGCGAAGCGCGCCAGATACTGTCCGAAGACGACGCCGGAGACCAGGGACGCCACCACCGTGAAGATGATGCCCGGCATGATCTGGAGGAAGCTGCGCCGTCCCGCCGGCAGCCAGGCGTGCAGGATGAACAGCGCAACCACGAGCGCGCCGATGGTGATGCCGTAGCGCAGCCAAGTGAGGATGCTTTCGTTCGATTCGACGAACAGCGGAATGTGGCGCCGCGCGGCCTCGATGATCAGCGGACCGAGCACGATCAGGAACGCCATGGCAAGCGCAGTGAAAGCTGCGATCAGCGTGTAGGCAATCGATTCCAGCCGCAGCCAATACCAGCTTCGCATCTCCACCACCGCATAGGCGCGGTTGAGCGCGACCCGCAGCGCCTCGACGCCGTTGGAGGCGAAATAGACCGACAGCGCCGCGCCGATGGTGAGAATGCCGGTGCGGGTCGTGGTCAGCACGTCATGCACCTCGCCCGAGATCGAATCGGCGACCTGCTTGGGCCAGATCTGGAGCATCAGGCTGGCGGCCTGGTCGGCGAGTTCCTTGGAGCCGAAGACGCCGGCGAGCGAGGTCAGCACGATCAGGAACGGGAACAGCGCCATCAGCGTCGACAGCGCGATGTGGCTTGCGATCGCCCAGCCGTCATCGGCGAGGAAGGTGTAGAACGCATCCATCACGACGTCGTAGATGTAGCGGATCGCTTTCACGGCTTGCCCTGTACTGCTCCCTCCTCCCGCTTGCGGGGGGAGGGGAAGGCGGTCGGCGAGGGACACAAATCGGAAATCATTTAGGCAGCTTCTGACATTATTGGCTCAAAAGCCAGATCGCGAAGCGCCCCGCCGTCATTCCGGGGCGCGCGAAGCGCGAGCCCGGAATCCATCTAGCCGTAGCGCAAGTGGCGCGATGGATTCCGGGCTCGATGTGCCGGCCTCGCTTCGCTCGGTCCCGCCGCATCGCCCCGGAATGGCAAAACTGGGGAGATGGCGGACCGTCGCACACGGTGTTATCTACGCCCAATGGCATCTCTCTTGAGTACTTTCATCCTGCCGGCGGCCGTTGGCGCCGTGGCGTTGGTGCTGCTGCTCGGGCTCATCAACATGATGCGCGGCGGCTCGCCCAATACCTCGCAGAAGCTGATGCGCTGGCGCGTGCTGCTTCAGTTCGTGGCGATCATCATCGCGATGCTCGCGGTCTGGGCGATGGGGCGCTAAATGGTCACGTTGAACCGTATCTACACCAAGACCGGTGACGACGGCACGACGGCGCTCGGAACCGGCGAGCGGCGTCCGAAATACGATCTGCGCATCGAAGCCTACGGCACCGTCGACGAGACCAACGCCGCGATCGGCGTCGTCCGGCTCTACACGCAAGACCTGCCCGAACTCGATGCGATGCTCGGCCGCATCCAGAATGATCTGTTCGATCTCGGCGCCGATCTCGCCGTGCCCGAACGGGAGGGCAAGGCTGAGCGGCTGCGGGTGGTGACCAGCCAGGTCGAGCGGCTCGAGCGCGATATCGACACGCTGAACGACAAGCTCGCGCCGTTGACCTCCTTCGTGCTTCCCGGCGGCACGCCGGCCGCTGCCTGTCTGCATGTGGCGCGCACGATATGCCGCAGGGCGGAACGCGTGATCGTGGAACTGGCGGCCCGGCCCGGCGAGCCGGTCAGCGGGGCTGGCATCCAATATATGAATCGCCTGTCTGACTTCCTGTTCGTGGCCAGCCGGACGGCTAACGGCAATGGCGCCGGCGACGTGCTCTGGGTTCCCGGCCAGAACCGCTGACCCATCGGGCTCCCGCATTTCAGAAGGCCAAAATTAGACCCGTTCGCGCGTTGACCGGGGCAGATCAGGCCTTTAGGTTCCGCGCCAGTTGATAACCCCCCTCCCAGATTGAGTGAAAGAGGATCGATGAAGGTCTTAGTGCCGGTAAAGCGGGTGGTCGATTACAACGTCAAGGTCCGCGTCAAGGGCGATGGATCGGGCGTTGAACTCGCCAACGTCAAGATGTCCATGAACCCGTTCGACGAAATCGCGGTCGAGGAAGCGCTGCGCCTGAAGGAAGGCGGCAAGGCCACCGAGGTCGTAGTGGTCTCCATTGGACCTGCGCAGGCATCGGAGACGATCCGCACTGGCCTCGCCATGGGCGCCGACCGCGGCATTCTGGTGAAGGCCGAAGGCGCCGTCGAGCCGCTCGCCGTCGCCAAGATCCTGAAGAAGGTTGCCGACGAAGAGCAGCCGGGCCTGATCATCCTCGGCAAGCAGGCGATCGACGACGACTCGAACCAGACCGGCCAGATGCTGGCCGCGCTGCTCGGCTGGTCGCAGGCGACCTTCGCTTCGAAGCTCGAGGTCGAAGGGTCCGACTTCAAGGTCACCCGCGAAGTCGATGGCGGCCTCCAGACCGTCAAGCTGAAGGGACCGGCGATCGTCACCACCGATCTCCGCCTCAACGAGCCGCGCTATGCCTCGCTGCCCAACATCATGAAGGCCAAGAAGAAGCCGATCGCGGAGAAGACCGTCGCCGATTACGGCGTCGACGTCGCCGCGCGTCTCGAGGTTCTCAAGACGACGGAGCCGGCGGGCCGCAAGGCCGGCGTCAAGGTCAAGGACGTCGCCGAGCTCGTGTCGAAACTCAAGAACGAAGCCGGGGTGCTCTGATGACGACGCTTCTGATTGCCGAACACGACAATGCGTCGCTCAAGGATGCGACCAACAAGGCCCTGACCGCGGCTGCCGCGCTCGGCGCGGATGTCGAGGTGCTGGTTGCCGGAAAGAATGCCAAGGCCGCTGCGGATGCCGCTGCCAAGCTCGCCGGCGTCAAGAAGGTGCTGCTCGCCGATGGCGACCTCTACGCGCACGATCTCGCCGAGCCGCTGGCTGCGCTGATCGTCTCGCTGGCTTCCGGCTATGACGCGATCGTCGCGCCGGCGACCTCGCGCTTCAAGAACGTGATGCCCCGCGTCGCCGCGCTGCTCGACGTGATGCAGGTCTCCGAGATCATCAAGGTGGTCGCGCCCGATACCTTCGAGCGCCCGATCTATGCCGGCAACGCCATCCAGACGGTGAAGTCGAAGGATGCCAAGAAGGTCATTACGGTGCGGACCTCGACCTTCGCCGCAGCGGGCGAGGGTGGCAGCGCCGCGGTCGAGAACGTGGCGGCGGCCGCCGATCCGGGCTTGTCGTCGTTCGTCGGCGAGGAGGTTGCCAAGAGTGATCGTCCCGAGCTGACCTCGGCCAAGATCATCGTCTCCGGTGGCCGGGCCATGCAGAGCCGCGAGAACTTCGCCAAATACATCGAGCCGCTCGCCGACAAGCTGGGCGCCGGTGTCGGTGCCTCGCGCGCGGCGGTCGATGCGGGCTATGCACCGAACGACTGGCAGGTCGGGCAGACCGGCAAGGTCGTGGCGCCCGAGCTCTATGTCGCGGTCGGCATTTCCGGCGCCATCCAGCATCTGGCCGGCATGAAGGACTCCAAGGTGATCGTCGCGATCAACAAGGACGAGGACGCGCCGATCTTCCAGGTCGCCGATTACGGCCTGGTCGCCGATCTCTACCAGGCGGTTCCGGAGCTGACGGCCGAACTCGGCAAGCTCGGCAAGTAAAAGGGCATCGAAAACACCGGCCGGAGGTATACACTCCGGCCGGTGTTGCATTTCTGAGGCGTTTTCTTCGGCGTGGGGCGCGCCTTCGAAGCGATCCAATCTAGGTTTCGAGCCAAGGTTCTGATTAAATCGGACCTCCCGGCTCAAGGGGATAGGCAGGGTGCGCTCGTCGCGCGCCGTTCCGGTGGATGACATGATGGCGGCAGTGATCAAGAAGGTCGGCGTGATCGGCGCGGGTCAGATGGGCAATGGCATCGCGCATGTCGCGGCGCTGGCCGGCTTCGACGTGGTGCTCAACGACGTTTCGCCCGACCGCCTCAAGTCGGGGATGGCCACCATCAACGGCAATCTGGCGCGCCAGGTCTCCAAGAAGGCCGTCACCGAGGACGACAAGGTCAAGGCGATGGCGCGCATCACGCTCGCCGAAAAACTCGACGACCTCGCCGATTGCGACCTCGTCATCGAGACCGCGGTCGAGAAGGAAGAGGTCAAGCGCAAGATCTTCCACGAGCTCTGCGCGGTGTTGAAGCCGGAGGCGATCGTCGCCTCCGATACGTCCTCGATCTCGATCACGCGGCTTGCCGCCGCCACCGACCGCCCGGAGCGTTTCATCGGCATTCACTTCATGAACCCGGTTCCGCTGATGGAGCTGGTCGAGCTGATCCGCGGCATCGCCACCGACGACTCTACCTTCGAGACCGCCAAGGAATTCGTCGGCAAGCTCGGCAAGCAGGTCGCGGTCTCCGAGGATTTCCCGGCCTTCATCGTCAACCGCATCCTGCTGCCGATGATCAACGAGGCGATCTACACGCTGTATGAAGGCGTCGGCAACGTCGAGGCGATCGACGCCGCGATGAAGCTCGGGGCCCATCATCCCATGGGCCCGCTCGAGCTCGCCGATTTCATCGGCCTCGATACCTGCCTCTCCATCATGCAAGTGCTGCACGAGGGGCTGGCGGACTCCAAGTACCGCCCGTGCCCACTGCTGGTGAAATACGTCGAGGCCGGCTGGCTCGGCCGCAAGACCCAGCGCGGCTTCTACGACTACCGCGGCGCCAAGCCGGTTCCGACGCGCTGATCTGCTTCGTGTCAATTCATGTCGCGTTAACCTCTCGCGCCTAAGTTACGGCCGGTAAGAGGGTTCGCGTAATGGACATGATGGCGATGGTCAGCACCATGCTGGCCGCTCAGCAAGGCGCGCTGCAATCGAATATCGCGGCGACGCTGACCAAGCAGAACATGGACATGGAAAAGTCGACGGTCCTGACGCTGATGGGCGCGGGCCAACCCTCGCTGGCCAATGTCGGCGCCGGCGTCGGCGGCAATCTCAACGTCACCGCCTGAATTCCTAAAGCGATGCGATTAGGATGAATCGTCATCGCGCTTTAGGTTGTTGTTTAAGCATGATCTTTTCGGAAAACCGCTGCGCACTCTTCCGGATCATGCTTTAAAGCGATGCGGCGGCCTTGCCGGTCGCGGCCCGGATCAGCTTGAGCGCGTCCTCGCTCGCCCATTCCGCCGGCCCCGCGATCGTCGCGATCTCGCAGCCCTGCGGGTCGACCAGCACCGAGGTCGGCATGCCCAGTGCCCGGCCTATGGCCTTAAGGTCCTGGAACACCTTGGCTTTCGGATCGCTGAAATAGCCGAGCCGGGTCAGGTTGGCCTCTTTCAGGAAGCTCTTGGGCTTGTCCGGGTCGCGGGTGTCGATATTGATCGCCACCACCTCGAAATTCGGGCCCGCCAGCTTGCCCTGGAGTTCGTCCAGCGCCGGCATTTCCTTGCGGCAGGGCACGCACCAGGTCGCCCAGAGGTTCACCAGCAATGTCTTGCCGCGGAAGTCGGACAGCTTTTTCGGCTTGCCGTCGGCGTCCTCGAAGGCGAGGTCGGGCAGCTTCAACGGGGCGCTCGCCATGGTCAGCGCCGCCACCTCGCCATGGGCGAGCGGGGCGATCCTCGAGGCCGTTGCCACCGCCGTCCGGCAGACCGGATCGCCGCTAGGCGACCGGCTCAGGCCGAGCCCGTACAGCGCGGCGAAGCCTGCCAGTCCTCCGATCGCCACGGTGGCGATGACGAGGGGAATGCGGCGCGTGGCGGAGGGCGTCTGGTCGAGCATATCGTTTGTCATCCGGTCGCAGATATGGCTATCAGGGGCCTCTTAATACGGCTGGCCGAGGCCAGCAAACGTGGCTAGCGACAGGCAAGGCGTGAGCAGGGGATCATGAGCAACAAGATGTGGGGCGGCCGGTTCTCGGAACGTCCCGACGAGATCATGGAAGAGATCAACGTCTCCATCGACGTCGATCGTCACCTCTTCGCCCAGGACATTGCCGCGTCCAAGGCCCACGCTGCCATGCTGGCCACGCAGGGCATCATTACGGCTTCTGATGCGAAAAATATCGGCAAGGGTCTAGACACGATTTTGTCAGAGATCGGCAAGGGCGGCTTCGCATTCAAGCGCGCGCTCGAGGACATCCATATGAATGTCGAGAGCCGCCTGTCGGAGCTGATCGGCCCCGCCGCCGGCCGCCTGCATACCGCGCGTTCGCGCAACGACCAGGTCGCGACAGATTTCCGTCTGTTCGTCCGCGACGTCATCGACGAGACCGATGCCGCGCTCGCCGCGTTCCAGCAGGCGCTGGTCGAGCGTGCCCTGGAGCATGCCGGCACCGTGATGCCCGGCTTCACGCATCTGCAGACCGCGCAGCCCGTCACCTTCGGCCACCATTTGCTCGCCTATGTCGAGATGGCCGCGCGCGACCGCGGCCGTTTCCAGGATGCGCGCAAGCGGCTGAACGAATCCCCGCTCGGCGCCGCCGCGCTCGCCGGGACCTCGTTCCCGATCGACCGCCACGCCACCGCCAAGGCGCTTGCCTTCGACCGCCCCATGGCGAACTCGCTCGACGCGGTCTCCGATCGCGACTTCGTGCTGGAGACGCTGTCGGCGGCCTCGATCTGCGCCGTGCACATGTCGCGCTTTGCCGAGGAGATCGTGATCTGGACCTCGCCGCTGGTCGGCCTGATCCGCCTCAGCGACAAGTTCACCACCGGCTCCTCGATCATGCCGCAGAAGCGCAACCCCGATGCCGCCGAGCTCGTGCGCGCCAAGACCGGCCGCGTCATCGGCGCGCTCAACGGCCTCCTGATCGTCATGAAGGGCCTGCCGCTCGCCTATCAAAAGGACATGCAGGAGGACAAGCAGGGTGCCATGGAGGGCTTCGCCGCGCTGTCGCTGGCGATCCGCGCCATGACCGGCATGGTCCGCGACCTCGTCCCGGATGAAGCCAAGATGAAAGCGGCGGCGGGCGAGGGGTACGCCACCGCGACCGACCTCGCCGACTGGCTGGTGCGGACGCTGAAAATGCCGTTCCGCGAGGCCCATCACGTCACCGGCCGCATCGTCGCCAAGGCCGCCGAGGGGGGCGTCGCGCTGCACGAACTGCCGCTGAGCGAGATGCAGGCGATCGAGCCCAAAATCACCAAGGACGTGTTCGGCGTGCTCTCGGTCGAATCGTCGGTGAAGAGCCGCACCAGCTTCGGCGGCACCGCGCCGAAGAACGTCGCGTCCCAGGCGAAGGCCTGGGCGAAGCGGCTGGAAAAAGAGCGAAAATCGGGCTGAGGGCAAAATTTCGCTTATGTTTCATGGTCATCCGGCTCTCGCCAGAGCGCGCCAATCTCTGTATGGTACGCGCCGCGTAGTGGGGATTTCGTCGTGACGTCAAAGTTTCGCCCGGCCGGCTCGGGGTGGGCCATCATTGTCTTGAGCCTGACGGCGCTCGCGCTTGCCGGCTGCGGCCGAAAGGGCCCGCTCGACTTGCCGCCGACCGCCTCCACGGCCGGCGGTGCCGCACCTCTTGATACCGAGGCCGAAGCTCAGAGGACGCCGAGCGTGTTCAATCCCACCT
The DNA here is from genome assembly GCF_028128965.1 of Bradyrhizobium sp. CCBAU 25338. Lineage (NCBI taxonomy): Bacteria > Pseudomonadati > Pseudomonadota > Alphaproteobacteria > Hyphomicrobiales > Nitrobacteraceae > Bradyrhizobium > Bradyrhizobium sp. CCBAU 25338. Next base: position 347,853 of record NZ_LFKY01000042.1, read on the forward strand.
ACGGTGCGGATGCCGCGCCCGCGGCGGCTAAGGGCAGGAAGAAACCGTTTATTCTCGACCCGCTCCTGGACGAACCCCCCGGCAGGAAATAAGCCGGGACAACCGAGCCTGCGCCATGAATCATTTCGACTATCGCAACGGCGTTCTGCACGCCGAGGCGGTGAACCTGTCCGAGCTGGCCGCCACCGTCGGCACGCCGTTCTATTGCTATTCGACCGCGACGCTGGAGCGGCACTACCGCGTCTTCGCCGATGCCTTCGCCGGCGAGAAGGCGCTGGTCTGCTACGCCATGAAGGCGAACTCCAACCAGTCGGTGCTTCGCACGCTGGCCAAGCTCGGCGCCGGCGCCGACGTCGTCTCCGGCGGTGAATTGAAGCGCGCGCTGGCTGCCGGTTTCCCGGCCAGCAAGATCGTGTTCTCCGGCGTCGGCAAGACGGAAGAGGAGCTGCGCGCCGCGCTTGCCGCCGACATCCTCTGCCTCAACGTAGAATCCGAGCCCGAGCTCGAATCGTTGTCGCGCCTTGCGACCGCGATGGGCAAGACCGCGCGGATCTCGCTCCGCGTCAATCCGGACGTCGATGCCGGCACGCATGCCAAGATTTCGACCGGCAAGTCGGAGAACAAGTTCGGCATCCCGATCGCGCATGCGCGCGAGGTCTATGCGCGCGCCGCCAGGCTGCCCGGCATCGAAGTGACCGGCACCGACGTGCATATAGGCAGCCAGATCACCGACCTCTCCAACATGGAGACCGCGTTCCGCATCCTCGCAGAATTCGTGCAGACGCTGCGGGCAGACGGCCACAACATTAGCCACGTCGATTTCGGCGGCGGTCTCGGCATCCCCTATGACATGGACCGCGAGGCGCCGCCGGCACCCGACGCCTATGCCGCCATGGTCAAGCGCGTCAGCCACAATCTCGGCTGCACGCTGATGTTCGAGCCGGGCCGCATGATCGTCGGCAATGCCGGCATCCTGGTTGCCAAGGTCATCTATGTGAAGCACGGCGACGGCAAGAACTTCGTCATCATCGACGCCGCCATGAACGACCTGATCCGCCCGACGCTGTATGAGGCCTATCACGACATCCTGCCGGTGAGGCAGCCGGCCAAGGGCGCCGCCACGATCATGGCCGACGTCGTCGGCCCGGTCTGCGAGACCGGCGACTATCTCGCCCTCGACCGCACGCTGCCGGCGCCGAAGGCGGGCGATCTCCTCGCCATCATGACCGCAGGCGCCTATGGCGCCGTCCAGGCCGGCACCTACAACACCCGGCCGCTGGTGCCCGAGGTGCTGGTGAAGGGCGATCAGTACGCCGTGGTGCGCCCGCGCATCGAGGTCGAGCAGCTCATCGCGATGGATAAGCCCGCGCCCTGGTTGTGAGGCGCTACTTCCCCGCCGATCCGCCCTTTGCGCCGCCAACCACGATCCCCGCCTTCCTCTCGATCGGCTTGATCGCGGCGGTGAAATCGGACTCGGCGCCTTCCGAGCTGATCACGGTCTCCCATAGCCGCCCGACCGCATCGGCAACCTCCATCGACAGGCCGAGCTGCTTCATCTCCTCCAGCGCCAGCCGCACGTCCTTCACCATCAGCCCCGTCGCGAAGCCGAAGTCGAACGTGCGCGGCAGCACCGAGCGCGGAAACTTGTCGCGGCTCGCCGTGTTCATGCCGGAGCCCGCATTGATGACGTCGATCATCACGGCGGGATCGAGCCCTGCCTTCACGCCCATCACCACCGCTTCCGAGGTCGCCACGATCGCTGTAGCCGACAGGAAATTGTTGGCGAGCTTCATGGTCTGCGCCGCGCCGGGCTTCTCGCCGATGAAGAACACTTTTCCGATCACGTCGAGCGCGGGCTTCAACAGCTCGAACTCGGCCCTGGGTCCTGACACCATCACCGCCAGCGTGCCCTTCTCGGCGCCGCCGACGCCGCCGGAGACGGGGCAGTCGATCTGCACGATGTTGCGTTCGGCCAGAAGGGAGTGGATCTTCTTTGCCATCGTCGAGCCGACGGTCGACAGATCGATGAAGCGTTTTGCGCGGCTTCCCTCGATCACGCCGTTCGCTCCCGTAGCGACGTCGAGTGAAGCCTGTAGCGAAGGCAAACTCGCCATCACGGTCTCGACCTGATCGGCGACGTCCTTCGGCGACGCCGCCGCAGTCGCGCCGCGCGACACCAGCTTGTCTGCGACCTCCTTGCGCGTATCGAAGACGACGAGCTTGTGTCCCGCCTCGATCAGCCGCCGCGCCATCGGGAAGCCCATGTTTCCGAGCCCGATGAATCCGATGTCCATGGTGTTTCCTTTTGGTGGTTGTTGCTCCATCCCCGCTGTCGTCCCGGATCAGCGCTCCGCTACGCTTCGCTTGTCCGGGACGACGGAGGTGAGGGCGTTGCGTCCCTCACTCACCGCACGCCCCTCACGCCTTCCCGTCGATCTCCGCGAACACCTCGCGCGCGATGCGGAAGCTGTCGACTGCGGCCGGCATGCCGCCGTAGATCGCGACCTGCATCAGGATCTCGCGGATCTCCTCGCGCGTCACGCCATTGGTCAGCGCACCCTTGAGATGCGCGCGAAACTCGTGCTGGCGGTTGAGGATCGCGATCATGGCGATGTTGAGCATGCTGCGGGTCTTGCGCGGCAGCTCCTCGCGGCCCCACACTGTGCCCCAGCAATATTCGTTGAGCATCTCCTGGAACGGGCGGTTGAAATCGTCGACGTTCTTCAGGGCGTTGTTGACATAGGCTTCGCCCAGCACCGCTTTGCGGACTTCCAGGCCCTTGTCGTGCATCTTCTTGTCCATGGCGTTTCCTTCGTGTCCCTCAGGGATGGCGCGCGGAAATTACGGGGTTGCGCCGGGCCAGTCACGTCCTCGTGTTATGCGGGAAAAGGGGGTTCTCCCGTACAGGAACGGATGCCTCAGTGCTGCCGTTGTGATAGGCTCTTCTCTACCGGGCAACCTGGAGAGCTGATTGAACGGCGTCACCCCCGACCCGTCAGACCCGATCCGCAGCAGTGATGCGCTGTCGCGGCTGAAGCTGGCGCAGGCCCTTGATCGGGCCACTTATGCCATCGCGTGGGAGCGTGCCTGGCCCAATGTGGCGCGCCTTCTGACCGTCGCCGGCCTGTTCCTGGTGGTGTCCTGGGCCGGTCTCTGGCTGGCACTGCCGTTCATTGCCAGGGCTATCGGTCTCGCCCTCTTCGCCGCGGTCGCGGTCGCCGCCCTGTTCCCGTTGCTTGGCTTCCGCTGGCCGAGCCGCGCGGAAGCGCTCGCCCGGCTCGACCGTGGCTCCGGCATCCGTCACCGCCCGGCCACCACGCTCACGGACACGCTGACCTCGCAAGACCCGGTCGCGCAGGCGCTGTGGCAGGCACAGCGCGAGCGTACGCTGGCGTCCCTCAAGCGTATCCGCGCCGGTCTGCCGCACCCGCGGCTCGCGATTCACGACCCCTGGGCGTTGCGCGCGCTGGTCATGGTGATGCTGGTTGCAACCTTCTTCGCCGCCGGCGACGAGCGTGCGATGCGGCTTGGCGCCGCCTTCGACTGGAACGGTGTGCTGGCGCCGAGCAATGTTCGCGTCGATGCCTGGGTCACGCCGCCGCTGTACACCGGCAGGCCTCCGGTCATTTTGTCGGCCGCCAACAAGGAAGCTGCGGCTCTGCCCGCCAGCGGTCCGCTCGCCGTTCCCGCCGGTTCGACCCTGATCGTGCGCTCCTCGGGCGGCAGCCTGGATGTCGCCGTCTCCGGCGGCCTCAAGGAGGTTGCCCCCACCGAAGCCAGCCCCAAGGGGACCAACGAAAGGCATTTTGCCATCTCCGGCGACGGCACGGCGCATGTCCGCGCGCCTTCCGGCCAGCCGCAATGGGCGTTTGCGGCAACGCCAGACCGTGCGCCGACGATTGCACTCGCCAAGGACCCGGAGCGCCAGGCGCGCGGCGCGCTCCAGCTCGCCTACAAGATCGAGGACGATTACGGTGTCACCGGCGCCGAGGCGAAATTTGCCCTGCGTTCGATCGATGCCCGGGATGGCGCCAAGGACGACGCCAAGGACGGGGCGAAGGACGGGGCGAAGGCTGCTCCCGGCGATAAGGCTGCTGCCGGCAATAAGGCTGCTGCCGGCGATGGCGACCCCAGGACGGCTTCGCGTCCGCTGTTCCAGCCGCCGCACTTCCCGCTCGCGCTGCCGAATGCGCGGACCCGCAACGGCGTCGGACAGTCGGTGAAGGATCTCAGCGAGGATCCCTATGCCGGCGCCGAGGTCACGCTGACCCTCACGGCCAAGGACGAGGCCGGCAACGAGGCCACAAGCGAACCGTTCAACATGCGCCTGCCCGAACGGCTCTTCACCAAGCCGCTGGCACGTGCACTGATCGAGCAGCGCCGCATTCTCGCGCTCGACGCCAACAAGAATTCGGACGTGTATGCCGCGCTCGACGCGCTGATGATCGCGCCCGAGATGTTCACGCCGGAGCCCGGACAATATCTCGGCCTGCACAGCGTTGCGCGACAGCTCGAGGCCGCACGCACCGATGATGCCCTGCGCGAGGTCGTGGCGAGCTTGTGGGCGCTTGCGGTGACGATCGAGGACGGCAAGATCTCCGATGTCGAGAAGGCGCTGCGCGCGGCGCAGGACGCGCTGAAGCAGGCGCTGGAGCGCGGCGCGAGCGACGAAGAGATCAAGAAGCTGACGCAGGACCTGCGTCAGGCGCTGAACGACTTCATGCGCCAGCTCGCCGAGCAGTTCCGCAACAACAATGACCCGCAGCAGCTGGCGCGGCCGCTCGATCCGAACACCAAGGTCCTGCGCCAGCAGGACCTGCAGAACATGATCGACCGGATGGAGCGCCTGTCGCGCTCCGGCGACAAGGATGCCGCCAAGCAGTTGCTTGAGCAGCTCCAGCAGATGCTGGAGGGCCTCCAGATGGCGCAGCCGGGGCAGTCCGGCGAGAGCGACATGGAGCAGGCGCTCAACGAGCTCGGCGACATGATCCGCAAGCAGCAGCAATTGCGCGACAAGACCTTCAAGCAAGGTCAGGATTCCCGGCGCGATCGCTCGCGCGGCAAGCAGCAGGGCGATCAGTCCATGTCGGAGCTGCAGCAGGACCAGCAGGGGCTGCGCGACCGCCTGAAGAAGCTGCAGGACGAGCTTGCCAAGCGCGGCCTCACGCAGAAGGGCGAAAAAGGGCAGAAAGGCCAACAGGGACAGAAGGGTCAGCAGGGGGACCAGGGCCAGCCCGGCCAGAACGGCGATCAGGACGGCGACCAGGGCGATGATGATGGCAGTCTGGACGCGGCCGACGGCGCCATGGGCGATGCGGGATCAAAGCTCGGCGAGGGCAATGCCGACGGCGCCGTGGACTCGCAGGGCAAGGCGCTCGACGCGATGCGGAAGGGCGCGCAGAAGATGGCCGAGGCGATGCAGCAGGGCGATGGCGACGGCCAGGGCGACGGCCCCGGCCAGCGCGCCGGCCGTCAGCAGAGCGGCGGCAACCAGACCGACCCGCTGGGCCGTCCGCTGCATGGGCGCGAATATGGCGACGATTATACGGTCAAGATTCCCGGCGAGATCGACACCCAGCGTGTCCGCCGCATTCTCGAAGAGCTCCGCCGTCGTCTCGGCGATCCCTCGCGCCCGCAGATCGAGCTCGACTATATCGAGCGGCTGCTGAAGGAGTTTTAACTCCACACTCGGTGTCATCGCCCGGCTTGACCGGGCGATCCAGTACTCCGAGACGGTAGCGATTGAATCGAGAAGCCGCGGCGTACTGGATGCCCCGCTTTCGCGGAGCATGACAGCGCATGTGTGGCTATTGCTGGCCTACCCTTTCCTTGCCGCCAGCGCATCCGCCACGGCCGTGCGGATGTCGGCGACCGAGAACGGCTTGGTCACGACATCATGCACCAGCGCATTCAGGTTCGAGGCGCGCTCGCGCTGGTCGGCGAAGCCGGTCATCAGCAGAATGGTCAGATCAGGGAAATCGCGGGCGGCGGAGAGTGCCAGCGCGATGCCGTCCATGACCGGCATCTGGATGTCGGTGAGCAACAGATCGAAAGCGCCGTCCTCGCGGGTCAGGATCTCCAGCGCCTCGGCGCCGTCCTGGGCGGTGACGGTCTCGTGGCCGTCCATGGCGATGGCGCGCGCCACCAGCTGGCGCATCGAATCCTCGTCGTCGGCGATCAAGATTTTCGGCATGAGACCAACCTTGGGATCAATCTTCCCTACGGGACCTCGAGCATGATCCGGTAAAGTGCGTAGCGCTTCCGAAAAGATCATGCTCCAATAACAACCTGATCGTCATACGCTGCCGCCGGCAATGTCGCGCCGGTTGAAGAAGCGAACGTCGATATTGCGGCCCTCCGGCGGCGGCGAGGCCAGACGCGAGCGGAAGAAGGCGCGCTCGCCGGGCCGCAGCACGGTCTGTTCCAGCACCGTATTCCAGGCGTAGATCTCGGCTCCCTGGGCGTCGCGTACGGCAAAGCGCAGCCGCGGGATGTCGTGCGGCTTCTTGCCCTCCCCGACGATCACGCCCTCGATCACCAGCACCTGCTTACCGTCGACGGTCTCGCTGGAGAGCTTGACGTCCTTGAAGGCCAGTCCCCGCAGATTCACCTCGAGCCCGACCATCTTGTAGAATGCCGCCGTCTGGGGCAGCAGCCGCACCACGTCGCCGCGCCAGACCATAAGGGCCAGCACCAGCGCGCCCATCGCGGTGCAGGCGGTCGGCAGGCCAAAATAGGATCTCCGCGGAGCCGTGGTGGGGGCCGGGCGGCTCACCCGCGCGCCGCGGCGGCGGAACAGGCCGCGGAACCAGGACTGGTGCTGCGCGCCGGCGGTCTCCTCTTCGGCCTGACGGGCAGCCGCTGACCACTCGTCCTCGGTTTCGCGGGCCTGCTCATCCGGCCAGTCGCTGGCGATTGAGGGGCTGTCGACAACAGGCGCATCCGCGGCGCCGTCGTCCTTGGCATAGGAGTTCCATTGCTCGGTGAGCTCGGATTGGTCATCGGCTCGGCTGGCAGCGGCCATGGCCGGAACGGACGCCTCCTCGATGGCATCCTCGGCATGGGCGATCCAGGTCTCCTTGCAACGGGAGCAGCGGACCGCCCGTCCGTTGGCCCCAAGGCTCGCGAGCTTGATGGCGTAGGATGTCATACAATGGGGGCAGACGATATGCATGGACGAGCCTTGATGCATGAACGAGGTCTTGGACGAATCTTGACGATCAGCCGGTCGCGGCGAACCGGGCGGCAGGGATGCTGCCAACTATGCTACAGGCCGACCGTTAACGAACCGGAAACCATAACGGCGGCAAAACCCGTTGATCGCGCGTGGCGGAGCGCCGCGGTGCGACCCGCGCCCCCTCTCGAACGGAGCTGAGCTTGGTTCGGTTCGAAAATGTCGGATTGCGTTACGGTCTGGGGCCGGAGATCCTGCGCGATCTCAGCTTCCAGATCCCGGCGCATTCGTTCCAGTTTCTCACCGGACCGTCCGGCGCCGGCAAGACTTCCCTGCTGCGCCTGTTGTTTCTGTCGCATCGGCCGACGCGGGGCCTCGTCACTCTGTTCGGCCACGACATCTCGCAGCTCGGCAAGGACGAGATCGCGGACCTGCGCAAGCGCATCGGTATCGTGCTCCAGGATTTCCGTCTGCTCGACCACATGACGACCTATGAGAATGTCGCGCTGCCGTTCCGCGTCATGGGCCGCAGCGAGTCGAGCTACCGCAAGGAGGTGATCGATCTCCTGCGCTGGGTCGGCCTCGGCGACCGCATGGACGCGTTGCCGCCGATCCTGTCGGGCGGCGAGAAGCAGCGCGCGGCGATCGCACGCGCCGTGATCTCGCGGCCGCAGCTGCTGCTCGCAGACGAGCCAACCGGCAGCGTCGACCCGACGCTCGGCCGCCGCCTGCTGCGGCTCTTCATCGAGCTCAACAAATCAGGCACCGCCGTCATCATCGCCACTCACGACATCGGCCTGATGGACCAGTACGAAGCACGGCGGCTGGTGCTGCACCAGGGACGGCTGCACGTCTATGAGTAGGACCGACGATCGCGGCGTGCTGGTCGATCTCGGGCAGGAGCGTCCGCAGCTTCCGGCCAAGGCACGCAACATGTCGCCGATCGTGCCGCGCGCCTCGATCCATGGCAGAGCGCTGGTCGCCGTCGTCGCCATCATGAGCTTCCTCGCCTCGATGGCCACGGGTACGGTGCTGCTGGTGAGTGCCTCCGCCGCCGAATGGCAGTCGGACGTCGCGAGCGAAATCACCATCCAGGTTCGTCCGCAGGCCGGCCGTGATCTCGATCGTGACACCGCGGCCGTGACGGAGGCGATGCGCGCGCAAGCCGGCATCGTCGAGGTCAGGCCGTTCACCAGGGAGGAGAGCGGCAAGCTGCTCGAGCCTTGGCTCGGCACCGGCCTGTCCATGGACGATCTGCCGGTACCGCGCATGATCATCGCGCGCGTGCAGCCGGGTACGCCGCTCGATCTCGGCGCCCTGCGCGCGCGTGTGACGCAGGTCGCGCCGGGCGCCAGCGTCGACGATCACCGCGCCTGGATCGAGCGCATGCGCTCGATGACCAGCGCCATCGTGCTGGCCGGCCTCGGCATTCTCGCGCTCGTCATCATCGCCACCATCATCTCGGTTTCGTTCGCGACCCGCGGCGCCATGGCGGCGAACCGTCCAATCGTCGAGGTCCTGCATTTCGTCGGCGCCGGCGACCGTTACATCGCCAATCACTTCCTGCGCCATTTCCTCAGGCTGGGCCTGGAGGGCGGCGTGATCGGCGGCGGCGCCGCCATGCTGATGTTCGGCTTCTCCGAGTCCATCGCAGGCTGGTTTTCCGGTACCCCCGTCGGCGACCAGTTTGCCGCGCTGCTCGGCACCTTCTCGCTGCGGCCATCCGGCTACATCGTGCTCGCGGTCCAGGCCGTGCTGATCGGCGGCATCACCGCGGTGGCCTCACGCCAGACGTTGTTTGCGACATTGAATGATGTTGATTGAGTTCTTTTCTTCCCTTCTCCCATTACAGGGGGGAGAGGGTGACCGGGCAGCCATTCGCAGGACTCCACTTCGCCTCAAAACGTCTTAAAATCGCTTCAGGGAAGGGATCACTGACATCGCATGAGCTCGCCGACCGACGATCGATCGCCGAAACTGCCGCGCGGCTGGCTGCGCGCGACAATCGTGTCGACGATCGCGCTTGCCTTCGTTGCCGCGGCCGCAGGCTTCGTTGCATTCCTGTCGCATTTGCGCGGTGCCGAGACGGTGCCCGACCGCAAAGCCGACGGCATCGTGGTGCTGACCGGCGGCTCCTCGCGGGTATCGGACGCGATGGAGCTGCTCGCTGCGGGCTACGGAAGGCGGCTCCTGATCTCCGGCGTGCATCCGACCTCGAGGGCGAGCGACATCTCACGGACCTTGCCGGAGAACCAGTCCTTCATGACCTGTTGCGTCGACCTCGACCGCACCGCGCTCTCGACCCGCGGCAACGCAGCGGAGGCGCGGCGCTGGGCCGAGGGGCGCCGGTTCAAATCGCTGATCGTGGTAACCTCCAACTATCACATGCCGCGCGCGCTGGTGGAATTCTCGCATGCGATGCCGCAGACGACGCTGATCCCGTTCGCGGTGGTCGGCGACAAATGGCGCGAGGAGCCGTGGTGGACCTCGGGATCGACGCTGCGGCTGCTCCTGTCGGAATATGTCAAGTACATCGCGGCCGAGCTCAGGGTGCGGCTGGAGCATTTCGGGATTGACCTCTGGCCCGAGATATCGGAGCAGCCTGCAGGCCAGATGCCGAAGCGGCCCGCCACCGCCCAGGCCAATTGACCGGCAATTGATCGATCGGATCGTCGATGTTCCTGATTTTCCTGCGCTCGCTCGTGTTTAACGTGCTGTTCTACGCCGTGCTGGTGTGCTTGGCGATCGTGGCGCTGCCGACCTTCGCACTGCCGCCGCGCGCGATGCTGACGGTCGCCGAATGGTGGGCGAAGGCAACGCTGTTCCTGATGCGCGTGGTCTGCAACATCAAGGTGGAATTCCGCGGCCTCGAGAAGATCCCGAAAGGCCCGCTGCTGATCGTGGCCAAGCATCAGTCGTTCTGGGAGACGTTCGTGCTGCCGGGATTCTTCCACCGGCCGATCTTCATCCTGAAGCGCCAGCTCATGCAGATTCCGGTGTTCGGCCAGTTCCTGGTCAAGACCGGGATGATCGCGATCGACCGCAATGCCGGCGTGAAGGCGTTGCTCGACATGACGCGGCGGGCGCGGGAGGCGGTGCGCAGCGGAAAGCAACTCGTCATCTTTCCGGAAGGCACGCGCCGCGCGCCGGGCGCGCCGCCCGATTACAAGACCGGCTTTGCCCAGATCTATTCCTCCTGCGGCGTGCCGTGCCTGCCGGTCGCGCTCAACTCCGGCCTGTTCTGGCCCCGCCGCACCTTCATGCGCTATCCCGGCACGCTGGTCGTGGAATTCCTCAATCCGCTGCCGCCGGGCCTGCCGAAGGAAGAGTTTCTCGCGCGCGTGCAAGCCGCCATCGAGGACGCGACCGGCCGTCTCGTCGAAGCCGGCCGGAAAGAGCAGGAGCAGTTGATCGGCTCGTCGCCGAGCTACGCGCCAACGGGCGGCTAAAGCGTGATCCGGAAAAGTGCGCAGCGGTTTTCCGAAAAGATCATGCTTAAACAACAACCTAAAGCGCGATGACGATTCATCCTAATCGCATCGCGCTTTAGCGGTTTTCGCGATCTTCGTTCGGAGCCGCGGCGTGCAGCGAATGCGCATCACCATGCAGCATCAATACGAGCTGATGCAGCTGCGCGTCGCGAAAGCCTTCGGCCTCGATCGCCTTCACCGTCGCGGTCACGTAATCGCGATTGGCGCCGGACTGACCGTGGCCCTGGACGACATGGCGATGCTGCTCGGCAAGCGACAGGCGGCCGGCATATTGCACATGGCCTCGGTCGACGACGTAGGCGAGCGCGGAGACGCGCTGGCGCGCATCGTTCTCCAGCCACACCGAGCGCATCACCTCGCGGTAGACCGACGTGACCTGCTCGCGTGCGCGCAAATACGCAACGACCTCGGTGCGGTTCCTCTCGGCGACGCGGAAGGCGATGCCGCGGCAGGCGCCGCCGCGGTCGAGCCCCAGCACCAGGCCCGGCTTCTCCGGGGTGCCGCGATGGACGAAGGAATAGACGCAGAGCGCGCGATGCTCGCCGACCAACCGGGCCGGGACGCGTTCCTCGAAGTCGAAGCCCGGCCGCCACATCAGCGAACCGTAGCCGAACACCCAGAGGTCGCCCTTGGCGGTGGAGACTGAGGGGAGGGTGATTTCGGACATTTCGGGCACGGCTACCAGAACCATGCCCCGAAGCGAAGCGAATTCTCCGCCTTTCGTCGCAGGCCGTCCCCGCTTACATTTGCCAAAATCCGGGATCAAAGGGTCGCCGCATGTCCAATATGACCGTTGCCGCAGGCCGTCGCTCCCGTTGGGGCCTTTTCATCGCACCCGTTCTCGTCCTGATCCTCGCGGTCGCGTGGAGCGGTTTCTGGTTCTACGCGGCGTCGCAGGCCGAAATCGCCGCAGACGCCTGGCGGGCGCAGGAGGCCAAGTCCGGCCGCATCTATGATTGCGCCAAGCGCTCGATCGCGGGCTTCCCGTTCCGCTTCGAGGTCCAGTGTTCCGGCGCCAGCGTCGCCCTGGTGTCGCAGAACGCGAGCAAGACGCCGTTCACGGCGAAGCTCGACAACATCCTGGTCGTCGCCCAGGTCTATGATCCCAAGCGCGTCATCGCCGAGTTCTCCGCGCCCGCGACGCTGACCGACGGCATCACGCAAAACACCTTCGTGGTGAACTGGAGCAAGGGCCGCGCCAGCGTGGCCGGCCTGCCGGCCGTGCCGGACCGCGCCTCCATCGTGTTCGACGATCCCAGCCTCAACCGTGTCGATGGCAGCATGCAGGTGCCGCTCGCGCGCGCCAAGCAGGTCGAGCTGCACGGCCGCCTCGCCGATGGATCGCCAGCCGATCATCCCGTGATCGAGACCGTGGTTCACATCGCGCAGGGCAGCATCCAGGGCGTTCATCCCCTGCTCGCCGAGCCGTTCGAGGCGGACACGCGCGCGAAGGTCACCGGCCTCTCCGACCTCACGCCGAAGCCCTGGCCGCAGCGCTTCCGCGAGATCCAGGCCGCCGGCGGCCATATCGAGATCGTGCAGTCGCGGATCCAGCAGGGCGAGATGATCGCGGTCGCGGCCGGCACGCTCGGCCTTTCGACCAACGGCCGGCTCGAGGGCGAATTGCAGATGACGGTGACCGGCCTCGAGCGCGTGATCCCGGCGCTCGGCATCGAGAAGATGCTGGAGGAGGGCGTGCCGCAGGCAACGCTCGACCGCGTCGCGCCCGGCGTGAAGTCGCAGGACCTCAACAATCTGTTCGGCGCGCTCGACCGCGCCGTGCCCGGGCTCGGCAAGGTCATCAAACAGAACGCCAATGCCGGCGTCGCCGCCGGCATCAATTCGATCGGCACCGAGAGCACGCTCGAAGGCAGAAAGGCGAGAAGCTTCCCGCTGAAATTCGTCGACGGCGCCGTCCTGCTCGGCCCGGTCAAGGTCGGCCAGATCCCGCCGCTGTATTAGTCTAGTTGACTGTCCGCTACGGCTTCTTCAGCGCCGCGTGCGGCCGGCCGAAATCGGGTGCGGCGGAATCCTGGCCGATCTCGACGATGCCGCGCCGGATCGCGCGGGTGCGGGTGAAGTGATCGAACAGCGCCTCGCCGTCGCCGCGCCGGATCGCGCGGGTGAGCTTGGCGAGATCCTCGGTGAAGGTGCCGAGCATCTCCAGCACGGCTTCCTTGTTGGCGAGAAAGACGTCGCGCCACATCGTCGGGTCGGACGCGGCGATACGGGTGAAATCGCGAAAACCGCCGGCGGAGAACTTGATCACCTCGGATTCCGTTACCTGCGCCAGCTCGTCCGCGGTGCCGACGATGGTGTAGGCGATCAGATGCGGCAGGTGGCTGGTGATCGCGAGCACGAGATCATGATGATCCGGCGTCATGATCTCGACCTTGGCGCCCATCGCCGCCCAGAATGCGCGCAGATGCTCCGTGGCCGCCGTCTCGGTGCCTTCCGGCGGCGTCAGGATGCACCAGCGGTTGATGAAGAGCTCGGCAAATCCCGAATCCGGGCCCGAATGCTCGGTGCCCGCGACTGGATGCGCCGGCACGAAATGAATGCCTTTCGGCAGATGCGGGGCCATGTCCCTGACCACCGCGCCCTTGACCGAGCCGACGTCGGAGATGATCGCGCCCGGCTTCAGATGCGCGGCGATCTCCTGCGCCACAGCTCCGCAGGCGCCGACGGGAATGCAGAGGATGACGAGATCGGCATCCTTCACCGCCTCCGCATTGCTCGCCACGACCCGATCGACGATGCCGAGCTCGGCGACCCGCGCGCGTGTCTTCTCCGAGCGCGCGGTGGTGACGATCTCGCCAGCCAGGCCCTGGAGCTTCGCAGCGCGCGCGATCGAGCCGCCGATCAGGCCGAAGCCGATCAGCGCGACGCGCTGGAAGTGCGGATCAGCATTCATTTGCCGCCCATGAAGTCGTGCAAGGCCTCGATCACGAGACGGTTGGCCTCCTCGGTGCCGATGGTCATGCGCAGCGCATGCGGAAGGCCGTAATTCTTCAGCGCGCGCAGCACGAGGCCCCGCTTGGTCAGGAAGGCGTCGGCGTCGTCAGCGGTCTTGCCCTTGTCGGTCGGGAAGTGGATCAGCACGAAATTGGCGACGCTCGGCGTCACCTTCAGTCCGAGCTTGCCGATCTCCTCTGTGAGCCGGTTGCGCCAGGTCTCGGTGAACTGCTTCGACATCGCCTGGTGCGCGGTATCCTCGATCGCGGCGACCGCGGCGTACATCGCCGGCGTCGACACGTTGAAGGGGCCACGGATGCGGTTGACGGCGTCAATGACGTGCTCGGGGCCGAACATCCAGCCGATGCGCAGCGCAGCCAAGCCGTGGATCTTGGAGAACGTGTGCGTCACCACCGTGTTCTCGGTGGTGGCGACGAGCTCGATTCCCATCTCGTAATCGTTGCGCGAGACGTAGTCGGAATAGGCGGCGTCGAGCACCAGCAGCACGTGCGAAGGCAGGCCGGCGCGCAGCCGCTTGACCTCGTCGAACGGCAGATAGGTGCCGGTCGGATTGTTGGGGTTGGCGAGCCAGACCAGTTTTGTCCGTGGCGTCACGGCCTTCAGGATGGCATCGACGTCGGCGGTGAGGTTGGTCTCCTGCGCAACGACGTTCTTGGCGCCGACCGCCATCGTCGCGATCGGGTAGACCAGGAAGCCGTGCGTGGTGGAGATCGCCTCGTCGCCGTGGCTGAGATAGGTGTGGGCGAGCAGGTTGAGGATCTCGTCCGAGCCGGCGCCGCAGATGATGCGGTTGGGATCGAGCCCGAAAGAACGGCCGATCGCCTCGCGCAGCACGCGCGAGGTGCCTTCCGGATAGTCCTCCAGATGATCCGCCACGCGCTTGAACGCCTCGATCGCCTTGGGCGAGGGCCCGAACGGCGTCTCGTTGGCCGAGAGCTTGAACACCTTGCGGCCCGGCTCCGGCACCGGGCTCTTGCCGGGGGTGTAGGGCGCAATATCGAGAATGCCGGGATTCGGCACGGGGCGGGACATCTTCAACTCCGAAATGGCGAGGCGCGCGATTTACGATTTCGCCCCGGTCGGGGGCACCGTATAGCGCGTTGCGTGGCTGCCGACGAGAGCCGTGGAGCGTACCGAGGCCCCCGCCTCGATCAGGGCAGCCCTGATCTTGTCGATGCTGGTCGCGCTGGTGACCGAGACCAGCAGCGCCGCGCCATCGAAGGCGGTATCGGGCACCGCCACGATCTCGGCGAGCGGCGACAGGGCGCGCGCGACCTCGGCGTTCCACCCGGAGACGCGCACGCTGAAGGTCTCGACCTCCGTCACCAGGGCGCTGTCGGGGACGCGCGAGACCGCGAACACCGGCATCGCCGCCGGATGATCGGCGCGTTCGACGAAGGGCATCCGCGCGATGATCTTCGGCGAGCCAGCTTCCTCCAGCGAGAGCCACCACGGCGTGCGGCTGGAGGTCGCCGAGACGAGCGCCAGATCGCCCTTGGATTTCGCCGCCGCTTCGACCGCGGCCTGCGCGCTGAAATGCGCGACGTAAGGCACCGTAAAGCCGAAATGGAAGCGCGCGGAGTCACGCATCGCCGGCTCGCTCACCGAGATGTCGGCATGCACGGAGAACGGCGCCTGCACATACGTGAACGTCGAGATGATGACCCGCCAGATGCTCTCGACCGTATCGAGCGGCAGGATGCCGCGATGGCGCTGCACGATCTCGCGCATCATGGAAGCCTCGCGCGCGGGCCGGAACGCAGAGCCGACCTCCTGGGTCTGCTTCACCTGGATCAGGCGGTCGATGATGTCGCCGCGCTGCATCAGCAGGCGATGCATGCTCTCGTCGATCGCGTCGATCTCCTTGCGCAATTCCTGGAGCGATGGTGGCGCGGGCGGACGTTGGGACATGTCTGGTGGTCGATCGTTGCGATGGGGAATGTCCTGATTAGGCAGTCGGGGCGGCGAAAGCAAAGAGAAATGACGGCCTTTTTGGCCGATGAGACGGAGACGAATTCGATCGATCCGGACCGCGACTTGACGAAAACCGCCCAAGACGGTAGCTTTTGCCTGTTCCGTGGTCATTTGAGCCGGCCGGCTTGCAGCCACGTTAAAAAACTCGCTAAACAGGCCGGGGACGCTTCCGATCCCGGCCGAACCTATCGTTCAGGCCGGGTTTTTCATGGCCTGATTCCAGCGGCGGTCTGACGGCAGTCGCAAACGAGGTCGATGATGGTTGGCGTCAAGTCCGTACCCAGTCCTGCGATCAGCGCCGACGAACGGTCGCACGAGGTGGATCACCCGAGCTCGCAGGTCGCCCATTTCGGCGCCGAACAGCCGCTGCGGCTCGATTGTGGCGTCGATCTCTCCCCGTTCCAAATCGCCTACCAGACCTATGGCGAGCTCAACGCCGATCGCTCCAACGCCGTTCTGATCTGCCATGCGCTGACTGGCGACCAGCATGTCGCCAATGTGCATCCCGTCACCGGCAAGCCTGGCTGGTGGGAGACGCTGGTCGGCCCCGGCCGGCCCATCGATCCCAAGCACTACTTCATCATCTGCTCCAACGTGATCGGCGGCTGCATGGGCTCGACCGGGCCGGCTTCGATCAATCCCGCCACCGGCAAGGTCTGGGGCCTGGATTTCCCCGTCATCACCATCCCCGACATGGTGCGCGCGCAGGCGATGCTGATCGACCGGCTCGGCATCGACACGCTGTTTGCCGTCGTTGGCGGCTCGATGGGCGGCATGCAGGTGCTGCAATGGACCTCGGCCTATCCCGCCCGCGTGTTCTCGGCGCTGGCGATTGCCTGCGCGACGCGGCACTCGGCGCAGAACATCGCCTTCCACGAACTCGGGCGCCAGGCCGTGATGGCCGACCCCGATTGGCACGGCGGCGGCTATGCCGATCACGGCATCCATCCGCATCGCGGGCTCGCGGTGGCGCGGATGGCGGCGCACATCACCTATCTCTCGGACGCGGCACTGCATCGCAAGTTCGGCCGGCGCATGCAGGACCGCGAGCTGCCGACCTTCTCGTTCGACGCGGATTTCCAGGTCGAAAGCTATCTGCGTTACCAGGGCTCGTCCTTCGTCGAGCGCTTCGACGCCAACTCCTATCTCTATCTGACGCGCGCGATGGACTATTTCGACATCGCGGCCGACCATGGCGGCGTGCTGGCGAAGGCGTTTGCGGGAATCCAGACCCGCTTCTGCGTGGTCTCCTTCACCAGCGACTGGCTGTTCCCGACCTCGGAATCGCGCGCGCTGGTGCACGCGCTGAACGCGTCGAGCGCGCGGGTGTCGTTCGCGGAGATTGAAACCGATCGCGGCCACGACGCCTTCCTGCTCGACGTGCCCGAATTCTTCGACATCTCCCGCGCCTTCCTGCAATCGGCAGGCAAGGCCCGCGGGCTCACCCTCAAGGACCGCTAGCCATGTCTGTCCAGGAAGTGCTGCCGCTGGGGGGGCTTTCGTCCGCACAGTCCGGTCAGTTTCGCGCCGATCATCTGCTGGTCGCCGAGATGGTCAAGCCGGGCTCGAAGGTGCTCGACGTCGGCTGCGGCGAGGGCGATCTGCTTCAGCTGCTCGAGACCCGCGGCATCGACGGGCGCGGCATCGAGCTGTCGCGCGAGGGCGTCAACCGCTGTGTCGCCAAGGGGCTCGCGGTCGTGCAGGGCGACGCCGACACCGACCTCGTCAACTATCCCGACGACGCCTTCGACTACGTGATCCTGTCGCAGACGCTGCAGGCGACGCGGCAGCCGCGCGTGGTGCTGGAGAATCTGTTGCGCATCGGCCGTCGGGCCATCGTCTCGTTCCCGAATTTCGGCTTCTGGAAGATGCGGCTGCAGCTCCTGATCGGCGGCCACATGCCGCGCACGGAGAACCTGCCGGCGACCTGGTACGACACCGCCAACATCCATTTCTGCACCATCAAGGATTTCGTCGAGCTCTGCGACGAGATCAACGTCAAGATGGAGCGCTCCGTCGCGCTCGATCTCTACGGCCGCCCAGTGCCGCTGAACCTGCCCTGGTGGGTGTGGAACATGTTCGGCGAACAGGCGGTGTTCCTGCTGAGCAGGGGCGGGGGGAAATAGCATCTCTCCGTCATTCCGGGGCGCGCAAAGCGCGAGCCCGGAATCCATCGTGCCACAGCGTTTGCGGCCCGATGGATTCCGGGCCTGCGCCTCTGGCGCATCCCGGAATGACGGCTAGTGTGGAGCCAGCGACCTTGGATCGCGCACCGGCCAGCGTCCGGCTTCCACCAGCGTGACGAACCGCTCCACCGCCTCGTTGAACAGCGCGGGCTCCTCGAGATTGAGCACGTGGCCCGACTTCGGAAACATCGCGAGGCCCGCCGCGGGCAGATGCTTCTTCAGGAACAGGCTGGGCCCGACGCAGGGATCGTCCTCGTCGCCGCAGATGATCAGCGCGGGCGTTGCCACCTTCGCGATCGCGTCCGTCATCGTGTAGATCGAGGGACGTCCGCCCTGGAATCCGCGCATCGTGCGCGCCGAACCCTTGGCATCGTGCCGTGCCAGCGCGGCATAGAAATCGGCGTGGCCGCGTGGGTCCTTCACCAGGAAGGGAATCCGGCTCGGCGCCTCGCGGGTGATCTTTGCCACTTCGACAGAGCCTGATATCTCGAACTGCTCGGCATTGGCGCGGCATTGCTGGCGCCAATTGTCGAGGTTCTCGATCTCCGAGCCGGAGCCGACGCCGGCGAGCGTCATCGACAACGCGCGCTGCGGGGCGTTGAGCCCGATCTGGAGCGACGAATAGGCGCCCATCGACAGGCCGACGAGATGCGCGCGCTCGATTCCGAGATGGTCGAGCACCGCGAGCGCATCGGTGTAGAAATGCGTGTAGGTGTAGACTTCACCTTCGGGTACGTCCGAAGGCGTGTAGCCGCGCGCCGAATAGGCGATGCAGCGATGGCCGCGTGAGAAGTAGCGCATCTGCGGCTCCCAATTGGTGTAGTCGGCCGCGAACTCGTGCAGGAAAAGTATCGGCGTTCCCTGACCCGCCTCTTCGAAATAGATGCGGACGTCGTCCCTTGTCGTGGCGTGGGGCATTAACTCTTTCCCTCTGTCAAGCCGTCTTTGCAGGATCGCAGTTAACGCTGTTGTCCGCAATGCGGCAGCATCGAACCAGCACCGATACAAAATCATCGCAGCTATTCGCCGGCGCGGTGTCTTTTTCTCGCCACATCGGGCGGCTTAACGGCCTGACCTATGTCGGCCACGTCACCGGCCGATCGGAAAGTAGGGGTGTAACGAAGGATGAAGAATGGTTGAGTTGTTTGCGTTCCGCCTGTCGCGTTGTGTTGTCGCGCTGGCGTTTTTCTTTGCGGCGGTCGCCGCGTTCGTTTCTCCGGCCTCGGCACGGCCGCATCATCGTCATAGCGCAGAGCGGCATGCTTACGTGCATCACGCCAGGCATCATCACCACCGTCATTATCGGCACCATGCCCGCAGCTCGCGCTTCGAGCGTAGCGCGGCGCAGCTGCAGGCGAGCAGGTTCGGCAACACCCAGGCGAGCTATGATCCGAATGCCAACGCCGGCGGTGCGGGCATGAGCGGTGGCTTCAGTGGCGGATCGAACCTCGTGTCCGAGGCGCGCCGCTATCTCGGCGGCAATCCGACCGGGCGTGGCAGCCTGTGGTGCGCGCGCTTCATGAACATGGTGCTGCAGCACACCGGCCATCAGGGCACCGGATCCGACATGGCGAGCTCGTTCGCGCGTTACGGCACGCGTGTGTCCGGCCCGCAGGTCGGAGCCATCGCGGTGATGTCGCGCGGCCGCCGCGGCGGCCATGTCGGCATCATCACCGGCATCGATGCGCAGGGCAATCCGATCATGATCTCCGGCAACAGCGGCAACCGCGTCCGCGAAGCGCCGGTCTCGCGCGGCCGGATCTATGCGTATGTGATGCCGAATTGAGGGAGCACTCGTAGGGTGGGCAAAGGCGCGCATGCGCCGTGCCCACCAACGGAGGGCCAGCATTCGAGAACGAGGTGGTGGGCACGCTTCGCTTTGCCCGCCCTACAGCAGCTTAGATGAGTTTCGGCTCTTCCACGGCAACCGCATCGCCCACGCCGATCTCGCCACCTTCGATCACCTCGGCATAGATGCCGCAATCCATGTGGCCGAGATGGCGCGAGAGCGTGGGCGGAATTTCGAGATCGCGCTTGGCGGTTTCAGGATCGACATTGGTGGCGGGGCAGCGGACGATGCGCTTGATCACCTTCAGCCGGGCCGGCCCGACCGCAAGTGTCTGGCCGACCAGCTCGAGCTCCGACCAGGCCGGCCAGCCCTTGACGTAGAGATTGGCGCGGAAGCGCAGGGGGTGCACGGCGGCGCCGCCGAGCATGGTCTCGATCGCGCGGACGCTGCCGAGATTGATGATGGAGACGACCTTGCGGGCGACATCGGAGAAGCTGTGGTCGCGGCCGGACAGAACCTTGGGCGGGCCCTTCAACTCCGGCTGAAAGTTCTCGCTGAAATAGGCCTCAATGGCGGCGCGCCCGGCGGCGGTCTCGAGATCGCCGCTGGCGACGATTTGGCCGTCCTTGCGGATGGTCAACAGATTGGTGGCGTCGTCGAACCGGCTGTCGAGCTCGGCCAGCCGCTCATTGCGCGCGAGCATCAGAAACTGGATCTTCGGCTTCCACTCGGGCGCATCAGGGTCGAACCCGCTCGGACCGTTCTCGATGGCGTAGCGGCGGTCGGCTGGCAGGGTCTGGCCGACCCGCAAAGCGACGCGCGACAGGTGTTCCGGCGTCAGGCCCTTGATCGGGTAGCGATAGAGGCCGGTGATCTCGGCAGTGTGGCTGGCTGTCATGCCGCTACTTAAGGGATTCGGCCCGCCAGCGCCAAGCCCGCCCAGGAGCGCACGAATTTGTGAACTCGCCTCTTCCGCATCCGCAATTTGCTTCCCACATCTGCCGCAGGCCGGCGGCAACGTCGGCAAAAAGACGGCCGTTCCCGCTTGAGAAACCTCAATGCGGTGAGCGGAAACCCAATGAAGATGCCGTATTGGGGTGCCTGAGAGGGCCCCAAGGGCAGGCCGAGGGACAGAAAAGATGAACATCGAGAAGTATACCGAACGCTCCAGGGGCTTCATCCAGTCTGCGCAGTCGCTCGCGATGCGCGAGGGCCACCAGCAGTTTTCCACCCTGCATCTCCTGAAAGTCCTCCTGGACGACAATGAGGGGCTCGCTGCCGGCCTGATCGACCGCGCTGGCGGCAATTCCCGCGCAATTCTGAAGGCGACCGAGGACGCCCTCGGCAAGGTGCCGAAGGTTTCCGGCGGTGGCGCGGGCCAGATCTACCTGGCGCCCGAACTCGCCCGCACCTTCGATGCCGCCGAAAAGGCCGGTGAGAAGGCCGGCGACAGTTTCGTCACCGTGGAGCGGCTGCTGCTCGGCCTCACGCTGGAGAAGACCAGCGAGGCCGGCACGATCCTGAACAAGGGCGGCGTCACCCCGCAAAACCTCAATGCGGCGATCGAGGCGCTGCGCAAGGGGCGGACCGCGGATTCGGCGACCGCCGAGAACGCGTATGACGCGCTGAAGAAATATGCCCGCGACCTGACCCAGGCCGCGCGTGACGGCAAGCTCGATCCGGTGATCGGCCGCGACGAGGAGATCCGTCGTACCATCCAGGTGCTCTCGCGCCGGACCAAGAACAACCCCGTCCTGATCGGCGAGCCCGGCGTCGGCAAGACCGCGATCGCGGAAGGGTTGGCGCTGCGCATCGTCAACGGCGACGTGCCGGAGAGCCTCAAGGACAAGAAGCTGCTCTCGCTCGACCTGGGCGCACTGATCGCCGGCGCAAAATATCGCGGCGAGTTCGAGGAGCGGCTGAAGGCCGTGCTCCAGGAAGTGACCGGGAGCGAGGGTAGCTTCATCCTGTTCATCGACGAGATGCACACGCTGATCGGCGCCGGCAAGGGCGACGGCGCGATGGACGCCTCCAACCTGCTCAAGCCTGCGCTCGCCCGCGGCGAGCTGCACTGCATCGGCGCGACCACGCTCGACGAGTATCAGAAGCACGTCGAGAAGGACGCCGCGCTGGCGCGGCGCTTCCAGCCGATCTTCGTCAGCGAGCCCTCGGTCGAGGATACCATCTCGATCCTGCGCGGCTTGAAGGACAAATACGAGCAGCACCATGGCGTGCGGATCACCGATTCCGCGCTCGTCGCCGCCACGACCCTGTCCAACCGCTACATCACCGACCGCTTCCTGCCTGACAAGGCGATCGACCTCATGGACGAGGCCGCGGCGCGGCTGAAGATGCAGGTCGATTCCAAGCCGGAAGAGCTGGATTCGCTCGACCGCGAGATCATCCGGCTCAAGATCGAGCAGGAAGCGTTGAAGAAGGAAAGCGATCCCGGCTCCAAGACCCGGCTGCAGACCCTGGAGAAGGATCTTGCCGACCTCGAGGAGAAGTCTGCTGGGCTGACGGCGCGCTGGAGCGCGGAGAAGAACAAGCTCTCCGATGCGCAGAAGCTGAAGGCCGAGCTCGACGGCTTGCGTGTCGAGCTCGCCAACGCGCAGCGGCGCGGCGAATTCCAGAAGGCCGGCGAGTTGGCCTACGGCCGGATCCCGGAGCTCGAGAAGAAGCTCGCGGACATCGAGGCCAAGGAGAACTCCGGCGAGATGATGGAGGAGGCGGTCACCGCCAACCACATCGCGCAGGTGGTCTCGCGCTGGACCGGCGTGCCCGTCGACAAGATGCTGGAAGGCGAGAAGGAGAAGCTCCTCAAGATGGAGGAGCAGCTCGGCAAGCGTGTCGTCGGGCAGGCCGAGGCCGTGCGTGCGGTCGCGACCGCCGTGCGCCGCTCGCGCGCAGGGTTGCAGGACCCGAACCGGCCGACCGGCTCGTTCATGTTCCTAGGGCCCACCGGCGTCGGCAAGACCGAGCTGACCAAGGCGCTGGCGGAATACCTGTTCAACGACGAGACCGCGATGGTCCGCCTCGATATGTCTGAATACATGGAGAAGCACTCGGTCTCGCGGCTGATCGGCGCGCCTCCGGGTTATGTCGGCTATGACGAGGGCGGTGCGCTCACCGAAGCGGTGCGGCGCCGGCCATATCAAGTCGTGCTGTTCGACGAGATCGAGAAGGCGCATCCCGACGTCTTCAACGTCCTGTTGCAGGTGCTCGACGACGGCCGCCTGACCGACGGTCAGGGCCGCACCGTCGACTTCCGCAACACGCTGATCATCATGACCTCGAATCTCGGTTCGGAGTTTTTGGTGAACCAGCCGGAGGGCGAGGACACCTCGGCCGTGCGCGAGCAGGTGATGGGAATGGTGAGGGCGCACTTCCGCCCCGAATTCCTCAACCGCGTCGACGAGATCATCCTGTTCCACCGCTTGCAGAAGAGCGAGATGGGCCGGATCGTCGAGATCCAGTTCACGCGGCTCCAGAAGCTGCTGACCGATCGCAAGATCGTGCTGACGCTCGATGCTGCGGGCCGCGATTGGCTCGCCGCCAAGGGCTGGGATCCCGCCTATGGCGCAAGGCCGCTGAAGCGGGTGATCCAGCGCCACCTCCAGGACCCGCTCGCCGAGATGATCCTCGCCGGCGATGTCAAGGACGGCGACACGGTTGCGATCTCGTCCGAAGGCAACGTGCTGACCTTCAACGGCAAGGCGCCGCGAACCGCCGAGATCACCCAGTTCGAGGCGCCGGTGACGAAGCGGAAATTGAACTGAGCGCTGGCGCTCGTCGCCTGAAAGGATAAGCCGCCCTGGAGAGAGCAATCTCTCCGGGGCGTTTTGCTCTGTCGATTTGCGCGTTGGGCGCGCTCCCTCTCCCGCTTGCTTGCGGGAGAGGTCGATGGCGCCGAGCGATTCAACGTGAAGCCATCCTGTTCTAACCGACAGCAGACCCGGAGCCCGGTTCGGCAGGTCCAACCTCCTCGTCGTCCTCTTCCAGCTCGGACAGGATGTCCACCAGCTCGCGCACCCGGCCCTGCGCCAGCGGGCGCAAGTCGTTGATCATGGGCTCGTCATTGGCGAGCCAGGCCTGGGCTTCGGCGAGTTCCTCGACCGTCGCGCCGGTTCCGATGATCTGGGCAATGGTGACGTCGTCGGCCCGGTCCACGGCCTTGACGACATCGTCGCGTGAGAGGCGCGTCATGGGCGATCCTCCTGCTGGTCGGCTTCCGTCAGCTAACCGGAAATCCGCCTGCGGGTTCCGCGGCCAGCGAACGCTACTTCTTCACCACCTTGTAGATAGCGTTCTCGACGTCCGAGCTGAAGTAGACGACACCCGTTGCGCCGACCGCGACGCCTGTCGGAATGTGCGTCGGCAGGCCGCCGGGCGCGCCTGTCAGGCCGATCGGGAGGTTGGCGGCGATCTCGGTGACCCTGCCGCTGTCCGGCGCGATCTCGATCAGCCGTTTGGCGCCGACCTCCGCCACGATCAGCTGGCCGGAGGGGGCCCGTGCGATGCCTTCGGGCATTTTCAGGTCCTTGGCGATCACGGTCTTTTCGCCGTTCTTGTCGATCCGGGAGACGGCGCCGGCGAAGGCTTCGGTGACATAGACCTCGCCGCCTGGTCCACCGACGAGGCCGACCGGCCCCTCGAGGTCGCCGATCAGCGTGGTGCGATCCTTGCCGTGCTCACCGCTTACCTTGACCAGCGATTTGGTGCCGAGTTCGGCCACGAGAATGCTGCCGTCCGCGAGCACGACCGCGTCATGCGGCGCCTTGAAGTCGTGCAGCATGTCGCGCGTTGCGCCGGTCTTGCCGTCGATCACCTGCACGGTGCCGGTGAACCAACTCGACAGGACCACGTCGTTGCCCTTCGCCGTCGCGCTCATCGGATATTCGAGCGTGACGCCGGCGGCGTGCATGCGCGTCTTTTCGGTGACCTCGCCGGTCGCACCGTCCACCGTACGATAGGCGAACACGTCGGCGACGTGGATCGTGTCCTTGCCGTTCTCCGAGGTGACGCCGATGCCGCCGGGCAAAGCGAGCTTGCCGATGATGATCTGCTTGGCCTGGCCGGTCGCCGGGTCGACCTCCTGGATGCCGTTGTCGGCCATGTTGGAGACGTAGATGCGGTCCTTGTCGTCGATGGCGAGATTGTCCAGCGATGGCTTCAGCTGGGCGACCATG
Source organism: Bradyrhizobium sp. CCBAU 25338 (assembly GCF_028128965.1). Taxonomy (NCBI): domain Bacteria; kingdom Pseudomonadati; phylum Pseudomonadota; class Alphaproteobacteria; order Hyphomicrobiales; family Nitrobacteraceae; genus Bradyrhizobium; species Bradyrhizobium sp. CCBAU 25338. Next base: position 372,632 of record NZ_LFKY01000042.1, read on the forward strand.
GTCTTGGCACCCGATTTGGGATCGACCCGGACGAGCTGGCCGAGCGCGGTGTCGACCACGAAGAGATTCCCCTTGGAATCGAGGTTCACGGCGGCCGGGACCTTGAAGCCGTCGGCAACGACGGTCAGCTCGGCCTTGTCGACGTCGACTTTCGCGACCTGGCCCTTGAACCAGAGCGGACCGTAGAGCTTGTCGTCGGGACCGAACTCGAAGCCGTTGAGGCCGCCCATTTTCTCCATGATCTGGCGCGGCGGTTTGACGCCCTCGACGTCGATCTCGTAGAGCGCGTCGCCGAGGAAGACGGTGGTGGCGTACAGCCTGCCGTCCTTGCGGAAGGCGAGCGAGTTGATGCCGGGAAGGCCGGAAGCAAGCTTCCTGATCGGGCCGTCGCCCTTGCGCGCATAGAGATCGCCGGCGAGGAATCCGGTCCAGGCCATGGTGCCGTCGGGCGCGAACGCGATGTCGTCGGCCATTCCGACCGGTGCCGGGATTGCAACCTTGGCGCTACTGCCCGCCATGTCGACCTCGTAGAGCGTCGCGCCCGCGACGCTGCCGGCAAACAGATGGCCGGCCTTGTCGACAGCGAGCCCGTGCACGCCGTGGAATGTCGAGCCCGGGACGAGCTTGGTGACCTCCCAAGTTGCCGGCAAGGTCTCAGCCGATAGGCTCGTGGCGGATAACAGCGCAGCGACCAAGGCTGCGCAGGCGAGCCTGTTGTTCATGGCGAGACCTCCCGTTTTTGGGAAGTATTCGCTCCTCATGCCGCTTTGGCAAACGAAACTTGACGTTGTAACGCCGCAAAGCGGCCTCGGACGACGACGTCGAATTCGGATCGTGTTTAGAGATGTCCGCCGGGGCGGCCGATTCCCGACTTAGCGGTTGGTGACCTGCAGCGGTCCGCCGGTGGCGTCCGACATGCGGGCGATGGCGCCGCCGCGGCCGCTCATCATGCCGTCGAGCCGGTCGCGCTCCTTCTCGAAGCTGGCCAGCATCGGGCCCTCGAGCGAACGGCCGCGCGGCAGCTTCACGCGCATCGGGTCGACGAAGCGGCCGTTGACCAGGATCTCGTAATGGACGTGCGGGCCGGTCGACAGGCCCGACGAGCCGACGAAGCCGATCACCTGGCCCTGCCGTACCTTCTTGCCGGGCTCCATGCCCTTGGCGAAGGCCGACATATGGCCGTAGGCGGTCTCGTAGCCGTTGGCGTGCTTGATGCGGATGTACTTGCCGTAGCCGCCCTCGGGGCCGGCCTTCTCGATCATGCCGTTGCCGGAGGCGAAGATCGGCGTGCCGTAGGCGGTGGACCAGTCGACGCCGGTATGCATCTTCACGTAGCCCAGGATCGGGTGGCGGCGGCCGCCGAAGCCCGAGCGCATGATGGCGTTGTTGACGGGCTTTCTGACCAGGAACTTCTTCGCGCTCTTGCCGGTCTCGTCGTAGTAGTCGACGACGCCGTCGTCGGGGCTCTGGTAGCGGTAGTATTTCTTGGTCTCGCCGCCGACGGTGAGGGAGGCGAACAGCACCTCGTTCTTTTCGCTCGACGTCACGCCTTCGTCCTCGCCGGCGTAGAACACGTCGAAGGAATCTCCGGGCTGCACCTTGCGCTGGAAATCGACGTCGTAGGAGTAGATCTTGATCATGTCCTCGATGACGGGCATCGGGACCTTGTTGCGCATCGCCGTCTCGTAGATGCTCTGGTACAGCCGCACGCCGCTGCCGTCATCCTCGTCATCGTCTTCGCTGTTGGCGTTGGCCGCGGCGTCGGCGACGGTGTTCATGCTGGAGACGTCGACGGCGACGTACTTGCCGAGATCGGACAGCGCCGCGATCGCCTCCACCACGGTATCGTTTGCAACCACGACGCGATAGGGCTGGAGCCGGGCGCCGGGGCTTGAGGGCGCCATCAGGATGCGGAGTTTCTCGCCTTCCTTGAGGCCGCCGTCGCGGCCGCGCGGGCCGAGCGTTGCGGTGATCGCCCTGATCTCGTCAGCCGTCGCGCCGAGATCGCGCAGCACGGAGCCGACGCTGTCGCCCTTCTTGACCAGATGGACGCGCTCCCCGTTGGGATTGCCGCCGGTGATCTGCTCCTTGGTCTTGGGCAGCAGCGTGACGTTCTCCGGCACCACGCGCGTCTCGAAACCGGCATAGGGATCGGACGACGACGCCTCGGCGGCGTAGGCCATCTTGATGTCGGACGGGCCGGTCGTGCCGGAGACGTCGGCTGTGGCATTGGCGAGCGAGGCGTAGCGCACCCCGCCATTGCCGCGCCAGTTGGCGGCATCGCGGACCCGCATCAGGATGTCGTCGAGCGCCACCACCGCGGAAATCTTGGCCTTCGGCAGCACCGACGACAGATCCTTGGTGACGAAGGACACCTCCGCGTCGGGCTCGACGGCTTCCGGATTGTTGGGATCGTCGGACGCCGTCTTCGGATCGGAGCCGACATCGGTGAGCAGGCGCTGGGCGTTGAACGGCGGGATCTTCGCCGACAGGTCGCTCGTCGTCATCGAGAGGTTGCCGGCGATCCGGACGAAGGGGCGAACCCGCATCACGTCACGGTTGCCGACGCGGGCGACCGTCGAGACGCGCATGATGTTGCGCGAGGCGGTGGATTCGCTCGGCGGCGGCAGCCGGTCGCTCTTGTGCAGCGTGGCGGCGCGATCGGCGGCGCCGAACGCTCCGCGCAAGGCGCCTTCGACCCGCTCCGGTACCTTGGCGAAGGTCATCTCGCCGTCGAGCGATGCGAAAACGGCGCCGCCGATCAGGGCCGCGCCGCAGAGTCCGGTCAGAATTGTCCCGCTGAACCATTGCACCGAGACGCGGCGGCGGTCGATCACGGCGGCTTCAGACCCATCGACGGACAGCGGCGGCTCGTGGCCGAGATCGATGATCCCGGTCTCACGCCCGTAGGTGCCGCGTGACGTCCTGTGGCTCAACCCAAGTCCCCCAATCAACGACCCAAGAAAGCCAGCTTCGAACCTTGTCCCTGGCCGCCCTCTTGAACGGGGATCGCCGGAAAAGGCAAGCCGCACAGGCGCCCGCGCTCAGAAAGCCCCGGAACAGGGCCGGCCGAAATTACGAACAACTGGACGGATGAAGCTCTCTCGATGTCTTTCGAACGTCGAAGGAAGGCCGCGTCATCTGCAAGATGCCTTCCCCTGACCCCATGAAAATCGCCGGCAGCCCCCACGGCATCCCCGCGATTCAAGCTCGTCTCTTACCAGAACGCCGCGGGATTGTGGCTCAAGTACGGCGCCAAGTATGGAAAAAACTTCCTCAAGAAGCCGGCGCGAGGGGCTTCCCCGGAGCGGCGCTGCAAGCCGCCTCTGGAGCCCCTCCGGAGCCCCCAGGGCCCCAAACTTTTTTTCAGTTTTTTCTTCGCGCGGGGTCGGCGCGCCCGCTCTGCGTCCCGCTAACGGTCTGTAATCGTGTGATTTTTTCCGACGATCCACTGTGCGACGATTTGTTGACGATGGGCGTTGACAATCCCGATCGGTGGGGACTATAACCCCAACCACTGAGCGCGGCGCCGCCGGGTCACTGACCAAGGCGAGCGAACGCGCCACTGATGCTCCTCACCTTGTTGAGTGACACAACAATCGACACCAGTCGGTTGGAGTCATTCTTCGTCGGTAAGGGTATCGGAACCCTTCCACTCTGGAAGGTTGGGGCCTCCGCGGTCCCGGGCTGTTTGACAAGTGAAGATGAAGAAAGAGAAACGTGGACGGCGGAGTCCTTGCGGGTCTCGCTTCTGAGAAGCCTCGGCTTTTCTGATCGAGACCGGACGAAAGACTTCGGCGGTACACGTTTAAAGGTTACACCATCGTTGCCAGCGATGTGAATCGCGGGCAGCTCGTCGACTTCGGTCGGCGAAAAATGGTGGGACCTCGTCAAACGTTGTGATCAGCCGGTTCAAAGTTCAAGTCCAACTTGAGAGTTTGATCCTGGCTCAGAGCGAACGCTGGCGGCAGGCTTAACACATGCAAGTCGAGCGGGCGTAGCAATACGTCAGCGGCAGACGGGTGAGTAACGCGTGGGAACGTACCTTTTGGTTCGGAACAACACAGGGAAACTTGTGCTAATACCGGATAAGCCCTTACGGGGAAAGATTTATCGCCGAAAGATCGGCCCGCGTCTGATTAGCTAGTTGGTGAGGTAATGGCTCACCAAGGCGACGATCAGTAGCTGGTCTGAGAGGATGATCAGCCACATTGGGACTGAGACACGGCCCAAACTCCTACGGGAGGCAGCAGTGGGGAATATTGGACAATGGGGGCAACCCTGATCCAGCCATGCCGCGTGAGTGATGAAGGCCCTAGGGTTGTAAAGCTCTTTTGTGCGGGAAGATAATGACGGTACCGCAAGAATAAGCCCCGGCTAACTTCGTGCCAGCAGCCGCGGTAATACGAAGGGGGCTAGCGTTGCTCGGAATCACTGGGCGTAAAGGGTGCGTAGGCGGGTCTTTAAGTCAGGGGTGAAATCCTGGAGCTCAACTCCAGAACTGCCTTTGATACTGAAGATCTTGAGTTCGGGAGAGGTGAGTGGAACTGCGAGTGTAGAGGTGAAATTCGTAGATATTCGCAAGAACACCAGTGGCGAAGGCGGCTCACTGGCCCGATACTGACGCTGAGGCACGAAAGCGTGGGGAGCAAACAGGATTAGATACCCTGGTAGTCCACGCCGTAAACGATGAATGCCAGCCGTTAGTGGGTTTACTCACTAGTGGCGCAGCTAACGCTTTAAGCATTCCGCCTGGGGAGTACGGTCGCAAGATTAAAACTCAAAGGAATTGACGGGGGCCCGCACAAGCGGTGGAGCATGTGGTTTAATTCGACGCAACGCGCAGAACCTTACCAGCCCTTGACATGTCCAGGACCGGTCGCAGAGATGTGACCCTCTCTTCGGAGCCTGGAACACAGGTGCTGCATGGCTGTCGTCAGCTCGTGTCGTGAGATGTTGGGTTAAGTCCCGCAACGAGCGCAACCCCCGTCCTTAGTTGCTACCATTTAGTTGAGCACTCTAAGGAGACTGCCGGTGATAAGCCGCGAGGAAGGTGGGGATGACGTCAAGTCCTCATGGCCCTTACGGGCTGGGCTACACACGTGCTACAATGGCGGTGACAATGGGATGCTAAGGGGCGACCCTTCGCAAATCTCAAAAAGCCGTCTCAGTTCGGATTGGGCTCTGCAACTCGAGCCCATGAAGTTGGAATCGCTAGTAATCGTGGATCAGCACGCCACGGTGAATACGTTCCCGGGCCTTGTACACACCGCCCGTCACACCATGGGAGTTGGTTTTACCTGAAGACGGTGCGCTAACCCGCAAGGGAGGCAGCCGGCCACGGTAGGGTCAGCGACTGGGGTGAAGTCGTAACAAGGTAGCCGTAGGGGAACCTGCGGCTGGATCACCTCCTTTCTAAGGATGATCCTTCAGCGAGCTCACGCTCACTATCGGATCGTTTTAGAAACATCAGTGGCCAACAGATCGCCAGATCGTTGAGCTGCATTGGCGGGATTTCGCCGTCTTCGTTTCTCTTTCTTCGCGGACGAACACGCGCTGGGGCTGCAGGCTTGCAGATCCCTGGTCCTTGACTGGATATGCGTTAGGGGCTTGTAGCTCAGTTGGTTAGAGCGCGCGCTTGATAAGCGTGAGGTCGGAAGTTCAAGTCTTCCCAGGCCCACCACTTTCATCGAGTGTGCATTCGTCTTCTGGTTACGGGGCCATAGCTCAGCTGGGAGAGCGCGTGCTTTGCAAGCATGAGGTCGTCGGTTCGATCCCGTCTGGCTCCACCAGATGGTTTGATCACCGAGATCCTGTGCCGTCGTCCGCGAAACATCACTTCGCACTTGCTAGTCCGGATGGACAGTAAGCTGCGTGATTTCTGACATCGTAAAGAGGAGATCGATCCGAGTTGGATCGTGCGGAGAATATCTGCGCGAGACTTCATTATCTCCGGATCATTTCGGCGCTCGCGCGCCTTTCAGTGTAGCTCACAAGGCTGCGTCTGAGAGATGAGCGAGTTGTAAATGATCCTTTTAGCGAAGCTTGACCGCCTCGCTATCGGAACGATCTTACGAAGCAAGCTGGTCTTTCTAGTCAATGTCCGGCTGCAGATAGCGTTCATCGAGGGCGCGTGCCGCAAGGTAATTCTGCAGACAACATTCTGCCGAGTGTGTGGACATTGATAATGAGAGCAATCAAGTGCCTTAAGGGTGTTCGGTGGATGCCTTGGCGCTGAGAGGCGATGAAGGACGTGCTACGCTGCGATAAGCCGTGGGGAGCTGCGAAGAAGCTTTGATCCGCGGATTTCCGAATGGGGAAACCCACCTTCGATAGCCGGAACTCCAAGACCTTAGGTTTTGGGGTTTGACCAGAAATGATCGGGACCATGACCGCAAGGTTTTGGATTTCCGGTTATCAAGAGAAGGTATGAGACTTCTGAATACATAGGAGGTTTCAAGCAAACCCAGGGAACTGAAACATCTAAGTACCTGGAGGAAAGGACATCAACAGAGACTCCGTTAGTAGTGGCGAGCGAACGCGGACCAGGCCAGTGATACATCAAAGACAATCGGAACCAGTCAGGAAAGCTGGGCCTTAGAGGGTGATAGCCCCGTACGAGTAATGCGATGATGTATCCACGAGTAAGGCGGGACACGTGCAATCCTGTCTGAACACGGGGGGACCACCCTCCAAGCCTAAGTACTCCTCAGCGACCGATAGCGAACTAGTACCGTGAGGGAAAGGTGAAAAGCACCCCGACGAGGGGAGTGAAATAGACCTGAAACCGGACACCTACAAACAGATGGAGCTCAAGATTCGTTCTGGGTGACATCGTACCTTTTGTATTATGGGCCAGCGACTTAATTTAACGAGCAAGCTTAAGCCGATAGGCGAAGGCGTAGCGAAAGCGAGTCTGAATAGGGCGCCAAGTTCGTTGTATTAGACCCGAAACCTAGTGATCTAGCCATGAGCAGGTTGAAGGTGAGGTAACACTCACTGGAGGACCGAACGGGTGCCTGTTGAAAAAGGCTCCGATGACTTGTGGTTAGGGGTGAAAGGCCAATCAAACTGGGAAATAGCTGGTTCTCCGCGAAAGATATTTAGGTATCGCCTCGGATGAATACCTCAGGGGGTAGAGCACTGGATGGGCTAGGGGGACTTACCGTCTTACCAAACCCAACCAAACTCCGAATACCTGAGAGTACTATCCGGGAGTCACACGGCGGGTGCTAACGTCCGTCGTGGAGAGGGAAACAACCCGGACCTACAGCTAAGGCCCCTAATTCGTGGCTAAGTGGGAAAGGATGTGGAAATCCCAAAACAACCAGGAGGTTGGCTTAGAAGCAGCCATCCTTTAAAGAAAGCG